>JAZKGI010000044.1:0-92436 GCA_040385995.1 Pseudomonadota bacterium
CATACGGCCATGGAGCCGGGCATGATCACCTCGATCGAGCCGGGCATCTACCGGCCGGGCCAGTGGGGTGTGCGGATCGAGAACCTGGTCTTGAACCGGGTGGGCGAGAGCGGCGGCTTCGGCGAGTTTTTGCGCTTCGAGACGCTCACCCTGTGCCCGATCGACACCGGCTGCATCGAGTCGGCGCTGCTGCGCGCCGACGAGCTGCGCTGGCTTAACGATTACCACGCCACGGTGCGAGCGCGCCTGGCGCCGCATGTGAGCGGCGCCGCGCTGGCTTGGTTGAACGCGCGCACGGTGGCGCTATGAGCGGGCGCTCGACCCGGGCCGCCACGGCGGTCGACCGGCTCAAGGAACGCAGCGGCAATGCCCACTACAGCATGGTGGTGACCGGCGGCGGCTTGTTTTTCCTGACCGAGGGCCCGGGCCAACCGGCCCTGTGCGCGCCGCTCGAACTGGCCGACTTCGTCGCCTTCGTCAACGCCACCGGCCCGCAAAAGCCGCGCCGCGTCAGCAAGCTCGATGTCGCGTTTGAAAAGCAGCTCAATAAAAAAACGCCCTGAACGGGTCGTCGTGTACCAGCCTTATCTGAAAGCCGCCCATGCCGACGCTTGATATTCTGGGTTCCTATTGGTCGATGGCCGAACTGGCCACCAACGGCGTGATCCTGATGAACCTGACCGGGGCTTTGCTGCTCGGGCTGCTGGTCGGTTACGAACGCTCGTATCACGGCCGCGCGGCCGGCATGCGCACCTACGGCCTGGTGTGCATGGCCTCGGCCGCCCTGACCGTGATCGGCGGCTATCCGGAGTTCTGGTTCGGCGGCCACGGCGGCACGATCGGGCCGACCGACCCGACCCGCATCGTGCAGGGCATCGTCACCGGCATCGGCTTTCTGGGCGCCGGCGTGATCATGCGCGAGGGCTTCAACATCAGCGGCTTGACCACCGCCGCCTCGATCTGGGCCTCGTCGGTGATTGGCGTGATGGTGGGGGTCGGCTTTTATCTGTCGGCCATGGGCCTGGCCTTTTTGTGCGCCATGTCGATGATCTTCATCTCGCGCCTGGAGCAGTGGCTGCCCTCGCGCCACGCGGTGGCCATCACCATGCGCTTCAAGCGCGATTTCGTTCCGCGCGAGGACGCGCTGCGCCGCATCGCGCTCAAGCGCGGCTATGAAATCGCCAGCGGCTCGATGATGATCGGCAGCGAAGACCAGATGCAGGAGTGGCGCTTCGTGGCCATCGCGCTCAGCAAGCGTAGCGGGGCCTCGATTTCCGACTTGGCCGCCGAACTGTCCGCCTTTGACGGCATCGCCAGCTTCAAGCTGTCGCACGCGCGCAATTGAGATCACGATGACCATCGATCCCCAGGCCCAGGCCGTGCTCGATTTCTGGTTCGCGCCGGCCGGCGCCGATGGCCGCGGCGCGCGCCCCGAGTGGTGTCGCAAAGACCCGCGCTTCGACCGCGACATAGGCGAGCGTTTCGGCGTTCCGATCGCGCGCGCCGTGGCCGGCGAACTGCGCGCGTGGGAGGACGCGGGGCTGGCGCGCCTGCTGCTGCTCGATCAATTCACCCGTAATGCGTACCGCGTGTACCGCGACACCCCGGCCGCCTTGGGCGGCGACGCGCTGGCGCTGGAGGCGGCGCGCCGGCTGCGCGATTCAGGCGCCCATCTGGCGCTGCCGGCGCGCCGGCGCGCTTTTGTCTACCTGCCGTGCGAGCACGCCGAAGACGGCGCCATGCAGGCGCTGGCGGTGGACTTGTTCGCCGCGCTCGAACGCGACGCGGGCGGATGTGCCGGCATGCTCGATTACGCGCGCCGCCAGCGCGATGTGATCGCCCGCTTCGGCCGCTTCCCGCACTGTAATCGCATTCTGGGGCGCATATCCACGCCGCAAGAGCTGGCCTTCCTGGCCCAGCCGGGCGCCGGTTTTTGATGTCGGCCGATGCTGACCCCGATGTTGGCCGGATGCTGACCCTCAATCTGGTGGGCGCCGGCCACGTGGGCCGCGTGCTGGGCCGCCGCTTCGCCGCCAGCGGCGCCTTGCTGGTGCAAGATGTGCTGACCCGCTCGATGGAGTCGGCGCGCGAAGCGGTGGCCTTCATCGGGGCCGGCACGGCCGTGGCCAGCCATGGCGCGCTGCGCCGGGCCGACGTCACCATGCTGGCGGTGGGCGACGACCGGATCGTGCCCGCCTGCCAGGCCCTGGCCGACGCCGTGGCGCTGGACGGCGCCATCGTGTTCCATTGCAGCGGGGCCTTGGCGGCGGGCGCGCTGGCGCCGGCGCGGCTGGCCGGCGCGCGCGTGGCCAGCGTGCATCCGGTGCGCAGCTTCGCCGATCCGGAGGCGGTGGCGCGTGCGTTCGACGGCACTTTTTGCGGGGTGGAGGGCGACGCGGCGGCGCTGGCGGTGTTGTGCGCGGCGTTGGAAGCGGCCGGCGCGCGCCCGGTGATGATCGATGCGCAAGCCAAAACCGTGTATCACGCGGCCGCTGTGTTTGCCAGCAATTATCTGGTGACCTTGCTCGACACGGCGCTGCGGGCCTATCAGGCGGCCGGCATCGACGAGGCGGTGGCGCGCCAGCTGGTGCAACCGCTGGTGACGGAAACGGTGGCCAATGTGTTGCGTCTGGGCCCGGCGCAAGCCTTGAGCGGGCCGCTCGCGCGCGGCGACCTGGCCACCGTGGCGCGCCAGCAAGAGGCGGTCGAGCGCTGGGACGGCGCGGCCGGCGACTTGTATCGCGCGCTGGTGGCGCCCACGGCCGCGCTGGCGGCGCGCCGGCGCGGCCGTTGAACGCGCCGGCATGCCGATGGACCTATGCAAATGTCAATCTTGCCCCGTAAACGCGCTGGCGCGCGGGCCGATTGTCGCGTTTGATCCAAAATGCGCCGGATTGATCGACAAACCCGGCAATTCGCAATAAGCTTGGCTTCTAAAACGTTTCGACGAGACGCCAAAGTGAGCGGTCGCGCGCGGTGGCGCCGGCCTGGCGCCGGCGCTGGATCGGCGGGGCCGAGGTACCGAACAAGGGGAGCAGCATGCTATTTTTGAAAAGTACCAGTGTCAGCAAGGCGCCGGGGATTTATGAGGTCGATATCGCGGCCAAGCCGCCCGGTAAGACGTTTGGCATCTTCATGGCCACCGATCCCGACCATCCGCCCACGCAGGTGCTCGAACAGCTCAAGGCGCTCGGCTTTGAAAATACATATAGTTCCGGGTATGTGCACAAAGACCGCGGCAAAGTGCTCGACCTGCATTTTCAAAAGGATGGCACCGACCTGTTCAAGGGCTGGACGGGCGAAGAGTGCGCCGCCAACATGGCCGCCATTGAAAGCTTGTTTGGCGCCATCGGCATCAGCGTCACGCCGCGCGTGATGTCGCTGGCCGAAGCGTACGCCTGACAGCCTGTCGGACTGGGCGTTGAAATAGCGGCCTCGAGGCGCGCGGCGCGGACACGGTTTATGATAGCGTTCCCGCCCCACGCAAGTCCACTGCCATGGATTTATTGTCCGCCAATGCCGCGCTCACGCCGATCCCGATCGACGATGGCGAACTGTATTTTCTCCCCACGCTGGCGCTGCCCGAGCCGGATGTCCTGGCGCGCCTGATCGCCGAGGCGCCCTGGCGCGCCGAGCACATCACGGTGTGGGGCAAACGTCACTTGCAGCCGCGCCTGACGGCCTGGCATGGCCAGGCGCGCTACCGCTATTCCGGCATGACGCTGGAACCCTTGCCATTCACACCTTTGCAGCTGGTATTGAAACAGGCGGTCGAGCTGGCCACCGGCCACCGCTTTAACAGCGTGCTGGTTAACTATTACCGCGACCAGCATGACAGCATGGGCATGCACGCCGACGACGAGCCGGAACTGGGGCCGCGACCGGTGATCGCTTCGCTCAGTTTCGGCGCGCCGCGCCGCTTCATCTTGCAGCACAAGACGCTGCCCAAGCGTATCGCCTTGTCGCTCGGCGACGGCAGCTTGCTGCTCATGGCGGGCGCCACGCAAGCTCATTGGCGCCACGGCATCAACAAGCAGAGCAAGCCTTGCGGGCCGCGCGTGAACCTGACTTTCAGGAATATTGTGTAGGATATTTCTTCGTTTCTTGGTGTCATTTTTCGGCTTACATCTCGTCACATTTTTTACGAAACGGCGACGGACGTGGCAATTGTTGGGTGCTATCTTGGCTTTATCGCATTTCATGGAACTGCGACCCCTAGTGAGTCCCCAACATTTCTGAGAGATCATCATGAAAAAAGCATTGATTGCCTTGATCGCAAGCGGCGCCGCCTTGTCGAGCGTTTCAGCCTACGCTCAAAGCGCCTACATGGGCGCCGGCGTGACCGCCAGCCGCTATAAATTCGACGTGCCAAACGCCACCAGCGCGGACGACCATAGCGGCTACAAGTCGGCCGGGAAAATATTCGGCGGTTACGATATCGATAAGACCTGGGGAGTGGAAGCCGGTTACACCGATTTCGGCAGCAAGGATTACAGCTACACGGCCAACGGCGGCAACGGCCGCATTGAAACCGATTCGCATGCGTTCTACTTGGCCGGCAAGGCCAGCATGCCGATCAACGAACAAGCGTCCGTGTACGGCAAGCTGGGCGCGGCGCGCAATCACGACGGCGTGAGCGGCAGCGGCGCGGCCGCCGGCTTGAGCGGCGAGAGCAAGACCGGCCTGTATGCCTCTGTGGGCGCGCAGTATGCGATCAATCAAAACGTGTCGCTGATCGCCGAGTACGAGCATTACGGCAAGAGCAGCGACTACGGCCGCAAGTCCAGCGCCCTGTCGTTTGGCGCCAAATACAATTTTTAAGACTTAAAGTCATGGCGGGCCGGATGGCCCGCCGATCCGCTTACCCCGCGTCCTCCTCGACGCCAGCAGCCTCCTCGCGGGGCTGCTTTTTTTATGCGGCCCCGCCCTCGCGGGCGCCAAGGCGAGGCGCCAAGGCGACGCGCCGAGGCGCCTTGCTACACGGTGAGCGGCTTGTAGCGGATACGTTTGGGCTTGGCGCCTTCCTCGCCCAGACGTTTTTTCTTGTCGGCTTCATATTCCTGATAGTTGCCGTCGAAGAAAGAGACTTGGGAATTGCCCTCGAACGCCAGAATATGGGTGGCGATGCGGTCCAGGAACCAGCGATCATGCGAGATCACCATCACGCTGCCGGCGAATTCAAGCAGCGCGTCTTCCAGCGCGCGCAGGGTTTCCACGTCCAGATCGTTGGACGGCTCATCGAGCAGCAGCACGTTGCCGCCCATGAGCAAGGTCTTGGCCAGATGCAGCCGGCCGCGTTCGCCGCCCGACAAGTTGCCCACCACTTTTTGCTGATCCGAGCCCTTGAAGTTGAAGCGTCCCAGATAGGCGCGCGACGGCATTTCGAAGCGGCCCACGGTGAGCATATCGGCGCCGCCGCTGACATCCTCGAACACGGTCTTGCTGTCGCCCAGCGAATCGCGGTTCTGGTCGACGATCGACACGCGCGCGGTCTGGCCGATCACCACCTCGCCGCTGTCGGGCTGCTCCTTACCGGTGATCATCTTGAACAGCGTCGATTTGCCGGCCCCGTTGGGACCGATAATGCCGACGATGGCGCCGGCCGGAATGGTGAAGCTCAGGTTATCGATCAGCAAACGGTCGCCGAAAGCTTTCGAGACATTTTTAAATTCGATCACTTCATTGCCCAGACGCTCGGCGACCGGGATGAAAATCTCTTGCGTCTCGTTGCGCTTCTGGTATTCGTGCTCGGACAATTCGTTGAAACGGGCCAGCCTGGCCTTGCTCTTGGCTTGGCGGCCCTTGGGATTTTGGCGCACCCATTCCAATTCCTTGGCGATGGTTTTCTGGCGCGACGATTCGGTCGCTTCTTCCTGCTTGAGCCGGTTGCCCTTTTGCTCCAGCCAGGAACTGTAATTGCCTTTCCATGGAATGCCGTGGCCGCGGTCGAGTTCCAAGATCCATTCGGCGGCATTGTCGAGAAAGTAGCGGTCATGGGTGATGCCGACCACGGTGCCGGGGAAGCGCAGCAAAAATTGCTCCAGCCAATCGACCGATTCGGCGTCCAGATGGTTGGTCGGCTCGTCGAGCAGCAGCATATCGGGCTTCGACAGCAGCAGCCGGCACAGCGCCACGCGGCGCTTTTCGCCGCCCGACAGCACGCCGATCTTGGCATCCCAGGGCGGCAGGCGCAGCGCGTCGGCCGCCATTTCCAGCTGCAAATTCAAGTTGCCGCCATCGGAAGTGGAGATGATCGCTTCCAGCCGGGCCTGTTCGGTGGCCAGCGCGTCGAAATCGGCATCCTCGTCGGCATAGGCGGCATACACCGCTTCGAGCTTGGCTTGCGCTTCGAACACTTCGCCCAGTCCGCTTTCCACCACTTGGCGCACGGTCTGCTCCGGGTCGAGCACCGGTTCTTGGGGCAGATAGCCGATGTTCAAGCCCGGCATGGGCACCGCTTCGCCCTGGATGTCGGTATCGATCCCGGCCATAATTTTGAGCAAGGTCGATTTGCCGGAGCCGTTCAAGCCCAGCACGCCGATCTTGGCGCCGGGGAAAAACGACAGCGAGATGTCTTTCAGGATCTGGCGTTTGGGCGGGACGATTTTGCCCACGCGGTTCATGGTATAGACGTAATTGGCCATTGAGGTATCTCGGGTGATAAACGGAAGGTGCTCAGGATACGATAAACGTCCCGATCCAGCTAGTTATTGCTGCGATGTTAAGGACGACTCAGGCCGGCACCACCGGCTGCGCACGGCGCGCGGTCCACAAGCCCTCGGCCGCATACAGGGCCAGCGCGCTCCAGATCACCATGAAGCCGACCAGGCGCTCGGCCGTAAACGTTTCGTGAAACACCAGCACGCCCAACAGCAGCTGGATGGTGGGCGCGATATATTGCAGCAAGCCGAGCAAGGCGAGCGGCAGGCGCCGCGCGCCGGCCGCGAACAGCAGCAGGGGGATGGCCGTGATGGGGCCGGACGCGGCCATCAGCCAGCGGGTGCCGTCGGACGGGGTGCTGAGGAAGGTATTCTGGCCGTGCATGCTCAGCCACACCACATAGCCGAAGGCCAGCGGGAACAAAATCAGGGTTTCAAACGAAAGCCCTTCGAGCGCGCCCAGGGCGGCCGTTTTGCGCATCAAGCCGTAAGCGCCGAAGGTGGCGGCGAGCAGCAAGGCGATCCAGGGCAGGTGGCCGGTTTGCCAGGCGAGCCACAGCACGCCGCACGCGGCCAAGCCGATCGCCAGCCATTGCAGGCGGCGCAGGCGCTCGTGCAAAATGAGAAAGCCGAGCACGACATTGAGCAGCGGGGTGATGAAATAGCCGAGGCTGGCGTCGATCACGTGGCCGTGGTTGATGGCCCAGATATAGATATACCAGTTGGCCGATAGCAAAAATGCGCTGGCCACGAAGCTGGCGATCACGCGCGGCCGCCGCGCCACGTCGGCGACCCAGGCCCATTGGCGCCGCAGCGTCAATACGATCAGCAGAAACAGCAGCGACCACACCATGCGGTTGGCCAAAATCTCCAAGGGCGGCACCTCGCCGAGGGCGTGGAAATAGAGCGGAAACAGGCCCCAGCATAAAAATGCCAGGGCGGCGGAAAGCATGCCTGAATTCATGGGATCGATCTGCTGAAGTTGTGCGCGCGTGGTGCGCGCCCCGCGCGGGGCCGGAGCGTCATTATCGCCGATTCGCCACGCCGCCGCTGAGCATGCATTTCCCGACCCCGCGCGGCGCCACGGTTACAATGGCCGCACCGCGCCCGCTCGGCAACCATGTCTTATCCGCGCGGCCTGTCCATCGCACACCTGGCCATGACAAATTACTCTTGCTATTTACTATTACATAAACTATTGTGCAATGCACCAAAACAACAACAGGTGCTATCTTGACCGCGTCTCATAAGAAGAGCAATCTGGCCGCCCTCACCCTGGCGGCCGTCGGTATCGTCTACGGCGATATCGGCACCAGCCCGCTGTACACCCTCAAGACCATCTTCGATCCCAACCACGGCCTGGCGCTCAACACCCCCAATCTGCTGGGCGTCATTTCCCTCATTTTCTGGGGCTTGACGATGATCGTCTCGCTCAAATACGTCAGTCTGGTGCTGCGCGCCGACAATCGGGGCGAGGGCGGCATCATGGCCCTGATGGCGCTGGCCCTCAATTCGGTGAGCAAGGCGTCGCGCTGGCATTACTGGCTGATGCTGTTGGGCGTGTTCGGCGCCACCATGTTTTACGGCGACAGCGTGGTCACTCCCGCCATTTCCGTGCTGGGCGCGATCGAGGGTCTGGAGGTGGCGGCCCCAGGGCTGGAGCGCTTCGTGGTGCCGCTCACCATTGTGGTGCTGGTGTCGCTGTATGCGGTGCAGCGCCACGGCACGGCCGGCATCGGCCGCTTTTTCGGCCCCATCATGGTGGTCTGGTTCCTCGCCCTGGCGGTGATGGGAGTGATTAATATCGCGGCCGCGCCGCACATTCTGGCCGCCCTCAATCCCTGGCACGCGGTGCGCTTCATGCTGGAAAACCGCATGACCGCCTTCATCGCCCTGGGCGCGGTGGTGCTCGCTTTCACTGGCGCCGAGGCGCTGTACGCCGACATGGGCCATTTCGGCAAGAAGCCGATCCGCGCCGCCTGGTTCCTGATCACCTTCCCGGCCCTGGCCCTCAATTACCTGGGCCAGGGCGGTTTACTGATCACCCATCCGGACGCCATCTCCAACCCCTTCTTTCAGCAGCTGGGCAGCTGGAGCGTGTACCCGCTGGTGGTGCTGTCGACCATGGCGGCCGTGATCGCCTCGCAAGCGACCATTTCCGGCACCTTTTCCATGACCAAGCAAGCCATCGCGCTGGGCCTGCTGCCGCGCATGCGCGTGCTGCACACCTCGGAGAGCGAGATCGGCCAGATCTATATCCCGGCGGTGAATTGGATGCAACTGATCGTGGTGCTGATCGCCGTGGTCGGCTTCGGCTCGTCCGACAAGCTGGCCGGCGCCTACGGCATCGCCGTCACCGCCACCATGCTGGCCACCACGGTGCTGACCTTCTTCGTGATCCGTTACCGTTGGAATTTGCCGCTGTGGCTGTGTTTCGCCGCGACCGGCTTTTTCATCGCGATCGATATCATGCTGTTTTCGGCCAGCACCCTCAAGTTGTTCCACGGCGGCTGGTTTCCGCTGCTGCTGGGCGCGGTGTTGTTTACCATCATGCTGACCTGGAAACGCGGCCGCGAGCTGGTGTTTCAGAATCTGCACAAGCACGCCATTCCACTGGAAGAATTCCTGTCGTCGCTGTTCGTGGTGCCGCCCACCCGGGTCCATGGCACCGCCATCTTCCTGCGCGGCGAAACCGATGGCGTGCCGCACGCGCTATTGCACAATCTGTCGCACAACAAGGTGCTGCACGAACGCGTGGTGTTTTTAACCGTCCATATCGTGGAAGAACCGTGGGTGCCGGAAGCCGAGCAGGTCAAGGTGGTCGAGCTGGGCCACCACTGTTATCAAGTCAATGTGCATTATGGCTTCAAGGACGAGCCTGACGTCCCCAAGGTGCTGACCCTGTGCGACTGCCTGGGCCTGCCGTTCGAGATGATGGAAACGTCGTTCTTCATCGCGCGCCAGACCGTCATTTCGGCCCCCGGTTCGGGCATGGCGCCGTGGCGCGAGCACCTGTTCGTGGCCATTTCGCGCAACGCGCGCGGCGCCGCCGATTATTATCAGATTCCGCCCAACCGGGTGATCGAGCTGGGCACCCAGGTCGAGATCTGACACGGCCGCGTCCGGCACGCGCCGGACGCGTTGCGCGTCGTGCAATACGATCTGGCAAGCCACACAAATTGGCAATCCAGACGAATACGCAACCCATTAAAGAAGTAGGTTCCACCGTCGATAAGCTCTTACCACACCCACCGCGCAGCTTGGCTGCCGGCGGCCGTTGCGGTTTTCTTTCAAGGGCGGATTCATGAAACTACTTAGTCAGTTTGCTTCGTTTTATCGCACCGGCGGCGGCATCGCCGCTTTGGGCTCGGCCGTATTGCTCAGCGGATGCGGCGGCGGCGGTTCCTCCGCCCCGGTCGCCGTCACCCCGCCGGTGACGGTGGCGTCCAAACCCATGTCCGGCACCGTCGCCTCGGGCGCGCCCATGCTGGGCGCCACCGTCACGGTCAAGGATGCCAACGGGGTCACGCGCAGCGCCATCGCGGCCGCCGACGGCACCTACAGCGGCGTGTCCACCGAAGGCACCACCGGCCCGTACAGCGTGCAGGGGTGCGGCGTGGTCGACGCCAATTACACCTGTCTGTATTCCGTGGTGCAGCAAGCCGGGGTGGCCAACGTCACGCCGCTCACCAACGCCACGGTGGCGCTGGCTTTGGGCGGCGACCCGGCCGCCATGTTCTCGCCCACCGCGCCGGTGGCCCCGCCCAGCGCCGCCGCGCTCGAAGTGCAGAGCCAAAAGCTGAAAGTGGCGCTGGCCGACGTGCTGGCCAAGGCCGGGGTGAGCAATATCGATTTCGCCACCACCGCCTTCACGGCCGACCGTAGCGGCATCGACAAGGTGCTCGATTCGATCAAGATCAGCACCGGCATCGATGGTGGCAGCAACAAGTCGTTCGTACAGATGGAGAGCATCATCGGTTCCGGCAATGTGTTTCTTGACCAGGCCACGGCCGCCGCCGGCACCATCAAGGCCAGCAGCGCGCCCGACGTCGATCTGAGCGGCATCACCACCCTCTTCGTGCAAGGCATGAGCACGGCGATCGGCGCGGCCGACCGCGCCACCTGCGTCAGCCGCATGGCCGCCGCCAATTTGTTTGACGACAGCTTCACCCTCGATTTCGACGACCAGACCCTGGTGACCAAGGCCACCGCCCCGGCCAAGATCTGCGAATTCGTCGACATGGGCGGCTTGCTGGGCGGCGCGGTGGCCAATCCGGTCTTGCGCGATTGCGACTTCACCACCGATACCAACCAAAAGATATGCATGGTCGGCTTTAACATCGTGCGTGGCGAAAATTCCTTCGACGGCGCCGAGCTGGCCGTGGTACTGCGGCCCAACATGGGCTGGAAACTGCTGGGGCGCGAATCGGTATACGACATCCATATCGGCGCCGCCGTGCAGCGCACCTCGCGCGCCGATCTACCGCCCGGCAGCATCGCCGACCTGGCCTATACCCGCGCGCTATCGTTCGACATCACCGGCACCGACGGCGTGAGCGCCACCGGCGTGCGCGCGGCCAAGGTCTACCAGCGCAGTCTGGACGGCAGCGCCTGGGAAACCACGCCGCTGGTGACGCTGACCTTGACCGATGCCTGCATCGCGGCCGTGCAACCGGACGAGCGGGCGCGCCTGGCCATCGTCTCGACCAATAACGACGGCAACAATGGCGGCTGCGGCAGCAGCTGGCTGTCCTTGGGCGACAGCGGCATGGGCCAAAGCGCCGATGCCGCGGCGGCCGCCGGCGATCTGCTGATCGACAATTTCTACAAGCGGGGCCGCAAGGTGAAGGTCGAGCTGTATGCCGACGTGGCCGCCAGCGGCACCCCGGTGGTGCTATATAAACGGGTCGAAGGCATGCCGCCCAAGTTCGCGGCCCTGGCCGGCTTCCCGTGGATGGAAATGGACGCGGCCACCAAAACCGCGATGGCCGCCTACGATGGCAGCGCCAGCACCTTTGTGGTGGGCTGGGTGCCCAACCGTGTGATTAGCGGCAAGGACGTGTCGGTGTGCCTGATCGGCGGCTGCGACGGCAAGGATCGTGGCGCCCAGGCCGACATCATCAATGGCCGCAGCAGCCAGTCGGTGACGATAGAGAACAAACCGACCAGCGCGGCCGGCTTCAAATTTGTCGGCTTGTACGGCCGCAACAGCGATCAGCTGGGCGTGTCCACCAACTACATTAGTTGCGGGGGCGCGGCCAGCTGCTTCCAACGCTAGCGCTTGCTCGGCATGGGCGGCCCGGATGCGGGCCGCAGCATGTCGACGTGGGCGATGCCGTCTTCGTCGTACGGGGCGCAGACGGTCTCGAAACCGAGCGCGCGGTAAAACTGTTCCAGGTACTGCTGGGCGGCGATGCGGATCGCGCCGTCCGGAAACCGGCGGCGCGCGCCGGCGATCCCCTGTTCCAGCAGTTCGCGCCCGATCCCGCTGCCGCGCGCATCCAGCGCCGTGACCACCCGGCCCAGCGACATTTCGGCGAACTTGACGCCGGGCGCCAGGCAGCGCAGATAGGCGCTCAGGCGGCGCTGGCCGTCGACCGTGCGCCAGCCGAGCAAGTGCCAGGCCGCCAAGTCGTGGCCATCCAGGTCACGATAAAAACAACGCTGCTCCAAGATGAACACCTCTTGCCGCAAGGCCAAGGTTTGATATAGCTCCGCGCCGCTCATCTGCTCGAAACCGAGCCATTGCCATTGCATCGTCATATACGCGTGTCCGATCGTGGGGAGGAAATCTTAGCGGCAGCGGGGCCGCCGCCAACGACAAACTCAGCGTGCATTACACGGGCTGGTTGTATCAGTCCGACGCCGCCAACTCGCGCGGTACCAAGTTCGACAGTTCGGTCGACCGCGGCACCCCCTTCAACTTCACCCCTGGGCACCGGGGCGGTGATCGCCGGTTGGGACAAGGGCGTGGTCGGCATGCAAGTGGGTGGCAAGCGCGTTTTGGTGCTGCCGGCCAATCTGGCTTACGGCAGCAGCGGACAAGGTCCGATTCCGCCTAACGCCGGCTTGGTCTTTGAGATCGCGCTGCTAGCGCTGACCAAGCCGTAAATAAGCGCGGGACCAGGCGCGCGGCCCGGCCAGGCGCCGGGCCTGCGCTTAGACGATGTTCAGGGTAACGTCGATATTGCCGCGGGTAGCGTTCGAGTAGGGGCACACGATATGGGCGGCGGCCACCAGTTTTTCGGCGGTGGCCAGATCCAGGCCGGGCAGCGAAATATCCAACGTCACTTCGATGCCGAAACCGTTTTCGATGGCGCCGATGCCCACCGTGGCGTCGATCGAGGTATCGGCCGGCACGGCGATCTGGTCGCGTCCGCCCACGAATTTCATGGCGCCGATGAAGCAGGCCGCATAGCCGGCGGCAAACAATTGCTCGGGATTGGTGCCGAAGGCGCCGTTGCCGCCCAGTTCTTTGGGGGTGGTCAATTTGACCTCAAGCGCCTTGTCGGAAGAGACCGACTGGCCTTCGCGGCCGCCGGTGGTGGTGGCATGGGCGCGGTATAAGACGTTTTCGATGGACATGTATTTCCTTTCGGTGGTTATATTGGGCGAACGATTATATCGTTTGTTTAACGATAAACAACAAAACATAGGGCTTGCCATCTTTCAACCGCGCGGATCGGTGCCAGGACAAGACTGTCGCTCACGCCAGTTTCAACATTCGTTTGGCAGAGTGCGGCGCGAGCGCTACACGGCATATGCCGAGAGTTCAGTCGAGGCAGGTGCGTGGTCGGGCGGGCCAACAAATTTGCAATGCACCATCAGGCCGAGCGGGCGAAGCAAGCAGTGAAGCGCGTCTGGCCGAGATAGGACGCCAGACCGCAAGTCGGAAGACGACTCATGAGCGACGGCGTCAATCGGCGGGGGCGAAGTCGGCCGATTCGACTTCAGCTCCGGGCCGTGACGCTACAGCGGAAAATTGAGCACAAGCTTATTTGGGGGTGCGTACCGCTTCAAAAAACACCCCATCTTCGGCGATGATAATGACGTTCTTTTTCATCAGATAAAAAACGTTACATCCTGCGTCAACAATTGTAACTGGATTTGGTAAAGGAATATCTGTTACATCCGCACGCCACTCGCGTTCGAAATATTTATCGACATTTTCCGAGCTTCGGGTGTAGGGAGGGTGCCAGCAAGTTTTTTGATTAAAATAAAACTTTGTAGGTGAGATAATTACTGATTTTCCAATATATGAACGTTCTTCACGTTCCGATAAGCTGCTAATCCCTCCCCCCAGAATGGATTTGATCTTCCAGTGGCCGTAAATATCGTTATTTTGATCGGCCGCGTTTGAGTTTGATGAGAGCGTTAAAATAAAGAGCGGCAGCAAAAATTTCGTTAATAAAATACCTAACGGCTGTTTCATTTTGTTTTCCGAAAAGGTGCGCTTTCCTCCACTCGACGGGATATTAAGCCTCGTAGCAAAACTTTGACGGGCTTTCCATGTTTTTTTGTTCTACCATATATTTCCGTTGAAATTCGCTTTGCTGCCCCGTCAAAATTACCTGCGTTCAAAAGATCACATACCGGCAATGCTCTGCGGCCACCCATGTTGTACGTATAGCTGACCAATGCATCAAACTGCTTTTGCGTAAGTTCCACTTTAACATTTCTCTCCACAGTTCGTTCCGCTTCGCGTACGCTCGTCGAGAACTCGGATTCGACTAGCGCCTCAGTTATTGGGCGGGCTAATTCTTCAGCGGTACATGGGCCGCGTTCCCTTGAATCGAGTCCGGCAAACTCCTAGCCTCCACCGATCGCCTCGATAACGATCCCTGTCCCGCCACAATTTGCGCACTCTTGGCCGTCGTCGAGCTTTCCTCGGCCTTCGCATTGGCCGCACACGTTTTCCCCGGTGCCAGGGGTTCCGCAAGGCGCTTGGTCCCCGGGATGGAGGATGTGATCTTTATCGTTGGTCATGACTTTTCCTTTCGGAGGAAATGGGTAGGTACGGTGCGCAACGCAGGAAAGATATCTCCAAAACGCTACCCCCCCTGGAGTGTGAATGAAATCGGGAAGTTGAATTCGGGACCTGGATGCTTCGAGGACATTTTAATGTCCCATTGTTAAAAATACTAAAAGCAATCCTGCTAATAATGCTCCTAACAGGCTAAAGACTAGGGCTGGAATGCGGGATTGTTTAGACAGTTTCATTATGCCTCCTGATCGATTTGGTGATCATAAATCTTTTTCCACGTCGCGTATGTAGGGCAGACTCGACGATGAATGTAGGAGCTATCCGAGTTTTATCATTATTATGATGACGAATATTTTGACACTTGGGCCGTCCCGGATTCATCACTGCCGCCGTCCCGTTCGCCAAGCAGCCCAAGTGGTGGGGCGGCTCCTACATACAGGCCAACCCGGCTCCTATATACCAATTTGCCGCGCCACCCTACACTGCTCCTGCGTTTTGGACTCCTTGCGTCGATTCGATGCGGTCGACAGGGAGAATACGATGACAAACCAATTTCACGGGAGTTACGATGACACATCAACGTCATATAGTTAAGGCGGCAGTGGCGGCGGCGCTGTTGGCCGCCGTGCTGGGTGGCTGCAAAAATGAGGCTAACGGCCCAGGTCTGAACTCGCCTGGTACGGGCGCGGGTAATAGCACCGCAGGGGCCACCGGCGGTACTGCCACCTCGTCCGGTGCCAGTGGCGGCGCCGGCAGTAGCGGCGGTGGCAATGCCGGTGGCACCACGGCTGCCGCCACGCCGGGCATCTCAGGGGGAACGGCGGCCGCCAACAGCCCGGCCGGCAATGCGGACAATACTGGCAACGCCGCCGGTTCGGCCACGACCAGTCCAGCGAATGACAATCCGGCCGCCGCCAATGGGGTGAGCGGCGCCAATCCGCACGGTGTCGAGGGCAAAACACCTCCCCACACGGTGCCGGTCGACAGTGGCCGTACCAACACCGGCGGTGGCCACTAACGACGGGCCAAGACAGCCTCGTATCCTCACCGGCCTCAGCCGGGCCGACGGTGACCAATATCGTGCATTCCACATGGCGTCGAGCGTGCAGTCTGCACGGGCCGTCAGTATCGATCAGCCCGTTTCAAAGCCTTCCAGCACATTGACCACGTTGATGCCGATGTCGGTCACCGCGCGGCCGCCCTCCAGCATGAAGGCGGTCGGCAAGCCCAGGTAGGCGAGCCGCTCGCCCATGCGCAGGAAGTCGCCGCCTTGCAGGGCGAAGTGCGGCGCCGGCGCGCCGGCGAAGGCGGCCACCCCGAGCGAGACCACCAGCGCCTCCGGCCCGTAACTGGCCAGGCGCAGGCAAGCCGTTTCCAGCGCCGCGAACCAGTGCGCCGCACTGGCGTCTTGCACCAGCGGCAAGTTCATGTTGTAGCCGAGACCGGCGCCCCGGCCCGTCTCGTCGGCGTGGCCCAGGTAAAACGGGTAGTGGTGGCGCGGGTCGGCGTGCAGCGAAATGCACTGCACGTCGGCGCGCTCATAGAAGATGCTTTGGGTGCCGTTGCCGTGGTGGTAGTCGAGGTCCAGGATGGCGACCCGGCGCGCGCCGTCGTCAAGCAGATGCTGGGCCGCCAGGGCCGCATTGTTGAGGAAGCAGTGGCCGCCGTAAAAGTCGGCCCCCGCGTGATGGCCGGGCGGGCGCGTCAGCGCGAAGCTGGCGCGCTCGCCCAGGCGCAGCGCGTGGGCCGCGTTGACGGCGCAGTCGGCCCCGCTCTTGGCCGCGCTCCAGGTGCCGGCCGTGAGCGCTGTGCCGCTGTCCATCGAGTACAAGCCCAGTTTGGCGCAAAAGTCGGCCGGCTCGATGTCGTCGCGCAGGCCGCGGATCGGCCATACGGACGCGAAGGCGTCCTGCTCGGCGTTGGCCGGGTCGAGCGCCAGCCAGTCTTGCCAGGCGTGGCGCAAAAAATGCAGGTAGCGCGGGCTGTGGATGCGCTCGAGCGAGTGCAATGGCACCCCGTGCGGGGTGACGATGGCGCCCAGGTTGCGCCGGTTTAGTTCGGCCAGCACCAGCGCGACCCGCTGCGGGGTGTCCAGGCAGGGCACCGGCACGCCCCGGTACAGCGCGTGGCGGCCGTGGTGCTGGCCGTGCAGTTCGTTGTAAAAGGTGAGCACGGTGGACCTCCCAAAGGTGATGGACCAGTCGCGCGCGCTTTATTTATCGGGACACAGGTTGCTGGCGCGGTAGGCCTGGACGAAGTCGTCGAAGCTGCCGCGCTGGTTGCGCTCCAGCGCGGCCTGGTCAAGCAGCGACTGGGCCGCCAGCTGGTCGAAATGGGCCTGGTCTTGCGGCGCCAGCGGGGCGGCGCGGAAGTGGGCCGCGTGGGCCTGGCTCTGGCGTAGTCCGAAATCGGCGAACGAGCCGCCGTTGGCGCGCAACGCGCCCAGCACGCGCGCCGAGGGGGTGCGCTCCGGGTCGTCCAGTTTGAGCGCTTGCAGGGCGATGGCCTGGGCGTGCGCGCTGTCGGTGCGGCGCGCGTCGAGCAGGGCGGCCACCGGCGCCATCTGTTCGAGCAGCTGGCGGCCCCAGTCCTGCAAGGTGACGGCGCCGTCGTCCTGGCGCAGCATCAGGCCCGGGCGGCGCCCTTCCTTCACGGTGCGGGCGAAATTGTCGGTGTAGATGTCGCTTTGTTCGGCCGTAATCGGTGCGCTGTCGTCGAGCGCGCAAAACATGAGGAAGGCGTCCAGGAAGCGCCCCGCCTCCAGGCTGATGCCAACCGGCTCGAAGGGATCGACATCCATGCAGCGCACTTCGATGTATTGCACGCCGCGCAGGCATAACGCCTGCAAGGGCCGCTCGCCGGTGCGGATCACCCGCTTGGGGCGAATGGTCGCATAGTATTCGTTTTCAATTTGAAGCACGTTGGTGCTCAGCTGTATCCACTCGCCGTCTTGTTTGGTGCCCAAGGCCGCGTACGGCGGGTAAGGCTGGTTGACGGCCTTGGTCAGCGCGGCCACGTAATCGTCCAGGCTGTTTTCGTGGGGGCGCAGGCCGGACTGGGCGTCGTTTTGATAGCCCAGGTCGCTCATCCGCAAGCTGGTGGCGTAGGGCAGGAACAGGGTGTCGGCCGACAGGGTGTCGAGCTGGTGCGCGCGGCCGCGCAAGAAGCTCGAGGCCAAGGCCGGCGAGGCGCCGAACAGATACATCAGCAACCAGCTGTAGCGCCGGAAGTTGCGGATCATGGCCAGGTAGCTTTCGGACTGGATCGCCATCGGCGAGATGGCGCGTCCGGAGCGGGTGGCCGGATCGGCCGCCAGCACGCGCCACAAGCGCTCGTCGACCGAATAGTTGTAATGGATGCCGGCGATGCATTGCATGGCTTTGCCGTAGCGCAGCGCCAAGCCGCGCCGGTACACATGCTTGAGCATGCCCAAATGCGATTTGCCGTACCAGGCGATGTCGATTTCGGGCTCGGCCGGCAGCTGGCAGGGCATCGATTGGCTCCATAGCAGCTCGCCGCCCAGTTTGGTGTAGGCGTGGCGGTGAATGCCGTCCAGCTTGGCCAGCGTGTGGCTGATGTCGGTTTCGGCCGGGGTGATGAATTCGAGTAGCGCCTCGGCGTAGTCGGTGGTGATTTCAGGGTGGGTCAAGGCCGCGCCCAGTGCCGCCGGGTGCGGGCTGGCCGCCAGATGGCCGGCCCCGTCCACCCGCAGGGTTTCACGCTCGATGCCGCGCAGGCCGCCGTCCAGCAAAGGGCGGTGGGCGTCGTCGGCCAGCAGGGCCAGGCGGCGGGTCAATAGCTTCGGCAATTTATCTTCCTTTCTTGTCCAGCGAACACATTATTGGTGCTGAGAGTAACCGAAAACCGCCAAGCACGTCGGCGCCGTCAAAAAGCGCCCTGCGCGCCGGGGCCGGCGCCGCGGCAGAAATGGAGATCGATTGCCATCTTACCAATTTTGAAAGGGGCGCGTGCCGATTTGCGTGCCGGGGCGGCGCGCAGCGATATCAATCGGCCGGCCGTGATCGCTTACCGGGTGTGGCGAAACCTGCGCGTCGGCGCCGGCGCCGGTTGCGGCAAATACGGCGTCACCAGTTCCTCGGTCTTTTTCAGCAATGCCGCCTCATAAGGCGTGTCGCCCTGGTCGTTGAGCTGTTTGACGACGGACTTGAACAAGGCCAGCCGCTCCGCTTCAAAATCGGCTTGCGCCGGACCGGCCTCGGCGCGCTGGCTACGACGCTGGCGCTGGCCGTCGGCCGCCGTGGCGTCGGCGTCGCGCCGGGTGGCCCCGCGCTCGTGGGTGCGCCGGCCATGGTGGCGCGAGCGGTGGTGATCGGCGTCGCGTCCGTGCTCGCGCTCGGACACCCGCCCAGACCCGCGCTCGGAGACCCGCTCAGGCACGCGCTCGGAGACGCGCACGCGGCGGCTGCCGGTGGACGGGTTGGCGCGGCGCGGGTCCGGCTCCCGCTCGCGCCGCGCGCCGGCCTCCGCTTGCAACTGGGCCAGCCGGATGCCGCCTTCGCCGCGGTGTTTTTGCTTGTCGGCGAAGGTGATCGCATTGGCGTCTTGGCCGCCTCGGCGCAGCAGTTCGTGCGGCGTGACGACCGGGGTGCCCAGGGTGGTGATGAGATTGTTGAGCAAGGAAAAATCCTGCCCGGCCTCGGGATGGTCGGGCGCGTGCGCCTCGACAAAATCGGCCAGCTGCTCGCGCAGCACTTCCATCTGCGCCGCGCGCGCCGCGTCGTGGCGCCGCACTTCCGGACTGCCGCGCACGGCATCGATATGACCGTTGCGGTCCATAAAGTCCGTCCAGTGATCCCAGCTGGTCATGCGCGCGATGACGTCGGCGCGTGTCAGTTTCACCCGCCGCGCCATCCGGTCGAACTCGCCAGAGGTGACGTTCAGGGTCTCGGAATACGCATTCTTGTAGTGCATGTCGCCGTACAGGCTGCCCTGCACATCGCTGAGCAGGCCGCGGTACTCCATCATCTTCTGGCAGACGCTTAACACCTCGACTTCATCGATCTTTTTGCTCGCTTGCAGCTTGACATACGCCTTGCGCTCGGCCGGGGTGGCGTCATAAGTGGCGTTCTCGTCGTCGTCGGGATGGCGCACCCTGATGCTGCCGTTGCGCCTGACCACGTGATCCTCATTGACCAGATCGGCCAGCATGACGCCCGGCTTGTGAAAGAAGGTGGAATTGAGCGCGCGGTGGTTCTTCTCGATCGCGTTCATCAGCTCGGCGCCATAGTTCTTCTTCATGCGCTGGACGATGTCGTTGACTTGGGTGCGTATGTGCTCGCGCTTGAGTTGCTGCCGCATCTTCCCGTAAAAATTTTCCGGCGTCCAGTTTTCACGGATCGAGCGCGCGGTGGTGCACATCGCGTCGATCATATCGAGGCCCTCGGTGGCCAAGGCATCGGGACAGGTGCTGGCGGCCGCTTGCATGGCGATCAGCACCGTGCCGCACAGCTCTTTGTCGCTTGCCATCAATTGCACCATGTCGACCACCTTTCGGCGTTGACCGGCTTGGCCCGCGGCCACCCCATCGCGGAACGAGGCCGTGTCCTTGACCCGGTCCAGGGCCTCTGCGAACTCGTCCAGCCGGGCCACGTGATCGGCCACGATCTCGGGCGAGGACCGTTTTTTGGCGCCCTGGTCGTCCTGCTCTTCCAGCGCGTACAGATGGCCCACGCATTGGCGGGCGATGGTGAGCGACTCGCCGCTCGGCTCGATCTCCTCGCTTAGCCAAAACGCCATCGCGTGCGCGAGCCGGTGGGCGCAACCGTCCATCGCCACGGCGTGCGCGTCGGCGCCGCCTGACTGCGGCGCCAACAGCGACGCGGCCAGGGCCCGCGCCATGTCATCCGTGGCGAAGGTGTCGTGCGCGCCCACCTCCTCATGCGCCACTGAACGCTCGGACTCGCTGGCGCTGCCGGAATCGTCATCGTCCACCAGGTATGCCGCCACACCGCTGCCGACCGGCAAGCGCCGGCTTGGCCCGGAGCGGACGGCAGGGGCCGCCGCGCTGTCGGCCTGGCGGCTGAGGCGCGCTTCAAAGTTGCCGCGCGCGCGGTTAGCGGCGTGGCGCACGGCGGCCGGGTGGTCGGCGCCGATCTCGGCGCCGTTATTGGTGAAGCGGACCGCGGCCCCTGGATGCGTTTGCGTCCAGAGGCGCAAATATTCGGGCGTGAGGCCACTGCCGCCCACTTCGATCGTCAACCCGGACGGCAATCTGTCGGGCAAGCGGTGCAAGCTGCGGTTGTTGCGCACAGATAGCTGGCGCAACTGGTCGGGCAAGTCGTTGGGCAGATTGTTCAGGAGCGCGTTGTTGTCGAGATCCATGGATGTGAGCCAGCGCGGGCACAGCTGAGCGGCGGAGCGGATCCCGCACAAGCCCATGTTTTTCAGGTTCAGGCTGGCGCGCGCCGATTGGGCCGACGCCGGCGCGGCGTTCCAGACCGCGCCCAGCGCATTTTGCAATGCCGCCAGTTGCGCGTCATGCGGGTTGTGGTTCAGCCGGATAGCTTGAAACGGCACATTCGGATAATGTTGGGCTAGCGCACCGGACGCTGGTGGCACTGGTGATTGGGCGCCATTGATCGCATACATGTTCTATTTCTCCGCAAAATACATCGCCGGCGCCGCTCGCGCGGCGACAAGGTACGCGCAGCGGAGATTGCTGCAACGCAACACCTTGATTGATCGATGAGTGGCGGGTGGGCCCGCCCGGTTCCCGCCCTGTGCAAGCGGGCGTGACGCATCGGCGCTACATCATCGATACCGATGGCATGTTTGATCGGCCGGCCCTGTGATGGCGCGCGTGGGCGAGTAGAGCGGCGTGGGCGGCTCAGGCCAGGCGGGCGCCGCTGACCCGTTCGATGCCGGCCAGATCGCGCCAGCTGTGCACTTGCAGGTAGCCTTGCGCGGCGAGCATGCCGCGCACCGCCTCGGCCTGGTCGTAACCGTGTTCCAGCAATAGCCAGCCGGCCCCCGTCAAGTGGGCGGCGGCGGCGCCCACGATGCGGCGCAGCGCGGCCAGTCCGTCGGCATGGTCGGTCAGGGCGCCGGCCGGCTCGAAGCGCAAGTCGCCCTCGCGCAAGTGACGGTCGCCGCTGGCGATGTAAGGCGGGTTGGAGACGATCATGTCGAAGCGCCGTCCGGCCACCGCCTCATACCAGTCGCTGTGCAAGAACTCGACTTGGGCGCCGTTGCCGGCGGCGTTGCGGCGCGCCAGCGCCAGCGCCTCGGCGCTCACGTCAAGCGCGCTGACCGTGGCGTCGGGCCGGCTGTGCGCGAGCGCGACGGCGATGGCGCCGCTGCCGGTGCCCATGTCGAGCACGCGGGCTTGCGGCGCCAGCCGTTCGAGCGCCAGTTCGACCAGCAGTTCGGTGTCGGGACGCGGTATCAGCACGGCCGGGCCGACCTCGAAGGACAAGCCGAAAAACTCGCGCCGGCCGACGATGTAGGCCACCGGCTCGCCGTGCCGGCGGCGCGCGATCAGGGCCGACAGGCGCGCCGCCTCGTCGCCGGTGAGGCGGCGTTCCGATTGGGTGATCAAGCCGACCCGGGTCAGGCCCAGCGCGTGGCACAGCAGCACGCGCTGGTCGACCGGGTCCAGCAGCGGCTGGCGTTGCAGCGCGGCCAGGGTGACGCCGGGCGCGACCGGGACGTCGGCCTGGCTCATTTGCGGCGCGCCAGCGCCCATACCAGCGCCGCGCCCAGCAGCACGAAGCAGGCCATCGACCATTGCGGGATCGACAGGCCGAAAAAGGGCATGGTGGCGTCCTCGCACAGGCCGTCGGCCTTGAACAGGAAAGGCAGGTATTGGGCCGTGACGATTTTGTTGAGCGAGGTTTCGATCGGGTCGATGCCGCACGACAGGCCGGGATGGGCCAGCACGTACAATTGTTTACCGGCCGTGCCGATGCCGCCCAGCACCCCGGCCAGCGCCACGGCCGCGCCCACCCTGGCCTTGCCGAAGGCTAGCCCCAGCAGACAAGCGAGGGCGATGCCCAGGAAGATATAGCGCTGGATCACGCACAGGGGGCAGGGCAGCATGTCTTTGAAATGCTGCAAGTATAGGGCGGCGGCCAGCGCGGCCAGGCAAGCGAAGGCGACGGCGAACAGCATGTTACGTGTATGCATTTTGGACGGTCCGATCAGGTTGGGCGGTGAAGCCGGCGCCGCGCCGGCCCGGCATGGCCCATTTTCGCATAAGTGCCGGCCCGATGAGCCGGCGGCGGCGCCGTTGTTAGTCGCCCAGGGCCGCCAGCAGCTCAGCCTGGTGCTCGGCGGCCAGCGCGTTGGTCAGCTCGCTCAAATCGCCATCCATGATGAAGTCCAGCTTGTACAGCGTGAGGTTGATGCGGTGATCGGTCATGCGGCCCTGGGGAAAATTGTAGGTGCGGATGCGTTCGCTGCGGTCGCCCGAGCCGATCAGGCTCTTGCGGGTGGCCGCTTCCTTCGACTGCTGCTCGCGCAGCTGCACGTCCTTGATGCGCGCGGCCAGCACCTTCAGCGCCGAGGCCTTGTTCTTGTGCTGGCTGCGGTCGTCCTGGCATTCGACCACGATGCCGGTCGGCAGATGGGTCAGGCGCACGGCCGAATCGGTCTTGTTGATGTGCTGACCGCCCGCGCCCGAGGCGCGGAAGGTGTCGATGCGCAGGTCGGCCGGGTTGATGTTGACGTCTTCCACTTCGTCGGCCTCCGGCATCACCGCCACCGTGCAGGCCGAGGTGTGGATCCGGCCCTGGGTTTCGGTGGCCGGCACCCGTTGCACCCGGTGCCCGCCCGATTCGAACTTCAGGCGCGAATAGGCGCCGTTGCCGATCAGGCGCACGATCACTTCGCGGTAGCCGCCCAGATCCGATTCCGAGGCCGACACCAATTCCACCTGCCAGCGGCTGCGCTCGGCGAACCGGGTGTACATGCGCAGCAAGTCGCCGGCGAACAGGGCCGATTCGTCGCCGCCGGTGCCGGCCCGGATTTCAAGAAAGATGTTGCGCTCGTCGTTGCTGTCTTTCGGCAGCAGCATCTTTTGCAATTCCAGCTCCAGCGCGGCCATGGTGGCCTTGGCCGATTCGATCTCTTCCTGCGCCAATTCCTTCATGTCGGGATCGGCCAGCATCGCTTGCGCCTCGCCGATGTCATCGCCGGCCGACAGATAGGCGCGGTACAAGGCCACCAGCGGGCCCAGTTCGGCGTGCTCGCGGTTCATCTTGCGGTAATGGTCCATATTGGCCGTCGCTTCCTGATGCGTGAGCAACTCGTCGAGTTCCACCAGGCGGTTCGCCAATTGATCCAGCTTGGACAGCATTGAGGGTTTCATGGTGCTCGATATAAAAAAGGGGAACGAAAAAGGCAAACGCGGCATGCCAGGGCGACGCTCGCCCGGCGCGGGTCGGCCAGGGCGCTAACGGCGGCCGCGTAACAGCTGGGGCAGCAGGGTCGCCAGATGGGCCCGCTCCGCGCCATGGGCCCGGTGCAGCGCTTGCTGGGGGCCGTGCAAAAACTTGGCGGTGATGCCCTTCGACAGCGCCTCCAGCACCGCGTCCACATCGGCGCCTTTGGCCAGCATCTTGCGGGCCCGCTCCACTTCGAGCAGACGCATCGCTTCGCCGGTTTCCTGCATGTCTTGGATCACCGGCACCATGGCGCGGTCGTCGACCCAACTCATGTAAGACTGCACGCGGGCGTCGATGATCGATTCGGCCTGGGCCACGGCGGCCTGGCGGCTTTCCATGCCGGTCTGGACCACCTTGCCGAGGTCGTCGACCGTGTACAGGAACACGTCGTTCAGGCGCGCCACTTCCGGCTCGATATCGCGCGGCACGGCCAGGTCGACCATGAACATGGGCTTGTGGCGGCGCGCCTTGACGGCCCGCTCCACCAAACCCAGGCCGATCAGCGGCAGCGACGAGGCGGTGCAGGAAATGACGATGTCAAAGCGCGACAGCTGCTCGGCCAGGTCGGCCAGGCGGATGGCGCGGCCGTTGAAACGGTGCGCCAGCTGTTCGCCGCGCTCCATGGTGCGGTTGGCAACCGTGATGCTGTTCGGGTTGTGGGCCGCGAAATGGGTGGCGCACAGTTCGATCATCTCGCCGGCGCCGATGAACAGCACGTTTTGTTCGGAAATCTTGTCGAAGATGCGCTGCGACAGGCGCACGGCGGCCGCCGCCATGGACACGCTGTGGGCGCCGATGGCGGTGGTGCTGCGCACTTCCTTGGCGACCGAAAAACTGCGCTGGAACAGCTGATGCAAATAGGTGCCCAGGCCGCCGGCCGCGTCGGCGCTGCGCATGGCGTCCTTGAGCTGGCCCAGGATCTGCGGCTCGCCCAGCACCATCGAGTCGAGCCCGGAAGCGACCCGGAACGCGTGCCGCACCGCCTCGTGCTGGGGCAGCATATACAGGTGGGGGCGCAGTTCGGCGTAGTTGAGCTTGTGGTAATCGGCCAGGAAATGGGCGCTCGCGTCGAGCGGATGGGGCACGTCGCTGGCCGCATACAATTCGGTGCGATTACAGGTGGACAAGATTGCCGCTTCATCATTGCCGCGCGCATCGATGCGTTCGAACCAGGAACGCGCCGCCACCACCGCCTGACCCAATTGCTCAGGGGCGAAAGCCAGTTGTTCGCGCAGCGACACTGGTGCGGTGGTGTGGTTCAGGCCGACGGCGAGCAGTTGCATGGCGGGCGAATGAAATTCGTGATGCGCTCATTATAGCGTGATGTACCGGCCAGCAAGCAGGCATGGTAATTTTGCTTGCCGGGAGTAATCAGATAGAGTCGCCAGATGGGGGGGGCGGATGGGGCCGCGCCGCGTGCGGGCGCCCGTACGGGAAGCCCGGACGGGAAGCCCGGACGGGATTCGTCAAGCGCCCAGTTTTTCCAGCCGATAACCGTAGCTGTACACGGGCACCAGGCGGAACCCGTTTTCCGGCTTGAGCTGCAATTTGTTGCGTACGCGCGAGACATGGGTATCCATGGTGCGCGAGGGCAGGGCGGTGTCGCGTATCCACACCGCCTCATGGATGTAGGCGCGCGACAGGGGCCGCCCGATATTGCGGAAAAACAGCAGCGCCAGGTAAAACTCCTTGTGCGTGACGTCGAGCACGGCGCCATCCATCAGCAGCCGGCCGGGGCGGGTCTCAAACACGTATTGACCGAATTGGAGTTGCTCGGCGCCATTTTGGGTCGGGTAGGCGCGCCGCAGCTGGGCCTGGGTACGGGCCACCAGTTCGCCGCGCCGCAGCGGCTTGATCATGTAATCGTCGGCGCCGGCGGCCAGACCGGCCACGATGTCATCCTCGCCGGTGCTGTTGGTCATAAATAGCACCGGCGCGCCGGCCGGCAACTTGTCGCGCGCGCGGCGCACCAGGTCGGCCGCGCCCAGGTCGGCCACTTGCCATTCCATGATGAGCATGTCGTAACTGTCCTTGCGTAACTGGCCCAGCAAATCCTTGCCGCTCTGGAAGGAGTGGCAAATGTGGCCCGCTGAACTTAATACTTGGCAAATCAATTCCGACTGGCTGCGTTCGTTATCTAGTACGACAATTCTCATGATTCTGCGATGTGAAATGATAAGCCGCCGGGCAAGAAAAGCTGCTTATCGTAAATATTGAGGAATAGTCACTTTAATATAACAGAGATTTACAAAATGTACCAAAAGTAGCGGCAAATGAACACCGGTCCCCACCTTGCTCGCGCCGTCAGGCGTGCGTGCCCCATCGGCGATCCACGCTACACTGTCAGCAATAGTTTGTCACTATCGGACCGCGCCGGCGCGGTTGGCCGTGCCATGCGTATAGGAGAATACATGCTCACTCATCAAAATAGTTGGACTTTGATGCCCGCCAGCGGCGAGCAGGTCGACGCCATCCGCGCGCGCTGCCGGCAAATGGTGCGTCGCCGCGCCGCCGTCTCGGCCGCGGTGTCCGCCTTGCCCTTGCCCGGCCTGGACTTGATTTCCGACCTGAGCCTGTTTGCCCGCCTGATCGACGAGGTCAACCACGAATTCGGTCTGACCCCGGAGCAAATCGAGCGGCTGCATCCGAAATTGAAATTGATGGCCTACCAAGTGGCCGCCGGCATGGGCGGCGCCATGGTGGGCAAGCTGGCCAGCCGCCAGCTGCTACTGCCGCTATTGCGGCGTGGCGGCGTGAAGATGGCGGGCAAACAGGCCACGCGGCTGGTGCCGCTGGCCGGGCAAGTGGCGGCCGCGGCGATCGGCTTCGCCATGTTTCGCCAGATCGGCTATCAGCATGTGGACGCGTGCGCCGCAGTGGCGCGGCGCTTGCTGGACGCTTGATCGATGGACGCCCGATCCATGCACGACGCGCGATCGATGGATGCGCGATCGATGGACGTTGGCACTGCGTCCGCGCGCGGTTTAAGCGTCCGGCAACACCACGTTGACGTCGAGCACTTCCAGATTGCCCTGGCGGTCCAGCGAGATCTTGATGTCCTCGGCGTTCACCTTGGTGTAGCGGGAAATGACTTCGATCAATTCCTTGTGCAGGGCAGGCAGGAAATCGGGACCGCCGCGGCCATTGCGCTCGCGCGCGATGATGATTTGCAGGCGTTCCTTTGCCGCTGACGCCGTTTTAGGCTTGGACGGAAATAGAAAAGAGAGCAAGGCCATGTCACTTCACTCCAAAAATGCGCTGTAGCAAGCCTGGTTTCTCGTATTGCGTGAAACGCAGTTCCACTTGCTCGCCCAGGAAACGCGCCACCACGTCCTGATACGCTTCGGCCACGTCGCTGCCCTTGAAGTGGATGGCGGGGTTGCCCTGATTGGAGGCGGCCAGCACCGATTCCGATTCGGGAATGATGCCCACCAGCGGAATGCGCAAAATTTCCTGCACGTCTTGATACGACAGCATTTCCTCCGATTGCACCCGCTTGGGCGAATAGCGCGTGATCAGCAAGTGTTCCTTGACCGGTTCGCCGCCGGTCTGGGCCCGCCGCGATTTGGCCTGGATGATGCCGAGGATGCGGTCCGAATCGCGCACCGACGACACTTCCGGATTGGTGACGATGATCGCTTCGTCGGCGAAGGTGAGCGCCATCAGCGCGCCATGCTCGATGCCGGCCGGCGAATCGCAGATGATGTACTCGAACCCCATGTTGATCAGTTCGTTGAGCACGCGCTCGACCCCGTCCTCGCTCAAGGCATCCTTGTCGCGCGTTTGCGAGGCCGGCAAGATGAACAGATTGTCGCAGTGCTTGTCCTTGATCAGGGCTTGGGTCAGCGACGCTTCCTTGTTGATCACGTTGATCAAGTCGTACACCACGCGCCGCTCGCAGCCCATAATCAGATCGAGATTGCGCAAGCCGACGTCGAAGTCGACCACGGCCGTCTTGTGGCCGCGCATGGCCAGCCCTGTTGAAAAGCTGGCGCTGGAGGTGGTTTTCCCCACCCCGCCCTTACCGGACGTCACAACAATAATTCTTGCCACAAAAGATCCTTTTTAATTGTCTAGCTGAAGGCTACGTTGTAGAGCGGCTGGCGGGACTGACCGATGATATCTCGATTCGGTCGCCGGCCAGACTAATTTGTGCCGGCAGGCGCGCCAGTTCGGGCGGAAAGCCATCCTCGAAGGTGCGGTAGACGCCGGCGATCGACACCAGCTCGGGCCGCATCGAGAGGGCGAAAATGCGCGCCGCCGCGTTACCCGAGGCGCCGGCCAGCGCGCGCCCGTGCAGGGCGGCGTAGACGTGGATGCTGCCGTCGGCGATGATCTCGGCGCCGTTGTTGACCACGGCCGTGATGATCAGATCGCAACCGCGCGCATAAATGCGCTGCCCGGCCCGCACCTGGGTGTCGATGATCATGGTCGGCATCGGCGGCGTCGCGCCGGCGGGCGCCGCGCTGGAAGGCGCCGCGCTGGAAGGCGCCGCGGGCGCCGCCGCGGCCGGCGCGCCGTCGGCCGCTTGGCGCGCCTTGGCCGGATTGTCCAGACTCAAGCCATGGGCCAGGATGGCGTCGCGCATGGCCGGGGTGGCGTTGCGCACCGCCACCACGTGCAAGCGGTAGCGTCGCAGCAAGGCGGTCAGCGCCGCCCAGTCGATCTCTTGCCCGCTGTCGCCAAGCAGGGCGACATCGATCACGGCCAGATCGTCTTCAAAAAAATCGGCCACCCCGCCCGTCATGTCGCGCAGCGCCCCATCGAGCGCGGCGGCATCGGCCGATTGCAGCACAACGGACACGGCGACCACGGTGGAAATTTTGATTTCGATTGGCTTAGGGAGCGGGCTGATGGGCATAAGTTCGCTTATAGGTAGCCGCAGAGGCCGAGTTTCAATTTATCCAAGCCAAGTTGATAATGTTGCTTAACGTCAAGCATCAAAATCGGGTGAGTTTGCCGCATTTTACTTGAAAAAAATCCGTAAAAGTCGGACCGCGCACCTCGCGTGCGGGGCGCGGTCGGAAAATGTCACAGGCGTGCCCAGGGCGGGCGCATGCCGGGAAGCGGCCGCTCGCCCGTGTTGAATATTGTTTTAGTGACAATTGGTGAGTCTTCGGCCATGGTCTGGCTGATAATATTGACTCAGATCAAATGTTAGCCAATGCAGCGCCGCTACGATGGAAGTCCATGCGGCGCATCAAGGCGCGGCACTGCCTACCCCACCGACGAGGAAACCTATGTTTGCTATTTCTGAACAATTGTCGCGCGCTACCAAAGCCGCCATCGACGCCCAGCTGGTCAGCGCCCACGCGTTCGCCCAGGCGGCTTTCGACAGCGGCGCCACCGCCATCGGCGTGAACGTGGAAGCCTTCAAGACCTCGCTGGCGGCGGCCACCGTGGCGGCCAATCAAATTCTGGCGGCCAAAAGCACGCAGGAATGGTTGACCGTCGGTACCAGCCAGTCGCAGCAAGCCATGGAGCGCGCCCAGGCCTACGGCCGCCAAGCGGCCAGCGTGGTGCAAGACAGCCGCGCCAAGTTTTCCCAAGTGGCACAACAGGAAGCGGCCGTGTCCAAGCAAAAACTGATCGAGCTGGTTGACGTGGTCAAGAAGGCGCCGGCCGCCGCCGCCACCCCGATCAATAGCTTTTTCAAAAGCGCGATCGACCAGGCCCAGTCGGGGTATGATCAAATGGCGCGCAAGGGCGAGCAGGCGGCCGCCGAGCTCAAGCAAGCGGGCCAGACCTTCGCCGCCGCCCCGGCCGGCTTCGGCGCCGCGGCCAGCGCATAGGGAAAGCTAGCCTGGATAAAAAGCGGGGCGGGCAGCGCCGGACATGTGTGCGGCGCTGGAATAGCGGCAGGCAGCGCGTTAGAATGTCAATGTGATGATTGTCGCTAGTTTAATTTATTGACCAGAGGTCAGAATATTGGAGAAGCAAATGGATGACGTTGTAATCGTGGCCGCGGGCCGTACCGCTGTGGGCAAATTCGGTGGCAGTCTGGCCAAGGTGCCGGCGGCCGAACTGGGCGCGCACGTGATCAAGGGCTTGCTGGCCCGTATCAACCTCGATCCGAATCTGATCAGCGAAGCGATCCTGGGCCAGGTGCTCACCGCCGCCGTGGGCCAAAATCCCGCGCGCCAAGCCGTCATCAAGGCCGGCTTGCCCAACAGCATACCGGCCTACACCATCAACAAGGTGTGCGGCAGCGGTTTGAAAGCCACCCATCTGGCGGCCCAGGCCATCAAGTGCGGCGACGCCGAAATCGTCATCGCCGGCGGCCAGGAAAACATGAGCGCCGCGCCGCACGCCATGAACGGCTCGCGCGACGGCGTGCGCATGGGCGAGATCAAAATGGTCGACACCATGATCGTCGACGGCTTGTGGGACGCCTTTCACCAGTACCATATGGGTATCACGGCCGAGAACGTGGCCAAGAAATACGAAGTCTCGCGCGCGGCCCAGGACGAATTCGCCGTGCAGTCGCAACTGAAGGCGGAGGCGGCGCAAAAGGCGGACAAGTTCAAAGATGAGATCTTGCCGCTGGAAATCGCCCAGAAAAAGGGCAGCGTCGTGTTCGACAGCGACGAATACATCAAGCCCGGGACCACCCTGGAATCGCTGTCGGGCCTGCGTCCCGCGTTTTCCAAAGAGGGCAGCGTCACGGCCGGTAACGCGTCCGGCATCAACGACGGCGCCGCCGCCGTCATCATGATGTCGGCCAGCAAGGCCAAAGAGCTGGGCTTGACCCCGCTGGTGCGCATCAAGGCGTATGCCTCGTCCGGCCTGGACCCGGCCTTGATGGGCATGGGGCCGGTCTCGGCCGCCCGCCTGTGCTTGAAAAAAGCGGGCTGGACCCACGCCGATCTGGACTTGATGGAAATTAACGAAGCGTTCGCCGCGCAAGCGATCGCCGTCAACCAGGAAATGGGCTGGGACACCAGCAAGATCAACGTCAATGGCGGCGCCATCGCGCTGGGCCATCCGATCGGCGCCTCCGGCGCCCGCATCCTGGTCACCCTGATCCATGAAATGATACGGCGCGACGCCAAAAAAGGCTTGGCCGCCTTGTGCATCGGCGGCGGCATGGGCGTGGCCCTGGCCATCGAGCGCGATTAAATTATTTTCGTAGTGGAACGATAAAAAGAGGGGACATAACATGGCAAGAGTGGCATTAGTAACCGGCGGTATGGGCGGTCTGGGCGAAGCGGTGTGCATCAAACTGGCCGCGCTTGGTTATCGGGTGGTGACCACTTACTCACCGGGCAATACCAAGGTCAGCGAATGGCTGGCCACCACCCGCGACATGGGCTTCGATTTCAAGGCCTATCCGTGCGACGTGTCCGATTACGAGTCGGCCCAGGCCTGCGTGCGGGCCGTCGAGCAAGAGATCGGCCCGGTCGACGTGCTGGTCAACAACGCCGGCATCACGCGCGACATGACGTTCAAAAAAATGGGCAAGCCGGATTGGGACGCCGTGATGGGCACCAACCTCGATTCCGTGTTCAACATGACCAAGCCGGTGTGCGACGGCATGGTCGAGCGCGGCTGGGGACGGATCATCAATATTTCTTCCGTCAATGGCCAAAAAGGCGCTTTCGGGCAGACCAACTACTCGGCCGCCAAGGCCGGCATGCATGGTTTTACCAAGTCGCTGGCGCTGGAAGTGGCGCGCAAAAACGTGACCGTCAACACCATCTCGCCCGGCTACATCGGCACCAAGATGGTGATGGCGATTCCGCAAGAAGTGCTGGACACCAAAATCATCCCGCAAATTCCGATGGCGCGCCTGGGCAAGCCGGAAGAAGTGGCCGGTTTGGTGGCTTACCTCGCTTCGGACGAGGCGGCCTTTGTCACCGGCGCCAACATCTCGATCAACGGCGGTCAGCACATGTCCTGATGTTCGGGCCGGCTTGATGCGCACACCGCCCGCGGGCGGTTTTTTTGCGCCCGCGCCGGCCGCGCGCGGCCGGCGCTCTTATAATCAGCGCTCACCGTTGAAAGGATCGCCATGCCGGACGCCACCATGCCGCTGTTTCCTCCGCTCTCGCCCCACCGGCACGGCACGCTCGCGGTGGACGACTTGCACACCATTTATTGGGAAGAGTGCGGCAATCCGGACGGCGTGCCGGTGCTGTTTTTGCATGGCGGCCCCGGCGCCGGCCTGTCGCCCCAGCACCGGCGCTTTTTCGATCCCCTGCATTACCGCGTGATCCTGTTCGACCAGCGCGGCGCCGGCCAGTCCACCCCGCACGGCGAATGGCGCCAGAACACCACACAACTGCTGGTGGACGACATCGAGCGCCTGCGGCGCCAGTTCGGCATCGCCCAGTGGCTGGTGTTCGGCGGCTCCTGGGGTTCGACCCTGGCGCTGGCCTACGGCCAGGCCCACCCCGAAGCGTGTCTGGGCTTCGTGCTGCGCGGGATCTTCCTGTGCACCCAGGCCGAAATCGACTGGTTCATCGACGGCGTGCGCTGGTTTTACCCCGAGCTGCACCAGCAATTCGCCGCGCCCATTCCGGCACCCGAGCGGGCCGACCTGCTCAGCGCCTACGCGCGCCGCATCCTCAGCGACGACCCGGCCCAGTTCCGGCCGGCGGTGCGGGCCTGGAGCCGTTACGAGGGCCGCCGCGTGTACCTGCTGCCGCAACCGGACGAGACGCCCAACGACGCGCTCGACCTGTGCGTGGGCCGGCTCGAGGCGCACTACATGGTCAACCGCGGCTTCTTCGAGCCGGACCAGCTGCTGCGCGACATCGGCCGCGTCGCCCACCTGCCGGCCGTGATCGTGCAGGGCCGCTACGACGTGATTTGCCCGCCCCTGTCGGCCCACCGTCTGCACCAGGCCTGGCCAGGGTCGCTGCTCAAGATGGTGGCCGACGCCGGCCACGGCGCGCTCGAACCGGGCATCGCCTCGGCCCTGGTGACGGCCACCGAACAATTCAAGCGCCTGCGTCATTTCCAGTGATTGGCGCGCCGCGCGCGCGGGCTGCTACACTGTGGCTTGGCCAAAGCGGCGCGCGTGGGCGTGCGCGGCGGCGGGCGGCACGCCGGCAGCGGCGCTAACGAAAAAACGGTTTCATGAATATTCAGCTCGGCGACATAGGCCATATCATTCAGCTGGCGATCGCGCCGGTGTTCCTGCTCACCGGCGTGTGTACCAGTTTGCTGGTGCTGACCAACCGGCTGGGGCGCATTATCGACCGCACCCGCGTGCTGGAGGACCGGCTCGACATCGCCCGCAATGACGGTTACATGAACGAACTCGATATCCTGTTCCGGCGCGGCCACCTGATCAATTATTCGATCGCCCTGAGCACCTTGTGCGGTCTGCTCATCTGCCTGGTGATCGCCCTGCTGTTCCTGGGCGACACCACCACCCTGGCCCTGGACCAGTACATCGCCGGCTTGTTCGTGCTGGCCATGCTGTCCCTGATCGGCAGCTTCGTCTACCTGCTGCGCGAGATCTTCATCGCTTCGAAGAGCATGCACATCCGCCGTCACATCCGGGTCCAGTCTTAAATCGCGCTTCGCGCCCCTACACTTATCGAGTCCCGCATGCACGATTACCAACGCCCTCCGACCCTGCACCGCTATGGCAAGCGCGGCGAACTCGAACTGGCGCTCACGCTGGGCCAGTTCCGCCTGACCCCGGCCTCCAACTGCCTGACCCTGAGCTTTTCCCAAGCGTGGGACCGGCAGCTGTTCGACCTGTTCGGCGCCGACAGCTGCCTGATCATCCATAACACGGAAGAATTCGGCGAGCGCCTGCACCGCGCCGTGCAGCGCGCCTTGCCCAGCTGGGCCGGCATCGACGGCGCCATCGAATACGGCGCCCGCGCCGCCCTGGGCGCCGCCTTCACCAAGACCGCCGCCGAGGCCAACGAGCAGGAGTGGCAGTTCGCCTGGCGTTCGATGCAGCAGCAGGCCAGCCTCAATCCGGTGGTGGTCAAGATCGGCAACCTGGAAAATTACGCCGAACTGCGCGACCGCGACACCTATCTGGCCTGAGCATCGGGCCGGCCGCGCTACTGATCCGGGCGTTGATCGAGCCGCAGCAGCACCGCGCCCATCATGCGCTCGATATCGGCCTTGATCATTTTCGCGCCCAGCATGCCGGGCACGTAAAAATCGGGAATCAGCTTGCCGCTGTAGACGATGCGGGTGCCGCCCGTCTCCGGCATCGGCACCAGCTCCCAGTGCGCCTCGTAGTGCTTCATGTCGCCCGAAATGAGGGCGATGTCGATCGACGACAGGGGTGTCTCGGTGGCGCGCACCACCAGGTGGATCGATTTGCTCATGAACAGGAAGCGCGCCGTGCCGAACTGCTCGACGATGACCTCATTGCCGTTGCGCGACAGGACCTTGCACGATTCGAGATCCGGCACGAATTCGTTCATGCGCTCGTAATTGGTGAGCACCTTCCACACCGCCGCCGGCGCGGCCCGCACCGTGCCGCTGGACTGCACCTCGTACAAGTGCAAGCTGTCGAACTCGACCCGTCTGACCGCCACCTCCAGCCTGGCCGGATCAAGCTTCATCCCCTGCGCGCCGGCGCTCGCCGTGCACGTCACTAGCAAACAGAGGATGAGTGATTTCATGCGGCCAGACTACGGGAAACAATGTCGGAATACAAGCGCGGCACGTAGCCGTTACAAATCGGCGGCGGGCCGACCGTCGCAGCCCGTTTAATGCGCGCCCCGCTGCTTTTTCTCGAAGCTGTCGATCACATGCCGCGTCATGCCGTTGGCCAGCTCCTGTTCGCCGATGAATACCTGGCCGGCGCGCTCCTGGCGCAGCAGCGCGGCCTCTTCCTCGTTATGGCTGCGCACCACGGTGTCGATGTCGGGATTGAGGGCGCGCGCCGTTTCGATCATGGCGCGCACATGAAACGTATCTGGGGTGGCGATCACCAGCATGGTGGCGTTGGCGATATGGGCCTGGATCAGCACCGCCGGGTCGCCCGCGTTGCCGGCCACGGCGGCGATGCCCTGCTTGCGCAGCTGGTCGACCAGCTCGCGGTTTTCCTCGGCCACCACGAAGGCGATGCCGCGCGCCGTCAACGCCTGGGCGATGCGGCGGCCGACCCGGCCGTAACCGACCAGCACCACCTGGCCGAACAGTTTTTTCTGATCGACCGATGGCGGCAGCTCGGCTAACGGATCGCCGCTGCGCGCGAAGCGCCTGGCCCGGTCGCCGGTGCCGAGCCAGCGTTCGAGCGGTTCGGTCAGCGTAAACAGCAGCGGATTGAGGGTGATCGACAGGATCGCGCCGGCCAGGATCAGGCTCTGGCCCTCGTGCGGCATCAAGCCCAGCGCGAGGCCCAGCGCGGCCAGGATGAAGGAAAACTCGCCGATCTGGGCCAGGCTGGCCGAGACGATCAGCGCGGTCTTGGGCGGATAGCGCAGCGCCAGCACCAGCACGAAGGCGGCGATCGATTTGCCGAAGATGATGATGGCGCACACCGCCAGCACATGCCAGGGCTGCTGGACCAGGATGGCGGGCTCGAACAGCATGCCGACCGAGACGAAAAACAGCACCGCAAAAGCGTCGCGCAGGGGCAGCGATTCCTGCGCGGCGCGGTGGCTCAGCGCCGATTCGCGCAGCACCATGCCGGCGAAAAAAGCGCCCAGCGCGAACGACACATTGAACAACAGGGTCGACGCGTAGGCGATGCCGACGGCGGCGGCGATCACGCACAGCGTAAACAATTCGCGCGAGCCGGTGCGCGCCACCTGCCACAGCAACCACGGGAACAGCTTGCGCCCCACCACCAGCATGAAGACGATGAAGCCGGCCACCTGACCGAGCGTGATGGCCAGGGTGCGCCACAGATGGGTGTCGGGGTTCGCGCCGGCGCTGCCGCCCAGCGAGCCGGCCAACGGCGGCAGCAGCACCAGCACCAGTACCGTCACCAGGTCTTCCACCACCAGCCAGCCGACCGCGATGCGCCCGTTAAGGGAGTCGAGAATGGCGCGCTCCTCCAGCGCGCGCAGCAGCACCACCGTGCTGGCCACCGACAGCGCCAGACCGAACACCAGGCCGCCCCCGATGGACCAGCCCCACCAGTGCGCCAGGCCCATGCCCATCGCGGTGGCCACGCCGATTTGCAAAATGGCGCCCGGCAGCGCGATGCGGCGCACTTCCCACAAGTCGTCCAGCGAAAAATGCAGGCCGACGCCGAACATCATCAACATCACGCCGATTTCGGCCAGTTGCCCGGCCAGCGCGGTGTCGGCCACGAAGCCGGGGGTGGCCGGACCGATCACGATGCCGGCCACCAGGTAGCCGACCAGCGCCGGCAGTTTCACGCGAATGGCGATGAAGCCGAAGACCAGGCCGAAGCCGAGCGCGGCGGCGATGGTGGTGATGAGGCTGACGTCATGGGGCATGCGCGCGGGTGTCCTTGAAGTTGCCGGCTTGCCGGGCGGCGCCGATAGCGCAAGTATAAACCGGGATCGGCAATGTTCACGCCGCTCAGCCGCACGCGTTGACGTGGCGCCGACGCTTGCAATAAACCCAAGCGCGCCTAGCTAAACGGAAATATAAAATTCCAGTGAGCAATATCAATATCGTTCATTTGCAGAATTTTAGAATGGAGATCTCGCTTCCGAAGCATGACGTCAACCTGGGATTGCATATGAATCGAGCGGCGCGTAGCATCCATGACCTGATCGGCGGGCGGCAGCATCATCGCATTCTCCGCATGTCTTTCCCGCACAATAACGCTCCCGGGTCCGATTTATTGGTCAATCAGCTGGCCGGGGTTGAAAGCGTCTCGCGCGGCTTCGAGTTCACGCTGGAACTGCTGTCGGACGACCGCGGCTTGGCGCTCAAGGACATGCTGGGCAAACTGCTGAGTGTCGAGCTGGTGCGCAAGGATGGTTCGCTGCGCTATTTCTCCGGTTACTGTCTCAGCTTTGGATTGAAAAAAATCGAGGACTTTGCCTTTTACGAAGCCCGCATGGCGCCCTGGTTTGATTATCTGGCGCTGCGAAAAAATAACTGCCTGTTTCACAACAGAACCCTGATCCAGCAGATCGGCAGCATCTTTTCCCATTACGCGCCCCATGCCGTGTGGGACTGGCGTCAGCATGGCGACGATCCGGAGATGACCTACGCCTGCCAGTTCGACGAAACCGACAGCAATTACGTACAGCGCCGCCTGGAGGCCGCCGGTTGGCATCATTTCTATGAGCATGGCGCCGCCGAGCATAAGCTGATCCTGTGCGACGACTCGACCTACGCCGAACCGATCGAGGGCGATCCCAAGGTCCGTCTGCACCGCCATGGCGGCGCGCAGGAAGAAGATGCCATCGGCGAGTGGTCGTCGGTCAGGCACGTCACGCAAGGCAGCGTGGCGGTGAGCGCTTTCGACTTCAAATCACCGACCCCGCGTTTGACATCGATGCCTACGCTCATACGGCAGGGCCGGGTGCCCGATATCGAAACGTATGAATATGTCGGCGCGCACGGCATCAAGAACCTGGCCGACGGCGACCGATTGACGCGCTTGCGTATGGAAGAGATTGAAAAAGGCGCGAAACAGTATCACGGCGTTAGCAACAATTTTCGCCTGGTGCCGGGCCGTTACTTCAAGCTGGACCAAGCCATTGCTAGGGTGCGCTACGGCGCGGGCGGCAACCCGAGCAAGAATGATTTCCTGATTCTCGAGGTAAGTCATCTGGTCACCAATAATTATTTGCAGAGCGAGAAGGCGCCCGAGTACAGCAACCGCTTCACGTGCATCCGCAAGGCCGTTCCGTGGCGGCCTGGCCGCAGTTTCAATAGCATCGACACCAAAATACTGGTGCCGCAAACGGCCACCGTGGTCGGGCCGGAAGGGCAGGGCGCGATTCACGTCGATCCCTATGGCCGCATCCGGGTGCAATTTCACTGGGACCGGGAAGGGCGCAACAATGATTGCAGCTCGGCCTGGATACGCTCGGCGATGGCTTGGGCCGGCAATCAGTCGGGCCTGTACGCGACGCATCGGATCGACAGCGAGGTGTTGCTGGTGCATATAGACGGCAATCCAGACCGGCCGTTCGTGTTGGCTGGCGTGCACAACGCCAATTACATGCCGCCCTGGGCGCTGCCGGCGCAACGCGCCCTGACCGGACTGCGCAGCCGCGAATTGACGGCCACGGGCGGCAATGGCATTTTGGGACGCAGCAATTTTCTGGTGCTTGACGACACCCATCAGCAAATCCAGGCCCAGCTGAAAAGCGACCACGAGCATAGTCAGCTGTCGCTCGGTTCGATCACCCGCCTGGACGGCAACGCCGGACGGCGCGAGGCGCGCGGCCAGGGCTGGGAGTTGTACACCCAAGCCTGGGGCGTGGCGCGGGCGGCCAGGGGCATGCTGCTCACCACCGAGTCGCGCCCCGGCGCCGGATCGCCGATCAAGGACATGGGCGAAACGGTGCGGCGGCTCAGGCAGGCGCGCGAGCGGCACCAGGCATTGGCCGAGGCCGCGCTCCAAAGCGGCGCGCAGGAGCATTCGGATCAGCAAGTCGCGGTCTCAGCGGCGCTGGAACAGCAAGATTGCGCCATCGGTGGCGCCGGCGAAGAGGCGTTCCCGGAGCTGAACGCGCCCCATCTGGTATTGGCCAGCCCGGCCGGCATCGAGACCAGCTCGGCCCAGTCCAGCCATTTCGCCAGCGAGGCGCACACCGTGCTCACGGCCGGGCAAAACCTGTCGTTGGCGGCCGGCGACAGCCTGTTCGCCAGCGTGCGGCAAGCGTTTCGGCTGTTTGTGCACAAGGCCGGCATGAAGCTGGTCGCCGCCGCCGGCAAGATCTCGATCCAGGCCCAGAGCGACGACCTCGACATCATCGCCAACAAGGTGTTGTTGTTGATGAGCCAATCCGACTGGATCCAGCTGACGGCGAAAAAAGGCATACGTTTGCAGGGCGGCGATCAAATGCTGGAGATCAGCGACCTGGTCCAGTTCATGACAACCAAGCCGGTGCGCTTTCACGGCAATCTGGAAACCTTACCGCCGCAAAATGTGCCGCCCATCGCCGTGGCGCCGGTGCCCGAACCCCTGCCGCAGACCTTGCTTTATGAGTTGAGCAGCCACGCGGCGGACGGGCGCGTGCATGCCGGCGTGGCCTACACCCTGTATCGCGGCACGGCCAAGGTGGAAGAGGGCATGAGCGACCAATCGGGCCGTATCACCATCGAACACAAGGACGGGGTGCCCGACTATCGGGTGGTGTTGTCCAATGGCGAGCAGCTGGTGTTGCGCGTGAGCGAGCGGCTGGTCGGCGACAGCGATGCGGCGCACCCGGAGCAGTCGCGCGCCAACCAGGGCTGGCGCGCCCTGGACGACGGGGCCGGCGGCCGCGAGCACCAATGACGCCGCGTGCGGCTTTCTCATATCAGGAGTGATCCATGTCCGACCCCATCAAACGCATCGAAACCACCCATATCGATGAAGTGAGTCGCACCGCCAGGGGCACCACCCAATGGTTCGCGGAAAACCGCAACCTGCAAGGCAGGGCCACCCACCCCATCACGCACAACAACCGGCTGGCCCTGTTCATTTGCGGCGAGGAAGGCTTTGCCGATATCGCCGCGCAGATCGCGCTGGCCCGGGAAAGTATCGACCTGTGCTGCTGGGGTTTCGACCCCGGCATGGAACTGGTGCGCGGCGCCGGCGGTACTTGGCCGCGCGGGGAAACCTATGGCGACTTGCTGATCGCCGCCGGCAAGCGCGGCGTCAGAGTGCGGCTGCTGGTGTGGTATGACCGGCTCGGCAGCAAGAGAGCACGCAATATGCCGGGCTATTCACATCAGACCAATGGCTGGCAAACGCGCACTGGCAGCAACGCTGCCGACGCCATCAGCGCCAAGCACAGCGTCGCCATGCAGCAGGAAGCGTTGCAAAAACCGTCGCTGAAGCAAGTCGAGGCGCTGCGCCATCCTGACAACGTGTTCATGATGGCGCGCGAAGAATATTGCGCCAGCTGGTATGCGGCCGCTTTTAGCGGGCTGCTGTCGGGCATAACGGTGTGCAAGCGGCATGGCAGCGCCAAGGATATCGCCGCCAGCCTGGAGCGCGAAACCTACCAGCCGGCCGGCCTGCGCCAAAGCGAGATCGAACGGGCCGGCATGGTGCATCTGGGAACCCATCATCAAAAGCCGATCCTGATCGATTACATGTTTGAGGAAGGGCGCAAGGCGGTTGGCTATGTGATGGGCTTGAACTCCGTGACCGACTATTGGGACACGGTGGCGCACCGCATCGACAGCGCCCAGCGCGAACGCTCCGTCAGCGACGACGATGGCTTCCATTTTTTAAAACCTTATCAGGATTACGCTTGCCGCATCGAGGGTGGCCGCGCGCTCGTTGCGCTGTACCACAATTTCACCACGGCTTGGGACCGCGCCCGTGACGACCGCACCCATGCGGCCGCCAACGCTTGCACCACCCGCGCCTACAATGCGGATTGCAACGAAGTGCCGGCCGCCCTGCTACGGCGCGCGGTGGCGGGCGACTCGACGGTGCAAATTGTGCGCACCCAGCCGGAAGACCAGGACAAAAGCATCGAAGATATCTATTTTCAGGCGACCGACATGGCCACCCTGGCCGGCGGTTACCTATATATAGAGAACCAGTACTTTCAGTACGAAGAGTGGGCGCAGCGCTTGATGAAAAAGCGCAAGGATGTGGTAAACGCGTGGAAACGGGTGTGCGCCAAAGTGGGGAAAACCGTGGACGACATGCCGTTTATGCATGTGTTTATCGTGATTCCGGTGCCGGAACTCGAGCAGATGATTCCACGTACTTTCGACACGCTGGCCACGCTGGGCAGTCATCAGGGCATGACCGGGCAGGTCGCGTTGATCGCAAAGGAGAACCAGCGACCGCCGCTGATGGTGCACGACCAGTTCGGCACGCCAACCGAAGTCGACGTTAGATCGGCGGTGGTGCTGCATGCTAATGACATCGACAAGCCTGATCATATGACCTTGGAAAAAACCTTTGGACTCAAGGTATCGGTGGCCATGCTCAATACCTGCGATCTGGTGCAATCCAAGTGGTGTTACCGGGAAATCTATATTCACTCCAAGTTGCTGCTGGTCGATGACGGTTTCTTAACCCTGGGCAGCGCCAACTTGAATCAGCGCAGCATGGCGGTCGACAGCGAAATCAACATCGCCACCGATGATCCCAGACATGCGCGCGACCTGCGCAACCGGATCTGGATGCAGCATAGTGGGAATACCATCAGTGGCGGTGGCGGCAGCAGGGCTGAGATCGAAAAAGCTTTCGATGACTGGAAAAAATTGATGAGAACGAATCGCAAAATGAAATTTGCGATTTCAGAAAATATGAAGGACAAAAAGATGACTGGTTTTCTCCTGCCGCTGGAAGACCCGCGTAGCTCTACCACGCGGCTGGGCTGAGTATGGCGCGCTCCCCTTTCCAAGTCGATTGTCTGCCGCGCGGTGTGATCGTGCTGGCAGTCTTGCTGTGCACATTTTTATATGGATGCGATATGACCAACGCCGCCCCCGTCCTGCCGCGCAATCAAAACCTGCCACTGTTCGACCCGCACGTGCCAAACTTTGTCTGTGAAATCGAAGCCACCAAGGTGCCGCCCATTGACGCCGAGGCTGAAGCCTGGTTCCTGGAAGCGCGCGCTTTGGAAGGGCCGGAAACTGTGGACGACGACCGCGACTACAAAAAGATCGTTCAGTTGACGCGCCAAGCGGCCGAAAGGCACCACTGGAAAGCCATGCTTAACCTGGCCAGCTTATACCTGGAGCGCCGCGATCCGCAATTTGGTGTTGAAGAGGCGCTCAAAACGGTGGAACAGGCCATGCGTCTGGGTATCCCGGCCGCTTATGACCGCATGGGTACGTATCACATGAACGGCACCGGGGTCAGAGGCGATGTGACCAGAGCGTATGCGTTCTGGCAAAAAGCGGCGCAGATGGGTAGCCCGCATGCGATGGCTTTTTTAGGTAATAAATTGACGGCCGGGGAGGATCTGCCCAAAGACAGCATGTGGGCCAACGTTCCGGTTGGCGTCAAGATGATGGAATGCGCATTGGCGCAGGGTTTTGGTCCGGTCGCTGAAGATTTGTCTTACTGGTACGCTGTTCCGAGGGCGCCGGACGGCAGAATTATCGGCGAACGCACTAGCGAGACTCGGGCGCGGGCAATCAAGGTGTTGCATGAGGGTGTGAAGTTGGGTTGCGCAGACTGCGCCTCCAGTCTGTGGATTGAATTCGATCATCCTTTTGACCGGTCTTATATGCTTGCGCCCTTTATCGATGCGGCGCGTGGAGAACGATACCGTATTCTTAGCAGAGCACTCGACGTTGACTCGGACCGCCGCTTCCCTAATCTGGACAAGGTGCTACCGCTGCCACCGGCCCATCTGCCGTCATGGGACGGCAAGCGCGACACCTTGCTTGAAGCGGCCATGGGCGTAAGTCTGCATCGCCCGCCACCACCCGACCCCGGCGCTGCGTCGCAGCATACCAATCGCAGCTACCTTAACGCGGCTTTTGCACTGCGCCAAGGCGGCGTCACCACCACCGATTTGCAGGCTCCTGCGGCGGCGTATTGGAAACCCACGGCGCCCAGCCGAGCCGATCGCATCTGCGCCATCTTGGCGCAAGTGCCGCCCGGTCTGTACCGCGCGGGCGAAACGTTCGATTCGTTTAGCGACCCGCGCGGCGAGGGTGATGGCGTGCTGACTGGCGTGGTGTGGCAACGCTGGGACACCGTGCGGCACAACCATGGCGAGGTCGATCCGCAGGCCGCGCCTGGCCTGACACGTCAAGTGGCGCGCCCATCCGTGCCCCTGGTTTGCGCGCGGGCGCTGTGTCCGGCCAGCGGCGTCTGGCAACCGTGGATCGATCCCGAGCATGATCTGGCGGCGGCGATCAACCAGCATTGGCGTCAAAGCTGGCTGGAGGCCGGTCAGCCATTTCCGCGCCTGGCCCTGGACTGGTTGCCGGCGTTGCCGGACGGCTTGCTGCGCTGGCACTTGATGGAGAGTCAGGCGTAGCTTCCGCCTGTCCAAATTCATGGGGACGAGGAGAACACGATGAAATATGTTGTCCGGCGCTTCGCGCAGCGCTACCAAACGGCTGCGCTGAGCCTGGCGCCCCGCCAATGTCATTTGCGGTCTCATGGCGGCATTGCGCTGGCAACCATCGCATGCATATTCCTGTTCGGATGCCATATGACCAATGCCGCTAACGTCCTGCCGCGCAATCAAAGCCTGCCACTGTTCAACCCGCACATGCCAAGCTTTGTCTGTGAAATCGAAGCCACCACGGTGCCGGCCATTGACGCCCAGGCTGAAGCCTGGTTCCTGGAAGCGCGCGCTTTGGAGGGACCGGAAACGGTGGACGACGACCGCGACTACAAAAAAATCGTTCAGTTGACGCGCCAAGCTGCTGACAAGCACCACTGGAAGGCCATGCTCAACCTGGCCAGCTTGTACCTGGAGCGCCGCGATCCGCAATTTGGCGTGGAAGAGGCGCTCAAAACGGTAGAGGAGGCAATGCGTCTGGGCATCCCGGCCGCCTATGATCGCATGGGTACGTATCACATGAACGGCACCGGGGTCAGGGCCGATGCAACCAGAGCATATGCGTTCTGGCAAAAAGCCTCGCAGATGGGTAGCCCGCATGCCATGGCTTTTTTAGGTGATAAATTAACGGCTGGGGAGGATCTGCCAAAGGACAGCATGTGGGCCAACGTTCCGGTTGGCGTCAAGATGATGGAATGCGCATTAGCGCAGGGTTTTGGTCCGGTCGCTGAAGATTTGTCTTACTGGTACGCTGTTCCAAGGGCGCCGAACGGCAGAATTATTGGCGAACGCACTAGCGGGACCAGGGCACGCGCCATCGAAGTCCTGCACGAAGGCGTGAAGTTTGGCTGCACAAATTGTGCGCGCGACTTGTCTGTTGAATTCCGCAATCCAGATGATCCGTCATACATGCTTGCGCCGTTCATCGACCGGGCGCGCGCACAACGATATTCGATGCTAAACGACGCACTCGACGTCGATCCAGACCGCCGCTTCCCTAATCTGGACAAGGTACTACCGCTGCCACCGGCCCATCTGCCGCCATGGAACGGCAAGCGCGACACCTTGCTCGAAGCGGCCATGGGCGTGAGCTTGCATCGCCCGCGACCACCCCATCGCGGCTACCTGAACATGCCGGCGCTTATTGGAAAGTCAGGCGTGAAACCGCCCGTTTTCATCCACTCGACAAATCATGTAAAAAGGGGAAGACCATGAAACACATTGGGCGCGGCGTGATCCGCTTGAACGACACCACCGACCATGGCGGCCGGGTGACTTCGGCGTCGTCCGGCACGGTGGTGATGGGAATCGTCGCCGCGATGGCCGGCGACATGACGCACTGCCCGAAGTGCAAAGGCGATTTCGCCATCACGCCGGACGGCGCCGGCGCAAAACATCAGGGCAAGCCGTACGCGTACCAAAACGACACGACAGCCTGCGGCGCCAAGCTGATCGCTTCACTGAAATGAGCGGGCGGCGTCGGCCCGGTCACAAATCGCCACACCGCGCGGGCGCATGAACTGGCCGACATGCGCCTGCGGCGGCGATCAGATCCGCCGCACCACCACGCAGCCGATCGAATAGCCGGCGCCGAACGAGCAAATCACCCCCAGCGAGCCTGGCACCAGGTCGTCCTGATACTGATGGAAGGCGATGATGGAGCCAGCCGACGAGGTGTTGGCATAGCTGTCGAGGATCACCGGCGCTTCGTGCGGCTCGGCGTCCCGGCCCAGCACCATGCGGGTGATCAGCAGATTCATGTTCAAATTGGCTTGGTGCAGCCAGTAGCGGCTCACTTCATTTACTTGCAGCCCGGCGCCGGTCACGGTGGCCTTGATCATGTCGGCCGCCATCGGGCACACATCCTTGAACACTTTACGGCCCTGCTGGCGAAACAGCTTGTCCGGCTGGCCCACGCCGTTCTCGTCGAAGCGGTTCAGGAAGCCGAAATTGTTGCGGATATTGTTGGAAAAGCTCGTTTTCAGTTTGGTTTCCAGGATTTCGAACTGGTGCCGCGAGCTGGCCGCCTCGCGCGCTTCAAGCACGATGGCGGTGCAGGCGTCGCCGAAGATGAAGTGGCTGTCGCGGTCGCGCCAGTTCAAGTGGGCGCTGGTGATTTCGGGGTTGAGCACCAATACCGCGCGCGCCTGCCCGCTCTGGATCGCCGCCACTGCGGTCTGGATGCCGAAGGTGGCCGAAGAACAGGCCACGTTCATGTCGAAACCATAACCGTCGATGCCCAACGCCTGCTGCACCTCGACCGCCACGGCTGGGTAGGCGCGCTGCATATTGCTGCACGCGACCAGCACCATGTCGATGTCGGCGGCGCCGCGCCCGGCCCGTTCCAGCGCCAGATAGGCGGCCTTGACGGCCATCTCGGCTTGCAACGAGAGTTCCTCGTCGCCCCGCTCGGGAATGCGCGAGACCATGCGCGCCGGGTCCAAAATGCCGTCCTTTTCCATCACGAAGCGGGCCTTAATGCCGGATGCTTTTTCAATGAAAGCCACGCTCGATGGCTCGATCGCCGTCACGCCGCCGGCCTCGATGGCGCCCGCGTGTTCGGCGTTGAACTGGGCCGCATACGCGTTGAAACAGCTGACCAATTCCTCGTTCGAGATCGAAAACGGCGGCGTGTACAGGCCGGTGCCACTGATGACGACTTGTTTCATGAATAAGCTTTCAAATGGGGTAATCAGTACAGGTGACAATTGCTGATTTAAGATAAATTCTACACAAAGACCGCCGGCCGCCAGCTATTTCGCGGTTCAGGCTGAGATATTTCAATCGCGTGACACATTATAGGCGCGCCCGCACACGGGCCGCCGCGGGCGCGGCGCGGGCCGGAGCGAAAAGGGGAGGGTGCCGCCGGCCGCCGGTTTACTTCTTGCCGGGCGCTTTGCCGGGCGGGTCCACCTGGACGATGGCCGATTCGGCCTTGGCCAATTGCACCGGCAAGCCCTTCAGGTGATTGAGGGCCTGGCCCAGCTGGAAGTCTTCGCTGCCGCCATATTCGAGCGGTTTGCGCTTTTTTTCCAGGGCGAGCAGGCGCATCTGATCTTCCAGCTCGTCGTGCGCGCTCTTGGCACCTTCCTGGTCGCGGTCGTTGCTCAAGTGCTTTTGCAGATCGGCTTCGCGCGTGCGCAGGCTGTTCAAGCCGTCGCCATCGGCGTTTTCATCGACCAGCAAATCGGGCACGATGCCCTTGGCCTGGATCGAACGCCCCTTGGGTGTGTAATAGCGCGCCGTGGTCAGCTTGACCGCCGTGTCGGTGCTGAGCTGGCGAATGGTTTGCACCGAGCCCTTGCCGAAGGTTTGGCTGCCGATGATGGTGGCGCGTTTGTAGTCTTGCAGCGCGCCGGCCACGATTTCCGAGGCGGAGGCCGAGCCGGTGTTTACCAGCACCACCATCGGCACCTTTTTCACCGCCTCCGGCAGCTTGGCCAGGGCGTCGCTGTCGCTGCGGAAGCTGTAGTATTCGGCGCGGCCGTAAAACACTTGTTTGGAGTCGGGCAGTTGGCCATTGGTGGAGACGATCGCCGCGTCCTTCGGCAGGAAGGCGGCCGAGACGCCGATCGCCCCTTGCAGCACACCGCCCGGATCGTTGCGCAAATCGAGCACCAAGCCTTTGAGCTTGGGGTCCTGGCGGTACAATTCGCCGATTTTGGCGGCCAGGTCGTCAACCGTGGGTTCCTGGAACTGGGCCACGCGCACCCAGGCGTAGCCCGGCTCGACCATTTTGGCCTTCACGCTTTTCTGGTGAATTTCTTCGCGCGCGATGACAAACACCAGTGGCTGCGGCTCGTCCTTGCGGGCGATGGTCAAGGTCACTTTGCTGCCCGGTTCCCCGCGCATTTTTTTGACCGATTCGTCCAGGCTCATGCCTTTGACGGGGGTGGTGTCGAGCCGGGTGATCAAGTCGCCCGCCTTGATGCCGGCACGGTAGGCCGGCGAATCCTCGATCGGGGCCACGATTTTGATGTAACCGTCTTCGCTCAAGCCGATTTCGATGCCCAGGCCGACGAACTTGCCCTGCGAGCCTTCGCGCAGCTCGGCGTAAGCCTTTTTGTCCAGGTAGGCGGAGTGGGGGTCGAGCGAGGCCACCATGCCGGAAATGGCTTCGGTGAGCAGCTTTTTGTCTTCCACCGCTTCCACATAGTCCGACTTGATCAGGCCGAACACGTCGGCCAGCTGGCGCAATTCCTCCAGTGGCAGGGAGGGTTCGGCCTGTTTTTGCGCCAGCGCGGAAAACTGTAGCGAGACGGCGACGCCGGCGACCACACCCAGGCCCACCAGGCCGGTACTTTTCAATTTGCCCATGTTCCACCCGTGGATGCTGCCCACCTCGGAAGGGTGCGCTTGGAATCGAGTATAGCCGTGTTTTCCGCGACCTGCATGACGCTGTTCGCAATACCGGCGCGCAGCCGACATTGCGCTTTTGTATGCGATGTTTCGGGGATATTGGCGTCGGTAAGCAATTGTAAGTATTGCTGGTGCGCTGGGCCGGCGGACCTATAGTGGTCCCGCATTTCTCTGTACCTGGAGTGGTTTTTAGCCTGCGCTAGACGCAGGCATTTTTTTGCCCGCAGCGGGCAAGCGGGCCGGCTTGCCCCAGGCGCGCGCGACGGCGCGCGCCTGAAGCCCCGCTGCGCGCCCTTACGGTTTGGCGAAGTTCACCTTCACCAGCGGCAGATCCTGCATCGGCACGCCGTAGGCGTTAAACGCGGTGTTGCGCACATAGGTCAGGTACTGCGTTTTGCCGAAGCCTTCCTCGAACTCGGGATGCATCCTGGCCGCGTAGCTGACGGCGGCGCCGCTCTTGGACAGGAACAGGCGGGCCGGCTGCGACCACGGGCCTTCCGGGTGGCGCGCCACCCGGTACAGCACCTCGGCGCTGTTGAACGGCTGGTAGACCACCATGAATTGGCCCAGATAGTCGTTGTATTGCAGCGAATTGCCCGCCGCGCCGCCCTCGAACACTTGGCGTGCCGTGCCCGGGTCGGCGCTCCAGCCGCTGCCGGTCCAGTAGGTCCACTTGCCTTTTTCGAGTGCTTGCGCCAGCGGCACCCGCGCCACCCGCACTTCGGTGCTGGCGTAGACAGTGCCCTTGTTGCCGTAGCAGTAGAGGTATTCGCCCACCACCACGTAGCCGTCCGTGTAACTCTGCTCGCCGGCGCTCCACATATAGCTGGCGTCGGGGCGGCCGCTGCCCTGGTTGGGACGGCTCACGTTACGCAGCGCGGCATCGACCACGGCGATGCCGGCGCCGCCGTCGGCGATGCCGATGCCGGCCGAAAAACCGGCGCCGTAAAACATCAGGTAACGGCCGCGCACCGGGTCCGGCACGATCTGGCCGGGCCAGATGGCGAAGCGGCGCCGGGCCGGATCGGCGTCGGCGCGCGCCTGTTCGGCGGCGGTGGGGCGGATCGCCAGACGCAGCACGCCGTCGGCGTCGGCCCGGTCGTGGGCGAGCGTGATGCCGCCGGCGGCCGACAGATTGTCGGTCCACGAGATGGTGTTGGAGATGAAGTTGGGCGAGGAGTGCGAGATCTTGGCGTCGTCGTTATTGTTGGTCTTCGACAGGCAGGTGTCGTTGAAGGTCCACACCGAGCGGCCACGGATGGCGGCGCTGAAGGTGCCGTCGCGGCACTGGATCGATGACGACTGCTTGACCTGGCCCAGATCCGACACCGATTCCACGCGCGGAATCGGTGGCGCCACCTCGCCGGCGACGGCCGACGGCGGCGGGTTCGGGGCCCGGGTTTCGGGCAGCAGGCGCCAGACGTGGTCGGCGCTGCCAACGTTGGCGAACTGCTCGGCGTCGGCGCCGTTCTCGCGCGACATCTGGTGCACCGCCAGCACCTTGGCGCTGTGGGCGTTCTGGATCTTCATCAGGTTGGGCTGGCTCGGGTCGAGCCGCAGCAGCCAGTCGTGGTCGCGGGTGCCGCCGTCCTTGATCTGGTTGATCTGGGCCGAATCCCGCACCGACATGCTATCGACCGCCATCACCTTGTTGGTGTGGGCGTTCATGATGCGGAAGCTGGCGTCCTCGTTGGGCAGGAAATACCACTCGTGGTCGGGTGTGCCGTTGTCGTCGTACTGCTGCACGTGGGCTTGCTCGGCGAGCGACATATTGGCCAGGCCCAGCACCTTTTTCGAGTAGTTGTTTTGCAGCCGGAAGCCGCCCTCGGGCAGCAGGCGCCACAGGTGATCCTTGGCGCCGTTGTCGTCGAACTGGGTGATCTGGGCCGAATTGTCGAGCGAGGCTTTGGCCACCCCCAGCACCTTGCCGCTGTTTTTGTTGCGCAGCCTGAAATAGCCGTCGCCGTTGTCGAGCACTTGCCACAGGTGGTCGGCGGTGCCGTTGTCCTCGTACTGCTGGACCGGCGCGCCGTTCGCCTGCGACTGCTGGTTGACGGCCAATACCTTGTTGGAGTTGAGGTTCTGGACCCGCACGTAGCCGTTGCCGGCGTCGATGAAGCGCCACAGGTGGTCGGGCGTGCCGAGGTTGTCGAATTGCTGGATGGCGGCTGAATTGTCTTGCGATTTGAAGCTCACCGCCAAAACCTTGCTGGAGTTGGCGTTTTGAATCCGGTAGATCGGGGCCTCGCCCGCTTGCGCGCTGGCGTTGACGGTGATGCCCAGCGCCAGGCCGCAGCCGAGCGCGTAGGTAAAAAAGGATAATCGCATGATGTTGTGGTCCACTCAAGAATGTAGAAGGCCCAGATTTCCCTGCGAAGATGGACCGCGCCAGCATGCCCGCCAAGACGGGTGTGCTCATCGAGTCGGCGGATTGTCGGGTGTTCTGTACCGTTGACAAAGTATTGCCAGCTTTTGCTGGGACATATCCACTGCTCAATATTTCTATACTACAACATTTGCTGGCCGGCGTAAACGGATCGGACGGGCCGATCGGGCGGACCGGGCGGCGCGCTGCACGTAGGCCGGGCGCCAAGTCTCGAAGGCGCCGCCGGCTCGTTGCCGAACAAAGCGGCGCGGTGGTCAGCTGCGCCAAGCCGTGCTACATTGCCGGGCACGGCGTACCCGAACCGGCCTTCGACCAGCTTTGCCCCACAAGGAACAAGCGTGACCCGATATTTTTTCCCGACCATGATGATGAGCCTGCTAACCGGCCTGGCCCACGCGGCCGCAGCGGACCAAGACCGGCCGCCCCGCTCCGGCATCGAACTTCAGTACATCGATCCCGGCGTGCGGGCGCAAGACGATTTTTTCGCGCATCTGCATGGCGGCTGGCTGAAGACGACGGCGATTCCGGCCGATAAAGCGAGCTGGGGCGCATTCGCCATCTTGCGCGAGGCGACCCTGCCGCGCCTGCGCGCCATCATCGAAGCGGCGCAACAGCGCACCCCGAAGCAGCCCGGCAGCGAAAACCAAAAGATGGCCGACCTGTACGCCAGCTTCATGAACGAGGCGCAGCGCGAAGCGCTGGGCGCGCGGCCGCTGGCGTCGGAACTGAACCGCATCCGCGCGGTGCGCGACAAAAAAGCCATTCCGGTCCTGATCGCGCACTTGAACCGGCTCGGCGTGGCCACGCCCTACGTCAGCCACGTGGGCCAGGATGCGCGCGAGTCGACCAAGTACGCCGCCTATGTCAGCCAGGGCGGCCTGGGCATGCCGGACCGCGACTATTATCTGGACCCCAAGCTGGCGGCGGTGAAAGCCAAGTACCGGCAGCATGCGGAAAAAATCCTCACTCTGGCCGGCGCCAGGAACGGCGCCGCCGGCGCGCAAGCGATTGTGGCACTGGAGACGGCGCTGGCCGAGGCGCAGTGGAGCAAGGTGCAGAACCGCGACCCCGTCAAACGCTACAACAAGACCACGCTGGCGGCGCTCGATCAGCTGACTCCCGGCTACGACTTGAAGGGCGGCCTGGCCGCCGGCGGCATCGCCAACAAGGTCGATTACGTGATCGTCAATCAGCCCAGCTATCTGAAGGGCTTCCAACTGGTGCTGGAGCAGACCGAGCTCGCCACCTGGAAAGCCTATTTCGAGTGGCAGTTGCTCAACGCTTACGCCAACTATTTGTCGAAAAATTTTGTCGACGCCCATTTCGCTTTTTACGGCACCACCATCAGCGGCGCGACCGACATGGCGCCGCTGTGGAAGCGGGCGGTGAACGCGGTGGAGGGCGCGCTGGGCGAGGCGCTGGGCAAGCTCTATGTCGAGCAATATTTTCCGGCCGAGCGCAAGTGGCGCATGGAAGCGCTGGTGGCCAATCTGCTCACGGCTTACCGCGCCAGCATCGACGGCTTGGAATGGATGAGCGCCGACACCAAGAAAGAAGCGCAAGCCAAGCTGGCCAAATTCACGCCCAAGATCGGCTATCCGGCCAAGTGGCGCGATTACAGCGCCTTGCAGCTGACCCCGAGCGATCTGGTGGGCAACATGATGCGGGCGGCGGGCTTTGCCTACCAGCGCCAAATCAACAAGCTGGGCAAGCCGATCGAGCGCGAGGAATGGGGCATGACGCCGCAAACCGTGAACGCCTATTACAGCGCGACCATGAACGAGATCGTGTTCCCGGCTTCCATCTTGCAGCCGCCGTTTTTCGATCCAGAGGCCGACGACGCCGTCAACTATGGCGCCATCGGCGCGGTGATCGGCCATGAAATCAGCCATGGTTTCGACGACAAGGGTAGCCAGTTAGACGGCGACGGTAACTTGCGCGACTGGTGGAGCGCCGACGACCGCAACAACTTCGGGCGCAAGACCGACGCACTGGTCAAGCAATACGGCGCCTACAGTCCGCTGCCCGGCTACCAGGTCAACGGCGAGCTGACGCTGGGCGAAAACATCGCCGACAACGCCGGCCTGGCCATCGCCTACCAGGCCTATCAATTGTCGCTCGCCGGCAAGGCGGCGCCCGTGATCGACGGCTTGAGCGGCGCGCAGCGGTTTTACATGGGTTTCGCCCAAGTTTGGCGCAGCAAGACGCGGCCCGAGCAGCAGATCGTGCAAATCAAGTCGGACCCGCATGCGCCCGGCCAATTCCGCGCCAACGGCAGTCTGGTCAACCAGCCCGGCTTTTACGACGCCTTCGACGTCAAGCCCGGCGACCGCATGTATGTGGCGCCTTCGCAGCGCGTGATTATCTGGTGACTCGCATCTGATGGCCCGGTCGTTGTGTTTTTTGCAGTTTTGCCTGGGGCATGCTAGTGTTCCAGGTTGAGCCGGCGTACCGCGTCGGGCGACGTACGCCAGTTTTCGTATTAACCACCATAAGGATGTCCAGTGAAACGATATTTACTCAGTGCTCTCACCCTTAGTCTGCTGACCGGTTTGGCCGGCGCGGCCGAACCGGCCAAACCGGCGGCCGCCGTTGCCGCCAGCGTGAGCGCCGACGGCGCCGCCGCGGCGACCGCGCCAGCCGGCGCCCTGGTGTCGGGCATCGCGATTGAATATGCCGACCCGGCGGTGCGTGCCCAGGACGATTTCTTTTTGCACACCAACGGCAAATGGCTGGCCGCGACCGAGATTCCAGCCGATAAATCGAGCTGGGGCAGCTTCGCGAAATTGCGCGACGACACGCAACCGCAATTGCGGGCCATTATCGAAGCGGCGGCCAGCAGCCCGGACCGCGCCGCCGGCTCCGACACCCAGAAGATCGGCGACCTGTACGCCAGCTTCATGGATGAGAAAAAGCTGGAAGAGCTGGGCTTGCGCCCGCTTACCGCCGATCTGGCTCAGATCGCCGCCCTGCAAGACAAGAAGCAGCTGCCGGCCATGATCGCCCAGTTCAACCAGCGCAGCGTGACCGCCCCCTACGACTTCGGCATTCACCAAGACGCCAAGGATTCCACCAAATACGTGGTCGATATCGGTCAGAGCGGCCTGGGCTTGCCCGACCGCGATTATTATCTGGAAGAAGGCAAGGCCGACACGCGCGCCAAATACCTGGCCCACATCGAAAAAATGCTGACCCTGGCCGGCGACACCCATGCCGCCGCCAACGCGAAAGAGATTCTGGCGCTGGAAACGGCCCTGGCCAAGATCCAGTGGAGCAAGGTGGAAAACCGCGACCCCGTCAAGACCTACAACAAGGTGCCTTTGAATAAGCTGGCGGAGTTGACGCCGGGCTATGATTGGCAAGCCTATCTGGACGCGGCCGGGATCAGCGGCAAGGTCGATTACGTGATCGTCAGCCAGCCCAGTTACTTGAAAGGCTTGAGCCAGGTGCTCGAACGCACCGCGCTGGACACCTGGAAAACCTACTTCCAGTGGCATTTGCTGCGCGCTAACGCCGCCTATCTGTCGAAGGCCTTCGTCGATGAAAACTTCAGCTTTTACGGCACAGCCCTCACGGGCGTGACGGAAATGCGGCCACGCTGGAAGCGGGCCGTGAGCACGGTGGAAGACGCGCTGGGCGAAAGCGTCGGCAAGCTCTACGTCGAGCAGCATTTCCCGGCCGAGCGCAAGGCGCGCATGGAAGTGTTGGTCAAGAATTTGCTGGTGGCCTATAAGCAAAGCATCGACAAGCTCGACTGGATGAGCCCGGCCACCAAAAAGCAGGCCCAGGCCAAGCTGGCCAAGTTCACCACCAAGATCGGCTATCCGAACAAATGGCGCGATTACTCGGCGCTGACGGTGTCGGCCGACGATTTGGTGGGCAATGTGGCGCGCGCGCACCAGAACGATTACAACCGCGAAATCAATAAACTGGGCAAACCGATCGACCGCGAGGAATGGGGCATGACGCCGCAAACCGTGAACGCCTATTACAACCCGGAACTGAACGAAATCGTGTTCCCGGCCTCCATCTTGCAAGCGCCGTTCTTCGACGCTAACGCCGACGATGCCGTCAACTACGGCGCGATCGGCGCCGTGATCGGCCATGAAATCAGCCACGGCTTCGACGACCAGGGCGCCCAGTACGACGGCGACGGCAATCTGCGCGACTGGTGGACCAAGTCCGACCACAAGAACTTCGCGGCCAAGACCAAGCAACTGGTGACCCAGTACAACGGCTACAGCCCGGTCAAGGGCTACAACGTGAACGGCGAGCTGACCTTGGGCGAAAACATCGCCGACAATTCCGGTCTGGCAATCGCTTACAAGGCGTATAAATTGTCGCTCAACGGCAAAAAGCCGGCCGTCATCGACGGTTACACGGGCGAGCAACGGTTTTACATGGGCTTTGCCCAAGTGTGGCGCCTGAAAATGCGCGAAGCCCAGCAACTGGTGCTGCTCAAGACCGACCCGCATTCACCGGGCCAGTTCCGCACCAACGGCACGGTGCGCAACCAGCCCGGTTTCTACCAGGCGTTTGGCGTGAAGCCGGGCGACAAGCTGTATCTGCCGCCGAAGGAACGCGTCATCATGTGGTAAGCGGCGAGTTGCTTGCCACCAGTTGACAAAGCCGCTCAGCACAACGCCGGGCGGCTTTTTTTAATGGGCGAGCAAACGCGATGTCGGCTTTTCATACAGGCGCGCGGCGGGCCGGCGCCATGCGTGGTCGCCGCAGTCGCTTGACGTCGGCAATATGGCGCTGATAGCGCTGGAAGTGTTCACCGTCGCGCTGGCGCGCAACCCAACGCCGGCGCCGGCTACGCCTTGCCTGATCGGGACCGGCCTGCTGGCATGGCCGACGGGAAGCGCGACCGGGCGGGCGGCCGGCCGGAGGCGGCCGTCTGAGGCGTAAAAAAAGCCGCTCGTGGTGGCGAGCGGCTTGGCGATGGGCGCGGGCGGATTGATTATTTCGCGGCGGCGACCATGTAATCGACGGCGGCCTTGACTTCGTCATCGCTGGCCGAGGAGCCGCCTTTCGGTGGCATCATGCCGGCTTTGCCTTGATAACCTTTGATGGCGTGCTCGTGCAGCGTGGCGGCGCCTTGCGCGATACGGGGCGCCCACACGGCTTTGTCGCCGAATTTCGGCGCGCCCGCGATGCCGGCGCCATGGCAAGCCTGGCAAGATGCCTGATACAGTTTTTGACCGGCGTCGGCCGCCAGTACGGCTGGCGCGGCGGCGGCAGCTGGAGCGGCGGCTGGAGCTGGAGCGGCCGGGGCGGCATCGGCGGGTGGCGCATCAGGGGCAGGGGCAGGCGCAGCGGGGGCCGCAGCGGCCGGCACGGCCGGCTCTTTAAACTTGGCGCCGCTCGCATTGGCCAAATACACCACCGCGCGCGCCACTTCCACGTCGTCCAGATCCGGGTTGCCGCCTTTGGCCGGCATGGCGCGAATACCTTCGATAGCATGCTTGAGCAAGGTGTCGTAGCCTTGGGCGATACGGGTGGCCCAGGCGCCGGTGTCGCCGAACTTCGGCGCGCCAGCGGCGCCGGTGGTGTGGCAGGCCGCGCACACGGCGGTGTAGACGGCTTCGGCCGCTTGCAGCTGCTTAGGCGCGTTCACATCTTTCAACGTGAAGCCTTCATCGGCGACCGGGCGCAAGCGGGCCGCCACCACCTGCGGGTCCTGGCTGTTCGAGCCGGCGCCGGTCAGCTTGTCGGTCGTGACAAACTGCACCAACAGAATAATGCCGAGAACGGTGGCAAAAAAGAAGCCTGCTACGGCAGCAACGAGTTGCTTAGGCGTTCTGATGGCGGATTCGTGTTCGTTGTGTGCGTCGCTCATGATTTCCTTAGTACAATTTTCGAAGCTGGTGGCAGTGCGGCATCGGGTTTTGCATGTAGCTCTGCAAATGCTCGCCAAACCCGCGATTATAGACTCAAAAAAGATGCTTTGGAATCCATATCGGGCTTGCGCCACACTTTCCATGGACGCGGGCGCGGAAAAACGGTATCCTTCGTCTCGCTTCACACCTTGTACACACATTTCCCCGCGCGGCTGTAGCTCAGTGGATAGAGTATTGGCCTCCGAAGCCAAGGGTCGCTGGTTCGATTCCAGCCAGCCGCACCACTTTTCGAGACTTTGGTGAAAATTTTTAGCTTATTTTGGTGAAAATTTAAACTCTCGTTCTTACACGCAACTCCTTCAACGCGAACAGGAGTTGCGCCGTGAAAGACCGTCAAAGCAAGAAAGTCGAAAAGAACATTTATGTGGAATCCCGTAGCGGTGCCTACCGCTTTACGGTGGCGGTCTATCCGCTAGACAAAGAAACCCGCACTGTATCGCCTAACGATTACGATGCCGGCCTTCATTGGGCGCGGACTTGTCGTGTAGAACTTCTCGCAAAAAAAGGTGCCAACAAGAAGGGGCTGCCTCCTAACTCCACCTGTTAGAAACATAAACATATCGCAACATGTACTATTTATTTATATTTCATAAAAATAATTTTATCGTGTTGCAATAATTGCAATGCGGGGAACGCGTGGATACACAATGCCGCGCCGCACGGGTGGGCGGACAAGCGATTTTGATGTCGGACAGGATTGAAAAATGGTCTTGAAAACCGATGTTGCGCGAGGTGGCATGGCAAGGCTGCGGCTGCCTGCGGGCTCCCGGAACTGCGCCGGACGAGCGGGAATGGCGAAGACGTCAGGCGCCTCTACGCTAGTGAGGCAGGCACCCGGACTGGCCGGTGTCAGCGGAGGTTTGCCTTGTTTGCGGGCACGCCATCGAATTTATCCATAGCGGCCATGATGGCCTTGACGATTTCGGTATCGGAAGGCTTGGCGCCACTGCCGGGCTGCATCAGCGCATAAAACACCGTGTAGACCTTTACCGCCATCAGCGCCAGCTGAACCGGATTGAGCGGCAAAGCCTGTGGCGGAAACAGTTTGGCATTCTGCTGAAGGAACACGGCCGTGGCGCGCACCGCCTCATGCTCCTGGCAATTCGCCTCTGCCGAATACGTGAAACGCCAGGCCTTGACTTGCGCGGCAATACCGGCCTGCACTTGGTCGTCGAGCACAATCCCGGTCGCTGCAAAAATGCGGCAGTCGTAATCGCGGCAGGTCTGGGGTCGATCTTCATAGATGGAGCATTTATCGTTGACCAGCATAGGACAGCGCCCCTTCTCGTTGTAGCCCATCAGGAGGTGCCCTTTCGGCAGGCCTGGCACGGGAAACAATAACTGCTTAGGAATCCGTTTCAGGCTCCGGGTTTCCTCGGGTCTGATGTGAATGAACATCTGGGAACGGCAACAGGCATTGCATTCACCACAAGGGACATCGGCGCCGACGTTGCGTACCTGTTGCGCATTCCGGGTGAAGTGCAGCCATTGCGAAAATCCACCGGCTGGCGCTTCTGGCAGTTCTGCTAGTGGCTTGACTGCAATACGTTTCTTGTTCATCTTAACGGTGACTCCGATTTGGACAATCCTGACCTGAGGGGTATGTGACCGGTGTTTCTGCTTGCGCTGGTCGGGCATGCGAAGGGGCGGCAATGCCAACCCTGCAAAATAACTGGCTTGCAGTGTATAGAAGCACCGCTGCCTGTCAAGAAAGGACATGGGCGCTGCTCATCCGTGATTCGGCGCACGTCCCGCGCTGACACGCTATTGCGGTGACGGCCAGATCGAGGCCTACGATTCCGCAGCAGAACGCGCTCTGCGTGGGGTCGCCATCGGCTACAACTATAGGTTTGCCGGCGCCGACACTGGCAGCGAACGCGCTGCCGCCATCTTCTCGCTGATCGGGACGGCCAAGCTAAACGGTAACAGCCCAGAAGCCTGGTTGTGGCATGTGCTAGCCCACATGCCGATCATCCCGTCAATCGTGTTGACGAGTTCCTGCCCCGACATTGCGCAGGGCAGTTGGCGCCTGCCCATAACTCCGCTTCCCAGCGGTGTGACGCCCATTTCAACTAATTCGAAAATCTACTCAAGACGGTAGTAAGACCACGCTCACGTTCTGCCTAAGTTCTCGCGCGTAGTTTAGCGCGCTAAATTATTTAGGAAATGCTTGGGTGGCTGTGCTGGGAGTGTTTCGGTAGGAGTGGCGGCTGCTGTGGTGCCGGGAGAACTGGGAAAGGGCGATTTTAGGCCAGCGAAGGCTGAAGCGTAGCGGAACCCTTTGCTTGTCACGGTGGCATTCAGGAGCGCTTTGGCCGGTTGTCCTGGCCAGCGAAGCTGCCACCCGGGCGCCGGCGGTTGAAGGAATTCCTGTTGCTTTTGTCGCGCTTCTGATATCAGTGTTAAAGTTCGTATTCAACAGCGCTGACTATTAGCTGTACATAGATACAGTAGCGTGGTAGTCTTGACAATACAATAATTGGTGCCCGTAGTGAGCGAGGGAAATTCTTCCGTAGCCCCTGGCCTTAGTCATTACCATGACGTTTATCACCTGCAAACTACCAGTTTGCCTAACTCAAATTCCTGCGTAGCAAAAATGAAAGCAGATTTAACCAAAAGGCTATTTAAGGCTATTGTAGTCGGTTCTGATAAGGACATGGATCGCCTTTGCCGAAAGGTTATTGAAGAGGAGAGTAGCAAGGGACATCTTGCCCTTGCTACTCAGCTAGAGACCATCCTGAAGAGCAAGAAACCAACTTCTTTGCAAGAACCGAAAACTGATAGTGAGAGAGTGCTACAAACGCTCCCCATGAGCCGTCGCTATCAAGACCCGCTTGTTGTGCGAATGGATCGGTCTTCGCTGCGGCATTTTATGGTACTTCCTGAGCCTGTCGAGAAGCGTTTTGCACGGATTGAACAGGAGTATGCAGCACGAGAACGGCTCTCCGCGTTTGGTCTACGTCATAAAAAGAAGATACTACTTTACGGTCATCCTGGCTGCGGCAAGACTCTCGGTGCCGAACGTTTGGCTTGGACGACAGGCCTCCCGCTGGTTAAAGTTCGGTTCGATGCGCTCATCTCATCTTATCTCGGCGAATCGGGCATAAATCTTCGCGCTGTGTTTGAGTCCGCGAAAGAGCGACCTTGTGTTTTATTTTTGGACGAGTGCGATTTCATAGCAAAATCCCGCAACAATCAGAACGATGTTGGAGAGATCCCTCGGCTGGTAAATACACTTCTCCAGCTGTTAGAGGACTATGACGCGCCGGGCCTGCTTGTGGCCGCCACAAATTTGGATAAACAACTGGATAAGGCACTTTTCCGGAGGTTTGATGATGTGTTCGAAGTTCTTCCGCCGGGCGAAAGCGAAATTGAACGTTTGGTGAAGTCGACCCTAGCTGCAATCCCGATGGCTCGAAGCATTCGGTGGAAGACTGTGGTCGAGAGTCTTGTTGGATTGTCTGCAGCGGACGTTGTGAAGGTCGCACAGGATGCCGCAAAACGCACCATCCTGAGCGGACGGGAACAAGTTGGACACGAAGATTTAATTTTTGCTATCAAGGAAGTATACAGTGGGGAACAAAACTGATTTAATCATTGGTAACTTTACAAAAAGAAATTGCCAATGGCCACTGTTAGTATAACTAAGCTTCCGCACCTCTCTTTGCCTTTAATCGTTCGTGCCCGAGCGCGACTGAACGGAGGAGGCAAAACACCTCCCCAAGAAGCTCAGAACAAGGCAAATCGTCAAGCCCATGGGGCGCTTTTGTCAGGCGCTATCAACAACGCTGTAGCCGCATGGGGAACACGGCGACAAGATCGAAGCCGTGCTCAATTACCCCCACTTCCTCCGACCATGCCATTATTTGTGCAAGTGGAGCCTGGTTCGGATTTGGAATATTTGCGAAAGCACTTCAACCTTGAGATCGTCTCCGAGCACGATGATGGAGTAGTTCTGGTCGCCAGTGCCGATCAGGACATGTCGAATTTTCTCGAGACGACAAAGAGATTTGTGAACGACGTACGTGGTGGTGCGACGGCTGCAAAAATCTACGGGTTGTCCGGGCCCGAAAATCCACAACGAAGGTTAGACCGCTTACTGTCTGAGTCGTTGTTGGAGAAGTGGCATACCATTACTGATGCCGGTAAATATATTGTTGATGTTGGCGTCGAGTGCTTAGGGACCGTCACCGTTCCGGAAGCGCCGGAGCAAGACGAGGACGAAACGGATGAGCATTTCCAACCCCGCATAGCGCGGTGGAAGGTCAAATGGCGTGCGGCGGAGGCAGCATGGGACGATCTAATGGGGGAGCGCGAGTTTGAATTTGTAAATTTCGTTAATGGTTATAGCGGGGAGGTTTTGGAAATTGTGCACCAGGCTCCTGCCGGCGTGGCAACGCTCCCTGATAGTTTTACGATGCGTATTCGAATCAGTGGAATAGGCCTGCGGGACATTGCGCTCAACTACCCGTACTTGTTCGAAATTACTGAACCAGATGATGTAGCAGATGTTTTTGGTGGTCTTGAGTCGCATGCGGGTGAAATACCTGATCTTGAAATTCTTACCCCAGATGAAAATGCACCAGCTGTATGCGTGATTGATAGCGGAATGCAGGAACGACATCCTTTGCTCGAATCCGCTATAGATAGGGCTTCTTCCACATGCATCATTCCCGGACTCTCGGCAACTGACGTTGGTGATTATGTGAAGCCTGGAGGACACGGCACCCGAGTTGCCGGAGCGATTCTGTTCCCTAAAGGAATTCCCACTGAAGGCAGTTTTCAGGCGCCATGTTGGTTACAAAATGCCCGTGTTCTGGATGCTGACAATCGCCTACCACATAGTTTATATCCTCCGTTGTACATGCGCGCGATTGTTGAAGAATTCCACAATGGAACCCGCTCAACGCGTCTGTTTAATCACTCTATCGCCGCGTACCGGCCATGTCGGATTCGCAACATGTCCGCATGGGCTGCCGCGATTGATTGGTTGAGCTGGGAATACGATATCCTCTTTTTCCAAAGCGCCGGTAACCTCCCGATTAGTTCCTCGGCATTGCCGTTTCGTCTCGGGGTGCTAGATCATGTGAATTCTGGCTTCACTTATCCGGACTATCTTATTCGAAATTCTTCTAGAATTCCGAGTCCATCGGAAAGTTTGCAAGCGATCACGGTTGGTTCTGTTAGTCATGCAGAATATATTGGCGAGCATGTTTCATCTTTTGCGAGTGAGGGGCGTAGCTCGGCGTTCTCGACAACGGGGCTGGGCGTTTGGGATTCGATCAAGCCCGACGTGGTCGAATATGCTGGGGACTTCGCGCATGATGGGGCTAGCCCGCTCGGAATTAGTACCCCTCCGGAAGTATGTCCCGACCTCGTGCGTTCAACTATGCATGGGGGGCCGATAACCGCGAGAGATGATGTCGGCACTTCCTTTGCTGCGCCGAAGGTGGCGGCGATTGGGGTGGCGTTACAAGCGCTTTTGCCGGATGCCCCCGCGCTTCTATACCGTGCGCTCATCGTTAACTCAGCGCGGTGGCCGCTCTGGGCTGAAAATTCGATGAACAAGCTAAATGCTATTCGCCAACTTGGATTCGGAATTCCAAATGTTGAACGCGCAACTCAGAATACAGAATTTAGGGTGTCTTTAATTACTAGTGGTGAGCATCGGGTAAAGTCGAAAGAAGCACATATTTTTCAGGTCCCCATTCCAGAGGCGTTGCGCTCACCTGGTGAGGACTTCAATGTGCGGATTGATTTGACGCTGTCTTACGTTGCGAAGCCTAGGCGAACTCGGCGAAATATCAGACAATATTTGTCGACGTGGGTTGATTGGAAAAGTAGCGATTTCGGTGAAACCGTGGATTCCTTTCGCAATCGCGTGCTTTGGGATGGTGATCGGAGTCTTCGAGCTGGGGAGGGTACTATCCCGTGGAAGATTCGGGAGAAGGACGACTGGGGCGACGTTCAGGGGGTCCGCAGGGGTACCGGTACTGTTCAAAAAGATTGGGCGATTTTGAAGTCCCATCAACTTCCAACCGATTTTTGCGTCGCAGTTATTGGTCACCCGGGATGGGATAAAGATCCTGACGCAACTGCTAAATATGCGCTAACCATTTCTTTCGAGGCGATCGATGAAGACATTAAGCTGTACACGGATATCGCCGCTTCTATTGAAACCGTAATTACTATCCCTGAGATTGAATTGGAATTACAGGTTTGACTTTGCCAGCTAACTGCACTTAGGTTCCAATTCTATTTAGCGGAGTTTTTTCGGAAGGTCTTCGGCGCGCAAGTGTGTGTAACGCTTGAGCATATCTAGCGTTTTATGGCCCGTTATTGCTGCGACCTCCATCACATTCAAGCCCTTTTCGAAAAGTCGACTTGTGGCTTCGTGACGCAAATCGTGAAAGCGCACACCTGCTATGTCGGCCCGGTGTGGCTCGCACGCGCGTTCGAACGCCTGGCTCATTGATTCTGCCTGCAGCTCAAAGACCTGGCCGTTCTTCTTGGCGCCGAATTCCCTAAGTGCTTTGATGGCTGCTTTCGAGAGGGGCACAGTGCGGGGTACGTCCGTCTTGGTCTTTGGAAGGTGCGCTGTCTGTTTCTTCAAATCGATTTCATCCCAAGTTAGGGATGCGAGCTCGTTTCTGCGCATGCCAGTTTCGACCACGACCTTTATGATCGTGCTGAGCTCTGGGGACTCCGTAGCGTTCAATATCGCCTCAATTTCAGACTCCGTGACGCGGCGATCGCGGCCACGGGGTTTTATGGGCTTTCTCACCTGAGAAGTTGGCAACCCTCCCGGAAGTGCAATTCCCAGTCCATAGATGCGGTTTTCAGCACGCGGTTTAGCAAATTGAGTTCGTGGATGACAGACTGTGGCCCTACGACCTTCAAGCGCTGGTCGCGGAACTGAGCAATCTGCGATGAGGTAAGGCTCGCCAATCGATAATCGCCGAAGGCATCGGTCAAGGTTTTAATACGGGACTTGTCGGACTGCTCGCTGCGCTTCGACGGCAGCACCTCGGTTGCGAAGCGATCCAGGACGTCTTTGATGAGCGTGGCCTCAGCCTCGTTCCGCGAGACGAATACGCCCCGCACCATTTCTGACTCGATGACCGTCGCCCACTCCTCAGCCGAAACCAACGAGGTGAAGGTCTTCGTTTGGGTCGGGTAGCCCCGTTTTCGGATTTGGACGTGGTACTGCTTGTCGCCTTTTTTCGGATGGTCGGCATGGGAGTGTGCAGCAAGCTGATAGAATGCGCTCAGTGTGCCAAATTTGTGCCAATAAATGGGAATTATCTATATAGGCCTTGTGGTTACTGGGGCTATTTTGGGCCTCCGAAGCCAAGGGTCGCTGGTTCGATTCCAGCCAGCCGCACCAGTTTTTCCAACAAAATCAACAGCGTGGTTTTCGCATTGTTGATGCATATTTTGGCACATCGTGCGTGCACAGGATTGTGCCAGAGCTTGTTGCGCTTTCTGGTCGTAAATCCTCCCGTGTCCTTGATTGCTTCGCATTTCATCATATTGCCGCATAAGTGACTAAATTTTAGTTTTGGCCCACTTGTGATCGATCGCAGGGTTTCGCGGCCGTATGCGCACCACTGCCGAACTTTTCGGTAACATCGTGCTAGCGACAACGGCTAGTCTATTTTGATGCGCTGCCTGAAGTCAAAGGGCGGCCGTACTACGCGCACAAGCTCGCCGCCCGAATTTCGCCGACACGAAACTGACATTAGATGCGACAAACCCGCCTGTCGGCGGGTTTGTCTTGAATCGGGGTGGTCCCGCAAGCGGGACCAAAAACTAACCTAGCGTCATCACCAGTATGGAAGCTGGGAGAGAACTTAGCCTAGGGCTGCGTTCACAGTATATCTCATGCTCCGAAATGATCAAAGGTGATGCGCAATGAACTGGAATGACTTCGAAAAGCATTTCTCGGCGGCGCGGATTGGACGCTATCGGGCCGCCTGCGGCGGCGACGAATCCAGAGCGGCTAGGGCCTACGCACACAACATGTTGCTGGCCGAAGCCATGATGCCGCTGTTGAGCGTGCTGGAGATCGCCCTGAAAAACGGCATCCATCGGCGTCTGTGCATCGTATATCGGCGTCCGGACTGGTGGGAAGTGTGGACGGGCGATCCGGCGTTCCAATGGCACTCGCGGGAAATCGTCAGCGCCAGGAACAAGCTCCAGCGCCGCGCCGAAGCCGTCACGCCGGACAAGATCATCGCCGAGCTGACCTTGGGTTTCTGGAGTGCGCTGTTCAACGCCCACCTTCAACCGGTGCTGTGGAAAGACCTCCGCCTGGTCTTTCCACGCTGCCCCAAGCCGCAGCGGAAGCGCCACACGATTTCATCGGCACTGAACCAAGTCCGTGACCTGCGCAACCGCATCGTTCACCACGAACAGCTTTTGTGGCTGAACACGTCGTTAATCGACCTGCACGCGAAAGGCATTGAGGTGTTGGGCTGGCTCGACCCGCAGCTGCCGCTTTGGCTGCGCCCATACGACCGCCTTCCCGCCACCTGGGCCGTCGTTCAACCTATCTAAATCCTGAGGCGCCCTGTCAATCGTGGGCACGTCGGTTCAAGCAGTCTCCGCCATTTTCCGCAAACTTGCCGCGACGGTTGCTGCCCACTTGTCGCCCAGGTAAGTTAAGCCGGCTATGTGGCGTAGCGCACTGAGCCGTGGCGACCCGATGTCTATAGTGGACGGCTTGGTTTTCCACTACACCGATGTGGCAAGCCAGTCGCCTTTCGCCCGCCCTGCGCGCCGCGCCAACGGCGCGCGCATGGCCTGCCCTGCTGCCCTGCCGCGGCGGTGGCGGGCGCTTCGATTCACCCTGTACAAGGAAACACCACATGTCCGTCTCCGCCGCTTCCCCGCTCGATGAACTCTGCGTCAACACCCTGCGTTTTCTGGCCGTCGACGCGGTCCAAAAGGCCGACAGCGGCCACCCCGGCTTGCCGCTGGGGGCCGCGCCCATGGCGTACACGGTATGGACCCGGATGCTCAAGCATCACCCGGCCCATCCCGGCTGGTTCGACCGCGACCGTTTCGTGCTCTCGGCCGGACATGGCTCGGCCCTGCTATACAGCTTGCTGCACCTGACTGGCTACGATCTGCCGCTGGCCCAGCTTGAACAATTCCGCCAGTGGGGCAGCCGCACTCCCGGCCATCCCGAACGCGGCGTCACGCCCGGGGTGGAGGTGACCACCGGCCCGCTGGGCCAGGGTTTCGCCAACGGCGTGGGTATGGCCATTGCCGAGGCCAACCTGGCCGCGCGCTACAACCGCCCCGGTTTTCCCCTGGTCGACCATTACACTTACGGCATCGTCAGCGATGGCGATTTGATGGAAGGGGTGGCATCGGAGGCGGCCTCGCTGGCCGGCCACCTGAAGCTGGGCAAGCTGATTTATCTGTACGACGACAACCAGATCACCCTCTCGGCCGGCAGCGAAATGACCTTTAGCGAAGAGCGCGCGCTGCGCTTCCAGGCTTACGGCTGGCATACCCAGGCGGTGGCCGACGGTAACGATCTGGCCGCCATCGAGCAGGCCCTGCTGGCCGCCCGCGCCGACACCGCGCGCCCCTCGCTGATTCTGGTGCGCAGCCATCTGGGCTATGGCTCGCCGCACAAGCAAGATACCATCGCCGCCCACGGCGCGCCCCTGGGCGTTGACGAGGTGGCGCTCACCAAGCGCGCCCTGGGCTGGCCGGAGCAGCCGCCGTTTCACGTGCCGGACCAGGCGCGCGCCCGTTTTCTGGAAAGCGGCGCGCGCGGGGCCGAGGCCGAAGCGGCCTGGGACGCCCTGTTTACACGTTACGCGGCGCGCTTTCCCGACCTGGCCGGGCAATTGCGCCAGTTGATCGCGGGCGGCGCGGCCAGCCTGCCGGCCGGCTGGGATGACGACATTCCCGTGTTCGCCGCCGACGCCAAGGGGCTGGCCACCCGCACGGCGGCCGGCCAGGTGATGAACGCCATCGCGCCGCGCTGGCCGGCCCTGCTGGGCGGCTCGGCCGATCTGGACCCGTCCACTTTCACCGCCTTGAACGGCTTGGGCGACTTCCAGGCCGGCGCCGCCGCCACCGAGCCCGATCCGCAAGGCTCGAACGGCGGCGGCTGGAGCCGGGCCGGGCGCAATCTGCACTTCGGGGTGCGCGAGCACGCCATGGCGGCCATCGCCAACGGCTTGGCCGCGCACGGCGGCGCGGTGCCGTTTTGCGCCACGTTTTTGATTTTTTCCGATTACATGCGCCCGGCGATGCGCTTGTCGGCGATGATGGGGCTGCACGTCATTTATGTTTTCACGCACGACAGCATCGCGCTGGGCGAAGACGGCGCCACCCATCAACCGGTCGAGCAATTGGCCAGCTTGCGCGCGGTGCCCGGTCTGGTGGTGCTGCGCCCGGCCGATGCCAATGAAACGGCGGTGGCCTGGCGGGTGGCCGCGCAAGCGGCGCGGCCGGTGGCGCTGGTGCTCACGCGCCAGCATGTGCCGACCCTGGACCGGGGCCAATACGCCAGCGCCGACGGCGCCGCGCGCGGCGCCTATATTCTGTCGGAGGCGCCAAGCGGCCAGCCGGCCCTGATCCTGATCGCCACCGGTTCCGAAGTATGGCTGGCGGTGGCGGCCCAGCGCCAGCTGTCGGCCCAGGGCGTGCAGGCGCGCGTGGTGTCGATGCCAAGCTGGGAATTGTTCGACGAGCAGCCGCGCCAGTACCGCGATGCGGTGCTGCCGCCATCGCTCACGGCGCGCTTGGCGATCGAAGCCGGGGTGGCGCAGGGCTGGCATCGCTATGTGGGCGCCTTGGGCGACGTGCTGGCGGTGGACGGCTTTGGCGCCTCGGCCGCCGGCGACGTGGTGATGCGCGAGTACGGGTTCAGCGTCGACCATGTATGCGCGCGCTGCCATGCATTGACGGCTTGACCGCTTGACGGGCGGGTCTGGCGCGCACCCGCGTTGGAAGCAAACAACGCAAAGCGCGGCGCGCGCCAGAGCGCACCTTGCCCATGCTATCCTTCGACCATGAAAATTGTTCACTTTGGCAATGTTCAGCGCGACGCCAGACTGGCCGCGTGCTGCCTGTGCCTGGCACTCGGCGCCGCTTGCTCGACCCCGCCACCGGCGCCGCCCGTGCCATCTGCCACCCTGTTCGCGCGGCTGGGCGGCATGGACCGCATCGCCGCCATCGTCAGCCAGACCGTCGACGCCGCCTCCAGCGACGCGCGCACCAAGGCCAGCTTTAACGGCATCAATTTGCAGCGGCTCAAGGCCAGCGTGGCATCCCATCTGTGCCAGGTGGTCGACGGCCCGTGCCGGTACACCGGCCAGGATATGGCCCAGGCGCACGCCGGGCTGGCCATCACACCGGCCCAGTTCGCCATCATGGACGCCTATTTGGGCCAGGCGCTGGCCGCCCATCAGGTCGACCCCGGCGCCATCGCCGAGGTGCGCGTCCGGCTGGGGGCGATGCAAGCCGATGTGACGGGAAAATAAGCCCGCGCCACGATGTGGTGTTATCCACATTGTCACATTGCTGGTTGAACAGTTGTGTATACTGTGGCAAGCACGAATGGTTCGTGCGCTGTTGCGCCAGCGGGCCAGGCCCTGAGAATCGACATGAACAATTTTTCCTCCAGTGCCATCCCCTCGAAACAGGCGGTTTCCCTGCTGCGCACGGGCGTGGCCGGTTTCGACCAGATCCTGGGCGGCGGTTTTCCGGCCAACAGCCTGTACCTGATCCAGGGCTTGGCCGGCAGCGGCAAGACCACGCTGGCTTGCCAGATCGGCTTCGTGCACGCGCACCAGGGCAAGAAAGTGGTGATTTTGACCCTGATCGCCGAAACCCACGGCAAGATGCTCAATCACCTCAGCAATTTTTCGTTTTTCGAGGAAGCGCTGGTCGGCCCCCATATCGTTTTTTACAGCGCGTACAGCAACCTGGTCAAAGGCGGCTTGCGCGATTTGCTGCAATTTATGACCGGCATCCTGGCCGAACAGCGTCCCGACGTGATGATCATCGACGGCTTCCGCTCGGTGCGCGAGTCCAGTCCGTCCGATCTGGCCCTGTCCGAATTCATGCTCTCGCTCAATTCCCTGGTCGCCACCATGGCGTGCACCACGTTCTTGCTCTCGCCCACGGAAGGCAATGTGGCCGAGTCGGAAAACACCCTGGTGGACGGCTTGATCGAATTGAGCCAACACGAGGAAGGCTTGCAGCTGGTGCGCGAGATCAAGGTGTTCAAAATCCGCGGCGGCAAGCATATGCTCGGGCGCCATGTGTTCGAAGTGGGGCAGGACGGTGTGGTGGTGTATCCGCGCCTGGAAGCGGTCAGCAGCGCCAGCAAGATTTCGCCCTCGGTCTCGGCCGAACGGGCCCGCTTCGGCATCGACGGCTGGGATCAGCTCACCAGCGGCGGCGTGATCCGCGGCTCCACCACCAGCCTGCTGGGCAATCCCGGCGTCGGCAAAACCTTGATGGGCCTGCATTTCATCTACGAGGGCTTGCGACGCGGCGAGCATTGCCTGATCGCGGGGTTTTACGAGTCGCCGCCGCGCCTGCTTGAAAAGGCCAGAAGCGTGTCGATGGACTTGAGCGGCTATATCGCCAGCGGCGCCTTGCGCATCGTCTGGCATCCGCCGCTCGAAGTGCTGGTCGACAGCGTGGCCCATGAAGTGTTGCAAGACGTCCAGGCGCGCGGCGTGTCGCGCCTGTTCGTCGACGGTCTGGACGGCTTGCGCGACATCGTCATGCACGTGGGCCGCGCGCGCTCCTTCCTGGCCGCCTTCGTCAACGAATTGCGCTGCCGCGACGTGACCACCTTCTTCACCCAGGAGTTGCCGTATTTCGGCGAGGCGCGGGCCCGGCTCGACATGTCGGCGTCCATGCTGTATGAAAACATCATCTTGTTGCGTTATGTCGAGACGGGAGGCTTGAACCATCGGCAAGTCAATGTGCTCAAGCTGCGCGATAGCCATTACGACGCCGGCAACCACGTGTTGCTCATTGCGGAGAGCGGCATGCGCATCGGCGCGCCGCTGGCGGTGCCGGCCTCCGACTTCATGCAACGTTAGGCGCGGTCCCGGCTCATGACAGCTTCGAATACCCCCATGGCACAGCGTTTCGATGGACGCTCGATCCTGATCGTCGACGACGAATTCGACATCGCCGCCACCTATTCGATGCTGTTTGAATACCATGGTTTCCGGGTCCACACGGCCGGCAACGGCAAGCAGGCGCTGGAACTGGCCGCGGTGGAACCGCCCGACATCGTGGTGTCGGACTATATGATGCCGATCATGGACGGGGCGCAGTTATGCTGGCAGTGGCGCGCCCATCCCCGGCTGTGCGCGATCCCCTTCATTTTGCTCAGCGCCGGCAGCGTGATCGAACGCTCCGAGGTGCCGTTCGACCTGTTCATGCGCAAGCCGGTCGGCTTCGATCTCTTGCTGGCCCGGATCGGCGAACTGCTCAAGCAGCCCCGCTGAGCGGCGCCGGGCCGGCGGCCCGGCGCCGCCACCGCTTCAAGCGGCGCCGATCGCGGCGGCGCCGCTCAGGCCGGCCAAGTCGTGCGCCAGCAAATCGCCGATCTCGTTCACGCGCACATCGGGCGCGCCGAAGCGCTCCAGACCGGGCGCCAGCGCGTAATGGCCCTGGCGCGCGAACACGGTGCTCAGCCGCGCGCCCCAGCTCGCCTTCATGGCCGCCAGGATCGGCATCTTGTCATCGACCATCACATAATGGCGGGCCGGGTAGTGGCGCGCCACTTGCTCGAGCATGGTTTCCTTGTGCACGTAGATCAGCACCCGGCCCTCGACCGCTTGCCACAATCCCGAGCGCGCGATTTTACGGGGCTGGAACACCGCCTCGCCATCCGACAGGATCACCGTTGGCCCCCAGGCCCGCAAATGCGCCAGCACGGCCAGCGCCTGCGGATACAGGCGCTCGGCGAACGGATAATCCATCAGCCAGGCGGCCGCCGTCAGCACGCCCGGCTGGTCCATGGCGCCCAGCCGGTAAGCTTGCAGCGCGCCCAAGTAATCCGTATAACCGAGCTGCGCGCGCAGGGCGTCGAAAATGGCCCAGTAACGGGCGTTGCCGGCCGCGCCGAAGGTGAGCGTGAAGTAGTGCCGCATGTCGGCCTGGATGCGGTCGTTGTCGAGCAGGGTATTGTCGCAATCGAGCAGAAAAACGATCTCGTGCGACGCTGTCGGCGCGCTCACCGGAGTGGCTTTTCGACGTGGCCGCCGAAGCCGGCGCGCATGGCCGACAAGACCTTGTCGCCGAAGTCGCTGTTGCCGCGCGAGCTGAAGCGCTGGAACAGGGCCGCGCTCAGGATCGGCGCCGGCACCCCTTCCTCGATCGCCGCCTCCACCGTCCAGCGCCCTTCGCCCGAGTCCGACACCCGTCCGCCATAGGCGGCCAGATGCGGGTCTTGCGCCAGGGCGCTGGCCGTCAAGTCCAGCAGCCAGGAGCTGATCACGCTGCCGCGCCGCCACAACTCGGTAATGTCGGGCAAATTGAGTTCGTATTGAAAGTGTTCGGGATGGCGCAGCGGGCTCGTTTCGGCGTCCACCTCGTGCTCGAGCGTGCCGATATTGGCGTTGCGCAGGATGTTCAAGCCTTCGGCAAAGGCGCCCATGATGCCGTACTCGATACCGTTGTGCACCATCTTGACGAAATGGCCGGCGCCGTGCGGTCCGCAATGCAGGTAGCCCTGGTCGGCGCTGCCGCCGGCAACCCGGCCCAGGGTGGCGGCGGCCGTGCCCACGCCGGGCGCCAGGGTGGTAAACACGGGCGCCAGGCGCGCCACCGCTTCCGCCTCGCCGCCTATCATCAGGCAGTAGCCGCGCGCGGCACCGGCGATGCCGCCGCTGGTGCCCACGTCCACATAATGGAGCTGGTGCTCGCGCAACGCCTGGCCGCGCCGGATATCGTCCTGGTAAAACGAATTGCCGCCATCGACGATGGTGTCGCCCGGCGCCAGCAGCGGCCACAGCTGGTCGAGGGTGGCGTCCACCGCGGCGGCCGGCACCATCAGCCACACCACGCGCGGCTGGGCCAGTTTGGCGACCAGGTCGGCCAACGAGTCGGCCCCCGCCACGCCGGGACGCAGCACCGCTTTCACGCTGCTCGCGTGGCGCGCGTACGCCACCACCTCGTGGCCGCCCTCGCTCAAGCGGTGCACCATATGGGCGCCCATGCGCCCCAAGCCTATCATGCCGATTTGCATTTCCATCTCCTGTTCAGGCAGATTTGGACCCCGTTGAAATAACGGATAGTCGAAATCTGTCCTCACAGCATAATTGCTAAGCGAGCTCTTGCTCTGTACGTTACGCCGCATAGTGCGCTCAGGAAACTTCAAGGCGAGCAGCTTGGCTCACCGCGCGCCTATGCGATACTGGTGCGCGGCCGCCGGCCGCCGGCCGCCGGCCGCCGCCCGCCGCCCCGTCCATCCAGCCATCCTTATGCGCCATCGGTCCGCCGCCGCCACCTTGTTACGCGCCATGTTCGACGCCGCCGTCGCCGCCGCGCAGCCGGCCCTGTGCCTGCCGCCCCATCTGCCGCCGGCCCCGCGCGGGCGCACCGTGGTGGTGGGCGCCGGCAAGGCCGCGGCCGAGATGGCGCGCGTGCTGGAACAGCATTGGCCGGCGCCGCTGAGCGGCTTGGTGGTGACGCGCTACGGTCATGGCGTGCCGTGCCGGCGCGTCGAGGTGGTGGAGGCGGCCCATCCCGTGCCGGACCAGGCCGGGCTGGCGGCGGCCGGCCGCATCGGCGCCCTGGTGTCCGGTTTGAACGCCGACGATCTGGTGCTGTGCCTGATCTCCGGCGGCGGCTCGGCCTTGCTGGCGCTGCCCGATCCGGCGCTCACCCTGGCCGACAAGCAGGCCATCGGGCGCGCCTTGCTGGTGAGCGGCGCCGCCATCGGCGACATCAATTGCGTGCGCCGCCACCTGTCGGCCATCAAGGGCGGCCGCTTGGCGGCTGCATGCCATCCCGCCAAGGTGGTCGGCCTGCTCATCTCCGACGTGCCGGGCGACGACCCGGCCGCCATCGCCTCCGGCCCCACCTGCGCCGATCCCACCACGTGCGCCGACGCGCTGGCCATCGTGCGGCGCTACGGCATCGTCTTGCCCGATGCGGCGCGCGCCTTGCTCGAGAGCGGCCGGGGAGAATCGGTCAAGCCGGGCGACGCGCGCTTGGCGCGCTGCGAAAACCGCCTGATTGCCACGCCCCAGATGGCGCTGGAGGCGGCCGCGCGGGTGGCGCGCCGGGCCGGCGTGGCGGCCCATATTCTGGGCGATGGCATCGAAGGCGAGGCGGGCCAGGTCGGCATCGTCCTGGCCGGCATCGCGCGTCAGGTGGCGCGGCGCGGCCAGCCGTTCGCGCCGCCCTGCGTGCTGCTGTCGGGCGGCGAAACCAGCGTCACCGTGCGCGGCGCCGGCCGGGGCGGACGCAATGTCGAATTTTTGCTCGCGCTGGGGCTCGCGCTCGACGGGCTGGCCGGGGTCCATGCCATCGCCTGCGACACGGACGGCGTCGATGGTCAGGAAGAGATCGCCGGCGCCTTACTGGCGCCCGATACCCTGACGCGCGCCCGGCTGCGCGGCATCGATGCGCGCGCCCGCCTGAGCGACAATGACGGCCACGGATTTTTCCAGGCCCTGGGCGATTCGGTGGTGTGCGGCCCGACCCTCACCAATGTGAACGATTTCCGCGCCATCTATATCGATAGCGACGGCGCCGGCGCGGCGCGTCGCTGACCGGCGCCACCCGCGTTTCAGGGACAGGTGGCGACGGTCGGCTTGCCGCTGTTGGCGGCGCCCTGATTGGCCAAGCCGTTTTTGGCCGGGTAGTAAAGGCAGTACACGCCCAGTGCCGTTTGCACCCGGTAGATGCGGGTGCCGTTCGATTCCGGATCGGTCAATTCCACCGTGCGCGCGCCCTCGTACCATGTGGGCGCCGCCGCGGCGTACGCTCAAAACGCCACCGATCGGCTAAGACTGGGGATAAAACGCGGCGGGACGCGCGATCGCGATGTCGACCGTGCCGCTCAGCGCGGCCGCCAGTTCCATGATGCGCTCGGCGTCGTGCCGGTAGACCACGGCGACGTGGATCTGGTCGTCCACGTAGGGATCGAGCAGCAAGGGCGCGTAGCCGCCGTGCCGCTGGCCGCGCTTGGCCAGTTCCCGCTCCAGCCAGCCGAAGTAGGTCGGCATGGTCGCTCCCGGCTGCAAGGGCGGCAGCGGATCGGCGAACAGCTCGCCGATCTGGGCGTGCAGGGTGGCGGCTTGGTCTGACACGGCAAGGTAGTCGCCCAGTTCGCGCACCAGCGCCACGGCCCGCGCCAGGGCGGCGTCGGCGGCCCAGGACAGGGCCGGCTCGTCGGGCGCGGCGTGGACCGCCCGCGCGATGTCGCGCACGGCCGCCTGATCGAGCTCCTTACAGGTCAATAATTCGATCAGTTCGGTCAATTCGGTCAATTCGGTCAATTCGGTCAATTCGGGGCGCTCCTGGGATGGGCATGGCCGGCTACCCGACTATGTTATTCTCAAGTTTAACATTTTGTACATCGCGATCAACGCTCGACCCACAGGATAAAGCATGGCGGAACACGACGATTTGCTAGCGGCGCTATTGAAGCAGGAACAGGATTTGCAGTTCGACGCGTTCAGCGCCGACACCGCGCTGCAATTGGGCCTGCAATTGGTGGCCGAGGCGAAGGCGCGCGGCCAGGGCGTCACGGTCGATATCCGCCGCAACGGCCAGCTGCTGTTTCATCACGCCATGGCGGGCACCTCGCCCGATAACGCCGAGTGGGTGCGGCGCAAGAACAATGTGGCGCAGCGCTTCGGCCACAGCTCGTTTTATGTGGGCACCCAGTTCCGCGCGCGCGGCACCACGTTCGAGGCGCACCTGGGCTTGGACCCGCATGAATACAAGGCCCACGGCGGCGCCTTCCCGCTGCTGTTGCGCGGCACCGGCATGGTGGGCACCATCACCGTGTCCGGCTTGCCGGAGGCGCAAGACCATGCGCTGGTGGTCGGCGCGCTGCAAACCATGCTGGCTTGATCGACTTGGAAAGGCGGCACATGAATCGACGTTTAAGACTGGGCATGGTCGGCGGCGGCCAGGGCGCCTTCATCGGTGCCGTGCACCGCATCGCGGCGCGCCTGGACGACCATTACGAGCTGGTGGCCGGCGCCCTGTCGAGCGACCCGCAACGGGCCGCCGCCAGCGCCCACGCGATCCGGCTGGCGCCCGAGCGCGGCTACAGCGATTACCGCGAGATGGCGCGCGCCGAGGCGGCCCGCCCGGACGGGGCCGAGGTGGTGGCCATCGTCACACCCAATCATTTGCACGCGCCGGTGGCCACCGCTTTTCTGGAAGCGGGCATGCATGTCATCTGCGACAAGCCGCTGGCCATGTCGCTGGCCGAGGGCCGCGCCCTGGCCGCGCTGGCGCGCCGGAAAAACAAGGTGTTCGCGCTCACCCATACCTACACCGGTTACCCCATGGTGCGCCATGCGCGCGCCATGGTGGAGGCGGGCCAGTTGGGCGAGCTGCGGCTGGTGCAGGTGGAGTATTCGCAGGATTGGCTGGCCGCCTCGATCGGGCGCGCCGACACCGGCGCCGACGCCAACTGGCACAACGATCCGCTGCGCGCCGGTCCGGGCGGCACGCTGGCCGATGTCGGCACCCACGCCTACCAGTTGGCCCAGTTCATCAGCGGCCACACGCCGATCCGGCTGCTGGCCGAATTGCACACCTTCGTGCCGGGCCGGCCGCTGGACGACCATGTGCAGGTGATGCTGCGCTATGCCAATGGCGCGCGCGGCACCCTGTGGGCCAGCCAGGTGGCCACCGGCTGCGAAAACGCGCTGCGCTTGCGCCTGTACGGCAGCAAGGCGCAGCTGGCGTTTAATCAGGAAAACCCGAACGAGTTATGGTACACGCCGCAAGGCGGCAGCGCCCAGCGCGTGACCCCGGGTCGGGCCGCCAGCGCGGCCGCCGCGCACGCGGTGCGGGTGCCGGCCGGCCATCCCGAGGGGTATCTGGAAGCGTTCGCCCAGCTCTATGCCGACGCGGCCATGCAGATCGCGGCGGTCGATGCCGGCTTGCCGCCGCCGCAGGCGGCGCGCTGGCTGACCACGGTTGACGATGGCGTGGCGGGCATGGCCTTTATCGAGGCCGTGCTGCGCAGCCACCAGGGCGACGCCGCCTGGACCGATATCGAGCCGGCGGCTTGACGCCCGACCGGCCGGGCACGCCCGATACCGTCTGGAGCGTCACCCTGCAACCGCAGGGCCGGCGTTTCGCCAGCCCCGCCGCCGGCACGGTGCTGGCGGCGGCCGAAGCGGCCGGGCTGCGCCTGCCCAGTTCCTGCCGCAACGGCACTTGCCGCACTTGTCTGTGCCGCATGGTCAGCGGAGTTGTCACTTACCGGATCGCCTGGCCCGGCTTGAGCGCCGAGGAAAAGCTGGCCGGCTATATGTTGCCGTGCGTGGCGCACGCCGCCGCCGATCTGGTGCTCGAAGCGCGCGCCGCGCCGTCAGCCGCTGCGTAGCCTTTGCAGCAAGGCTTCCACGCTGTCGCTCATCGGCAAGCCGTGTTGGCGCAGCAATTGCACATGCAACACCAGGTTTTCCAGCACCAGTTTGGCCGCCACGGCCAGCAGCGCCAGATTTTTGTCTTCCTCGGTAAAACTTTCCATTGCCGCCGCCATCTCACACAGGTGGTTGGCGATCAGGCCGCGCAACTCCTGGTCGTTGAACGGCAGGTCGGCGAAGTCGATCGGGTCTTCCAGTTCCACTTCTTGCATCAAGCTGGCAAGTTGTTGCGGGGTAATCGACATGAGGCGGCTCCGGTTATCCAGTCGCTTTCATTTTAGGCCATTGTCGGCTTGCATCCCTGTCGCGATACGCTAAAATTTGTGCTAACCGATGGTGTAGCTCTTGCCGAAAGCGATGCATGGCGCAGATCCACTTCACCCAGCAGCTGGGCCGTTTCATGCGCGTGCCCCAGGTCGAGAGCGACGCGCGCCGGTTGCGCGCCGCTTTGGAGGCCGCGTTCGCCGCCCAGCCGCGCCTGCGCGCCTATGTGCTCGACGACCAGGGCAGGTTGCGCCCGAACGTGGTGATCTTCATCGACGGCGTGCGCAGCCGCGACCGGGTGTTGCTGGACGATCCGCTCGGCGCCGATAGCCGGGTCTATGTGTTGCAGGCACTGTCAGGAGGTTGAGCATGCAGCGCGCTTACATCGCTACCCGCAAGGGCCTGTTTGAACTGACGCTCGACGGCGGCCATGGGCGGCTGGCGGCCCACCATTTTCAGGGCGATCCGGTATCCATGTTGCTGGCCGATGCGCGCGATGGCGCCCTGTACGCCGCGCTCAGTCTGGGCCATTTCGGCGCCAAGCTGCACCGCAAGGAGCGCGGCCAAGCCGGCTGGACCGAGATCGCCGCGCCCGCCTACCCGCCCAAGCCGGCCGACAGCGCCGACCCGGTCGATTGGAGCTTGCGCCTGGTCTGGTCGCTGGCCGCGGGCGGGGCCGACCAGCCGGGCGTGTTGTGGGCCGGCACCTTGCCCGGTGGCCTGTTCCGCTCGGCCGACCGGGGCGCGTCGTGGCAATTGGTGGAGTCGCTGTGGCAGGCGCCGCAGCGCGCCCAGTGGTTCGGCGGCGGCTATGACGTGCCTGGCATCCATAGCATTTGCGTCGATCCGCGTGACAGCGAGCGGCTGTTGCTGGGCGTATCGTGCGGCGGCGTGTGGCAAAGCGCGGACGGCGGCGCCAGCTGGCGCTTGAGCGCGCACGGCATGCGCGCCGATTACATGCCGCCGGAGCAAGACGAAAACGAGGCGGTGCAAGATCCGCACCGCATCGTGCGCGCGGCCGGCGCGCCCGATAAGCTGTGGTGCCAGCACCATAACGGTATCTGGCGCTCGCGCGACGCCGGCGATCATTGGGATCAAATCAAGCCGGCCGCCCTGTCCGATTTCGGTTTCGCGGTCGCGGTCCATCCGCGCGATGGCGACACGGCCTGGTTCGTGCCGGCCTGCTCCGATCAGCTGCGCATCCCGGCCGACGCCGCCCTGGCGGTCAGCCGCACCACGGATGGCGGCCGCAGCTTCACCGCCCTGCGCCAGGGTTTGCCGCAAGAGCATTGCTACGACCTGGTGTACCGGCACGGGCTGGCGGTGGCCGACGACGGCCTGACCCTGCTGATGGGGTCGACCACCGGCGGCTTATGGTGGTCCGGCGATGGCGGCGAGCAATGGCGCACCGTGTCGACCACGCTGCCGCCGATTTACGCCCTGTGCTTCGCCTGATAACGGTTTGACGCCGGCTAATCGGGGCGCGTGCTGAAATAGGCCAAAAACATGTCGACCGCCGTGTCCAGCACCTGCTGCTGCATGGCCGGCGTGAGCGGCGGCTGGTCCATGGTGACCTGGGGCCAGAACGCATAAGTTTTCACGGGCGACTGCAATAGCGTGGCGGCAAACTGCGGGTCGGCCGCCTTGAGCCTGCCGTCCTGCTGCGCGGCCCGTATCCAGCCGGCCACGCCCTCTTCCTTTTCGTTCAGGCGCGCCACCATGGCGCTGGCCCGTTCCGGGCAATGTATGGTTTCGGCGATCGCCACCTTGGCCAGGTCGAGGAAATTGGGGTCGTTGAGCAAGCTGATTTTTTGCGTCAGCATGGTCATCAATTGCGCGCGCAAGGGTTGCGTGGCGCAATATGGCGCCGGGTTTTGCGCCATGCTGCGCTCCCACAGGCGCATCAAAATCTGGGAAAACAGCGCGTCCTTGCTGGGGAAGTGGTTGTAGACCGTGCGCTTCGATACGCCCGCCGTGGCCGCCACGCGGTCCATGCTGGTGGCCTCGAAGCCGTTCACCCGAAACTCGGCGATGGCGGCATCGATGATGGCCAGGCGTTTGCGGTCGGTCAGGCGTTGCAATTCGGACATAGCTTGATTTCGTCAGGAAATGCACCATTTTACACCGTGTGGTTTACTTTGTTTCGGCTAAGTACTACACTGTGTAGTGTAAATATTTCGTCAGGAGACCATCCATCATGCGCTTTTGCCCGGCCAAAAACACGTTCACCGATTCGCCCCAGCGCGATGATGGCAAGTTCAGCAATCCAGCCCGGCGCTACAAGTTGGGCCTGCGCAAAACGCTGAAATTGATGTGGACCTTCGCCTTCGCCAAGCCGGCTTACACCACCCCGGCCCACGCCATTCCGGTGCATGCCTTGAGCCGCGCGCAGTTGCTGGCCGCGCCAGACCAGAGCTTGTTCCGGCTCGGCCATTCGACCATGCTGCTGAAGTTGAACGGCCAATTCTGGCTGACCGATCCCGTGTTTTCCGAACGCGCCTCGCCGGTGCGGTGGGCCGGTCCCAAGCGCTTCCATCGGCCGCCGATCGGCATCGAGCAATTGCCGCCGATTAAGGGCGTGATTCTGTCGCACGATCATTACGACCATCTCGATCACGCCGCCATCCTCGCGCTGGCCGCCAAGACCGAGCATTTCGTCGCGCCGCTGGGCGTGGGCGATACCCTGATTCGTTGGGGCGTGCCGGCCGCCAAGGTGCGCCAACTCGACTGGTGGCAATCGACCGCCATCGACGGCGTCCGTTTGACGGCCACCCCGTCGCAGCATTTTTCCGGCCGCGGCCTGTTCGACGGCAACCAGACGCTGTGGGCTTCCTGGGTGATCCAGGACCGCGCGTTGAAATTGTTCTTCAGCGGAGACACCGGTTATTTCGACGGTTTCAAGAAGATCGGCCAGCGCTACGGCCCGTTCGATGTGACCTTGATGGAAACGGGCGCCTATGACAAGATGTGGCCCGATATCCACATGCAGCCTGAGCAGACCCTGCAAGCCCATTTCGATTTGCGGGGCAAGTGGCTGCTCCCCATCCATAACGGCACCTTCGACCTGGCCTTGCATTCCTGGCACGAGCCGTTCGACCGCATCGTCGGCTTGGCCGCCAAGCACGGGGTGGCCCTGACCACCCCGGAAATGGGACAGCGGGTTGATTTGACGCGGCCGCATGCGGGCGAAAAGTGGTGGTTGGACGTGGTGGAGCGGGAATTGACCGCACCGCGCGAGCGGCGCGCCGATCCGATGACGCCGTGATGCCCGGGGGGCTCGGGGCCCCCTGCGGCACCACGGCTCGAAAATACAATAGAACCAACAATGATATCGATGTCGCCATGATTGTTATCGATATCATCAGAAATGACGAGCGCTCAAACTCTGGCATAATGCCTGCGCGACCATTTAAGAGTGACCTATGCCTTCAGACAAGTTCGGATTGCGCAACAGTGAAGCGGGGGTGACCATGGAAGACCTGGCCGTCCTGGCCGGCGTGTCGAAAATCACCGTGTCGCGCGCCTTGCGCGACAGTCCGCTGGTCACGCAAGACACGCGCGACAAGATCCGCCAGGTGGCCAGCGAGCAGGGCTACCGCTTGAACTTGAGCGCGCGCAACTTGCGCATGCGGCGCAGTTATTCGGTGGCGGTGGTGGTGGACATGGCGCCCGACCAAAGCCGGCCCATGTCGGACCCGTTTCCGCTGGAACTGTTAGGCGGCATCACCCAGGAATTGACCATGGCCGGTTACAGCGTGGTGTTGACCTCGAAGCAATTGATGAACACGGCGCCGGTGCAGGGCGCCGACGGCTTGATCTTGCTGGGGCAGGGCGCCCATGGCGAAGCGGTGCGCCATTTGCAGCGCGCCGGCTTGCCGATGGTGGTATGGGGCGCCCCGCAGCCGGGCGCCAACACGGTGGTGGTGGGCAGCGACAACCGCGAGGGCGGCGCCAGCGTGGCGCGGCGTTTCATCGAGATGGGCCGGCGCAAGCTGATTTTTCTGGGCGACGCGGAACAGGCCGAGGTTCAGCAGCGTTGCGCCGGCTTCGTCGACGCCATCGGCGGCCAGGCCCTGGTGCATATCGTGCGGCCCAAGGCGTTCACTTTCGAGGCCGGCTTCGACAGCATGGTGGCGCTACTGAAAAACAAAGACGCCGTGTTCGACGGCGTGTTCGGCGCCAGCGATGCGCTGGCCATGGGCGCCATCCGGGCGCTCACCGAACAGCAATGGCGGGTGCCGCAAGACGTGTCGGTGATCGGCTATGACGACACGCCGGGCGCGGCCAGTTTTGTGCCGGCCTTGACCAGCGTGCATCAGTATTTGCGCGACGGCGGCGTTTTGCTGGCGAAGAAGATGTTGGGCTTGATGCAAGGCGACAGCGTCGGCTCCGAGATGCTGCCGACCTTGTTGATGGTGCGCCAGACTTAGCCGGCGGGCTGGAGGGATGGGCTATAATCGACGCTCAGCATTGACATTGTCACCATATTATGCGGCTGTCACGTCCCTAAAAGATGAACCTGAAAAGTCTTGCGATGGCGCTCGGCATGTCGAAAACGACAGTGAGCCGGGCCTTGAACGGTTACCCGGAAGTGAACCGTCGCACCCGCGAACGGGTGTTGGCCGCCGCCAAGGAAGCCGGCTATGAAGCCAATCCCATGGCGCGCAGCCTGGCCGTCGGCCGCACCAATGTGTTCGGCATTATCCATCCGCTGGCGCCCGGCGCTCTGGGCGACCCGCTGTTTCTGGGTGTGGTGGACGGCATGTCGGCGGCGCTGGAGGCGGCCCGGATGAACCTGATCATCGCGCCCGTCTCGCCGCACAACGAACAGCCTTCCTATGAGCAGATGGTGCGTGGACGCCGGGTTGACGCTCTGGTGGTGGGACGCACTTTGGTGTGCGACGAGCGCATCGCCTATCTGAGCCGGGCCGGCTTTCCCTTTGTCGCGCACGGCCGCACCGACCTTGCGGCGCCGTATGCCTGGTTCGATTACGACAACGCGGCCGGCATCGGTCTGGCGGTGCGGCGTTTGCTGGGCCTGGGCCATCAGCGCGTAGCCCTGATCAGCGCGCCGCTCGAACTCAATGCCGCCCGCCAGCGTCAGGACGCATTCGTCGCTTGCATGGGCCAGGCCGGCCTGGCGCTGGACCCGCGCCACCTGATCGGCCCCGCCATCGACCGCCGTGGCGGCTATCTGGCGGCGCAGCGGTTGCTGGCCTGCTCGCCGCGGCCGAGCGCCGTCGTCGTCGACAACCATCTGTCCGGCGCGGGCGCGGTGCGCGCCCTGCTTGACGCCGGGCTCGAGATCGGGCGCGACATCTCCGTCATCGTCTGGGGCGGCATGGACGATTCGCTGGCCGACACCAACGTGAGCACCATCGACCAGCCGGAGCCGCACCGCGCCGGCGCCAAGATGGTGGACATGCTGCTCGCCCTGCTGGCCGGCGCGCCGCCCGCGCAATTGCAGGTGCTGTGGCAGCCGGTGCTGCTGCCGGGCGCGAGCACCGGACCTTGCCGCTAAGTGTCTGTCGGAATGGCGATCGGCGGCCGCAAAATGCGCTGGCGCGGTCCCTATGTCGCCGCTTTCTCGGCCAATAGCCCGCTACTGGCACCGCGAAATCGTACTGGCCGCCCACCTCGAACGGGCGGCCGTGCTGTCGTCCCGCGAACAGACCCGCACCGCTTCCGGCCGCGCCGCTGCCGATGCCGACACCCTGTTAGAAAAACTCGGCGGTGTCGTTCGATTCGACCGCGTGCAGCAAGCCGTCGCTGACTAATTGATCGTAATGGCAAGCCAGGTTACGGCCGTGGCTTTTGGCGTAATACAAGGCTTGGTCGGCGCGGCCCAGGATGATCACCGGGGCCTCGAAGGCGCTGATGCTGACGAAACCGACGCTCACCGTCACTTGGCCCACCTGCGGGAAGTCGTGGGTTTCGACGTTGAGGCGAAAGCGTTCGATGATCTTTTTCGCGTTTTCCAGCGTGGTCGAGCGCAGCAGCACCACGAATTCCTCGCCGCCGAAGCGGAACACCCGGTCCTGGGCGCGGAAGGACGACTGCATCAAGTTGGCGATCAAGATCAGCACCTCGTCGCCGTACAGGTGGCCGAAGCGGTCGTTGACGAGCTTGAAATGGTCGACGTCGATCACCGCCAGCCACTGTTTTTCCTCTTCGGCCGGATGGCGCCGCTCCTCGCCGCCCGGCCCCGCGCCTTCCAGCGGGGCGCCTTCCAGCGCGGCGCCTTCCAGCGGGGCGCCTTCCAGCGGGGCGCCTTCCGGCGCGGCGCCTTCCAGCGGCGCCGCGCTTTGCAGCATCTTGGCCAGCTGGTCGTCGAAGGTCTTGCGGTTGAGCAGGCCGGTCAGCGAGTCGCGCTCGCTGTAATCGAGCAGATTTTGAAAATTGCGGTACACCGTGACGATGCCGGCGATAACGTGGATAGTGGCGCCGCTATAGGGGGTGGGGTTGACGATTTCAAGGCAGGTGTCGGCCTTCTCGCCCAGCCAGATCGGCAGCCAGAGAATGTGGCGGCCATCCTCGGCCACCGTCTCGGCCGAACTCGCGCGCGCCACCAGGCAGGCCGCCAGCGCCGGATAGGACGCGATCGGCTCGCCCGGCTGGTTGGGGTCGGGCGGCTCTTCCATGCGGGCCGGGCCGCCCGCCATGATGATCGCGCGCGGGCGCACGAACACCTGGCCGCGCTGGGACGACAGGCTCAGTACCCGGGTTTGCGTGGCGCCGGCCAATTCCTGAACCGCCGAGATCACCGATACGTCGAGCATGGTGTGATCGCGGTGGCCCGTCATGTCCACCATGTGTTTTAGTAGGGAATCCATTTTTATTCTCTGGAAATTGGCCGCGGGCATGGCGGCAAGCCCCCATCCGTGGCCGCGATCACGGCGCCGTGCGCGCCAGCGATGAGGTAGCGCCAAGGCCCGCCATCGCTCGCGATGGCGGGTACGCGAGGTGATCAGTACGCACAAGGTGGGATGCGACGTGAAACGATTCTACCGCTGTCGGCTCTTGGCGGGGCGGGCACTGGAGAAATCGGCGACCCACGGCACCCCCCTGTATCCCGAATGCAACGTACAGCGCTCTGGCGGACTCCGCCGCGGCGACAGTGCGCTCCTTTGGGGTCGGCAATTTCGCCGCCTCGGGCATCGGGTCCCGGGCGTGGCGGCCGGTTTCATAAAATGTACAAATAATTACCGTATGGAAAAGTTGAGCAAGGTCAAATTAATGATTCTCGGAAACTCTATAGTGAACTCAATGGCCCGGCACTCATGCGGCATCGCGCAACGGCGGTGGTGGTGGTGGCCGGACCAGGGACTTTTTTATCTACTTTAGGAGCCGTTCATGAGCACATTTATTTCGGCAGTAAAAAACTTCAGTCAAGACGAGGACGGGATCACCGCCATCGAGTACGGCCTGATCGCGGCCTTGATGGCGGCGGTGGTCGCCACCGCGTTCGCGTTGATCGGACCGGCCATGAAAACCTTGTTTGAAAATATCAGGGATACCCTGGTCGCGTAAACCGCACGGCTGGCTTTCCGGCGCTCTGTTGCGACCGGAAAGTCTTTTTCCCTTTCGCGAAAGCCCATCATGCCGCTTCCCCTGCCTGTCCAGAACGCGCTCATTTGCTGCGTCGCGCTCGCGGCGGTGACCGACCTGGCGTACCGCAAGATCCCCAATGCCCTGGTGCTCACCGGTGTGGTCGGCGCCCTGTTGCTGCAATGGCTACCCGCCGGCCAGTCGTTTCCCCTGGCCTGGCTGGCCGGTTTGCTGACCGGTTTTTTTGTTTTGCTTCCCTTGTATTTATTGCGCGGCATGGCCGCCGGCGACGTCAAGCTGATGGCCATGGTGGGCGCCTTCACGGGACCGCAGACCGCCTTATATATCTGTTTCGCCACTTTCTTGATCGGCGGCGTGATGGCCCTGTGCATTGTGGTTTATCGCGGCCGCTTGGCGGCGGCTTACCGCAATTTGCGCACGCTGCTGTCGCCCTTGCTGCTGCGCGCGCTGGGCATCCCGCTGGCGCCGGCCCGACTGGCGCCGGGCCAAAGCGTGGGCGGCATGCCATACGGCTTGGCCATCGCGCTGGGCACGCTGTTGCTGCTGGGATTGTCGAACCCGCCGCGCTAAGCGCCGCGCTGATGCGCCGATGCCACAACCCACGGCCGGCACTTGCTTTGCATCAATTTACGACCGTCATGGCATGGATAGAATCGATTTCTTGCATCGGCGATTTTTTGCAGTTGAGTATGTTGTACACGGAGAAGCGCATGACTGATATCGCACAGCAATCGTTGTTTCCCGCCCGCAGCGCCGCGGCCTTGCCGCGCGAGCCCGGTGAGGCCGGCCCGGACAGCCTGCCGCTGTTGCCGCCGCAACCGAAGACGGTGCGCGAGACGGGTCTGGACCAGCAATTGATCGCCGAGCTGGTGGCCAAGGCGATTTTTATCGGCGGCAAGACCCATCTGCCGATCCTGACCACCCGCCTGCGTCTGTCGATTAACGTGCTGCGCGAAATCCTCGATTTCATGGTGGCCGAGCAATTGCTGGAAGTGGCGTGGCGGGGCGAGTCCGACATCGACGTGCAATATCAGCTGACCACCCTGGGCAAGCAGCGCGCCGCCGTGTATCTGGAGCGTTGCCCATACGCGGGGCCGGCCCCGGTGACGCTGGACGCCTACCGCGCCATGGCCGAGCGGCAAGCCTGGCGCGGCTCGCCCTTGCAGCGGGTCGGCGCCGAAGAGATCGGCGCCGTGTTCGGCGCCGACTGGCTCGAGCCCGCCGTGCTCGACGTGCTGGGGGCGGCCATGCATTCGGGCCGTTCGCTGTTGCTGTACGGCCCTTCCGGCGCCGGCAAGAGCCGCATGGCGCGCAAGTTGGGACGCTTGCTGCAAGGCCTGGTGGCGGTGCCGTATGCGGTGGTGGTGGGGCAAGAGATCGTCCAGCTCTACGATCCCTTGCTGCATCTGGCGCCCAGCGCCTTGCATGCCATGCACGCACGCCAAGCCATGGAGCGCCGCAGCACCGATATCCGCTGGGCGCTGTGCCAGCGTCCCGTGGTGCAGGTGGGCGCCGAGCTGGGCGAGGACATGCTGGACTTGCGGCACGACGCCTTTAGCGGGTGCTATCAGGCGCCGCCCCATTTCAAGGCCAACAACGGTTTGTTCATCGTCGACGATCTGGGCCGCCAGCGCGCGCCGGCCGCCGAGCTGCTCAAGCGCTTCATGCAGCCGCTCGAATCGGGTCAGGACCAGTTGTCCCTGCGCGGCGGCCACCAGTTTAGCGTGCCTTTCGATGTGGTGCTGGTGTTCGCCACCAACCTGGCGCCGCGCGCGGTGCTCGACGACGCTTTCCTGCGCCGGCTCGGCTACAAGATTCACGTCGGCCCGCTAGCGGCGGCCAGTTACCGCGCGCTGGTGCAGCACGAATGCCGGGCCCAGCGCATCGCATGCGAGGACGGCGCGCTCGACCATCTGCTGGGCTTGCACCGGCGCGCCGGCCAACCGTTGTTGGCCGCCTATCCGCGCCAGTTGCTGCACCGGGTGGGCGACTTCGCCGGTTATGCCGGTCAGCCGGCCAGCCTGACGGTGGCATCGCTGGAGCAGGCTTGGTCGAGTATGTTCGCCGGCGCCGAGGTCGCGGCGGCCGCCGCCGCGCCGGTCGCCGCCGCCGCGCTGTGCGGGCAATTGCCATGAATAACCGGCGCGCCTTGATGATGATGGGCCTGGCCGTGCTGCTGGGACTGGCGGCCGTGGCGCTGGCCTCGCGCTGGCTGTTGCGCCAGCAGGCTGGCGGCGCCGGCAAGATCGTGGTGGCGGCGGTCGACGTCAATTTGGGCCAGCGCCTCACGCCCGAGATGGTCAAGCTGAGCGACTGGCCGGCCGAGGCGCTGCCGGCCGGGGCGCTGCAAGATCCGCTCAAGCTGAACGGCCGGGTGGTCAAGAGCAGCGTGCTGCGCGGCGAGCCGCTCAGCGAGGCCAAGCTGGCTCCGGCCGGCACCCTGGGCGGCCTGTCGGCCCTGATCACGGAAGGGCGGCGCGCCATCACGGTGCGGGTCAACGACGTGATCGGCGTGGCCGGCTTCGCCCTGCCGGGCAATTACGTGGACATCATCGTCAACACCCAAAAGGAAGCGGACACGGCGCTCCAGGCGCGCGACCAGAATATTTCAAAGATCGTGCTCGAACGCATTCTGGTGCTGGCCGTCGCGCAAGAGGTGGGGCGCGACGAAACCAAGCCGCGCGTGGTCAACGCGGTGACCCTGGAGGTGACGCCGGACCAGGCCGAGAATCTCGATTTGGCGCGCAGCGTCGGCAGCTTGTCGCTGGTGTTGCGCAACCAGGTCGATCCGAAACCGGGGGTGACCAGCGGCGCCACCAAGCTGACCTTGCTGGGTCCGGGCCAGGCGGCCGCGCCCGAGCCGCCGCCGGCGCCGGCGCCGGTGGCCACGCCGGCCGTCAAGCCGGTCGCGCTGCGCGCGGCCGCGCCCGAGCGGCGCCAGTGCAGCGGCGCCATCGACGGCTTGCGCCAGTGGCGAGAATGTTTTTGAGACCGGCCATGCGGCCGCCCGGCATTAACCCCACCAGGGATCTGTGGTCATGAAAAGCTGCCTTATTTTCTTGCCGCCCTTGCTGCTCGCCGTGGCGGGCCAAGCGGCGCCGGCGTCGCCGGCGGCGCCCGCTGCGCCAGCGCCGGCGCCGCCGGCCGCGCAGGGGGCGTCGGCCAGCGCCCGCAAACCGGCCGCCGCGGCCGGCGTCGACGCCGCGCCGCGCTGCGTGGGCGAGGCCGCCACCCCCGGCATGCTGGCGCTGCAACTGGGTAAGTCGACCCTGATGCGCCTGCCCGAGGCGGTGCATAACCGCAGTGTCGGCAATCCCGCCGTGGTGCAAGCCATGCTGGTCGCGCCCGACACCTTGTACATCGTGGGGATCGAGGTCGGCAACACCAATATGATTATTCAAGGTAAAAGCGGGATGTGCAGCGTGATCGATGTCACGGTGGCGATGGACGCGAGCGGCTTGCAAGCGACCCTGGCGGCGTTGATGCCGGACGAGAAAAACATCAAGGTCAACGCGGCGGCCGATACCCTCATCATCAGCGGCACGGTGGACGACGCCACGGCCGTGACGCGCGCGCTGGAATTGGCTTCGGCCTATGTGCGGCGCCCGGCCCAGGCCGTGGCCGGCGGGCGCAAGGAGGAAGCCGGCGGCAAGGAAGAGGGCGGGCGGGCGCCCGCCGCCAGCGCGGCCGGGGCGGGGGCGGGCGGCGCCCGCATCATCAATTTGCTCAACGTGGGCGCGCCCCAGCAAGTGATGTTGGAAGTCAAAATCGCCGAAGTGTCCAAGAACTTGCTCGAGCAGCTGGAGGGCGGCGCCAGCCTGAGCCACGGCTTTGGCAGCTGGGCCGCCACGCTGGCGGGCGATTTTTTAACCGGCACCACGCGCGGCTTGCTTGAGCTGCGCAAGGCCAACGGCGACAAGCTCGGCCTGGAAGGGCAGAACCGCAACGCGCTGGTGCGCATCCTGGCCGAACCGACCGTGATGGCGATCAGCGGCCAGGAGGGCAGTTTCCTGGCCGGCGGCAAAATCTTCGTGCCGGTGGCGCAGGATAACAACAAGGTCACCTTGGAAGAGAAGGAATACGGGGTCGGGCTGCGCTTTACGCCGACCGTGCTGGCCGGCGGGCGCATCAACCTGCGGGTGGCGCCGGAAGTGTCGGAGTTGTCGCGCGAAGGGGTGGGCGTGAGCGCGGCCGGCTTCGGCGCCGGCGCCATTTTGCCGCTCATTACCACCCGGCGCGCCTCCACCACGGTGCAACTGTATGACGGCCAGAGTTTCGCCATCGGCGGTTTGATCAAGAATAACCAGGTCACCAATATGAAGGGCTTGCCCGTGCTGGGCGAGTTGCCGGTGCTGGGCGCCCTGTTTCGCAGCGCCGACTTCCAGCAAGACCGCACCGAATTGCTGTTTGTGATCACGCCCCATCTGGTCAAGCCGCTGCCGCCCAATTACGCGCTGCCGACCGACCAGCTGCAAGCGCCCAGCCGGCGCGAGCTGTTCCTGGAAGGGCGCTTGGAGGGCGCGCCGCGCGCCGGCGCGCCCGCCGCGCCCGCCGCTACGCCGCTGCAACATGGCGGCTTCGAATTGAAATAAGCATGTCACCGGGAGCCGCCATGTCACACCGCTTTATCGCCGCCGTGCTCAGTCTGGCCAGCTTGACGCCGCTGTGCCTGACCGCCTGCGCCAGCTCGTCCACGCCGCTGCTGGACCAGCGTTTCGGCGACGCGACCCGGATCGCCTTCGCGCGCCAGATCGCCTTTCCCGACGCGGCGGCCCGCCCCCGTGCCGCCGACGGCTTGGACGGTCCCAGCGCCGGCCGCGCCATCGAACAATATCGCAAGTCGTTCGAGGCGGCGCCGGTGGCGCCGGCGGCCGGCCTCGGTTTTGGTCAATAAGGCGGCCCGCCCATGTCGCCCACCATCGCGCCGCCGCGTTGCCCGGGCCGACCCGCGCGTCGTCAGCGCGGCGCCCTGTTCATCAGCTTTGCGCTGTTGATGGTGGCGCTGCTCGGCTTTATCGGCATCGCGCTCGATCTGGCCCAGCTCTATGCGCGGCAAGTGGAGCTGCAAAACATGGCCGACGCGGTGGCGCTGGCGGCCGCCCGCCAGTTGAACGGCAAGGCGGCCGGGGTCGCCGCCGCGCTGAGCCAGGCCCGCCAGACGGCGGAGCTCAGCCGTAGTCGCTTTAGCGGCACCTTCAGCTGGTCCAACGCGGCGCTGCGCTTTAGCGCCACGCCGGACGCCGCCGCCGCGGCCTGGATCGACGCCGGCGTCGCCGCCGGCGCGCCGGCCGCTCTGCTGTACGCGCGCGTCGACAGCGCCGCGCTACCCGATGCGCAAGGCGCGGTGCAAACGTTTTTCATGCGTCTGTTTCACCCCGCCCTGGCGCAGATCGATTTGAGCGGGCGCGCCGTGGCCGGGCGCGCGTCGCTGCAAGTGACGCCGCTGGCGATCTGCGCCATGTCGGCCAGCGCCGCCGCGTCCCGTCTCAACCCCGGCCCCCCCGTCACCAATGAATTGGTCGAATACGGCTTTCGGCGCGGCGTCGGCTACAACCTGTTGAACCTGAACCCGGACGGCGCCAGCGCGCGCAGTTTCGTGCTCGACCCGCTCACCCCGCCCGGCCAGGCCGGCAGCGGCGCCCAGCAAACGGCCGCTTTTGTGTTGCCCTTCGTGTGCGCCGGCAGCGTGCCGTTGACCAGCTTGACGGGCGGCGCGGTGCGCGTGTCGAGCCCGTTTCCGGCCGCGCTCACGAGCGCCCTCAACGCGCGCTTCGACCAGTACGGCGGCGGCTGCGACCCCGGCGCGGCGCCGCCCGACATCAATATCAAGCAATACACGGGTGGCGGCGCGGGGTGGTGGATGACCACCACTCCGGCCGCCCAGAGCGCGGCCGCCACCGCCGCCGGCGTCATTCCGCTGCGCACCGTGGCCGACCTGGCGCCGCAGTCGCCGCCGCCGGCCGGCTTGACCGCCACCGCTTACGGGCCCTTATGGTCGTACGCGAGGGCGGTGCATTACGCGGCGGCCGAACCGGCCACCGGCTATGTGCCGTTCGCGCGCGCGGACTGGGCCAGCCTGTATCCCGGCAACCCCACGGCGGCCGCCGCCACCGGCCTGTACACCGCCACCTTTGTGCCGTATGCCGCCGTTAGCGGCGGCAATATGGTGCCGCCCAGCCGCCATGGCGTGCGCGCACGCCGCGTGCTCAACGTGCCGCTGCTGGCCTGCCCGGTCGCCGCCGGCGCCAATGTGCCGGCCCAGGTGTTGGCGGTCGGCCGTTTTTTCATGACCGCGCAAGCGGGCGGCGGCGCTATTTATGCCGAGTTCGCCGGCGTGGTCAAGGACCAGGCGCTGGGCGGACCGGTGGAGCTGTTTCAATGAAACGGCCGGCGCAAGGGCGCGCGCGGCGTGGGGTGGCCACGATCGAGCTGGCCCTGATCCTGGTGTTTTCGATCGGCTTGCTGCCGGTGGTGCTGGTGTTGGGGCGCGTGTTTTGGCATTACACGGCGCTACAAAAAATGACTTACGCCAGCGCGCGTTACATGGCCAGCCTGCCGCCGGCCGAGATGACCAATCCGGCCCAGGTGGCGCAAGCGCGGCAGTTGGTGTATCAGATGGTGGGCGAGGCGGCGCGCGGCGCGCAGTTGGCGATGGCGCCCGGCGTCAACGAGGTGAGCATTCTATGCGGCATCGAAGTATGTGGCGGCGCATCCGAGTTGCCGGCCACGGTGCAAGTACAGGTGCGTCTGGAAATGACGGCCGGCGAGATGTCCGGTGCCACCGGCGCCTGGGTCAGCCCGCTTGGCAACATCATCCTGCGATCGACCGTCACGCTGCGCTATGCGAATTGAGCCGCCATCGGCCCCACGCCACGCGCGGCCGGGGGGCCGCGCCGGCGCGTTCACGGTCGAATTCGCGCTCACGCTGGTGTTCTTCCTGGCCCTGGTGTTCGCCATGCTGGAACTGGGCCGCGCCGTTTATCTGTGGAACACTTTGCAGGAGGTGACGCGGCGCGCCGCGCGCGGCGCCGCCATCGCCAATTTCGCCGACCCGGCCATCATGGACCAGGTGCGCCAGCGCGCGCTGCTGCGCGCCTCGCCCGGTGCGCTGGCGCTGGGCGGGGCGCTGGGCGAGGGCCACGTGCGGATCGATTATCTGGCGCTCGACAGCGGCAATCAGTTGCAAGCCATCGCCGTGCTGCCCGCTTGCCCGCCGCGCAATCTGGTCAATTGTCAGAGCGACCCGCACGGGGCCAGTTGCATCCGTTTCGTGCGCGTCCGCATTTGCCTGCCGGGCGCGGGCAGCGCGTGCCAAGCGGTGCCTTACCAGCCCATGGTGCCCTGGGTCGGCGACTTGTTTGCGATCGGCGGCGTGGCCATCAACCTGCCGCAATCGACCACCGTCACGCGCGCCGAAACGCTGGGCTACCGGCCCGGCATGGCGCTGTGTCCCTAGTACCAGTACATAAAGGATAACGATGAAAGCATTGTTGATCACCCGCGACAGCGCACTGCAAGCGGAGATCGCGGCCCAGGGCGCGGCGCGCATGCCGGCGCTTCAGCTGACGGCCGCGCGCAGCGGCCTGCGCGACGCGGTCGAGCGCATCATGCCCGAGCCGCCCGGCCTGGTGATCGTCGACGCCAGCGCCTTGCAGGCCGGCGAGATCGATTTGATCGAGCGCCTGGCGCGGCTCTACCCGGCCGCCTGTTTTTTGCTGCTCACCGGCGCGCACGGCGCCGACCAGCAGGATATGCTGATCCGCGCCATGCGCGCCGGCATGCGCGAAGTGCTGCCGCTGCCGCTGGTGCACGCCGCCTTCCACGAGGCGATGGACCGGATCGACATCCAGGCCGGGGTGACCCAGATGCGCGACGGTAAAGTGCTGGCCTTCATTTCGTGCAAGGGCGGCAGCGGCGCCACCTTCCTGTCGGCCAATTTCGGCTATGCCTTAGCCAGCCTGGCCGAGCGCAAGGTGCTGCTGATCGACCTGCACGGCCAGTTCGGCGACGCCACCTTGTATGTCTCGGATCAAAAACCGAGCATGACGCTGTCCGACATTTGCGCCCAGATCGCGCGCATGGACGGCGCCTTCCTCGCTTCCTGCCTGGTGCATGTGGCGCCCGGCTTCGGGGTGCTGGCGGCGGCCGACGACCCGGCCCAGGCGGTGCAGATGAAGCCCGAGCATATGGACACCATCTTGCGGGTGGCGCGCCAGCACTACGACTTCATCGTGCTCGACGTGGGGCGCCAGATCGACGCCATTTCGCTGCGCGCGCTCGACTGCGCCGACGCGATCTACCCGGTGCTGCAACTGGCGCTGCCCGACATCCGCGACGCCCGCCGCCTGCTCGACATTTTCCGCTCGCTCGGCTATCCGGGCGAGCGCATCAAGCTGATCGTCAACCGCTATGAAAAGGGCGGCAAGCTGCGCCTGGCCGACCTGGAACAGGCGCTGGGCGCCGAGGTGATGCACGCGGTGCCGAACGACTATATCGCCGCCACCGACTCGGTCAACCAGGGCATCCCGGTGCTTCAGCTCTCGCGCACCAGCGCGGTGGCGCGCAGCCTGGCCGAGCTGGTGGAATTGGTCACGGCGCGTCGCCTGACCGAAAGCCGCGGCTTGTTCGGGCGTCTGTTCGGACGGGGCGAACCCGATTGATGAGCGCCTCGGCGCGGGCCCATGCAGCTTAACTTTAACCGGAGCACGAGATGACACTACGCGAACGGCTGGCGGTGGGCGAGACGGCCCGTCCCAGCGCAGGCGGCCAGGACAGCTTGGCCAGCCACGCCTACCAGCAGTTGAAGAAAACCATGCACCAGACCATCCTGGACCGGATCGACCTGGAGCGCTTGAAGCGCCTGACGGCCGAACAGTTCAAGCACGAGCTGGCGCTGCTGGTGCAGCGCATTATCGAGGACGAGCGCATCGTGCTCAATCAGCACGAGCGGCACAATCTGGTGCTCGACATCCAGCACGAGATGCTCGGTTTCGGCCCGCTGGAGCCGCTCTTGGCCGATCCCGGCGTGTCCGACATCCTGGTCAACACCTACGCCAAAGTGTATGTCGAGCGGGCCGGCCGGCTCGAGCTCACCGAGGTGACCTTTCACGACAACGCGCATCTGATGAAGATCATCGAAAAGATCGTCTCGCGGGTCGGGCGCCGGGTCGACGAATCGAGCCCGATGGTGGACGCCCGCCTGCCCGACGGCTCGCGCGT
>JAZKGI010000045.1:0-97120 GCA_040385995.1 Pseudomonadota bacterium
TAAACAGATTTTTCAGGCGCCGCCTGATCAGCTCAGAGTTGTGTATAACGATATGCTTTAAAGCACTGCCTAATGAAGAAAAAGTAAATTACCAGAGCATTCGCGAAGCAATCAATCACCCCAACATCAGTGGCCCGTTTGAAACAGGTTGGGGCTACACTGACTTCGACGGCGCCGGTCTCGGCGAAAAAATTGGTATGCCCGTGCTACCTGGCCAAACCACCATCTTAAAGTAAACACCATGACCCCACTATTTGAATTAACCCCGTGGCAAAAAAAACAGGCTGCCATGCTATACCATTTCGCTTCCATGGATTATCTGAAAGGCTTGCAACAGCATGTGAACGACCTGATCGCCTTTATCGATCCGACTCTGGATTTAGCGCATGTGCAGAACCGTGACGCAGAACTGGTGTCGGCGCAGTGGGGTGCGCGCAACACTTCCCAAAATTGGAGCAACAACGCCTGGCCCTTTCTGGCTGATTTTCAACAAGGTATCGTTAAAAAAATAGCCGAGCGTGCTTTCGAAAAATATTCCGCGAGCGGTGTGAATAATTGCGCGCGTGGAATGGATGAATACTCAATGGATTGGACCACGCCTGAAGAAGAAGATAAGTTCAAAGCTATGTTCGAGGAACTCTCACGGTATGCCTTGAACATGGATGCCACCCTTTTCAGAGGCGGCTACGACGGGAGGTGGACCGACTTTACTCTTGCACTTACTTGGACAGAATGCAAGGCACTGTTCCCTAAACTGCCCAAGTTCCGGATCCGTACCGATGTGGAAGGCGAGTCCGGCAAAGTTCCCGTGCGTACCGGAGTCTACGTGGCGCAGGACGATGCTAACGCTGCATTACAATTTGCCTGGACTGGCGATCAAGAAGGAGCTCTATTGAATTCCAAGACCTTCAATAAAATCGGCCTGGACGCGCTCACGGCAGTGGGCCGCAGGGAATTGTGGTTGAACGAGCAAAAAATGTATAACTTCGCCACTTCGCCTAAATACGTTAGGCAGTTCAAGGATCGCGTAACGTGGAACTCCGTGCCGAAGTTTAAACTTGCACCCAGCGCTATCGGTCGCGAGGCATTCGAAGCGCGCCCATGCAAATGGTATTACGTTGAAATGGTGAATGGCGAATTCGAGGACATCGACGACAGCCTCATGGACGATGCCACCCAACCGCTGCGCTCCAAAGCCGGCGAGCCCTGCCCAAAAGCGGGAATATGGCTAGCTTTCGATGAAAAGGGCACTAAGCGCATTTACAAGGTTGGCGAAATATTCGGGCAGTTGCATACGCCGTACGGCTTCACGCTTTGGCAATGCCTTGAAGGAGACGACTAACTCCACTGGCGCGAAGGAAGGTGACCGGGCCCCGCAAGCGAAATTGGAAGGTGAAGTGGGCTTGGCAGCAGGTGGCAGAAACGCCACTGCCCGGTGCCAAAGCGGCAGACCGACCATGAGCCTGACGCGCCAGCCGGCATCGCTTTGAGCACAGCTCGGAAACCATCGTCAGCTAGCGCTCGCGTTTGTTACCTGATGGGGCGACAAGATTCTGCCGCGCAGATTCCTCAGCCCGCATCCCATACCGCTCACGATATTTCAATTGCGGAATGGGCCATGCCGTATCAAATTTATATGGGGTGACCAGACAACACAGCGCGCTTATTTGCCCTTGCCAGAACCCTTGGCGGCGGGCAAGCTCTTGCTGCCCAGCCGGCTTTCCTTGCCGGCCAGTAAATTGGAGATGTTGGCGCTGTGGCGGTACACCAGCAGCGCGCTCATCACGATGACAGCCGCCAGTTGCGCGTCCACCCCGAACAGCAGCGCGTAATAAAAGGGCGCGAACACCGCCGCCACCAGCGCCGCCAGCGACGAGTAGCGGAACGCGAACGCCACCGCCATCCAGGTCACCAGGGTGCCCAGGCCCAGCCAGGGGTTCAAACCCAATAACACGCCCAGCGCGGTGGCCACGCCCTTGCCGCCCACGAAACGGAAAAACACGGGCCATAAATGGCCCAGGAACACGGCCAGCGCCACCAGCGCGATGGCGCTGTCGCCCACACCCAGCTGGTCGGCGTAGCGCTCGGCCAGCCAGACGGCCAGCCAGCCCTTGGCGCCATCGCCCAGCAAGGTCATCACGGCGGCCGCCTTATTACCACTGCGCAAGACATTGGTGGCGCCGGGATTTTTAGAGCCGTAGGTGCGCGGATCGGCGATGCCAAACACCTTGCTCATCACCACGGCAAACGAAATCGAGCCAAGCAGATACGCTGCCACCGTCATCCATATGGTATTCATGTGTCTCCTGTTATTGTCGAGGCGCCGGCCGCCGGAGCGCCGGGCCGCCGAATATACACCATGGACGCGCGGTGCGCCCGATTTGGTGCTTCCTTAGTCTTCCAGCGCGCAGTTCACCGGCCTAGCGCCCAGCAACGACACCAGCACGTCCGGCGCCAGGCCGACCAGATAGCCGCGCCGGCCACCATTGATATAAATGATTTCCAGTTCCAGGATGCCGGCCTCCACATACAGCGGCATGGCCTTGCGCGTGCCGAACGGCGAGGTGCCCCCCAACTGGTAGCCGGAATGGCGCTGGGCCACCTCGGGCTGACACGGTTGCACCGACTTGCAGCCGATGGCGCGCGCCAGGTTTTTGGTCGAGACCTTGCGGTCGCCATGCATCAACACGATCAAGGGGCGCGCGCCCTCGTCCTGCATCACCAGCGTTTTGACCACCTGGTGCTCGTCCACCCCGAGCGCGCGCGCCGACACGCTGGTGCCGCCATGCTCTTCGTACGGATAGGGGTGCTGCGAGAACGAAACTTGATGTTGACGAAGCATTTGCGTCGCGGGGGTCTCGGAAATATGCTCTTTTTTGGCCATGCGTGATACGCTGAACGTTCAATAGGAGTTTCTAATTATGCAGCAAGAAATTCGCTTCGCCACCTTTAACGCCTACAACCTGGCCCCGGCGGGCGAGAAATTGTACGACAATCTGGCGCCCTTGACGGCCGAGCAGTACGAGGCAAAGCTGAACTGGACCGCGCAGCAGCTCGATTTGCTGGACGCCGACGTGATCGGATTCCAGGAAATATTTTCGCAAGCGGTGCTGCGCGAAGTGCTGGCGCGCACCCGCCTCTACCGCCAAGCGGCGCACACCGGCTTCGATCCCGATCCGGCGGCCGAGCGCCTCACCCCCAGCGTGGCGCTGGTGTCGCGCCTGCCGCTGGCGGGGCCGGCGCGCAGTTACACCGCCTTCCCCGACGGCGTGCTATTGCCGCCCGGCAGCCGGGACGCCGAACGCTTCGCGCGCGCCCCGCTGCACGCCGGCGTGGTGCTGCCGGACGGCTCGGTGGTGGACGTGGTGGTGGTGCACCTGAAGTCGCGCCGCCCGGACTACCGCAATGGCGACGACGGCAACGATGCCCTGCTGTACGCGATGGCCAACCTGCGCTCGCTGATCCGGCGCGGCACCGAGGCGGTGGCCCTGCGCGTGCTGCTGGCCCAGCTGGCGCGCGAGCGCCCCAGCGTGGTGCTGGGCGACTTCAACGACGTGGTCGACGCCGTCACCACCGCCATTGTGCTGGGCGCTGGCGCCGCCTGCGAGCCGGGCCAGGAATGGCGCGGCCGCCTGTTCGATTGCAACCAGATCCAGCTGCGCCAAGACAGGCTGCGTCATGTCGGCTACACCAGCATGCACGACGGCCATTACATGACCATCGACCATATTTTGGTGTCGGAACAATTTCATCGGGCTTCGCCCCATGCGATTGGCGAGGTGCTCGACGTCACCTATTTGAACGACCATTTGCTGCAAGCGCGGGACGGCGCTTCGGACCACGGGCAGGTGCTGGCGCGCATCCGCCTGTACGGCGAGCGGCGCGGCCAGGACCGTTGAGCCGGGCGCGCCCGGGGCGACCGCACTGCTAGTGCAGCAACTTGCCCAGTTGATCGGCCACCACGGCCGAGCTGGCGTAAAAGCCCTGGTATTCGTCGCAGCCCTGCCGGCGTAAAAAATCGAGCTGGTCGGCCGTCTCCACGCCCTCGGCGATCACCCGCAACTTCAAGCCGCGCGCCATGGCGATGATGGTGGTGATGACGGTCGCGTCGTCCGGATTACTGGTGATGTCGGCCATGAACGATTGGTCGATCTTGAGTTTGTCGATCGGATAATTTTTCAGCAGCCCGAGCCGCGAATAACCGGTGCCGAAGTCGTCGATGGTCAGGCGCACACCCAGGCGACGCAGCTCGTCTAAGGTCGCTTGCACGCCGGCGCCGCCCTTCATGATGATGGCTTCGGTCATTTCCAGTTCCAGCAGGGCCGGCGGCAAACCGGCCTCGGCCAGCGCGCTGGTCACGCTGCGCAGCAGATTTTTTTGCGCGAACTGAGCCACCGACAGATTGACCGACACCACCATCGGCCAGCCGGCGTCCTGCCAGGCGCGCGCCTGGCGGCAAGCCTGGTGCAGCACCCAGTCGCCGATGCCCGCCATCAGGCCGCATTCCTCGGCCACGCCGATGAAGCGCTCCGGTTTCAGCAGCCCCAGCTGAGGATGCTGCCAGCGTATCAAGGCCTCGGCCCCCACCATGGCGCCGCTGCGGATGTCGATCTCGGGCTGGTATTCGAGAATGAATTCGTGGCGCGCCAGCGCCTGGCGCAAGCCGTTTTCAAACGTGACGCGCTCGATGATCTGGGCGTTCATTTCCGGATTGAAGAACTGGAAGCTGTTGCGCCCGTTTTCCTTGGCGTGATACATGGCCAGATCGGCGTTCTTGATCAGGGTATCGATGTCGGCCCCGTCGTTCGGGAACACGCTCACGCCGATCGAGGCCGACACGTGAAACGCATGTTGGCCGATCCGGTAGCCCTGGGTCACCGCGTGCAGCACGCTGGCGGCCACGTGGGCGGCGTGATCGACGTCGCCGATATCGGCCAGGATGATCACGAATTCGTCGCCGCCCTGGCGGCTCACGGTGTCGACCGCGCGCACGCACTTGATCAGGCGCCGCGCCACTTCCTGGAGCAGCAAGTCGCCCACCGCGTGGCCCATGGTGTCGTTGATGGTCTTGAAATGGTCCAGGTCCAGAAACAGGATGGCCAGCATGCTGAGATTGCGGCGCGCCGCCACCAGCGCCAGACTGAGGCGGTCGAGCAACAGCACCCGGTTCGGCAAATCGGTGAGGAAATCGTGTTCCGCCAGGTGGCGCGTGAGCGCCTCGGCCTTCTTGCGGTCGGTGATGTCGGACAGAATACCCATGTAATTGCCGATGTTGCCGCCGGCATCGCGGATCGCCGTTAGCGCCAGCCAGCCCGGATACGGCTCGCCGTTCTTGCGCTGGGCGGCGATCTCGCCTTGCCAGTGATCGGTCTGGTCCAGCCCGGCCCACACGCGGTGCAGCAGCGCGTGGTCCAGGCCCTTGGCGCCGAAGGTGCTGCCCAGTATGTCGGCCACCTCGAAGCCGGTGATGGCGGTGTAGGCCCGATTGATGGCGATCACTTGCTGGCGCTGGTCGGTGACGACAATGGCGTCGCGGCTGTTTTCATACACCTGGGCCGCCAGATGGAGCGAGCGCTCGGCCAGTTTGCGGGCGGAAATGTCGCGGATCACGGCATAAAACAGGTAATCGTGATCGAGGGTGATGGAGGTGAGCAGCACTTCGGCCCAGAACAGCTTGCCGTCGCAGCGTGCATATTGCCAGTCGTAACGGCAATTGCCCTGCTCGTTGGCTTGGCTGGCCATGCGCGCCTGCATCGACGCCGACGCTTCGCCGCCCGGCTGGAGCGCGGGCGAAAAATCGGTCAAACCGTGGCCCAGCATGCGCTCGGGCCGCTCGCATGCGAACAGGGCCACGGCGGCCGGATTGACCTCGGCCACCCGGTCGTCGCGTATGAGCACGATGGCGTCGGCCGATTTACCAAACAGCTGGCGAAAATTGCCGCCCACTTGCAGCAGCACGCTTTCTTCGCGCTTGCGTTCGGTGATATCGATATCCATGCAAAACACTTGCTGCATGCGTCCGGCCCGCAGCACGGGAAACATGGTGGAATAGATCCACAGCGACTTGCCGGCCGCCGTGGTCACCAGCCAGTCGCGCGAGGGACAGGGCTGGCCGCTGCGCCAGACCTGCTCGACAATGGCCGCGTATTCGTCCTCGCGCTCGCCGTGCGAAAACAGTCGCTGTTGGAGCCGGCCGAGCGCGTCGTCGGCGCCGATGCCGTACAGCTTGGCGCAACTGGCGTTCCAGAAGCGCACCACGCCATAGCGGTCGAAACTGCGCACCGCCACCATCGGCGTCAGCTCGATCGCCATCACCACCCCCGACAGCAAGTCGAGCGCGTCCAGCGCGGGGTGCAGCGCGGGCTCGGCGGCGGGCGCCGCCAGCCCGAGCGTGGCCGGCCCCGGCTCCACGGGGGACTGCTGAGAGTTCCGTTCCGACACCAAACACCCCCTAAACTCGCATGCTGCTTGTGCCGTGATCGGCCCTGCGCCGGGACGCCGCCTCCAGGGCGACGTCACTGCTTTCATTCTTGCGCGCTGGGGGCGGACCCTATTGACCCCCCTCAACGATGGCCGCGAGATCGTCTTCCTCAGTCAATATTAGTTGCCAGTAACCAACATCCACCCATCTTCCATGCTTCCAGCCCACTTGCTCGAAATGGGCCACCTTGCGAAAGCCGAGCCGCTGGTGCAGCGCCACGCTGGCCGGGTTCGGCTGGGCGATGCCGCCGATGACGCAATGCACGTCGCGTTGGCGCAGCGCGTGCAACAAATGTCGGCACAGGGTCTGGCCGAGCCGGCGACCGGTGGCGCCGGGCGCCAGATAAACCGAGATCTCCACCGCATGGCGGTAGGCGGCGCGCACCCGCCATGGGCTGGCATAGGCATAGCCGAGCGGCTCGCCCTGCTCTTCCAACACCAGCCAGGGCAGTGTGGCGGCGGCGATGCGCTGCGCCATCGCTTCGGTGCTAACCGCTTCTTCTTCAAAGCTGATGGTGGTGTGTAGCACGTAATGGTTATAGATGGCGCAGATGGCGGCGGCGTCGTTCGGTTGCACGGATCGGATCATGGCGGCAAGGCAAGTGGCGGAGCAGGCAGTGTAGCGCCGCGCACAGCCGGCGACAATTGGCTCCAATTTGGACGCCCCGGCTGGATGGCCCCGGGCTGGATGGCCCCGGGCTGGATGGCCCCGGGCTGGATGGCCCCCGGCTGGATGGCCCCGGGCTGGATGGCCCCCGGCTGGATGGCCCCGGGCTGGATGGCCCCAGGCTGGACGGCCCCCGCGTAGATGGCGCCGGGCCGGCCCGCGCGTCAGCGTCCGGTCGCGTTTTTCGACATTTCAAGCGCTATTTTTTGCAAACCATCGCAATTGACTGGCGTCGGCGTTGGCAACTTTATATCATGTGCTCTGCTCGCCGCGCCCTGTGCCGGCGCTTCGATCGCCACCGGCCACCTCTTAACCCAAGAACAATATGAAACGAGAAACCATGCCGCCCTCCTCCCTCGAAACCGGCACGCGGCGCCCGCGTTGGCATGCGCCGGCCGCGGCGTTGGCGCTGCTGGCGCTGGCCGGCGGCGGCTGGGCCATGCTGCGTGAACCGGGCGCCGCCCCGCCCGGGGCCCCCGCCAAGCGCCCCGCCACGCCGCCGGAACCGGTGTACGAATTGGCCAAAACCGATGTGGCCGCCATTGAGGCGCGCGCCTTGACGCTCAGCTTGCAACTGTCCGGCTCCCTCATGCCGCTCACCCAAGCCACCGTCAAGGCCAAGGTGGCCGGGCAAGTGCAGCTGGCCGCGCCGCAGGAGGGCATGGCGGTGCGCGCCGGTCAGGTGCTGGCCCAGCTCGATAGCGCCGAGCTGCGCGCCCGTCTGACCCAGCAACAGGCCGCGCTTGACGAGGCCCAGGCCCGGCTCGCGATCGCCGCCAAGAACGAAGCCAACAGCCAAGCCCTGCTGCAACAACGTTACATATCGCAAACGGCTTACGACACCAGCCAAAACACGGTCGAGCTGGCGCGCGCCAACGTCAAATCGGCCGCCGCCATGGTCGAGATCGCGCGCATCGCCCTGGCCGACGCCACCATCCGCGCCCCCATAGCCGGCATCGTCAGCAAGCGCCACGTGCAAGCCGGCGAAAAACTGGCGCCCGACATGCCGGTCTATACCATCGTCGATTTGCGCGCGCTCATTCTGGAGGCCCAAGTGCCGGCCTCCGACATCACGCGCGTGAAGGTGGGGCAGGAAGTGCGCTTCCAGGTCGACGGCTTCGGCCAGCGCCGCTTTCAAGGCAAGGTGGCGCGCATCAATCCGGCCACCGAGGCCGGCTCGCGCGCGCTGCTGGTATATATCGCGGTCGACAATGGCGACGCGGCCCTGCGCGGCGGCATGTTCGCCAAGGGCAGCATCGTCACCGAACGCTCGGGCGTGGTGCCGCTGCTGCCGCTGGCGGCCTTGCGCGGCGAGGCCGGCGCGCCCCTGGTGTACAAGATCGAGCAAGGCAAGGTGGTGGCCCAGCCGGTCACGCTGGGATTGCGCAACGAAGACCAGGGTTACGCCGAGGTCAGCGCCGGCTTGACTGGCGGCAACCAGGTGCTGGTGGCCAAGCTGGAGGGCATCAAGCCGGGCAGCCTGGTCAAGCTGGCCACCCCGGCTCCGGCGCCGGCCGGCGCCGTGCGCGCCGCCGTGGCCAAGGAATAAGCCATGTGGATCACTAAAACCAGTATCAACAACCCGGTTTTCGCCACCATGGTCATGGTGGCGCTGATGGTGGTGGGTTTGTTTTCCTACCGCGGCCTGGGGGTCGAGAGCATGCCCAATGTGTCGCTGCCGTTCGTCTGGATCGAGATCGCCTACCCGGGCGCCTCGCCCGAGGCGGTCGAAAACGATATCACGCGGCCGGTGGAAGACGTCATCAACACCGTCAGCGGGGTGAAAACCATCCGTTCCAATTCCTGGGAGGGGCGGGCCGGCCTCTCGCTTGAATTCGCGCTCTCGACCAATATGGACAAGGCCATGCAAGACTTGCGCGACAAGATCGCGCTGGTGCGGCCGCAGTTTCCCAAGGAAGTGAAAGACCCTTTCATTTCGCGCGAGGAAGGCGACAACGCCGAGCCGGTGGTGGAACTGGCGCTCACCTCGGACAGCCGCAGCCTGCGCGACTTGTCGACCCTGACCGAGCAAGTGATCGGCAAACGGTTCCAGGGCGTGGCCGGGGTCGGCCAGGTCAAGGTCAACGGCAGCACCAAGCGCCAGATTTTGATCAACCTCGATCCCGGGCAAATGACGGCCCAGGGCATCGGCGTCGATGAGGTGGTGCGGGCGATTCAGGCCACCAATACCAATCTGCCGGCCGGCAATATCAGTTTCGGGGCGCACGAGCAATTGGTGCGCGTGGAGGGCAAACTCAAGCAAGCGCGCGAATTCAAGCAGATCATCGTGGCGCGCCGCGCCAACGGTCCGGTCTACCTGGAACAGGTGGCCCAGGTGGTGGACGGCGAGCGCGAGGAAAGCGCGATTTCGCGTGTCAACGGGCAGCGCGCGATCTATCTGGAAATCACCAAGGTGCAAGACGCCAACGTGGTCGAGGTCGGCGACGGCATCATGCGGGTGGTGGCCGAACTGGCCAAGTCGCTGCCGCCGGATGTGAAGGTGCGCATCCTGGAAGACCAGTCGGCCCGGGTGCAAAGCCAGCTCAATAACGTCAAGCACACCATCGTCGAGGGCGCCCTGCTCACCATGCTGATCGTGTTTTTGTTCCTGCATTCCTGGCGCAGCACCATCATCACCGGGCTCACGCTCCCCATTTCGGTGATGGCCAGCTTCATTGCCATGAAGGCGTTCGGGTTCACGCTCAATTTCCTGACTCTGATGGCGCTGTCGCTGTGCATCGGCCTGCTCATTGACGACGCCATCGTGGTGCGCGAAAACATCGTGCGCCATCTGGGCATGGGTAAATCCCATCTGAAGGCGGCCAACGACGGCACCAACGAAATCGGCCTGGCCGTGATGGCCACCACCTTCGCCATCGTGGCAGTGTTCGTGCCGGTGGCCTTCATGCAAGGCATCATCGGCCGCTTTTTTCTCCAGTTCGGCATCACGGTGGCGGTGGCGGTGCTGGTGTCGCTGTTTGTCAGCTTTACGCTGGACCCGATGCTGTCCTCGCTCTGGCGCGACCCGGTGCAGGACCGCTTCCGCTACCTGCCCTGGCTGGGCCGGCTGATGGCGCGCATCGAGCACGGCATCGACCATGTGCACCGCTGGTACGGCGCCGTGCTGGCCTGGGCGCTGCGCTGGCGCAAGCTCACGCTCGCTTGCGCGTTCGCTTTGTTCGCCGGCAGCCTGACGCTGGTGCCCATGATAGGCGGCGAAATGTTCCCGGAAACGGACGAAGGGGCCATTTCGCTGCGCTTCAAAACGGCGGTGGGCTCCAGCCTGGAGTACACCGACAGCAAAGTGCGCCAGATCGAGGACGCGCTCAAGGTCTTTCCCGAGATCGACAGCCTGGTGGCCACGGTCGGCACCGACGACGGGCGCAACACGGCGCGCGTGAAGTTGAAGCTGACCGACCTTAAAAAGAGCAAGCGGCGCGGCCAGAAAGAGCTTGAGACCTTGATTCGGGCCCGGCTGCAAAGCATCGCCGGGATCACCTTGTCGGTGGGGCAGAAACCGATCTTCATCGCCATTTTGGGCGCCGATGAGGGCAAACTGGACGAGGCGGCCCGGCGCTTGATGGACAAGATGCGGGTGCTCAAGGGCGTGGCCGACCTGGAATACAGCCAGGAAGGCGCCACCCCCTCCACCACGGTGAAGATCAACAACGAGCTGGCCAGCGACCTGGGCCTGTCGGTGCAGCAAATCGGCGCCGCGCTACGCCCCTTCGTGGCCGGCGACACGGTCAGTCACTGGCTGGCGGACGACGGCCAGAACTACGACGTCAACGTGCAGCTGCCCAAGTCGGGGCGGCAAACGGTGGCCGACCTGGGCCAGCTGGCGCTCGTCTCGAGCAAGCCGGGCCCGGACGGTAAACCGATCATGGTGCCGCTGCGCCAGGTGGTGCAATTTGTGCCATCTTCCAGCCCGCAAGTGCTGAAACGGCAGGCGCTGCAACGCCGGGTGGCGATCTATGCCGGGGTCGAAGGCCGGCCGTCGGGTGACGTCGACGCCGACGTCAAGACCATCATGGATGGCATCGCGCTGCCGGCCGGCATCCGCTTCGATGTCGGTGGCCAGGCCCAGGAAATGGAAGAGACCATGGCCGGCGCCATGACCGCGCTGGGTATCGCCATCATCTTCATTTATCTGGTGCTGGCCTCGCAGTTCGGCAGCTTTTTGCAGCCGATCGCCATCATGATGTCGCTGCCGCTGTCGCTGATCGGGGTATTGGCGGCCTTGCTGGTGACGGGCAGCACGCTGAACGTGTTTTCCGTGATCGGCATCATCATGCTGATGGGATTGGTGACCAAGAACGCCATCTTGCTGGTCGATTTCACCAACCACGGCCAGCGCAACGGCCAGCCGCAGCACGCGGCCATCTTGGCGGCGGGGCAAGTGCGGCTGCGCCCCATCATGATGACCACCCTGGCCATGATCTTCGGCATGCTGCCGATGGCGATCGGCATGGGCGACGGCGGCGAGTCGCAGGCGCCGATGGGCCGGGCCGTGATCGGCGGCGTGATCACCTCCACCCTGCTCACGCTGGTGGTGGTGCCGGTGGCCTATACCTATCTGGACGATTGGGGCAAGCGCGCGGCGCGCTACTTGAAGGGCGGACAGTCGCCGGGCGACGGCGCGCTGTCGCCCGGCCGGCATCATTAAGCGGCCGGCGCGGCGCCCGCTTCGACATCGCCATCCTCGGCCTCGGCGTCGCCTTCCTCAAGCGTGCCGTCTTCGGCCGACTTGGGATTGTTCTTCGCTTCGAGCTTGCGCTTGGCCTTTTCATCGGCCTTGCGCTTTTTTTCCAGCTCTTTTTGCCGTTTTTCGTATTGGAAATTGGTCTTTGCCATGGGCTACCTCTATAAATTTTGTTGTACAACCACCTGTGTAGTACACATTATGACCCAGATATGACAAGTGCAAAGTGTCAGCCACGCGGATGGTGTTGCGCATGAAGCAATTTGAGACGTTCTCGGGCAACATGGGTGTAAATCTGGGTGGTCGAGATATCGGCATGGCCCAGCAATAACTGCACCACGCGCAAGTCGGCGCCATGGTTGAGCAAATGGGTGGCGAAGGCATGGCGCAGGGTGTGCGGCGACAGGGGCGCCAGGATGCCGGCCTTGAGCGCATGCTTTTTCACCAGCACCCAAAACATTTGGCGCGTCATGGCGCCGCCGCGCGCCGTCACGAACAGGGCGTCGTCGACCTGCCCGTCGAGGATGGCGCCGCGCGCGTGCGCCAGATAGGCCTCGATCCACTGCCTGGCCTGGGCGCCGAAAGGCACCAGGCGGGTCTTGGCGCCCTTGCCCGTGACACGCAGCACGCCGTCGTTCAGGCTCAGCTCGACCGTTTTCAAGCCCACCAGTTCCGACACCCGCAAGCCGCTCGCGTACATCAATTCGAGCATGGTGCGCTCGCGCAGGCCAAGCGGCGTGTTCACGTCGGGCGCCTCCAACAAAGCCACTACCTGGTTTTCACTGAGCGTATGGACGAAGCGGCTTGGCTGCTTGGCCGAGGCCAGTTTGAGGCAAGGATCGGCCGCGATGCGCCGCTGGCGCAGCGCCATCTGGTAAAAGCGCTTGAGCACCGACAGGCGCCGGTTGGCCGAACTGGGCTTGCCGTCGGCTTGGCGGGCCGCGAAATAGGCGTCCAGATCGGGCGGCTTAACCTGATACAGGCTGGCGCAGTCCGGCCGCGCCACCTCCAGCCAGCGCACGAACAGGCGCAGATCGCGCCGGTAAGCATCCAGGGAATTGCTCGACAAGCCGTCTTCCAGCCACAGATTGTCGCAAAACTCGTCAATCAGGGCGCCGTTCTCGGCGCTCGGGGCGCTCATGTGTGCGCTCATGTGTAACCCGCCACGTCCTCATGCGCGAGCAGCCAGCGTTTCACGCCCAGGTGAAAGCCGGCCGCGTTGTCGTCGTTGGCAAAGCCGCCCAGGCCGGCGGCGGCGGTGACCCGGTGGCACGGCACCAGCAAGGGAAACCAGTTGGCGCCGCACGCCTGGCCCACCGCCCGCGCGGCCGAGCCGATCTGGCGCGCCACCTGGCCATAGGTGCGCACCTGGCCGCGCGGGATGGCCGCGACGGCTTGCCAGACACGCTGCTGAAAGGCGCTGCCCACGCTTGCCAGGGGCAAGTCGAAACGCTGATCGGGATCGTCGAAATAGGCCAGCAACTGGCGCGCGGCCAGCGCGGAGATGGCGTCGGCGGGCGTCGCGGCACCCTCGGCGTAGTGGGCCGGCAGGTATAGCAATTGGCGCAGCGCCACGCCATCGCTGCGGATGCCCATGGCGCCGAACGGCGCCGGCACGATGGCCGTCAAGCCTGGGCCGCCCTGTTGTATTTTCATCGCTCGCCTCGCGGCAGCTGGCCGCCTGATCATGGCCCATCTTCGCATCGGCCCGGCGCGGCCGCAAGCGCGATTGACGTGGGCACGAAAAAAAGCGCACCTCGCGATGCGCTTCGAAATCCTGCTGGCACGTTCCCGGCTGTTTGGAACCCGCTGCGGCTAGCTTGTGGCAGCCAGCAACGGGAACTCCAACAACATTCTGTAGAACGCGTGTCTCCTCAATATATGTCCGGTATTGACACCGTTTTTATATACAACCTCCACCAACTAATTCTGTGTCGCGCAATGCGTGTGCCTGTGTTCTTACTACCGGGACGCATATCGATATACGGCGTCCCCGAAAAGTCGCTCATCATAACGTATCTGCGCCGCTTTTTTTCAACTTTTTTCAAAAAACGACGGTTGATTTATTTCACTTATAAATTAGATTCATTAGCCACAAGGAAATCCGCGGCACATAGGTGACCAACACCAGAAAACCCGGCATGGTCAACAGCCACGGCAGCACCGCCACCGTCAATGCCGAGATCCCCATCCTGGCCATGCCGGAGCCCACCTACAGGTTCAAGCCGACCGGCGGATGGCCCATGCCGACCTCCATGTTGACCACCATCAGCACGCCGAAATGCAGGGGCGCGGCGGCGCCGGCCGGCGCACCCGGTGGCATTCATCGCGCGCTTTCCTTGTTAATGGCGGAAATGAGGTCCTTGCCGATCCGCGTTTCCATTTCCTTGTGCACCGGTCCCAGGGTTTTGCGCCACAGCGTCTGTTCGGCCGGGGTGAGCGTGTAAATTGTGCTCTTGCCCGATTTCTTGATCGCCTCCATGGCCAGGTCGTTATCGCGCTGGGCGATGGCTTTTTCAAACGTGGTGGCCTCGCCCATGGCTTTTTCCAGGGAACCCCGGATATCGCTGGGTAAGCCGTCCCAGAACTTTTTATTCACGATCACCGCATAGCCCAGGTAACCGTGGTTCGACAAGGTCACATGCTTTTGTACCTCATGCATTTTTTGAGTATACATATTCGAGGGCGGATTCTCGGTGCCGTCGACCACCCCGGTCTGAAGCGCCTGATACACTTCCGAGAAAGCCAGCACCTGCGGATTGCCGCCGAGCGCGCGCATCTGGGCGTCAAGCACCTTGGAAGACTGGATCCGCATTTTCAAGCCCTTGAAGTCGGCCGGAACGCGCAGCGGCTTATTGGCCGACATCACCTTGAAACCGTTATCCCAGAACGCGAGCCCGGTGATGCCTTTCGATTCCAGCTTTTTCATCAAATTTTTGCCGATATCGCCCTCCGTCACGTTGTACAGTGCGTGTTTGGTGGGAAATATATAAGGCAAGTCGAACGCTTCGAATTCCTTCACGCCCAGCGGGCCGAACTTGGCCAGGGACGGGGCCAGCATCTGCACCGCGCCCAATTGCAGGGCTTCGAGCTCTTCCTTATCCTTGTATAGCTGGCTGTTCGGATACAACTCGACCTTGACCCGCCCGTTGGTGGCCCGCTCGGCCAGCAGCTTGAACCGCTCGGCGGCCGCGCCCTTCGGGGTCTCGACCGCCACCACATGGCTAAACTTGATGACGATAGGCGCTTGCGCCTGGGCGGCGCAGCAGACGGCGGCGCACAGCGCGGTGACGAAGAATTTCAATTGCATTTATTTCTCCAAAAATGCATGAGACCGATAAGATTCTGGCCAGCGCCGATCGGCTGTCGGCGGTCGGCGACATCGGAGCCTGCGCACGCGCGTTCAAGAATCATCTTGCCTTAAAAACGGCCCCCGTGCGGGAAATGCGCATCGTGTGCCCGATGTGCGCTATCGCTCGATCGAGACAGATAATAAGCGTGACGATATTATTTATGCAAGCATGATGCGAATAAGTAGCAGTGCGAAGCGCGGCGCGCGACGCAGTGTGGCGAGCGCGGCTGCGGGTAGGCGGGAAGGCGGGAAGGCGGAAAATATAGCGAGGTGGAGGCCGCTCTGGCGCCGGCGGCGGGCGCTGCGCCGCACGGAGGAGCAGGCCCGGACGGCGCCGGCGCGCCGCCCGTGCCGGCCGGTTACAGCCCGGCTTCCTTGTTAATGGCCGAGATCAAGTCTTTACCGACCCGGCTTTCCATCTCTTTTTGCACCGGGGTTAAGACCCGGCGCCATTCCAGCTGCTCTTTCGGAGTCAGCGTATAAATATCGGTCTTGCCGGTTTTTTGAATCGCTTCCAGCGCCACGTCGTTGTTACGCTGGGCGATCGCTTTCTGGAAGGTGGTCGCTTCGCGCATGGCCTTTTCCAGCGAACCGCGTATATCGAGCGGCAAGCCATCCCAGAATTTTTTATTGACGATCACGGCATAACCGAGATAGCCGTGATTCGACAGCGTCACGTGCTTTTGCACTTCGTTCATTTTTTGCGTGTACATATTCGAAGGCGGATTTTCGGTGCCATCGACCGCGCCGCTTTGCAGGGCCGCGAAGGCTTCGGCCAGCGGCGTCACCACCGGGCTGGCGCCCAGCGCTTTCATTTGCGCCTGGATCGCCTTGGACGACTGCACCCGCATTTTCAAGCCCTTGAAATCGGCCGGCGTATGCAAAGGCTTATTGGCCGACATCACCTTGAAGCCATTGTCCCAAAACGCGAGCCCGACGAAACCCTGGGGTTCCAGCTTTTTCATCACGCTTTTGCCGATCTCGCCCTCGGTCACGTCATACAACACGCCTTTGTTGGGGAAAATATAGGGCAAGTCGAAGGCCTCGAATTCCTTCACCCCCATGGCGCCGAATTCGGACAAGGAAGGCGCCAGCATTTGCACCTCGTTTTTGCGCAGGGCGTCGATTTCATTCTTGCTCGTGTAGAGCTGGCTGTTCGGATACAGCTCGACCGAAACGCGGCCATTGGTGGCTTTCTCGACCAGCACCTTGAAACGCTCGGCGGCCCGCCCTTTGGGCGTATCGACCGCCGTCACGTGGCTAAATTTGATCACGATCGGCGCTTGCGCATACCCGTTGGCGCTCAGCGCCATGCTCAGCGCCAGCAATATTGATTTCAATCTCATAGTTTCCCCTGCGTACCATAAACTGCATTATCATTCGAAGCGGGCACGATCGTCCCGATCGACCGCGTTGGATTTTCCTCCTGATCGTTCTCCACAACAAGTGTGGTAAACCACTAGCGACGATGGTCTGGCGCCAATGGCCGCGCAAGCTGCGCCAAACGTGACGAGATTGCGACGATCGCCACGCCGCCAGCGCCCTATCGGCCGCAAACGGGCCGATAGGCGGCATGTACGGCATGTTTGGCACCGGCCGTCGCCGTCCGCGCGCTCCTGAGACGGGCGCATAGTGTCGCAGTCCACCTTACACAGCTTCAACATTGCCCGCAATGACTAGTTTGTTTTCTCCTGCGCATGGTCTAAAACTGAACAGTCCGGTTCGCTGGCTGCTGCCGGTTGTGCTAGTTTTATTGTTTTTGGCGATTTTGCTGTGGCTGCCGTGGCAAGCGCGTCAAATGGAAAGCACGGAGCGCCAGGAACAATTGATCGCCGATACCTTGTGGGTCGAGCAAACCATCCGTTTTCAAATGACGCGCAACGAGGAAAACCTGGCCGGCCTGGGCGCCGACATCGCCACGCTGCCCCCGGCCATGCTGCATGAACGCATGCGCCAGCTGCTCAAGAACGGACGTGAACTGCAACGTGTGCTGTGGCTCGACGCCCACGACCGGGTACTGGCTTCCAGCCAGGGCACGGCGCCGCCGGCGATGGCGTTTCCGGCCAGCTCGGCGGCCGCCGCCGAGCATGCCCGCAACACCGGCAACCCGCAATACAGCCAGCCCCTGCCGCCGGGCGAGGCCAGCGCCGGCGCGGTGGGCGAAGCGGCGCCGGTGGGTTTGCTGATGGATTACCACCTGCCCCTGTTTCGCGGCCAGCGCTACCTGGGCAGCCTGGTGGCCACTTATCAACTGAGCATCATGCTCGACGACATGGTGCCATGGTGGTTCGCCAAGGACCATCAGATCAGCTTGATCGACCGCGACGACCGGGTCTTGGCGCGGCGCGCCGCCGCCGGCCCCGGCCGCAGGGTCTACACCCATCAGCGCGCCCTCGATTTGCCGGGCACGGCGATCACCTTATATACCGACAGCGTGAAAAGCGCGCCCCGTCTGCTGCCCAATTTGCTGGTGGGCTCGGTGATCGGCTTGTCGCTCTGTCTGCTGGGCAGTTTGCTGTTGCTGTGGCGCCACATATCGCGCCGACTGGAGGCCGAGGGCGCCTTGCGGCAGCAAATGTCGTTTCGCACCGCGATGGAAAATTCGCTCAGCACGGGCTTGCGCGCGCGCGACCTGGACGGACGCGTCACCTACGTCAACGCCGCCTTTTGCCAGATCGTCGGTTACCCGGCCGACGAAGTGCTGGGCAAGCTGCCGCCCATGCCGTACTGGGCGCCGGAAGCGGTGGCCGAATGCGAGCAGCGCTTCGCCAGTCTGCGCGCCGGCGACTTCACGCCCCAGTTCGAGACCCTGTTCCAGCGCGCCGACGGTCTCCAGGTGCCGGTGCTGGTGTTCGAGGCGCCCCTGGTGGACCACGAAGGCCGTCACGCTGGATGGATGAGTTCGGTACTCGACATTTCCGAGCGCAAACGCATCGAAGAATTGAACCGCCAGCAGCAAGAAATGCTGCAAAACAGCGCGCGCCTGGCCACCATGGGGGAAATCGCCTCCATGCTGGCGCATGAATTGAACCAGCCGCTGGCCGCCATTTCCAGTTACACTGCCGGCGCCTTGAACATGATCGGCCGCGCCGACAGCGAACAGCGCCCGCTGGAGCCGGCCTTGCTCAAGCCGGCGCTGGAACAGGCCGGCGCCCAGGCCCAGCGCGCCGGACGGATCATCCGCAGCGTGCACCAGTTCGTCAAAAAACGGGCGCCGGAGCGGCGCGACGTGGCCATGCCCGTGATCGTCGATGGCATCCGCAGCTTGATCGACCTGCAAGCGCGCCAATGGCACGTGGCCGTGCAAATCGCCATTCCGGCCGACTTGCCCGAGGTGCACGCCGACCGCATGCTGGTCGAGCAGGTGCTGCTGAACCTGACGCGCAACGCCATCGAGGCGATGCAAGACGTGGCGCCGGAGCGGCGCGTGATGTGTGTGCGCGCCAGCGTGGCCGACAGCGCACACGTCACGGTGGCGGTGGCCGATCTGGGCCATGGGATCGACGCGCAAGAGGCGGCGCGCCTGTTTTCACCGTTTTACTCGACCAAGGCCGAGGGCATGGGCATGGGCCTCAATATTTGCCGCACCGCTATCGAATTCCACGGCGGCCAGTTGCGCCACCACCCGAACCGGCCCCATGGCACCGTGTTCACCTTTACCCTGCCCGTGGCCGTGCCCGGGCCAACCCATCCGGCAACGCCAGGAGTATAAATGCTGCATATCGTTGACGATGAAGAAGTGGTGCGCGATGCCCTGCTATGGCTGGCCGCCTCGCGCCACATCGCCGCCTGCGGCTACGCCGGCGCGCCGGCCTTCCTGGCGCAAGCGGGCCAGCGCTTCGACCCGGACGGCGATTGCGTGTTGCTCGACGTGCGCATGCCCGACATGAACGGCGTGGCCGCTTTCGACCAGTTGGCCGGGCGCGGCTTGACCCAGCGCCTGCCGGTGATCTTTCTGACCGGCCACGGCGACGTGCCGATGGCGGTGGACGCCCTGAAACGGGGCGCTTTCGACTTTTTTGAAAAGCCGTTCAACGACAATGAGCTGATGGACCGTGTCGAACAGGGCTTGGCCACTTCGCGCCAGGCCGGCACGGCGGCGGCGGTGCACGCCCGTCTGGCCACCCTGTCGAGCCGCGAGCGCGAGGTGCTGGAGCTGATTTTGGCCGGCAAAATGAACAAGGTGGTGGCCGACAAACTGGGCATCAGCATGCGCACGGTGGAGGTGCACCGCGCCCATATCTTCGACAAAATGCAAGTCAAGACCGCGGTGGAATTGGCCGGCCTGCTCAAATAAGCGCCGCCCGAAGCCGCGGCGGCACCCGGTGCGGCCGGTGCGGCCGCCTGGGCCGCGGGCACGTCTTGGTGGAACCATATTTGAAGTTGCGACACTTATTGTGAATAAATACGCAATATAATCGACATCCTTATAATCTATTTTTCGTAGGCCTACTTCCGTATTGGACGTTAGAAAATCAGCCCCCCCCCTTTTGTCCACTAACACATCAAATTCTTTTACATAATTGTTGCCATGCTCATAAGTAATTTGCCTCATAATAATATCTTGCAGCTGCCCGGCGATTTCAAAAAGCAAACTGATGCCGCAAAAGAAAATGCAATAGCTGCGGCAAAACGGGGCGTGCTATCCAAGCTGGACGAACATTCTGCCGGTGCCGACGCTTTCAAGGCGTCCCGGCAAAAGCTGGCCCAGGCCAAGGCAAACCAAGCGCGGGCGAGGGTCTTGGCGAGTATGAATCGGCAACAACAAGCATTCGTTGCGCATGCCGGGCCGGCGGCGGACGATTTGATGGCTTTTTCAGCAGAAACGTTGAGCAATGCCAGTGATCTAATCGGGCAAGGCGACCTGAGTGTGTCCGATCAGGTTCTCGCTCCATTTGAACTGCAAGCCCATCAGTTAGCCAACCAACGGGTCGAGGAAGCGCTCATATCGGAACGTGAAGCCGACATAGAAGCCGTCATGGATAAGCCTTATCGCAATGAAGCCATGCGCAGGATAAAATTACTTTCCAATGCGCCAAAATCGCGCGAAGAATGTAACGATCTAACGGAAAAGCTAAGAGAACATGCGCATGCCGACGACATGAGCATGAACACTTTTCGTATCTATGCGGACGCATTAAATATATTAGCCAGACCCGATATCACCAATGCGTCGGACGACGTGCGCAGCGAGGCGGCCAGCGACCCGGATACGCCCCCTGAAACTCTGACCAGGCTGGCGCGTGACCCTTACCAAAATGTCCGCAGCGCGGTGGGTGGCAACCTCGCCACGCCTCCTGAAACCCTGGCCACGCTGGCGCGCGATGATGATTGGACTGTCCGCGCCGCGGTGGGTGCCAATCCGAACACGCCGCTCGACATCCTGGCCACGCTAGCGAATGACCCGGACGAGGATGTCCGCAGGGCCGTCGCCAGCAACCCGAACATCTCCGCCGACATCGCGACCAGGCTAGCCGATAGTGAGGACGAACATGTCCTCAGCGCCTTGGGTGGCAACCGCGCCACGCCTGTCGCCATCCTGAGCGCGCTGGCGATCAGTGATAGTGCCACCGTCCGCGGCGCGGTGGCTGGCAACCCCACCACGCTCACCGAAACCCTGCACACGCTGACCAACGATAGGGACGAAGATGTCCGCATGGCGGCGGGCGGCAACCCGAACACGCCTAGCGATGACCTCGCCACGCTGGCGCGCGATCCAAGCTGGTATGTCCGCAGCGCGGTAGCCGGCAACCCGAATACGCCTGGCCACGTGCTCACCGAGCTGGGGCGCGATCGGAAGTGGGATGTCCGTCTTGCCGCACACAATAACCCGAGCACGCCTGACTGAACCTGATCATGCCGGGCTGAAACCTGGCCACGCGAGGTGCGGCCCGGCCGCCGGTGCGCCCGCTCGCGCCGCCGCGTCGGCGCAACGCATGCCCCGTCATGCCGGGTGGCCCGCTTCCAGATGGCGCGCCAGGGCCCACTCCACATGCTCGCGCAGCATGGCCGACGGGTGGTCCAGCCGCGCCCGCAGCGCCGCCACGATGGCCGGATCGGCGCGCGCCCCGGCGGCCGCGTTGCCCAGGCCGACGGCCAGATTGCGCAGCCAGCGCAGATGGCCGATGCGGCGGATCGCGCTGCCTTCGAGGCGTTCATTGAACTGGGCCTCGCTCCAGCCGAACAGGTCGACCATGGCCGCCTCGCCCAGGCCCTGGCGCTCGTCGAAGTCGCTTACGCTGGCCCGTTGGGCGAACTTATTCCAGGGGCAGACCGTCTGGCAGTCGTCGCAGCCATACACCCGGTTGCCGATCAGCGCGCGCAGCTCGAGCGGAATGCCCTCTTTGAGCTCGATGGTCAGGTAAGAAATGCAGCGCCGCGCGTCCAGCCGGTGCGGCCCCACGATGGCCTGGGTGGGGCACACCGTGATGCAGGATTGGCACTGGCCGCAGTGCGCGCTTTCCGGCGGGTCCACCGGCAGCGCCAGGTCGACCAGGATCTCGCCGAGAAAAAACATGGAGCCGGCTTGCCGGCTGATCAGCAAGGTGTGCTTGCCGCGCCATCCGAGGCCGGCTTTTTGCGCCAGCGCCTCCTCCATCACCGGCGCCGAATCGCTGAACACGCGGTAGCCGAACGGGCCGATGGCGGCGCCGATGCGCTCGGCCAGCTGCTGCAAGCGGCCCCGCATCACCTTGTGATAATCGCGCCCCCGGGCGTACAGCGACACGACGGCCGCGCGCGGATCGTCCAACCGGGCCGCTTCGCGCGTGCGCCAGTGCGCGCCGAGCGCCTGGGGCAGATAATCCATGCGCGCGCAGATGGCGCGCACGGTGCCCGGCACCAGCTCGGCCGGGCGCGCGCGCATCATGCCGTGGCTGGCCATGTACGCCATCTCGCCGTGAAAGCCGCCGTCCAGCCAAGCCTGCAAACCCGCTTCGGCGTCGCGCAAATCGACGTCGGCGATGCGCAGCTCGGCAAATCCGAGCGCCACGCCCCATTGCTTGATGCGCGCGGCCAGCTCGGCCAACTGGGCGGAATCGGGTGGGACGGGGGACTCGGACATGGTGTGGCCTCGCGTGGCGATGGACGGGGCGCCGCCGGCGGCCGGGCGCCATCTGAACCCGTATTTTATGCGATCAGGCGCCAGCCGCCCACGGTCGCGGACGGCACCAGCATGGCCGCGGCCACCACGCCTTATAATGGCGCCATCGACCACCAGCGCCAGCACATGACCTTCATCCCATCCGATCCGAACGGCGCCGCGGCCGCGCGCCAGCGCCACCATTTACGCGATGAAGCGGCCACTTCGGCCCTGGGCGCGGCCCTGGCGCGCGCGCTCATGCCCGGGCTGGCGATTTATCTGCATGGCGACCTGGGCGCCGGCAAGACCGCCCTCACGCGCGCGCTGCTGCACGCGGGGGGCCACGTCGGCCCCGTGAAAAGTCCCACCTACACCCTGTCCGAGCCTTATCGCGTCACGCTCGACGGGCGCGCCGTGGGCCTGATCCATTTCGACCTGTACCGCATGGGCAGCCCGGAGGAGTTTCTCGACGCCGGTTTTCGCGAAGACTTCGACGGCGCCAACATCTGCATCGTCGAGTGGCCCGAAAAGGCCGAGCCGGTGCTGCCGGCGCCCGATCTGAATATATTTTTGACTGTGGCCGGTCAGGGACGTGATGTAGAATTGCAAGCGTGTTCCGACCTGGGTCTGCTATGCCTCCACCGCTTCAACTTCGCCCCCGCGCTCTGATATCGGGCCCCGTCACGCGGCGCACGGTGCTCAAGGCCGGCGGCACCCTGCTGGTGTCGGTGCTGGCGCCGCTGCCGGCGGCGGCCGCGCAGATTTTGGCGGTGCGGGTCTGGCCGGCCGACGACTACACCCGCGTCACCCTGGAAAACGACAGCAGCCTGAAAGCGACCCATTTCATCGTCAAGGACCCGGAGCGGCTGGTGGTCGACATCGAGGGCCTGGAGCTCAATCCGACCTTGAAAGGGCTGGTGGCCAAGATCCAGTCGGGCGACCCGTATATCAAGCAGGTGCGGGTCGGCCAGAACCGGCCCAACGTGGTGCGCCTGGTGTTCGACCTGAAGGAAGAGATCAAGCCCCAGGTGTTTACGCTGGAGCCGGTCGGCGCCTATCACCACCGCCTGATCTTCGACCTGTACCCGGTGCGCCAGCCCGACCTGATCGCCGCCATGATCGAAAAAGGCGAGTGGTCGAACGAATCGATGGCGCTGCCCGCGCCGCCGGTGGCGGTGCTCAAATCCGATCCGGTGGCGCTGGCCCCGGTCGAACCGGCCCCGCTTCCGGTGGCGCCGCCGGCGCTGGCCGAAAACGCGCAACCCGAGCCGGTCCGCCCCGACGACCCGGCCGAGCCGCAGGCCAAGCCCGAGCCCAGGGCGCGCGCCGAATCGAAGCCCGACGGCCGGTCCGGCGCGCCGCAAAAAGTGACGCGCATGATCACCATCGCGCTCGACCCGGGCCACGGCGGCGAGGACCCGGGCGCCTCCGGCCGCAACGGCAGCCGCGAAAAGGACGTGGTGCTGGCCATCGCCAAACGGCTCAAGACCAAGATCGAGGCCCATCCGAATATGCGCGTCATGCTCACGCGCGACGCCGACTTTTTCGTGCCGCTCCAGATGCGGGTGGAAAAGGCGCGCAAGGTGCAGGCCGACCTGTTCGTGTCGATCCATGCCGACGCCTTCGTCGAAACGAGCGCGCGCGGCTCGTCGGTGTTCGTGCTGTCGGAAAAAGGCGCCAGCTCGGGCGCGGCGCGCTGGCTGGCCAACAAGGAAAACCTGGCCGACACCATCGGCGGCATCAACGTGAAAAATCACGACAAGCAGCTCGCCAGCGTGCTGTTCGACCTCTCCACCACGGCCCAGATCAGCGACAGCCTGAAACTGGGCAAGGCGGTGCTGGGCGAGATCGGCGGCATCAACCGGCTGCACAAGGGATCGGTCGAACAGGCCGGTTTCGCCGTGCTCAAGGCGCCCGACATCCCCTCCATCCTGATCGAGACGGCCTTCATCTCCAATCCGGAGGAAGAGGCCAAGCTGACCGACAACGCCTACCAGGACCAGATCGCCGAGGCGGTCATGAAGGGCATCAAGCGTTACTTTGCCAAGAACCCGCCACTGGCCAAGAGCCGCCTGACCTGATCGGGCCGCGCCGCCGTTTTAACCGCACCGGACATCGCCATGGACATCATCACTCCCCTCACTTTCGGCCACTTGCCGGCGCTACGCATCACGGCGGCCGACGGCGCCAGCGCCATCGTCACCCTGTACGGCGCCCATCTGGTGTCGTGGCACAGCGCCGACGGCGCGCAGCGCCTGTTTTGCAGCAGCTTGTCGGCGCTCGACGGCAGCCGCGCCATTCGCGGCGGGGTGCCCGTCATCTTCCCCCAGTTCGGCGCGCGCGGCGCCGGCATGCGCCACGGTTTCGCGCGCGTGAGCACCTGGCGCCTGGCCGACAGCGGTATCGACGGCCAGCACCATTTCGCCGAATTCGCCCTCGACCAGCACGATCTGGCGCCCAAGCTGGCGGCCGACTGGCCGTTCGCCTTTTCGCTGCGGCTGCGGGTGGCGCTGCACGGCGAGCGGCTCGATCTGGCCCTGAGCGTGCGCAACGAGGACGACCAGGCGTTTCCGTTTTCGGCCGCCCTGCACAGCTACCTGCTGGTCGACCAGTTGGCAAGCTGCGCGCTGCACGGCTTGCAGCATGTGCGCTTTTCCGACGAGGTCGGACAAGTGGCGCTACAGGACGAGGCGGCGCTGCGCCTTAGCGACAAGCTCGATCGGATCTATTACCAGGTGCCGGGCACGCTGGCGCTCGACACGGGCGGCGCCGGCCTGCGGCTCGAGCAGCAGGGTTTCACGGACGTGGTGGTGTGGAATCCGGGCGCGGCCGACACGGCCGCGCTGGCCGACATGGCCGACCTGGAGTTCGAGCGTTTTCTGTGCGTGGAGCCGGCCCTGATCGAACCGGACTTGCTGGCCGCCGGCGCCGAGTGGACCGGCTTGCACAGTCTGTGCGTGGCGCCGGCCACAAGCTAGTTCGATTCCTTGATCATGCGCCCGCCGCTGGCCTGGATCGGGCGCGCGTTGAGCGGATACAGGCGGCTAAACAGCGCCATCTGGGCGGGCGAGGCTTGCACCGGGTCTTTCATCACCAGCCACAGCACCCCTTCGCTGCACGGCGGCTCCGTCATCGACCCCATATAAGTGTAGTAGTCGCGCCGCTGCGGCAGCAGCTCGCCCGGATCGAGCACGATCGCGGGCGAGCCGACCTCGTTTTTTTCCAGCGGCAGATTGTTCCACACGGTCTGGATGGTGGCCTGCGGCTTGCCCCGTTCCAGCAGCAGGGCCAGCACGGCCAGCTTGCCCTCGGCGTCTTTGTGCACCAGGTGCACCACCATCTCGTAGCCTTTGCCGTTGATGCGCTCTTCCGACGGGCGGTGAAAATGGAACTGCATCAGTTCGTACATCCGGTTTTGCAGCGTGATGTAATTGCCGCCGCCAACGGTGACCAGGACGGTGTGGCCGTTGTCGACCACGGTGAAGGCGGACGGTTTGTAGTCGAAGGCGATCTGCTCCAGATCGACCTTGATGCCGTCGCGGATATCGATCGGCGACTGGCGCGTGCCGCCGCCGCACTTGCCCCAGTCCGAATTGATCTTGCTCCAGTTGGCCGGACCGCTGTCGCCCTCGTAGGACCAGTGGGTACCGCGCAGCACCACCGGGGCCGGCGGCGGGGGCGGCGCCGCCTGAGCGGCGGCGGCGGCGGCGGCCGCCTTGCGCGCCTTGGCTTGGGCGGCGACGCGGGCGGCCTGGGTGGCCCGCATCTCGGCCAGGCGGGTGGCGATGCGGGCCGACAGATCGACTTCGGCCTCGTCTTCCTTGTCCCGCGCCGCCGCGGCGGAGGCCGCTGGCGACGGGCCGGGCGGCACCGGCTTGGCGATTTTGGGTTTGATCGACTCGATCACGGTCTTGGCCGCTTCCGCCTTGGCGGAGGCCGACGGCGCCTGCTGCGCCGAGGCCGCGCCGTGGGCCACGGCCGAGGCCGCGCCATGGGCCGAGGCGGGCGTATCGCTGGCGCGCGCGGCCGACATGAGCAGGACCGATACTAACAAGACAAGCTGATTGCGCATGGCATCCTAGACAGTGACGATCACCCTCTGCGATCACTCTCTGGTATACGGCGCGGAACGGGCAAAACTTAAGCCGCGCGCTCATGCACGGCAGAAATTTTTAACCAGCGGATGGCTAGCGGCCCAGGATGCGCTTGCTCAATTTCCACAGCCCGCCCAGCGCCAGCGGCACCACGGCCGCCCCCACGCCGGCCAGCACGATCAAGGTCAAATGTTCGCGGATCACGGGGATGTTTCCAAAGAAATAACCGGCCGTCACCAGGCCGACCACCCACAGCACGGCGCCGGTCACGTTATACATCTGGAAGCGGGTATGGGTCATGTCCGAAATGCCGGCCACGAAAGGAGCGAAGGTGCGCACCACCGGCACGAAACGGGCCAGAATGATGGTCTTGCCGCCGTGCTTTTCAAAAAAATCGTGGGTGCGCCGCATGGCGTCCTTGTTGATCCAGCGGTAATCGTGGGTAAACACGCGATGCCCGATGGCCTCGCCGATCCAGTAATTGAGGGTGTTGCCGGTCACGGCCGCCGTCACCAGCAGCAAAATGAGCAAGCCCAAATGCATCTGGCCGGTCGCGCAAAAGGCGCCGGCGATAAACAGCAGCGTGTCGCCTGGAAAGAAAAACAGCACCACCAGCCCAGTCTCGCAAAACACGATGGCAAACAGCACCGCGTACACCAGCGTGCCGTATTGCGCGATCAAGGTGCCCAGGGTCTTGTCGACATGCAAGATCATGTCGAGAAATTGCATTAAATCCATGAAGTTATCCTAATAGGTTGCGGCGGAATCATACACTACGGCGCGGGCGGATCGGCACCCGGCGGCATGATATTTATGAATAATTGCTGAAGCCGATAGCGGCCGCGCGGGCGCCGCGCCGCGCCCGCCCAAACGCACCGACATGGCGCCAATGTCGGCCCCGTTCGGCGCGACAATGACAGCGACAGCGGGCGGCGCCAAGCTGTATGTGGTGATCGGCCACGCGCCGCGCCATCTGGACCGCAACATCACGCTGGTGGGCCGGGTGGTGGCCGGCATGCCGCTGCTGGCCAACTTGCCGCGCGGCGGCGCCGCCCTGGGCTATTACGAGCGGCCCGAGCAAACCACCCGATCCGCGCCATCCGCCTGGCGGCCGAAGTGGCGCCGGCCGAGCGCACCGAGCTCGAGCTCATGCGCACCGACAGCGCCGCCTACCGGGCCGTGGTGGAGGCCCGGCGCAACCGCGGCGGCCCCTGGAGCAAAGTGGCGGCCGGCTATATAGAACTGTGCAACGCGCCGCTGCCGCTGCGCCCGCGCGGCGCGCCATGAGGCGAACGGCGGCGCCGGCCGGACCGCGGGCCGCCAAAACGCTATAATCGGCGCCATGAACGCTCCCCTCGTACCCCACCGGCCGATCCAAGCCCTGCCCGATCAACTGATATCGCAAATCGCCGCCGGCGAAGTGGTGGAGCGGCCTTCGGCCGTGGTCAAGGAGCTGCTGGAGAACGCGCTCGACTCGGGCGCCACCCAGATCACGGTGCGGCTGGAGGAAGGCGGCGTGAAACGCATCGCCATCACCGACAACGGGCGCGGCATCGCCGCCGACCAGCTGCCGCTGGCGCTGGCGCGCCACGCCACCTCGAAAATCGCCTCGCTCAGCGACCTGGAAAACGTCGGCACGCTCGGTTTTCGCGGCGAGGCGCTGGCCTCGATCGCCTCGGTGGCGGTGGTCACGCTCACCTCGCGCACCGCCGACGCCGCCCACGCATGGGAAATCGTCGGCTCGCGCGATGCCGTGGTGGCGCCCGCCTCGGGCGCGCCCGGCACCACGGTCGACGTGCTCGATTTGTACTTCAACACGCCGGCGCGGCGAAAATTTCTCAAGTCCGAGCAGACCGAATTTGGCCACTGCGCCGAAGTGGTGCGCCGCATCGCGCTGGCGCGCCCGGACGTGGCCTTCTCGCTGTCGCACAACGGGCGCGCCATCGACCAATGGGGCGCCAGCGAAATGGCCAAGCGCAGCGCCCATATCCTGGGCGACGGCTTCGCCGAGGCGCGCCTGGCGCTGGACGAAGCGGCCGCCGGCTTGCGCATCCACGGCTTCGCCGGCCTGCCGACCGCCTCCAAGGCGCGCGCCGACGGCCAGTTCTTTTACGTCAATGGCCGCTTCGTACGCGACAAACTGCTGGTGCACGCGGTGCGCATGGCGTATCAGGACGTACTGCACGGCGACCGCTTCCCCTGCTATGTGCTGGCGCTGGAACTGGACCCGGCGCTGGTGGATGTGAACGTGCACCCGTCGAAGATCGAGGTGCGCTTTCGGGACAGCCGCGCGGTGCACCAATTCGTGTTTCACGCGGTGCAGCGCGCGCTGGCCCAGACCTCGGCCACCGCCTTCGGCAGCGTGCCGGCGCCGCAGCCGGCGGCCGAGCGGGCCGCGTTCGGCGGCGACGGCGCAGGCGGGGGCGGGGGCGGCTGGCGGCGGGAACAGATTCAAACTTCATTCGGGCCGCAGCTGTCGGCCACGTTCTCGCCTTCGCCGTTCGGACCGGCCAAGCCAACGCACCCGGTGCCGGGGGTGGCGCAAAGCAGCGCCAATTACGGCGCGCTGTTCAACCCGGCCGAGCGCCCCGCCGCCAGCGCGGCCATGGCCGGCGCGGTGCGCGAGGCGGCGCCCTACATCGCCACCCCGGGCGCGCTGGCGCAGCAAGAGTACCCGCTCGGCTTCGCGCTGGCCCAGCTGCACGGCATCTACATCCTGGCGCAGAACGCCAAGGGCCTGGTGCTGGTGGACATGCACGCGGCGCACGAACGGATTTTGTACGAACAGCTGAAAACGGCGCTCAACGCCCAGGTGGCGGGCCAGGATATGCAGGTGCAGGCGCTGCTCATTCCGGTCACCTTTTACGCCGACCCGATCGAAGTGAGCACCGCCAACGAACACCAGGACACGCTCGCCTCGCTCGGTTTCGATATCGCCGCGCTCTCGCCCACCACCCTGGCGGTGCGCTCGGTGCCCACCCTGCTGAAAAACGCCGACGCCCAGACCCTGGCGCGCGACGTGCTGCGCGACGTGCGCGAATACGGCGGCTCGCGCGTGCTGATCGAGCGCCAAAACGAGCTACTCGGCACGCTGGCCTGCCATACCGCCGTGCGCGCCAACCGCATCTTGTCGGTGCAGGAAATGAACGCCCTGCTGCGTCAGATGGAAGGCACCGAGCGGGCCGACCAGTGCAACCACGGCCGGCCAACCTGGGTGCAAGTGGAAATCGGCGCGCTCGACAAGCTGTTTTTGCGCGGACAATGACAGCCCGCCACGACGCGCCGCCCACCCATCGCCGCCACGCATCGACCATAAGCTTATGACCACATCGAGCACGCCGCCACTGGCGCTGGCCATCATGGGGCCGACCGCGTCCGGCAAAACGGCGGCCGCCTTGGCCATCGCGCGCCGGGTTCCGGCAGAAATCATCTCGGTCGATTCGGCCCTGGTCTATCGCGGCATGGATATCGGCACCGCCAAACCCAACGCGCGGGAACTGGCGGCCGCGCCGCATCATCTGATCGACATCCTCGACCCGCGCGACGCCTATTCGGTGGCCCAGTTCCGCGCCGATACCCTGCGCCTGGTGGCCGAGATCGGCGCGCGCGGCAATCTGCCGCTGCTGGTGGGCGGCACCATGTTGTACTTTAAGGGGCTGATCGACGGCCTGGACGAGCTGCCGGGCGCCGACCCGCTGCTGCGCGCCGAGCTCGAAGCACAGGCGGCCCGCATCGGCTGGCCGGCCATGCACGCGCGCCTGACGCGGCAGGACCCGGCCACGGCGGCCAGGCTGGCGCCGAACGACGCCCAGCGCATCCAGCGCGCGCTTGAAATCATCGCCATCAGCGGCGGCCCCATGTCGGCACTGCTGGCACGGCGCGAAAAAGCCGTGCTGCCGTTTCAATTGATGTCATTCGCGCTGGAGCCATCCGAACGGGCCGCGCTGCACGCGCGCATCGCCGTCCGCTTCGACGCCATGCTGGCCGGCGGCGAGGACGATGGCTTGATCGGTGAAGTCAAGACGCTGCGTGCGCGTGGCGACTTGCACCCCGGTTTGCCATCGATGCGCTGCGTCGGTTATCGCCAAGCGTGGGAGTATCTGGACGGCGAGATCGACCGGGTCACTTTGCGCGAAACCGGCATCATCGCCACCCGCCAACTGGCCAAGCGCCAATTGACCTGGTTGCGCTCGATGCCGCAGCGGATCGTGCTCGACTGTCTGCAAGACGACCCGGCCGACGCCATGCTGGCGCAACTGCCGCGCCACATGACGCGGTAACAAATTTTGCCCGCTTGCTTGACAAGCCTGGGCGAAGCCTGGATAATGCTCGGCTGTTGGGTGATATAGCTCAGTTGGTTAGAGCACAGCATTCATAATGCTGGGGTCGGTGGTTCAAGTCCACCTATCACCACCAAGAACATGGCGAAGTCTGCCCGGAAACCCCTGAGTACTCAAAAGACTCAGGGGTTTTTTTACGCCTGGCGCGCCGAAAAGTCGCGCGGATAAATCCCGTTGGACCTTGCTATCAGCTTATCGGAAAACGCACGGAAAACGCACGCGTAGCGCGCTGTGGCGCATTAACTCATATTCGCCATACTTCTCACCAACACGGATGCAAGATGCCGTTGCCCGTCAGGCTGAAGAACCGGCTTTGTCCCGTTTAAGGTGAGCCCGCAAAGTGCCGTTTTCGTACCGCTCCATCCAATCTGGATTGTCATCGGTTTTTATAGGCGGCGCCAGCCCGGCTATAACAGGAATTCATCCGAACGTTTGTATCGGCGAGGCAAGCGATTGAGCGTGAAGCCACGGACGCGGTGCCGGCCCCTGCGGTGTGGTGACGGGACTTGACGGATGGGCTGATCAGGCTGGTCCGACCCGGCCGACTTAGCTTGGGCCACGCCGCCGCTCCCGGTCGGCGCCAGGAACGGCTAGTAGTTATGGCGCTCGAGCAACTCCTGGCGAGTCGGTCGCCGGCCAAATTGTAGAGCTGCTCGAATTCCACTCAGCTGTTTCCGCCGATTTTTCTTATAAACTCCTTAAAAGTGGCACCGGGGTTCATTCCGGTCTGCGATAAGCTCCGCGCCGCCGCTCTGCTCACATGACGCACTGTTTTCGGCCTGTGAAGCGACCGCCGAGCACAGGCGTCATAGTGCAACGCGCGCAAATTTTGTCATTCCGCCAAATTATAAAACGGAAATAACAATTTCCCCTGAATATTTATGCGTAATATTTTATTATGAACCAAGTGGTTTGCTTAACTGAACCGTCCTTGCGCCATATCGAAAAAAATTGGAAAATGCCAGCGTTCACATGCCGGGCTGACATAAACTAGCGTGGTCATCTTAAAGCCCGCCGCCTTACCGGGCACGGGGCCAAGAATGTGACTTGCGGAACAGTGCCGAACAATGCAGCGCCGGCCTCTACTGACAAGCGGGCCGCCACGGCCCGTACCGCGATCATCAGGGATGGAAATTCGCTCCGATTTTTGATGAAAGGAATGAGCATGTATATCGATTATATTGCTTTTTAAGTAATAATAAAACATAATGGCGCCGGCACAGGCATAGTTTCGCTACCCAGTCAGTCTGGCGAATAAAACCATTGATACCCACGTTTTTCGATTTTTCGCCATTGGCGAAGGACGATTTACGTCCCTCCAGCAGCAGGATTTTTATACATATATCCCATGACGCTAAATAACTTGAAACAGGATATTCCAGCCAGTATCGTGGTCTTTCTGGTCGCACTACCATTATGCCTCGGTGTGGCATTGGCATCCGGTGCTCCGCTTCTGTCCGGCATCATTTCGGGCATCATCGGCGGGATCGTGGTCGGTACGCTGAGCCAGTCGCAAACCAGCGTCAGCGGTCCTGCCGCGGGGCTGGCCGCCGTGATACTGGCGTCGATCACCAAACTGGGCGCTTTTGAGATTTTACTCACCGCCGTACTGATCGCCGGTTTTCTCCAGCTGGCGATGGGTTTTGCCAAAGCCGGCTTCGTGGCCAATTACATCCCCTCCAACGTGATCAAGGGTTTGCTTGCCGCCATAGGGATTTTGCTGATACTGAAACAGATTCCGCATGCGGTCGGCTACGATAGCAATGTCGAAGGCGAGTTCGCTTTCAGCCAACCCAATGGCGAGAACACCTTTTCCGGAATTTTGCACGCGTTTAACTTCTTCACGCCGGGCGCCATCATCATCAGCCTGATATCGATCCTGGTCTTGTCTTATTGGGATAAAACCGCGCTCAAGAAAATCAAACTGCTGCCGGCCTCCTTGTTTGTGGTGCTGATGGCCGTGCTGTTGAATTTTCTGTTCATTAAGCTCGCTCCCGGCCTGGCCATCGAGCAAACCCATCTCGTCAATCTGCCGCCCATCGACACCAACAATTTGTCGTCTTATATTCACTTGCCGCAGCTGGCGCATCTGGCCAATTACCAGGTCTGGGTGGTGGGCGCCACCATCGCCATCGTCGCTTCGCTGGAGACACTGCTCAATATCGAAGCGGTCGACAAGCTCGATCCGCACAAACGCGAATCACCGCCGAACCGCGAATTGATCGCCCAAGGCGCCGGCAATATCGTCGCCGGCCTGCTTGGCGGCTTGCCGGTGACATCGGTGATTGTGCGCAGCTCGGTCAACATTCAATCCGGCAACCGGACCAAGGCGTCGGCGATCTTGCATGGTATATTCATGCTGGCCAGCGTACTGGTGCTGAGCCCCATGCTCAATATGATCCCCCTGGCGGCGCTGGCCGCGATCTTGATCATGACCGGCTACAAATTGGCCAAAATTTCGCTGTTCCAGGACATGTATAAAAAAGGCTGGTCGCAGTTCCTGCCGTTTGCCGTCACCATTGTCGCCATCGTCGCCACCGACTTGCTGATCGGCGTGCTGATCGGCTTGGCCACCAGCGTGTTTTATCTGATGCGCAGCAATTTCCGCAATCCGTTCACCAAAGAAGAGTATCAACTCCATATTGGCGACGTGATCAAGCTGGAATTGCCAAACCAGGTTTCCTTCCTCAACAAGGCCACCATCAAAAGCGCGTTGTGGGAAATCCCGGACAATTCCAAGGTGCTCATCGACGCCACCTATGCCAATTTTATCGACGACGACATCCTCGAAATCTTGCAAGACTACAAGAACGTGGTGGCGCCCGAGCGCGGCATTCAACTCAATATGCTGGGCTTGAAAGACCATTACCAGCAAGGCGACCATATCGAGTTTGTCACGGTGTTGGACAAAAAAACCCAGCAAAGCCTGAGTCCGGCGAACGTGCTCAATCTGCTCAAAGTGGGCAACCAGCGTTTTATCGATGGCAAATGGACGGAAAAATACTATCATCACCAGGTCGATGCCACCGCGATGGGTCAAAATCCGATGGCGGTGGTGGTCAACTGCATCGATTCGCGCACCTCGCCCGAAATCATCTTCGACGCGGGGCTGGGTGACTTGCTCACGATACGGATCGCCGGCAATATCATCAGCCAGGAAATCATCGGCAGTCTGGAGATCGCGGCCAAACTGGGCGCCCGCCTCATTGTGGTGAAAGGTCACTCCCATTGCGGCGCGGTCGGTCTGGCCATGGCCAACGAGAAGCAGCACAATATGGGCGCCATCACCAGAAAGATTGAAAAGGCCATCGCCCAGTGCGGCTGCACCCAGCACCACATCGTCAGCAAAGACGCGGCCATGATCGAGCGCGTCACCAAGCAAAACGTGCAAAACTCGCTTGCTGAAATCGTCGCCAACAGCCCTTACCTGCGCGAGCGGCTCGAGCGCGGCGAGATCGGCCTGATCGGCGCATACCACAATATCGCCACCAGCGAAGTGGTGTTCGGCGAGATGTATCGCCCTTCGGCGCCGCAAACGAACCGCGAAGTCGAACTGGCGTAAGCGGCCGCGCGCCGCCTTCCGATGGGCCGCGCGCGCGGCCCATCGGCTCGCCTTACGGAGCCATGAAACCGTAGCCGGCCAAAATAGCCTGGGCGGCCGGCGAGCGGACATACGTCACGAAACGGCGCGCTTCCTCCGCATGGGCACCGTCCCGGGTGGGCGCGATCGGGTAGCTGATCGGGGCGTCGAGCGGCACTGTGAAGGCGAGCTTGACCTTGCCTTTCATGAGCGCGGCGTCGGTGCCGTACACAAAACCGGCGTCCACCTCGCCACGCGCCACATAGTCGAGCGACTGGCGCACGTTTTGGGTGTAAATCGCCTTCGCTTGCACGGCGGGCCACAACTTGGCCTCGCTCAGCGCGGCACGGCTGTAGCGCCCGGCCGGCACGCTGGCCGGGTTGCCGATCGCGATCCGCAGCACCTGCGGCAGCAGCAAATCGTCCAGCTTACTCAAGCTGACCTTGCCATCGGACGGCACGATCAAGACCAGGCTGTTGCGCGCGAAATCATGACGCTCGGCGCCGTTCACCAGCCCCTGCTGTTGCGCGGCGTCCATGGTTTCCTGATCGGCCGAGGCGAACACGTCGACCGGCGCTCCCTTGGCCATCTGTTGCAACAACACGCCGGAGGCGGCAAAGTTCAGGTTCACCTTGCTGCTCGGATAGTGCGCCTCGTACAGCTTGGCGATGTCCTTGAAGGCGTTACCCAGGCTGGCGGCGGCCGAGACCACCACTTCGCCGGCCGCGATCGGCCCGGCGGCCAGCGCCAGCGTGGCGGCCGCCAGCAGGCGGCCTGCAATCAAAAATGGCATGACTTTTCCTCAAAATTGGATGGACCATAATATAGCACCGGATCGACGCCGGCCACGGCGCGCGGCCACCCGGCACCCGGTTTGCCATCTTCCCGCCCATATCGCCAGCCGCTTGGCCCTTGGTTTTTTGTAAAAAAAACCAACAGTTCATCACCACGTCATATTTCGCACGTAAAACGTCTTAGTCCCGCCGCCACGCGAGCGGGCGCCAACGACAAGATAGAACCATCGGGCCGCACTGCGCGGGCCCGGGGGCGCGATAGACAAAGGACATTTGATGAAGCTGTTCGCCGGCGGCGGCGCCGTTCATACCAGCATCGGCTTCGGCTTCACGGTTGACAAACAATCGCTGCGCCACGAAAAATCGCCGCAAAAGCAGACCGATCACGTGCGCAGCGGCGTTTATTTGCCGCGCAAAAAACTGGCGCCCGAGTCGGCGCAGCAGTGGCAAAACGGCCTGGTGCGCGACCCGGCCCAGGTGAGCCGGACCATCGCCGACCTGGACACGGCCCTGGCCCGCTTCGACACGCCCAGCGCGCCGCCCGCCAAACGTGCCCTGCTGCACCGGATGGGGCGGGCGCTCAACTGGGTCGGCGCGGTGCCGGACGCCGGCAACGTCAAGGCCAACCGGGGCAAGGCGGTGCTGCTGTCGGCCCCCGAGACGCGCGTGCCCAACGTGCTGCGCAAGGCGCGGCCGGCGCCGGGACCGGGACCGGGACCGAGGCCGGGACCGCAACCCGCACCGCAACCCGCACCGCAACCGGCGCCGCCCGCCTCGCCCGGCTATGCCAGCCTGGGCGAACAGAAGGAAGCGCTGACGGCGCTGCAAAAACAGCACTACATCGCCAGACTCAAACAGGAGGCGGCGCAATTGCAAGACGCCTTGCACGATGCGCAAGCGCGCGCCAGGGCCACCCGCCTGGCGCAACCGGAGGCGTACCGCGCGGCCTTGCATGAAATCGAGCGTCACGGCACGCACAGCGACGCGGCGCTGGCGGCCGCCGAGTCCCGCCTGGCGCAGGTGCGCCAGCAAGGCGGCGCGCCGCACATGGTGAGCGCGGCGCAAACCCGCCACGACGCGCTGGCCGCCGCCCACGCCAATCGTGTGCTGCCCAATTTGCTGGAGCAAGTGGCGCCGGCCGTCGCGCGCCTGAGTCAAGCCGATCAGCGCGCCCGGCAGCACGCGGACGCCGCCCGCGCCGGCCTGGCCCGCAATGAGGCCGACCACATCGAGCAGGCCATCGCCGCGCTGCCCGGCTTCAGCGTCGGCCCCGGACAGCAGGCGGCGGCCGACGCGGTGCGCGCGCGCTTGCGCCAAGCGGCGCGGACCCTGCTGGCGCGGCCCTTCGACCCGTACGATCACGCCATCCCGGCGCCGCTGCTGATCGATATTTTGCTGGCCCAGCTGGCCGACAGCACGCAAGGCCGCATCGAGCGGGTGCCGCTGGCGCCGGCGACCGGGCCGGCCGCCTCGCCCATGGCATGGCTGGACGCGCCCTTCGCGCAGCGCGTGCTGACCGGCGTGCGCAGCCTGCCGGGCGGCTCGCTGGCGGCAGAACAGTTGAGCAACCAGCCCGTCAAGGACCCGGAAAAACGGGTCGCCCTGCGGGTCGGCGCGCTGGCCGCGCACGCGCTGGCGCACATGCCGGCCGGGGCGGACGCGGACAATCGCGCCAAGCTGCTGCGGGCGGCGGCCGAGGCGGCCGAATCGATCGGCGCCAGCGGCCGGCGCGACGCATGCAGCGAAGTACAACTGGCCGCCTACAACGCGGTGCGCAACGGCATGCTGCTTGACGAAGGCGGCGCCGATGGCATGGACCACAACCTGCTCCAGGCCAGCGCGCGCCTGGAAAAATTTCTCGGCCCCTGGGTGGACCGGGCCGACCAGTCGCGCTGGCACGGCGGCCCGCTGCGCAGCAAAACCCCGTTCGACGCCAAATCGCTGCGCCTGGCGCAACACACTTCCAGCCTCGGTTACGGCACGCCCGAACTGCCGATGGCCCGGCTGGACGCCACCTTGCGCCGGGTCGGCGCCCAGCTCGATACCTGCGTGGCCCATCTGGCGCCCGGCTCGCTCAGCGCCGACGAGACGGTGCGGCTGGCCGCCACCTTGCACGCGGGGGCCAAGGCGCGCGCCGACACCGGCCTGCGCCCCGGCCAGATCGCGCTGGACCGCAACGACAGCGCGGCCGTACTGGCGCTCGTTCACGGCCGCCTGCGCCCGCTCACGCGCGCGCCGGCGCGGGCCGATCTGGCGGCGGCCGCCGCCCGGCTGTTGGAGAACGACGGGGGCAACGGGGGCGACGCGGGCGGCGGCCGAGGGGTGCAAGTCGGCGACGCGCTCCAGATCGCACCCTTCGTGACATCCATCGCCGAGCGCATCGGCACCCCGGACGCGGCCGCGCAGCAGGCCAAAGCGGGTCTGCTCAAGGATGCCGCCATCGTGCGCGACATGACCGCCACCGCGCAGATGGAGAAGATCGCCGCGCTGCCCGATCTGTACGATTTTCTGGCGCCGATGGTGCAGCAGCTCGAATTGCGCGGCAAGATCAAGATCAGCTCGGGCGGCAATGTGGGCGCCAGCACCAAGCTGTTTAGCTGGCCGGTCTCGATCGCCAATAAGATAGGCCTGAGCCTGACGGCGCCGGTGCGCGCCGAGATCAAGGCCAACCGTGCGCGCGCGGCCGTGTTCGAGATCGGCATGGCGACCACCGGCTTCGAAATCTTCATCGGTTCCGAGGTGCGCAAGGGCGGCGCGCTCGGCGCCGGCGCCGGGGTGCGGGTGGGCTGGGAACAGGTGGCCAGTTCGGGCGGCGGGATCGACAAGACCGTCTCGCGCGAGGACGCCGGCACCGAGGGCATCTGGCTGCGCCTGCCGCGCAACGGCAATGACGAACGCACCCGCGAAGAGGCGTTGGCCGTGCTGCGCACCTTGTTCGACATGGACGGCGCCCGGCCGGCCCACGCCGCCGACGACGCGCGCCTGACGGCCAGCCTGCGCCACCCCGACGGCAGCGCGGCCATGCCGCAGGTGGTCGGGCGCCTGCTGGCGCGGCACCCGAATTTGTCGCTGTGCGTGGTCGATCGATACAGCGAACAACAGCGCCGCAACGAAGTGGCGGCCAACGCCGCCTTGATCAACCTGAAGGCCGGCAGCGGCGAGGCGGCCGGCCGTTTCGCCTTGCTGACGGGCGGCCTGAAGTCCGAGCGGCGCGACAAGCGCTTCGAGCTGCGCGACCGCACCGGCTTCATGCAGCTGACCCGCTCGAACGCGCACAGCGGCGGCAGCGCGCAGGCCCAGGCCGGGCTGGCGGCGATCGGCGCCGGTTTCGGCATGGACGGCCAGGCCAGCGCCGCCCCGACCTTGGCCAATGGCTTCACCTATTCCCGCCAGCTGGCTGAAAAGGGGATCGACACCAAGCTGCGTTTCCTCACCCGCGACGGCGAAACCGACGCGGCCAACACCCGCGTCGATTTAGAGAACGTCGATTTCGCCGATCACCTGCGCCGCATCGAACTGGATCGGCGGGCCTGGCTCGAAAGGGGCGTCGAAGAATTGTTCAAGCCCGATCCCAAGCGCTTGACGGCGCCGCCGCCGCTCAATGAACAGATGCGGGTGGCCGAGCACTGGTTGGACACCCTGCTCGACGAAGCCCAGGAACACGCGAGCGGCAATGCGCGCCATATGTTTTCGCTCGGTTACGCCATGCTCAAGACGGTGGCCGCCACCGTGGACGGTTTGCGCGCCAAGGCGGCGCTGGCGCGGCGCGCCGGCGCCGAGGCCGAGGCCAGGCGGATCGATCTGGAAGTGGACGAATTGCTGCAACACCCGAGCGCCTGGCGGCCCTGGGAAATCACGGCCAACGAGCGCACCAGCGAGCGCGAGCAAAGCGGCGCCAGCCTCGCACTGGTGCTTGGCACCAGCACCACCGCCGAGGCCCAGCGCGGCACCAATAGCTACCCCAAATAGGGGCCGGCCGGCGTCGTCAGGCGCCGCTCACGATGGAGGCGCACGCCATCAGATCGTCCACCAGCGCCAACGCGTTTTTGCCCGACATGCGGTGCGGGTCCAATTCCGGCAAGGCCGAATACTTGAGCAAAATGGCGTGATTGAGTTTGCGCAGATTGGATTGACCCATGGTCCAGCAGGCGAAGCGGCGCTCGTTGATTTCCTCGTACTGCAACAGCATCACGTCGCAGTGGCGGGGGTCGCGCAGGATCTGTCCGTACAGCGCGTTGACCGCCTCGCGCCCGCCTTCGAGCACTTGCAGATAGGCGCGCTCGCTGTGACAGAGCACGCCCGTGATGCCGTTGCGCGGATTGTGGTTGCGCGATTGCTGCATGATGCCGGCGATCACCTCGCCGTTCTGGGGCTCGACGGCGCGGCTGGCATATAAGAGTCGGACTAACATGACACCCTCCGGAAAAATTAGCGTTTAATCAGGGACAAAAACTCGCGCCGCAAATGCGGGTCCTTTTGAAAAGAGCCGTGCATGACGCTGTTGATCATCTTCGCTTCCATGTCCTTCACGCCGCGCCAGGACATGCAAAAATGGTCCGCCTCCATCACCACCGCCAGGCCGTCGGGCTGCATTTTTTCCTGTAGCGTGTCGGCCAGCTGCACCACTGCCTCTTCCTGGATCTGGGGCCGGCACATGATCCATTCGGCGATGCGGGCATATTTCGACAGGCCGATCAGGTTCGAGTGCTCGTTGGGCATGACGCCGATCCAGACCTTGCCGATGATCGGGCACAGATGGTGCGAACAGGCGCTGCGCACCGTGATCGGGCCGATGATCATCAACTCGTTCAGATGGGAAGCGTTGGGGAACTCGGTCACCGGCGGCATCGGCAGATAGCGGCCCTTGAACACCTCGTTGATGAACATCTTGGCCACCCGCCGCCCGGTGTCCTGGGTATTGTGGTCGCTGCTGGTGTCGATCACCAGGCTTTGCAGCACGGCGCGCATTTTTTCTTCCACCTCGACCAGCAGCAGGTCCAGTTCGCCCGGTTCGATGAAGTGGGCGATATTGTCGTTGGCGTGATAGCGCGTTTTGCTGGCCGCCAGGCGCTGGCGGATGCGCTCGGAGATCGGTACGGACCCGGGCATGGACCCGGGAACAGACCCGGGCACGGACACGGGCTGGTAGGCGGACGGACTTGAATCGGTGGACATGCTGGTTCCAATAAGGGCGTGCGAATACCGCAAAGGTCATATGGTAACTGAATTGGGCGACCGCCCCGTACGGGCGTCCCGTGAGGGCGTCCCGTAAGGGCGTCCCGTGAGGGCGTCCCGTACGGGCCTCCCGTAAGGGCCTCCCGTAGGGCCGGCCTCAGTCGCGCCAAGCCTGGGCCGGCCGACCGCGGCGCCCCGCCACGCACAGGGCGGCCAAGCTGATCAGGGCGGCCAGCGACAGATAGTAGCCGACGTACTGCAAGCCGTGGTGCACCGCCAGCCAGGTGGCGGCGTACGGCGCCAGCGAGGCGCCCAGGATGCCGGCCAAATTGAAGGTGAGCGAGGCGCCCGTGTAACGCACCTCGGCCGGAAACAGCTCGGACAACATGGTGCCCAGCGGGCCGTATGTCATCCCCATCAGGGCCAGGCCCAGCGCCAGAAACACGGTCACCGCCACCGTGTCGCCGGAGCCGAACATGGGCGCGAAGGCCATGCCGAACACGGCGATGGCGGCCGACACGACGATCAGCGTTGCGCGCCGGCCGTGGCGGTCGGCCAGCACGGCCGAGATGGGGATGGTCAGGCCGAAAAACAGCACGGCGAACAGTTGCAGGATCAAAAAGTCGCGCCGCGAATAGTGCAGCGCGGTGGTGCCCCAGCTCAGGGCGAACACCGTCATCAGATAAAACAGCACGAAGGTGGCCAGCGCGATCAGGGTGCCCAGCAACAGCACTTCGCCATGCTCGCGGAACACGGTTATAAACGGCAGCTTGACCCGTTCATTTTTTTCCAGCACCGCGCGGAAGGCGGGCGTTTCCGTGATCTTGAGGCGCACATACAGGCCCACCAGCACCAGCACGGCGCTCGCGAGGAAGGGAATGCGCCAGCCATAGCTGAAGAAGTCGGCGTCGCTCAGGTTTTGACTGAGCAGCAGGAAAATGCCGCCCGACAGGAAAAACCCGATCGGCGCGCCCAGCTGGGGAAACATGCCATACCAGGCCCGCTTGCCGGGCGGCGCGTTTTCCGTGGCCAGCAAGACCGCCCCGCCCCACTCGCCGCCCAGGCCCAGGCCCTGGCCGAAGCGGCACAGCGCCAGCAGCAACGGCGCCAGGGTGCCGATCGAGGCGTAGGTGGGCAGCAAGCCGATGATCACGGTCGACAGGCCCATCGTCAGCAGGGCCGCCACCAGGGTCGCCTTGCGGCCCACGCGGTCGCCGAAATGGCCGAACACGGCCGAGCCGACCGGACGGGCGAAGAAAGCGATGGCGAAAGTGGCCAGCGATTGCAAGGTGGCGGCGGCCGGATCGGCGGCCGGAAAAAACAGTTTGGGGAACACCAGCACGGCGGCCGTGGCGTAGATATAGAAGTCGAAAAACTCGATGGTGGTGCCGATCAGGCTGGCAAACAGCACGGTGGCCGGGGAATTGGGCTTGCCGCTGCCGGCGTGGGGTTGACTCATGCGGTTTCCTTATGAGGATGGCGAACAGCGCGCATCGGCCGCGATGCGGCGCCGCGCGGCTGGCATAAACCGGGCTCAGGCAACAGTGATGCCTTTACACTTAGTTTGTCAGTTCAATAATACCCGCCTTGCGTCGGCGCCACAAGCGCGTCAGCCCGGCCGGCGCCGCGCATCAGTTTTTGCCGGACGGATCGATCTGCTCCAGCGCGCGCCGGATCTGCGCGCTGTCGGCGGGGCGCACCAGGCGCGCCACTTCCACACCGTCGCGCAGGAAAATCAGGGTCGGCCACAGCTTGACGCGAAACGAGCGGCCCAACGGCCGGCCGCTGCCATCTTCGACCTTGATGTGCGGCACGTCCGGATGGCCGGCGTAAGCGTCTTCCAGCAGCGGCTGGGCCGCGCGGCAATGGCCGCACCAGCCGCCGCCAAACTCCAGCAGTAGCGGGCCGGCCCGGCTGTCGATCTCGCCGCGCGCCGGTTCGCTGGCGGCGTAAAGCTGGTTCATCATGAAAGCGCTCCCATGGCGTCGGCACGACGGTGGGCGCCGCCATTTTCGCCTATCCGCAAGCTCAGCTGGCCCAGGCCGCCGATGCGGCCTTCCAGCAGATCGCCGGCCCGCACGGCCGCCACCCCGGCCGGGGTGCCGGTGAAAATCAGGTCGCCCGCTTGCAAGGTGTAGAAGGTGGACAGATGGGCGATGATCTCGGCCACGTTCCAGATCAGTTGGTCGACGCGGGCGCTTTGGCGCACCACGCCGTTGACGGCCAGGGTGATGGCGGCGCGCCCCGGGTCGCCGACCTCGGCCGCCGGATGGATGGGCCCGATTGGCGCGGAGCGGTCGAAGCCCTTGGCGGCGCACCAGGGCCGTCCCCGTTTTTTCGCTGCCGTTTGCAGATCGCGCCGCGTCAGGTCGAGCCCGATGGCGTAGCCCCACACATGGCGCATGGCGTCCGCCACGGCGATATCGTCGCCGCCGCTTCCGAGCGCGACCACCAGTTCGATTTCATGGTGCAAATCGCGCGTCATGCCGGGAAACGGCATGCTGCCGACCGTGCCGTGGGGCACCGGCAGCACGGCATCGGCCGGCTTCATGAAAAAAAACGGCGCCTCCCTGCCGCTGTGCCCCATTTCCTGGGCATGCTCGACGTAATTGCGGCCGACACAATATATGCGATGCACGGGAAACCGCTGCGCGCTTGCGCTGACGGGCACGGCGGCGGTGGGGATGTCGAATACAAACGGCATGGTGGCTCCCGGGTGAGTGATCCAACGGCTGACATGCCAGCGATATGGTTAGCGTTTCAGGCCGGCGCAGGGGTCCGGCCGCGCTTGCGGCTTGACCGTGTGCACCACATCGTAGGCGCCCGGAACCTGCTTGCCACCCTGTTCCAGATAGGCTTCGCTGCGCACCGTCAGGGCCGGGCCGCCCAGCTCGAGCCAGCGCGGCACGCCGATATCCTTGCGCACATGACCGTTGCCGGCCAGTAGCACCACATCGCGCGGCTGTTGGCGCCGGATCAGACGCGCCATCCAGATGTCACGCGCGATCTGGGCCTCGACCATGCCGCCCACCATCGAGGCCGGCAGCATGTCGCAGTGGCCGGCCGCCACTTCGCGCTCCTGGCCGGCCCGGATATCGGCCGGCAACGGCGCGTCGAGCCGGTAAGCTTGCACGGTTGCCCCGTCGAAGCTGGCCTTGACGCCGTCGCGCACGGTGCGCGAAGCGTCCGCGCGCGACAAGTTGGCCGCGATCAAGGGCAGCTGGTAGGACAGCGCCAGCTCCAGCACGGGCCGGTACTGGGCCCAGTCCCAACGCGGGCCGGCCATGACGCGGATGATGCAATCGGCGTCGGCGCAGTCTTTCTGCGCCCGTGTCAGCAGGGCCTGGTTTTCCTGGTCGAACTGCTCCATGGCGATGGCCGGCCGCCAGCCCGCTTCGACCAGACGCTGTAACTGCGCATGGCGCGCGCGCTGGCCCTGCGCGTTGTCATGCACTTCGCCCAGCAGCAGCACTTGCGGATTGGGCGCCGCCACCGCGGCGGACGGCGCGTCGATATGACCGCTGGCGCAAGCGGCCAGCGCCGCCGCAAGCAGCGGTAGGAGCGCCGCGCTCGCGGTGTGCCGGCGCGGGCGCGGGTGCGGCCGGTGCGCCGCGCACGGGCGCGCCCCGTGCTGGTGCATCAAGTTCATGTCCATATCCAATTCATCTGACGGAAAACGCTCCCGTGTCGACAAATTGTAGCGCGGACGGCGCCGCTCAGTTGACGCGGGCCAGCAACACGTGGATGGCGGCGGCGATCTCGTCGACATGGGTTTCCAGGGCGAAGTGGCCCGTGTCAAGCAATTGCACCACCGCGTCCGGCAAATCGCGCTGGAAAGCCTGCGCCCCCTGCGGCAAAAAGAACGGATCGTTGCGGCCCCAGATCACCAAGGCAGGCGGTTGGGCGTCGCGGAAATACTGTTGGAACACCGGGTACAGCGTCAGGTTGGACGCGTAATCGAGACACAGGTCGAGCTGGATTTCCTGGTTTTCAGGACGGCTCATCAACGCGGCATCGAGGGTGTACGACTCCGGCGCCACTTTGGACGCGTCCGCGCCATGGGTATATTGCCAGCGCGTGGTTTCCGGGGTGAGCATGTCGCGCTGGGCGTCCCGGTTGGCGGCGGTCGGCTCGGCCCAGTAACGGCGGGTGGACGCCCATGCGTCGCTCAACCCTTCCAGATAGGCGTTGCCGTTTTGGGAAATGAGCGCCGTGACCTGTTCCGGATGGCGCGCGGCCAGGCGCAGACCGACCGGCGCGCCGTAGTCGAATACATACAAGGCGTAGCGCGTCAGGCCCAGCGCCTGGACAAATGCCTCCATGGTCTGCGTTAACTGGTCGAAGCGGTACACATACTGGCGCTGCGGCGGCACCACGGTAAAGCCAAAACCGGGCAGATCGGGCGCGATGACGCGGTAGCGCGTGGCCAGCAGCGGAATCAAATCGCGGTACATGTGGGACGAGGATGGAAAACCGTGCAGCAGCAAGATCACAGGGGCGTCAAGCGGGCCGGCTTCGCGGTAAAACACGTCAACCCCGTCGGCCTGGACGGTGCGGAACGCGGCGCGCTGCGGGGCGGTGGCGAGAGGATGGGTCATGACAAGCTCCTTGATAAGTAAATCGTTGATCGGTCGATTATGAAACCGCTTAAATTGGCTTTCACAGGTTACATAGTACCCGACCTGACTAACTTGTCAAACACTATTTTGACGGTTACAATGAACACCACTGAGAGGGCCATCATGGACAAATCGATCAATCCGGCAACGGCCGCGCCGGCGGCGCCCATGGAGCAGGTGGGCGACCACCCGGCGCTCGACATGATGAACACGGTGCAGCTCATCAACGGCGAGCCGGTCGACCGATGGCAGAGCGGACAGGATGTGCGGGATTGGCTGGCGCGCCTGGGCTATTGGCCGGCCGGCGCCATCGGAGGGCCGGACTTGGCGCTGCTGGAGGCGGCGCGCCGATTGCGCGAGGTGGTGGGACGGCTGGTGCGCCAGCGCAAGCAAGGGCGGGAGATCGATGTGGTCGCGCTCAACGCCCTGCTGGCCCATGCCAGCCGCCATCTGGAATTGACGCCGCAAGGCGATGGCCGGTGGGAACTGACGGCCCGTTACGCGCACGGCTCGGCATGGCAATTGCTGGCGCCACTGGCCGAGTCGGCCGCCCAATTGCTGGCCGAAGCCGACTTTGACCTGATACGGCCGTGTGAAAATCCCCAGTGTGTTTTATGGTTCCTGGACCGCACCAAGTCGCACCGGCGGCGCTGGTGCAGCATGGCCGCGTGCGGCAACCGGCACAAGGTGGCCAGCTTCCGCCAGCGCCAATTGCAGGGGCCGCCGCGCTAGCGGCTGGCAACTGGCAGCTGGCGGCGTCAAGCCACGCCGTCCGGCTCGGCCAACTGATAATCGAAATCGTAGAAGTGGCGGCCGTCCTCGACCCGGATGTGCAGCATGCCGCTCAGGCCGGCGAGCTGACCGCTGCCCGAATCGGGCACCACGCTCACGCCAAGGGTGGGCGTGCCGCGCGTCATGGTGCCGCTGTGCTGCAAGAAAAAACTGCCGCTGCGCCCGCCCAACACCCCCGTCACGCGCTCGATCGCCACATAGCCGGCCGAACCCTGCCGCGTACCCATGGCGCTGAGCATTTCCCCCTGGGAAGTGGCTTCGAGCGGACCCTGGTAGCGTTTATCGAGCGACATGCGCCCCAGCCCGGCCCCGGCCGCCACGTCCGACAGGGTTTCCGGTTTGACCGTCACTTCGAATGTGCCAATTGCCTTTGCCATGGTGTCGCTCCTTATGATGGTGGTAATAGTGCTGAGGGAGGCGCTGTCAGGTCGGCGCCGCTTGCTCGCAAGCGAGGGCGTACAGCTTGCTGATGGTGGACCAGTTGCGCGAGGTGACGGCGTCGCCCAGCAGCGCGCCCATGGCGGCGGCGGCGCGGCTGGCCAGCACCCCGCCCGGGCACCACAGATAGGCGGCCCACTTGCCGGCCGCCAGCGCCTCCGGCCCCCAGTCTTGCTTTAGCAGGGGCGCCAGACGGCGCACGTCGGACGGGTTGTTGAGCACCGAGACCACCAGCCGGGACGGGTCGTCGGCCAATTCGCATAAACAGTTTTCCTTGACGATGTCGCCGAACTGGACCGCGTCGAGCACCGTCACGCGCGAAGCCACCCCCAGTTTGAGCACCAGCGCTTCCTCGATCATGACGGCGGCCTCGGCCGGGCCGTGGCGCGCGCTGCCGAACACCACGTTGCCGCTGTTGAGCAGGGTGCGCACATTGCAAAAACCCAGATCGGTCATCAACTTGCGCAAGTCGGCCATGGCGACCCGTTTGGCGCGCCCCACATTGATGCCGCGTAGCAGCGCGATATGCTGCCTGATGGTGTTCGGCCCAGGGTTCATCTCCACCTCCTGTTCTGTGCCGGCGCGGGCCGGCTATGCTGGCGCGGCCATGTCCGCGCGCGCGGCCAAGGCGGCCGGCTCGGGCGTCACGCGCGGAATGCGCAGCACGAAACTGGCGCCCAGGCCCAGCGTGCTGGCCACCGAAATAGTGCCGCCAAACTGTTTGACGATCAAGTTGAACACGATATTCAATCCCAGCCCCGTGCCGCCTTGGCCGCGCCGGGTGGTCACGAACGGGTCGAACACCCGGTCCAGCATCTCGGGCGCGATGCCGCGTCCATTGTCGCTCACCCGCATCTCGATCCAGTCGTGCTGGCAATGCACGGCGATGGCGATGACGCCCGGGAAATCGGGATCGAAGGCGTGCTCGACGCAATTGAGGGTCAGATTGGTGAGCACCTGGGCCAGCGCGCCGGGGTAGGTGTCGAGCACGATGTCATCGGGGCAGTCGAGCCGCACCTCGATCCGGCTCTGGCGCAATTTCGGGCGCAGGCTGGCCACCACCTCCTCGATATAGTCCTTGAGCTCGAAACAGCGGCGTAGCTCGCTCACCTGGTCGGCCGCGATTTGCTTGAAGCTGTGAATCAGGTGCGCGGCGCGGTAGGCATTGTTCATGATCAGGCGCGCGCTCTCGGCCGCCGTCGCCATATAATTGAGCAAATCCGATTTGCGCACCGCGCCCTGCTGTAACGCCGCTTGCACCTCGGCCGTGGCCTCTTGCAGCACCGAGGCGCTGGTTAAGGCGATGCCGACCGGGGTGTTGATTTCGTGCGCCACCCCGGCCACCAGACTGCCCAGGCCGGCCAGGCGCTCCGATTGCAGCAGCGACTCCTGGGCTTGGCGCAAATCGTCCATCGCCAGCGCCGTCGCCTGCTGGGAGCGGCGCGCCATGTCCTCGGCCTCGCGGATGCGCAAGATCACCGACTTGAGCTTGCGCTGGACGGCGTTGAAACCGCGGATCACTTCGCCCAATTCGTCGCGCCGGCCCTGCGGCAATTCTTCCACTTCTTCGCTGTCGCGCGAGGCCAGGTCGAACAAGCCGTCGCGCAGCTTTTTCAGGGGCGCGAACACGATGCGCAGGCTGAGCGCCAGCGCCAGCACCAAAATGGTGTCCAGCAGCAGCACTTCGAGCAGCTTGCGGCGCAACTCGGCGGCCAGGGCGCGCTCGATGCCGGCGCGGCTGAAGTTGACCACCACCTTGCCGACCGCCACCTGTTTGGCGCCGCCGGCCGGATTGACGCTGTCGCGAAACACCAGCGGCGCCTCGCGCGTGACGCCGGGCGCGGCCGGGGCGCCGGGGTCGTCGGCCAGGGCCGCCACCTTGCCGCCGTGCTCGCGCATGGCGCCGGCGAACAGGCCGACCGAGCTGTCGTAGACGCGGATCGCCATCAGTTCGGGCGGCAGCATTTCGGCGGCGACGATGCCGTCCACCCGGCTGCGGTCCAGATCCCACAGGGCCGACGGCAGGCTGGTCTGCAAACGGGTCAGCACGCCCTGCTGGAGACCTTGGTTGGCCGCCTCCAGTTCGCGGCCCAGGCTGTATTGGGTGTAAGCGCCGGAGATGGCCAGCACCAGGGTGACGATGATCACAAACAACAGGGTCAGCCGAACTTGAATACCAAACATCAATGCACTCCTGGTGTTGCACGCCGATCACCGCCACCGCGCCCGGTGATGACATCGCGACATGGCTCAATGTACGGGAATGACTTGTTCTTGGCAAGATGATCAAGATGGATAATCTGGCATCCGGCGCCGGGCCGCGCCGTGTCTAACTGGCAACGCTTTGCGCTAAGCCAAGCGACATTGCGTGCCTGCAATGGTAAGATCAAGCCACTGAAATGAGGGGAACGTCATGACGGCAAGCTACCAGCATCTCGCGCTGTCCCATGTCAAGGCTGGCATGGTGTTATCGGATGAACTGCTGGACAAGCAAGGTCATGTCCTGCTGCCCCAGGGCAGCGTGCTGACCGAGGCGATGCTGGCCCTGATGCCGCGCCACGGCATCGACATCCTGCCCATCGCGCTGGCGGCGCCGGCCGAGGCCGAACTGCAAGCCGAACGCGCCGGGCACCAGCTGCGGCTGGACCAGTTGTTTCGCAAAAACGATGCGGACAGCGACGCCGACTGGGCCACCGGCCTGCTGCGCCGCTACGCCGAAGATTACCGTCTGGGCCGGGAGCTGGCCGAATGAACGCCACCTTGTGCTACGACGATATCGTCAACCATCTGGAAGAGTTGCCGTCGCTGCCGGCGGTGGTGATGGAACTGCTCAACAGCATTGACCAGGACAATGTCGATATTTCGGTGCTGGCCAAAAAGGTCTCGCACGACCAGGCGCTCACCGCCATGACGCTGCGCTTGGCCAATTCCTCGCTATACGGCTTGCAAGTGAAGGTGACCACCATCCAGCAAGCCATCACCTACCTGGGCTTTCAAACCACGCGCAACCTGATCACCGCCGCCGCCGTGACCGGCTGCTTTCCGCACGGCCTGTGTCCGGGCTTCGACGACAAGGCGTTCTGGCGCCATTCGATCGCCAGCGCCGCCTGCGCCAAACTGCTGGCGCGCCAGCTGCGCTTTAACCAGGATTACGCGTTCACGGCCGGCTTGCTGCACGATATAGGCCGGCTGGTGCTGGTGACCTCGTTTCCCCAGCATTTCGCGCGCGTGCTCGCTTACCGCGACCGCCATGATTGTTACATGCTGGAAGCGGAGCAGACGATCATGGGAGTGGACCATGTGCAGGCGGGCTTGGCGCTGGCCGAGCACTGGAATTTTTCCGACACCATGCGCCTGGCGATTGCCGGCCACCATGCGCCGGAAGCGGCGGGGGCCGGCTTCCTGGCCGCCATTATTCACGTGGCCGACGCCGTGGTGCACGCGCTCGACCTGGCGCAGGGCGAGCACGATCTGGTCATGCCGGTCTCAACCGTGGCGTGGACCGCCATGGGGATGGACCAGGAAGCGTATCTGCATCTGTTTCGTGAAACCGAACTGCAATACCAGGAAATCACCACCCTGCTGCTGCCCTGACCGGCCGGGCCGCCGGCCCGTCCCGCTCACCGGCCCCGCTCGTGTGACAGCAGAGGCCGGGGGCCGGCCATCCGGCGGCCGGCGCTCCGGGGGCCGGGGGCCGGCCATCCGGCCATCCAACCATCCGGCATCAATGCGCGTAGCTCGATTCTTTCGACTCCGGACGGTCTTCTGGTTTCGGCCGACCCTGCGCATCCGACAAACGGTACTTGGTGCGACGGTCGCCCATCAGGTCGCGCAGGTCGCGGATGCTCATGCCGGTCACTTCATGCATGCGGATGAGCAGCGAAGCGCCGACCGGCAAGCGATGGTGGCGGATCTTGCTGATCACGGGCGGCGCCACTTCCAGCAGACGCGACAACGCCGCGTCGTTTTTCAACTGCATCTTGCCTAGCAAAATGTCCAGCAGGTGGTTCGGGTTGTAGCTTTCTTGGGATGCTAGCGAATGATGTGCCATGATTTCCTCGTCTGGTGATTGTGAAAAAATGATGCCGATTCGAACTTAAGGAAGACTTAGTTTTGGCTAATAAGTTCATAAAATTGTAAACAGACCTTGCTTGAACTAGCCCGCGCAACAAATTTACACAAAGCATCAGTAAGGCCCAGACCAATGCTGGCAAGCTGAAACCGCGATCTCGACTATGAGATTGCCTTTAAAACAATATTCTAGTCCAAAAGCGGCGCGTTCCACCCTGTCGCACACGTCAAACGTTGTTATATATCAACCAACAGGCTGGTATCGCTAGCAACAATACTATTTCAACACAGGCTCGCCGATCACGTCGCACGCAAGGATTACGAGAAACTTGTTTTGCATCAAATAGTGTTTGCGCCAACCGCAAGCTCACTGTCAGCGGCTCCGCCATGCCCGCACGCTGCCGGGACGCGCGGGCGTTTGGCCGCCCTCCCCCGATTTACGTTAAACTAGCGGCCTGTCGCCGGCGCCCCGCCCGCGGCACCCCGGCGCCATCCGGGCCTTGAGCGTCCCCGACATTAGCGTCCGTTTAAGCGTTCATTTAAGCGTCCCATGTAAGCGTCCCATTTAAGCGTCCCACTTAAGCGTCCATTTCATGCAGAAAAAAGTATTTATCAAAACCTTCGGTTGCCAAATGAACGAATACGATTCGGACAAGATGGCCGACGTGCTGGGCGCCTCCGACGGCCTGGTCCGCACCGACCGGCCGGAGGACGCCGACGTCATCTTGCTTAACACCTGTTCGGTGCGCGAAAAGGCGCAGGAAAAAGTGTTTTCCGACCTGGGCCGGCTGCGCGAGCTCAAGCTGGCGCGGCCCGATCTGCTGATCGGGGTCGGCGGTTGCGTGGCGTCCCAGGAAGGCGAGGCCATCGTCGCGCGCGCGCCCTATGTCGACATGGTGTTCGGCCCGCAAACCCTGCACCGCCTGCCGCAGCTGATCAGCGAACGGCGCCGCAGCGGCGTCTCGCAAGTGGACATCAGCTTCCCCGAAATCGAAAAATTCGACCATCTGCCGCCGGCCCGGGTCGACGGCGCCTCCGCCTTCGTCTCCATCATGGAAGGTTGCAGCAAATATTGCAGCTACTGCGTGGTGCCCTACACGCGCGGCGAGGAAGTGTCGCGCCGCTTCGAGGATGTGCTCACCGAAGTGGCCGGCCTGGCGGCCCAGGGCGTCAAGGAAATAACCCTGCTGGGGCAAAACGTGAACGCCTTCCGCGGCGTGATGGCCGGCGGCGAAACGGCCGACTTCGCGCTGCTGCTCGAATACGTGGCCGAGCTGCCCGGAGTGGAGCGCATCCGCTTCGTCACCAGCCACCCCAAGGAGTTCACCCAGCGCCTGATCGACGCCTACGCCAAGATCCCCAAGCTGGTCGACCACCTGTATCTGCCGGCCCAGCATGGCGCCGACAAGGTGCTCGGCGCCATGAAGCGCGGCTACACGGCGCTCGAATACAAATCGATCATCCGCCGCATCCGCGCGGTGCGGCCCAACATCGCCATTTCGTCGGACTTCATCGTCGGCTTCCCCGGCGAGACCGAGGCCGACTTCGAGGCCATGATGAAGCTGATCGCCGACGTCGGCTTCGACAATAGCTACAGCTTCATCTTCAGCAAGCGGCCCGGCACGCCGGCCGCCAGCCTGGCCGACGACACCGCGCACGAGGTCAAACTGGCCCGCTTGCAGGTGCTGCAAGCGGCGATCGACGCCAACACCAAGCGCTACAGCCTGGCCATGGTCGGCAGCGTGCAGCGCATCCTGGTCGAAGGGCCGTCCAAGAAGGACCCAACCGAGCTGCAAGGACGCACCGAAAACAACCGGGTCGTCAATTTCGCCGCCGGCGCGGACTTGATCGGCCAGCTGGTCGAGGTGCGCATCACCGAAAGCTTTTCCTATACCCTGCGCGGCGAGCTGGTGGCCGCCGCCTCCGAACTGAAAAGAGCCAGTTGAAAACCAAAATCCCTTCGCAGCCCCAATACTTCATTCCCGAGCCGCTGGACAACACCCGGCTGGCCCACCTGTGCGGGCCGCTCGACGAAAACCTGCGCCAGATCTCGGCCGCGCTGGACGTGACCATCTTCCGGCGCGGCGAAAAATTCATCGTCAACGGCAGCAACGCCGAACGCGCGGTGCAAATTCTGGAGCGCTTCTACGACATCGCCAACAAGGTGGTGCCGCTGGAGGAAGTGCAACTGGCCTTGGTCGAGCAGCGCGCCGGCTTGTCGGCGGCCGCCGAGCAGCATGCCGACCTGCCGTTTAACGAGCCCGATATCAGCAGCCCCGTGTTAAAAACCCGGCGCAGCGACCTGCGCGGGCGCACCCCTCACCAGATCGCCTACCTGCGCCATATTCTGGAGCACGACATCAGCTTCGGGGTCGGCCCGGCCGGCACCGGCAAGACCTATCTGGCGGTGGCTTGCGCGGTCGACGCGCTCGAACGCGACGCCGTCAAGCGCATCATCCTGACCCGGCCGGCGGTGGAAGCGGGCGAGCGGCTGGGCTTTTTGCCGGGCGACCTGGCGCAAAAAGTCGATCCTTATCTGCGTCCCCTGTACGACGCGCTGTACGACCTGCTCGGCTTCGACCGCACCCAGAAGCTGTTTGAAAAACAGGTGATCGAGATCGCGCCGCTGGCCTACATGCGGGGGCGCACCTTGAACCACGCCTTCGTGATCCTGGACGAGGCCCAGAACACGACGGCCGAACAGATGAAGATGTTCCTGACCCGGATCGGCTTCGGCAGCAAGGCCGTGGTGACCGGCGACGTGACCCAGATCGACCTGCAAAAGAGCCAGAAGAGCGGCTTGGTGGACGCCTTGTCCGTGCTCAAGGACGTGCGCGGCATCGCCTTTACCCAATTTAGCAGCGCCGACGTGGTGCGCCATCCGCTGGTGGCGCGCATCGTCGACGCTTACGAAACCGCGCAGTCGGTGGCCCATGACCTGGCGCCCCTGCTGCAAGCTCCGGCCACCAAACATGCCCGCAAAAAGTAAGCCGCAACCGAGCTTGAACCTGTCGGTCCAGTATCCCGACCCGCGTTTGCAGAGCGCCGTCACCCGCCCCATGGTGCGGCGCTGGGTCAAAGCGGCCCTGCTGGCGCCGGCCGAGCTGACCATCCGCTTCGTCGACGCCGAGGAAGGCCGCGTTCTCAACCGCGACTACCGGGCCAAGGATTACGCCACCAATGTGCTCACCTTCGCCTACAACGAGGGCGACGATATCGCCGACGACGCGCCGACCCAGGCCGACCTGATCCTGTGCACCGACGTGCTGGAACAGGAAGCGGCCGAGCAGCAAAAGTCGGTGGTCGACCATGCCGCCCACCTGATCGTGCATGGCGTGCTGCACGCGCAAGGCTACGACCATGAGGACGACGCGGAGGCGAACGAGATGGAAGGCATGGAAACGGCCATTCTCGCCAAGCTCGGGATCGCCGACCCGTATGCGGCAGATCGCGCCATTTGAGCGGTTCGGCGTACCGACGCGGTAGCTTGACATTGTTATTGCGTTGTCGATCATTGGGAAGTCCGTTTTCATAACGCTCACTGAAGAATGGCGTGATGGCCCAGAGCACGGCGAAAAAAATTCGATGCGAATTAAAAAATTTAGCCAATTTTGCGTATAGGCAAACGTTATGAACTTGTACAGACTAAAATAGTGTCTTATCCATAAAAAGGAACTACACCATGGCAACCGATGCATATTTGCAACTCGACGGCATTAAAGGGGAGTCGAAGGATTCTTTGCACCAAGGCTGGATAGAATTGACGACGGCTCATTGGGGCGTAGTGCAACCACGCAGTGCTACTGAGTCTACAGCCGGCGGACATACAGCGGAACGCTGTGAGCATCGTACTTTGGCAGTGTCTAAAATGGCCGATTTGGCTTCACCGATTTTGTTGCAGCATTGTTCAATGGGCAAAACGATTCCCAAGGCCAGATTGGAATTTATGCGCGCGGACGGCAATGGCAATCCGGTCAAGTACTATCACGTCGAATTGGAGAACGTGATGATTGCCAATATAGAGCAAATGATCAGCCAAGGCAGTATTTTGCATGACAACATCGGCCTGCGATATTCGAAGGTGAAGTGGTGCTATACCCAACAGAGCATCGGTGGTGGAGCTAGCGGCAACACCTCGGGCAGTTGGGACCTTGCTGCTAACAAAATTGCGTAAAGGAGACTGTTCATGGCCCGTGAGGCACCTGACTTGCTACGACCTATTCGGGATTCGCGCAGCTTCTATAAGTTGCCGCAATCCCCTATGGACTCGGGCTACTACACTTATGGTCAAATGGACAATAGGCCCGATAGGGGCGCCTATCAATACCCGCACCCGATCATGATGACTGCGATTATTCGGGTGGCGTTTGAGTGGCAAGCTATCGACCGACGCCGCATTGGCATCGGCAATATCAGTCGTGCCGACGGTCGCGATGACGACGATCACGCCTCACATCTAGACGGGCTTCAGGTGGACGTTCGTCCACTTCGTAAAGATGGGCTTGAAACGGCTGTGCTCTGGAATGATAGCGATTATGATAGGGAGGGAACAGCCAAGTTGATTGGTTTATTCCGTACGTTCGCTCCCGTCAAGTTCGTGCTCTTCAACGATATCAGCATCCCATTTGTAAGACCGGCAGCAGGTCACAACAACCATTTTCATGTAGCGTTGATGGGGTGAATATGCGGAAACTAACGCTATTGCTTCTCTTTGGACTTTGCCAATTAGCAGGTGCGGACGAGCAAGAGAAAACGTCGCCTGAGCTTAACCAGTGGAATCCGCTCCATGCGAGGTACAAAATTCATTCCGGCGATACCGCTGACTCAACACTTCCGACGAAGATCGACAGCGCTTTTTCGGCTGTTTTCGCGGATGAATCGGCCAAGCAGGTTTTCGACCAGATCGGGCCTGATGTGAAGCCTGTTTGTGATGATACGAATGGTTACCGGGAACGGCGAAAAAAGGGAGTTTTTTGCACTTTTACGCCGCGCTTGAAAAATCCTGAAAATTCCCACTATCGATGTTGGATTGGAATCAATCTGCGCACTGGGGCGGGCGACGTACGAACATCCTGTTAACGCTTCATCTATGCGGTAGCTCAGGCAAATCAATCAGTATTCGCTCGATGCCCACCTGGTTGTGCACGGCGTGCTGCACTCGCAGCGCGCCGACCAGTATGCGGCAGATCACGCCATTTGAGCGGTTCGGCGTACCGACGCGGTAGCGCTTGACATCGTTATTGCCATATCTATATCCTGAGTATTCAGGAACGGCGACGTGAGAACAAGCTTGAGACCAATATGGCGACAACCCTGCCTTTCGATACCCTCAAGCTGGTGGAGCGATTCCAGAGCGTGGGGTTTTCAATCGACCAAGCCAAAATGATGAGCACCGTGCTCGCCGAGCTCATTGCAGCGCAAGATGCGAGCTTTACGGAACGATTTTGCACTAAGCAAGATGTAAATGCAGAATTACTTGCCATACGTTCCGATATTGCTCACTTGGGGCATGAGTTACGTTCTGATATCGCTGCTGTGCGCCATGAAATGAAGACAATGCAAGCGGAAATGAAAACACTCAACGCCGATACCAAGTCCGAGCTGATACGCTGGTTCGTCGGCGTCGGACTGTTGCAAATGGGCTTGATCGTCGGCGTGATGCTCAAGCTCGCGCACTAAAGCGCACGCCGACATGACCGCAGGAGGGTGTAAATAATTTTGTGTAAACGGTCATTTGGCAGGACACTGCCGCCATCAAGGAGAAACAATGACCGTTGTAAAGCGCAACAAGCGGGCCAAGCCCGATCCGGAACTGCTCAAACTGGCCGATAGCCTGCTGGCCAACTACCAGAAGCCCGAAGACCTGATCGGCGAAAACGGGCTGCTCAAACAATTGACCAAGATACTGGTGGAACGCGCCCTGGAGGTCGAGATGACGGACCATCTGGGCCACGACAAAAGCGGCGCGGTGACCAACGGCAGCGCCAATACCCGCAACGGCTACAGCAGCAAGACGCTCAAGGGTGACTTCGGCGCGCTGCCGTTGGACGTTCCCCGCGACCGCCAAGGCACGTTCGAGCCGCAGATCGTGGTCAAGCATCAGACACGCTGGATCGGTTTCGACGACAAAATCATCTCGCTCTACGCGCGCGGCTTGAGCGTGCGGGAGATCCAAAGTCATCTGGAAGAAATGTATGGCACCGAAGTGTCGCCGACGCTCATCTCCAACGTCACGGAGGCCGTCAGCGAGGATGTGAAGCTTTGGCAGGCCCGTCCATTGGACGCCGTCTACCCGATCCTGTATCTCGACTGCATCCACGTCAAAGTGCGCGACAGCGGCGCGGTGCGCACCAAGGCGGTCTACCTGGCCATCGGCGTGAACATGGAGGGCCACAAGGAGGTGCTGGGCCTGTGGATATCTCAAACCGAAGGCGCCAAGTTCTGGCTACAGGTGGTCACCGAACTCAAAAACCGCGGGGTGCAGGACATCTTCATCGCCTGCGTCGATGGTTTGAAGGGCTTCCCGGACGCCATTGAGGCGGTGTATCCGCAGGCCACTGTTCAGCTATGCATCGTGCACATGGTGCGCAACAGCTTGAACTTCGTGCCTTGGAAAGCGCAGAAGGAAGTAGCCGCCGATCTGAAGCTGATCTATAGCGCGGCCACCGTGGAGGAGGCCGAGCTCAGGCTGTCGGAGTTCGAGGAGAAATGGGATAAACAGTATAAACCAATAGGACAGTCATGGCGTCGAAACTGGGCGCGCGTCATACCGTTCTTCGACTACCCACCGGAAATTCGTAAGGTGATTTACACCACCAACGCGATTGAATCGATTAATATGAGCCTGCGAAAAGTCACCAAGGCCCGCAGTTCCTTTCCGACCGATGAAGCCGTCAGTAAACTGTTTTACCTCGCGCTCAACAACATCAGCAAGAAGTGGACGATGCCGATACGGGACTGGAAAGCCGCACTGAACCGCTTCGCCATACAGTTTGGCGACCGAATGCCGCAGACTTAAACGAAAACCCGTTTACACAGAATCCAGTACACCCCCGACCGCAGTGGCACGCGATTGACGGCCTCAACCTACCCGCTACCACCACCAACCGCGCACCATCCTCTGGCAAAGTCATGACAGCCGCCCGCATGACTTTTTGACAAAAACGCGCCGCGCCGCGCTTTTCGTGTATCCTATATCCCTTCGCGACAACGGCTCACGCCTCCTATGCAAGAGCACCCTAGTGGCGTCAAAACTGACGCCAAGCCCCACCGGTCACTGTTTGAACGCCTGACCGCACTGATTTCCCCCGAGCCTGAGAACCGAGCGGAATTGCTCGATGTCCTGCATGACGCCCACGAACGCAACCTGATCGACGCCGATGCGCTGTCGATGATCGAAGGCGTGTTTCAGGTCTCCGATCTGTCCGCGCGCGACATCATGGTGCCGCGCTCGCAGATGGACGTGATCGACATCAGCAAACCGATCGAGGAATGGATGCCGGCCGTGCTGGAAACCGCGCACTCGCGCTTTCCCGCCATCGAAGGCGAACGCGACAAGGTGATCGGCATCCTGCTGGCCAAAGACTTGCTGCGCTACTACGCCGAAGAGTCGTTCGACGTGCGCGACATGCTGCGCCCGGCCATCTTCATCCCCGAGTCGAAGCGCTTAAACGTGCTGCTGCGCGACTTCCGCGCCAACCACAATCACATGGCGATCGTGGTCGACGAATACAGCGGCGTGGCCGGCCTGATCACCATCGAGGACGTGCTCGAGCAAATCGTCGGCGACATCGAGGACGAATACGACTTCGATGAGGAAGAGGACAACGTCCTGTCGATCAAGGAAGGCCAGCACGGCCCGCGCTGGCGGGTCAAGGCGCTCACCGAGATCGGCCAGTTCAACGAGGAACTGGGCACCGCCTTGAGCGACGACGACGTCGACACCATCGGCGGCCTGGCCACCAACCACCTGGGCCGCATGCCGCACAAGGGCGACGTGTTCGACATCGCCAATCTGCGCTTCGAGGTGCTGCGCGCCGACGCGCGCCAGATCCACGTGCTGCTGGTTGAAAAACTGCCCGACGCGGCGCTCGCCGACGCCTGACATGCGTTTCAGACGGCGCGCCGCCAACGATCCCGCCCCCATCCCACGCAGTACCGCCAGCCGCATGGCCATCGCCGCGCTGGCCGGCGCCGGGGCCGTGTTCAGCTTTGCCCCCTTCGGCTGGTGGCCGCTGCAAATCGTCAGCCTGGCGCTGCTGTTTTACCAGGTGCTGCGCGGCGCCGGCGTGGGCGCCGCCGCCCTGATCGGCTGGGCTTACGGCTTCGGCTGGATCGCGGCCGGCGCCTACTGGCTCTACATCTCGATGCACCACTTTGGCGCCATGCCGGCCGTGCTGGCCGCCCTGGCGGTGGCCGTGCTGGCCCTGGCCATGGGTGTGTACGCGGCCGCCGCCATGGCGGGGGCGACCTGGCTGCGCCGGCGCTGGGTGCTCCATTTGCCAGCCATGAATCTGATCGTGCTGCCGGTGCTGTGGGGCTTGGCCGAGCTGCTGCGCGGCTGGCTGTTTACCGGCTTTTCCTGGGTATCGTCCGGCTACGCCCACAACGTCAGCCCGCTGGCCGGCTACGCGCCCCTGCTCGGGGTCTACGGCCTGGGCTGGCTGGCGGCCCTGAGCGCCGGCGCCCTGCTGCTTCTCACGCACCCGGCCCGCAAGCGCGCGCTGCTGCTGCTGGCCGTGCTGATGGGCGGCGGCCTGGCCCTGGGCCAGGTCGGCTGGACCCGTCCCAGCGGCCAACCGATCTCGGTGCGCCTGGTGCAAGGCAATGTGCCGCAACAGGAGAAGTTCAGCATGGCGCATGTGCAGGCCGCCCTGAGCATGTACCAGGGCGCCATCACGGCCGCGCCGGCCGACCTGATCGCCACGCCCGAGACCGCCGTCACCCTCTTGCCGCGCCAATTACCGCCCGATTATCTGGACAGCCTGGACCGCTTCGTGCAGCACAGCGGCAGCCACCTGCTGCTCGGCTTGCCGCTGAGCGACAGCCCCGAGCGCTACGCCAACAGCGTGATCGGCTTTTCCCCCGGCCGGTCCCAGGCCGCCTTTCGCTACGACAAGCACCATCTGGTGCCGTTCGGCGAATTCATCCCGCGCGGTTTCCGCTGGTTCGTCAACCTGATGGCCATTCCGCTGGGCGACATGGACCGCGGCCGCCCCGTACAGCCGGCCCTGACTGTAAAAGACCAGCTGGTGCTACCCAATATCTGCTATGAAGACTTGTTCGGTGAAGAGATCGCCGAACAATTACGCAGCCCGGCGGGCGGCCAAGCCCCCGCCACCATCTTGCTCAATATGTCCAACCTGGCCTGGTTCGGCGAATCGATCGCGATCGCCCAGCATTTGCAAATTTCGCAGATGCGCAGCCTGGAAACGGGCCGCCCCATGCTGCGCGCCACCAACACCGGCGCCACCGCCGTGATCGACGGGCGCGGCAAGCTGCTCGCTCAGTTGCCCGGCAATACGCGCGCCACCCTGGCCGCCCAGGTGCAAGGCATGGCCGGCAACACGCCCTACATTTTGCTGGGCAATAAGCTATTCCTCGCCCTCGCGGCGGCGCTCATGGCGGGCGCGTGGTGGCGCGCCCGCCGCGCCGCCGGCCCGGCCGGCCGCTGATCGGTCCCGGCACGGCCGCGTTGGCCGCCTATTTTCATGATACTTGTCGGGCGCCCGCTGGAAGTCTCACAGCCGCCCGGCAAAACCCGCTAAAATTAAGCGCTTTAGCGAACCCACCCGCTGGCCCGGCACAGAGACCAAAACGATGCTCACATTTCAACAAATTATTCTGACCCTGCAAACCTATTGGGACCAGCAGGGTTGCGCCCTGCTCCAGCCTTACGACATGGAAGTGGGCGCCGGCACCTTTCACACTGGCACGTTTTTGCGGGCGATCGGCCCGGAACCTTGGCGCGCCGCCTATGTGCAACCGTCGCGCCGGCCCAAGGATGGCCGCTACGGTAACAATCCCAACCGCATGCAGCATTATTACCAATACCAGGTGGTGCTCAAGCCCGCGCCGGAAAACATTCTCGAGCTGTATCTGGGTTCGCTGGCCGCGCTCGGTCTGGACTTGCAGCAAAACGATGTCCGCTTCGTCGAGGACGACTGGGAAAGCCCGACCCTGGGCGCCTGGGGCCTGGGCTGGGAAGTCTGGCTGAACGGCATGGAAGTGACGCAGTTCACCTATTTCCAGCAAGTGGGCGGCCTCGATTGCAAGCCCGTGCTGGGCGAGATCACTTACGGCATCGAACGCCTGGCCATGTATCTGCAAGGGGTGGAAAACGTGTACGACCTGGTGTGGACCGAGCGCGAGGAAAACGGCGTGATGAAAAAACTGAGTTACGGCGACGTGTTTCATCAAAACGAAGTCGAGCAATCGACCTACAACTTCGAGCACGCCAACACCGAATTGCTGTTTTCCCAGTTCGCCAGCCACGAATCGGAAGCGAAGCGCTTGCTGGAATTGCAGCTGACCTTGCCGGCCTACGAACAGATCATGAAGGCTTCGCACAGCTTCAACATGCTTGACGCCCGCGGCGCCATCTCCGTCACCGAACGGGCCGCCTACATCGGCCGCGTGCGCACCCTGTCGCGCCTGGTGGCCCAGGGCTACTACGATTCGCGCGAACGACTCGGCTTCCCCATGTGCGAGACCGCGTCGGCTACCGCCTCGGTTACCGCGTCGGCTACCGCCTCGGTTACCGCTTCGGCTACCGCCGCCAACGCCTGACCTCCCTAGCGTCACACAGAAAAATAACGACATGAATCAAACACTGATCATCGAACTGCTGACCGAAGAGCTGCCGCCCAAAGCGCTGGCCAAACTGGGCGCCGCCTTTTGCGCCGGCATCGTCAACGGCTTGAAAACGCGCGACTTCCTCGAAGCCGACAGCGTGGCCACCGCCTACGCCACGCCGCGCCGGCTGGCCGTCTCGGTGACCCAGGTGCGCGCCACCTCGCCCGACAAATCGATCCGCGAAAAAGTGCTGCCGGTGAGCGTGGCGCTCGACGCCAGCGGCGCCGGCACCGCCCCGCTGGCCAAAAAGCTGGCCGCGCTGGGCTTTCCCAACGTCACGGTGGCCGAGCTGGAGCGGGCCGCCGACGGCAAGGCCGAGAGTTTTTTCTACAGTTACACCGCGCCCGGCAGCGCCCTGGCCGGCGGCTTGCAGGCCGCGCTCGACGAGACCGTGGCCAAGCTGCCGATTCCAAAACTGATGAGCTATCAGCGCCCGGACGGCAGCACCGTGCAATTCGTGCGTCCGGCGCACCGCTTAAGCGCCCTGCACGGCATCAACATCGTGCCGCTCACCTTGCTCGGCTTGCAGTCCGGCCGCGTGACCCTGGGCCACCGCTTCCTGATGCCGGGCCCGTCGAGCGAAGTGACCCTCACCCACGCCGACAATTACGCCGAAACCCTGGCCGCCCAGGGCCGCGTGATCGCCTCGCTGGCCGAGCGCAAGGAAAGCATCCGCGCCCAGTTGCTCGACAAGGCCGGCGCCGATCAGGTCTTGATGCCCGAAGCGCTGCTCGACGAGGTCAGCGCCCTGGTCGAGTGGCCGGTGGTGTACGCATGCCGCTTCGAGGAAGCCTTCCTCAGCGTGCCGCAGGAATGCCTGATCCTGACCATGCAGACCAATCAAAAATACTTCGCCTTGACCGACGCCGCCGGCAAGCTGCGCTCGCGCTTTTTGATCGTCTCGAACATCGAAACGGCCACCCCGCAGCACATCATCGGCGGCAACGAGCGGGTGGTGCGCCCGCGCCTGTCGGATGCCAAATTCTTCTTCGAGCAAGATCAAAAGAAAACCCTGGCCGCGCGTCTGCCGCTGCTGCAAAACGTGGTCTACCATAACAAGCTGGGGACCCAGGCCGCGCGCACGGCGCGCGTGACCGCGCTGGCCGGCGCCATCGCCGCCAAAATGGGCGCCGACGTGGCCCTGGCCGAACGCGGCGCCCTGCTGGCCAAGGCCGACCTGCTGACCGACATGGTGGGCGAATTCCCCGAGCTGCAAGGCATCATGGGCAGCTACTACGCGCGCCACGACGGCGAGCACGAAGAAGTGGCGCTGGCCGCCAGCGAACACTATCAGCCGCGCTTCGCCGGCGACGCCCTGCCCTCCAGCGCCACCGGCACCGCTGTGGCCCTGGCCGACAAGCTCGAAACGCTGGTCGGCATCTGGAGCATCGGCTTGCAGCCGACCGGCGACAAGGACCCGTTCGCGCTGCGCCGCCACGCGCTGGGCGTGCTGCGCATGCTGCTCGAAAAACGCTTGCCGCTGTCGATCCAGGGCTTGCTGTCGGACGCGGCGGCGCAGTTCGGCACGCTGGCCGGCTTCAAGGACCCGCAGGCCGAGGTCACCGTGTTCATGCTGGACCGGCTGCGCGGCATGCTGCGCGAACGGGGTTTTTCACCCAACGAGATCGAGGCGGTGGTGGCGCAAAACCCGGACCGGCTGGACGACATCGTGCAGCGCCTGGAAGCGGTGCAGGCGTTCGCCGCGCTGCCGGAGAGCGCCTCGCTGGCGGCCGCCAACAAGCGCATCACCAACATCCTGAAAAAGACCGAGGCGGCGCCGGGCCGGGTCGACCCCGAACTGCTGCAAGAGCCGGCCGAGCGCGCCCTGGCGGCGGCGGTGCGGCGGGTGCAACCCGAGGTGGACGCGGCCTTCGCCGGCGGCGACTTCGCCGCCACCCTGAAAACGCTGGCCCAGCTGCGCGACGACGTGGACGCTTTTTTCAACGACGTGATGGTGATGGCCGACGATCTGGCCTTGCGCAACAACCGTCTGGCCCTGTTGGCCAGCCTGCACGGCATGATGAACCGGGTGGCCGACATTTCCAAGCTGGCGGCCTGAGATGGGCAGCGCGGCGCTCAAACTGATCATCCTGGACCGCGACGGCGTGATCAACCACGATTCGGCGGAATTCATCAAGTCGCCCCAGGAATGGGTGCCGATTCCGGGCTCGCTGGAAGCGATCGCGCGCCTGAACCAGGCCGGTTACCGCGTCATCGTGGCGTCCAACCAGTCCGGCATCGCGCGCGAGTTCTTCGACATGGCGATCTTGAACGCGATCCATCAAAAGATGCACGCGCTGGCCCAGCAGGTGGGCGCCACCATCGACGCGATCTTCTTTTGCCCGCACGCGGCCACCGACCATTGCGACTGCCGCAAGCCCAAGCCGGGCATGTTCCATGAAATTTCGCAGCGCTATAACACCAGCCTGAAAGGCGTGCCGACGGTGGGCGACTCGCTGCGCGACCTACAGGCCGGCTTCATCAGCGGCTGCCTGCCCTACCTGGTCTTGACCGGCAAGGGCGCGGCCACCAACCTGACCGGCGGGCTGCCGCCCGGCACCCTGGTGTTCGCCGATCTGGCGGCCGCCGTCAACCATCTGCTCAAAGTGACGGTGGTGGCGCCGACCATCGCCATCAGTAATTAATCTGGAGTCCGTGTTGCGTCATACCTCTTTGTTTTTGCGTTCCCTGTTGTTTACCATCGTCATGGCGATCGCCACCGTGATCTGGGCCTGCGTCTGTTTTCTGGCCGCGCCGCTGTCGTATAACAAGCGCTTTTATGTCACCTCGCGCTGGAACGTGTTCATCATCTGGTGCGCGCGCGTGATCTGCGGCATCCGCTACCAGATCAAGGGCGCGGAAAACTTTCCCGACGCCCCGGCTGTCGTGCTGTCGAAGCACCAGTCGGCCTGGGAAACCATCTTCTTGCTGCCCAGCCTGCCACGCCCCCTGGTCTACGTGTTCAAAAAGGAAATTTTATACATCCCGTTTTTCGGCTGGGGCATGGCACTGTTGCGCATGATCCCGATCGACCGCAAGCAGGGAAAAAACGCCTTTAAACATGTGGTGGCGCATGGCAAACGGCGCCTGGCGGACGGCCAATGGATTATCATGTTCCCTGAAGGCACGCGCATTCCAGTGGGCCAGAAAGGCAAATACAAGAGCGGCGGCACCCGCCTGGCCATCGAGACGGGCGCCGTGGTGGTGCCGATCGCCCACAACTCGGGCGAATGCTGGCCCAAAAAATCATTTTTGAAGCGTCCCGGGCTGATCACGGTCTCGATCGGCAAACCGATATCGCCGGAAGGGCAAAGCCCCGACAGCATGATGCAACAGGTGGAAAATTGGATAGAATCAGAAATGCGCGTCATTTCGCCGCACGCCTACAGCGCTGGCTCGATGGCATAGGCGCGTCGATCCAGGAGCCGACACTGCGCCAGCACATGAAGTCCATCAAGGTCAGCGGTCAGCAACTCGATTTGTTCGCGCAAGATGTGGCGGCGGCGCACACGCCGCTGGCGCAGCCGTCGGCGCCAGCGGCCACCCAAGCCGTCGCGCCCGCGGCCTCGCCCGCCGCCGCGCCGTCCGCCCCCGCCGCTCCCGCGCCACTCGGCTTTACGCCGCCCGTCCCCGCACCGTCCACTACCGCCCCTGTCACGCCGGCGCCGCCCCGCGTTTCCACCACCCTGTTCCCGATGGCGCCGCGCGACCCCGACGCGCCGCCGCTGCGTCAGCTGCAATTGGGCCCGCATTTGCTCGAATACGCGTTGCGGCGCTCGAGCCGGCGCTCGATCGGCTTCATGATCGACGACGACGGCTTGCGCGTGACCGCGCCCAGGCGGGTCTCGCTGGGCGAGATCGACAACGCCATCCGCGCCAAGCAGGGCTGGATCGTCACCAAGCTGCGCGAACGGCGCGAGCGGCGCGCCCAGCGCCTGGGCCGCCCGCCCGTGGTCTGGGCCGACGGCGCCGCCTTGCCGTATCTGGGCGGCGACATCATCTTGCGCCTGCATCAGGCCGGGCGGCACCGGGTCAGCTTCAATCGCGACAGCGCCGAACTGCACGTCTGGCTCACGCCCGTGAGCACCGAACACCAGCTCAAGGACAAAGTGCGGGCCTGGCTGCAAGAGGAGGCGCGCGAGCTGTTCGCGCGGAGGCTCGACCTGTACGCCGACAAACTGGGGGTGCGCTACCATTCGTTCGCCTTGTCCTCGGCCGGCACGCGCTGGGGCTCATGCACGGTGCAGCGCAAGATACGGCTGAACTGGCGCCTGATCCATTACCCGCTGCCCCTGGTCGACTACGTGGTCGCGCACGAGCTGTCGCACCTGCTCGAAATGAACCACAGCGCGCGCTTTTGGGCCACGGTGGAATCGGTGTACCCCGATTACGACGGCGCCAAGCAGGCGCTGCGCAAACGCTCGCAGGAATTGCCGGCCCTGTTTCCATAAACCCGCTCGCCGCCGGCGCTACCCGGGTCGGTACCGCTTCGGCATGGCGCGCCCGTCACAGCGGCGGCAGCAGCGCCACGGTGCGCCGGGTGGCGCCGCGGTGCTGATTGGCGAAGCCGAGCGCCTGCTGGCCCATCAGCGCGCGCTGCACGCCGTCGGCCAGCAGCTGGCCCGCTTCGCGCATGACGGCGTCCGCGTCCGGCGTCAAACGGGCGGCGCCGGCCGCCACCGCCTCTTCGCTGACCTGGGCGAAGTTGAAGGTATGGGGTCCGATCAGCACCGGTTTGCCCAGCGCGCAAGGCTCGATCAGATTCTGTCCGCCCAGGGGCAGCAGGCTGCCGCCGATGAAGGCGCAGTCGCACAAGGCGTAGTAGGCGAACATCTCGCCCATCGAATCGCCCAGCAGCACGGCCACCTTGGCCGGCACCGCGTCGCGCTCGCGCGCCAGCTGCGAACGGCGCATCAGGCTCAAGCCGCGCGCCGCCACCAGCGCCGCCACGCCGTCGAAACGCTGCGGGTGGCGCGGCACGATCACCAGCAGCACATTGGCCGGCAGGTGGGCGGCGCGCTGAAAGGCGTCCAGTATCAATTCTTCCTCCCCTTCCCGGGTGCTGGCGCACAGCAGCACCGGCCGGGCGCCGATCTGCTGCTGCAAACGGGCTCCCACGGCCAGGGCGGCGCCCGGCACCACCACATCGAATTTGATGCTGCCGGTGACGGCCACGTTGGTCGCGCCCAGTGCCCGCACCCGCTCGGCGTCGGCCTCGGTCTGGGCCGCCACCAGCGAGATGGCGCGCGCCGCGTCAAGCATCAGGCGGCCCAGGCGGTGCGCCTTGTTCAGCGAACGCTGCGACAGGCGCGCGTTCACCAGCGCCACCGGCACGCTGTGCCGCCGGCACTGGTCGATCAGGTTGGGCCACACTTCGGTCTCCATCAAGATACACAGGCGCGGCGCGAAATGGGCCAGGAAGCGGGCCACCATGGTGCCGGTGTCGTAGGGCAGATAACACTGCACCAGGCGGGCGCGGTGCTTGGCGAACAGGGCCTGGCCGGTGGCGCGCCCGGTCGGCGTCATGTGGGTCAGGATGATGCGGCTGTCCGGATAGATCGCCATCAGGGCGTCGATCAAGGGCTCGGCCGCGCGCGTCTCGCCGACCGAGACGGCGTGCACCCAGATCACGGGCGCGAGCGCCGATCCGCACGGGGCGCCGTAAAAGCCTAGGCGCTCGCGCCAGTGCTGGCGGTAGCCCGGCTCGCGCCGCCCGCGCAGCCATAGCCGCGCCAACACCAGCGGCAAGGCCAGCCACCACATTACAGAATAAAAAATACGCATGTTCAGGCCAGCAGATGTGCCGCCGCGGTGAGGACTTCCGGTACCCCCGGCGGGGCTCCCCGGTCGCCAAGATTGATGATATTGGGCGACCAGTTGCCCTCGGTTTTCCAGCGCGGCGAGTCGCAATACAACTCGACGGTGGGCCGGTTGAAGGCGGCCGCGATGTGGGTCAAGCCGGTGTCGACGCCGATCACCAGGGCCGCATGGCGCGCCAGGGTGACGGCGTCGTCCATCGACAGTTTGGGCAGCACGCGCGCGTGCGGCAAGCCGGCCGCCAGCAGCTCGGCCTCGCTTTTTTCCTGCGCCGAGCCCCAGGGCAGCAGGATCGGCATGGGCGCCAGTTGCCGCCCCAGCGCGATCCAGTGCGACGGCGCCCACTTCTTGGCGTCGCGCGCGGTGCCGTGAAAATAGACGGCGTAGGGCTGGTCGGGCATCCACTGCGGCCGCGGACCCGCCAGGGCCGGGCCAGGCAAGCCGAAGTCGGGCGCGCTGTCGACCCGGTAGCCGAGCGCCGCCGCCACCACCAGGCGGCCGCGCGCCACCGCGTGCGTGCGCGGATCGAGCGGAATGCTTTTGCTATGAAATAGGCGCGAGACGGCTTCATAGCCGGAGCCTTCGCTGCCGTTGGCCAGGCCCACCTTGTGCCCGCCCGGCGTCAGGCGCGCCGCGCCCATGATGATGCCGGTCTTGAGCAAACCCTGGGTGTCGAACACGTAATCGTAGCGGCACTGGCGCAGGGCGCGGAAAAAGGCGCCGATTTCGGCCCGGGTGGTGCGGCTGCCCAGGCTTTTGCGCCAGCGCCGCAGGGCGAACGGGATGATGGTGCGGATCCGGCCGTTAAGCCGGACCAGGCTGACGTAACCCTCTTCCACCACCCAGTCGATCACCGCGTCGGGATGATGGGCCAGGATGTCGGCCACGATGGGCAGATTGTGCAGCACGTCGCCCAGCGAGGATACGCGCACCAGCAAGATGGTCAGCGGCCGGGACGAGCCGGCCGCTTCCTGTACCGCTATGACCACAGTACTTCCTTCAAACTCAAAACGGCAGCACGGCGTCCGGCTTGGCGGCCAGGATCACGCTTTTGAATTGGCCCTGGATGCGCGCCAGCGCGGCCGGGTTTTCGGCCTCGAAGCGCATCACGATCACCGGCGTGGTGTTGGACGAACGGGCCAGGCCGAAGCCGTCCGCGTACTCGACCCGCAAGCCGTCGATGGTGATGATTTGCTCGTGGCCGGGGAACTCGGCGTCGCTGCGCAGCTTGTCCATCAGGGCCACGTTTTCGCCTTCTTTCAATTCCAGATGCAGTTCCGGCGTGCTGTCGGACTGCGGCAGGCTGTTGAGCAGGGCCGAGGGGTCGCTCTCGCGGGTGAGGATTTCAAGCAGACGGGCGGCGGCGTACATGCCGTCGTCGAAACCGTACCAGCGGTCCTTGAAGAAGATATGGCCGCTCATTTCGCCGCCCAGCGGCGCGCCCGTCTCGCGCAATTTGGCTTTGACCAGCGAGTGGCCGGTCTTGTACATCAGCGGTTGGCCGCCATGCTTGCTGATCCACGGCGCCAGATGGCGCGTGCATTTGACGTCGTACAAAATCTGTTCGCCCGGATGGCGGCTGAGCACATCGGCGGCGAACAACATCATCTGCCGGTCCGGATAGATGATCTGGCCATCCTTGGTGACCACGCCCAGGCGGTCGCCGTCGCCGTCGAAGGCGATGCCGATTTCGGCGTCGCTCTCTTGCAGGCTGCGGATCAAGTCTTGCAGGTTCTCGGGATGGGCCGGATCCGGGTGGTGGTTGGGGAAGTTACCGTCCACTTCGCAAAACAGTTCGATCACCTCGCAACCCATGCCGCGCAGCAGGTCGCCGGCGAACGCGCCGGCCACGCCGTTGCCGCAGTCGACCGCCACCTTGATCGGGCGCGCCAGCTTGACGTCGCCGATGATGCGCTGCAAATAGGCGTCGCGAATATCGTGCGTGCTGTACGCGCCGGGCGTGGCGGCCACGCCGCCGTCATGGGCGACGATGCTGTTGTAGAGCGCCAGGATCGCCTCGCCGTGGATGGCCTCGCCGGCCAGCACCATCTTGAAGCCGTTGTAGTCGGGCGGGTTGTGGCTGCCGGTGACCATGATGCCGGACTGGGTGTCGAGCACGTGGGTGCCGTAGTACACCATCGGGGTGGCCACCACGCCCAGGTCGATCACGTCGACCCCGGCCGCTTGCAAGCCGCGCGCCAGGGCGGCCGTCAATTCGGGGCCGGACAGGCGGCCGTCGCGCCCGATCACCACCTTGGTTTGACCTTTGGCCAGGGCCGCCAGGCCGAAGGCGTGGCCGATCTGGCTGGCGACGCCGGCGTCGAGGGTTTTACCGATGATGCCGCGGATATCGTAAGCTTTGAAAATGGTTTTTGACAGGGTGAGCATAATTTTATTTGGACGCGCAGCGCAGCCAGCGCCAGCTTGCTCCATGGTGCGGCAAGCATGGCGACGGCTGCATATTAAGAGGGGAACCGTACCGGTGGTGGCATGCGGCTAAGGCCACCGACCCGCATGGTTCGACGCAGGTGAGTATCTCACAGCACCAAGCATATCTTAATACTTGTCGCTACGCCAATAATTGATAATTTACACCCGCAATTGGTCGATCGCCTTGCCGGAATCGACCCACTGCTTGACCCACTTCGGTTGGCGCCCGCGCCCGGTCCACTGCTGGCTGGCGTCGCCCGGATTACGGTAGCGCACCGCCACCGTGCCGGTCTTGGCGCGCACCCCGCTCGAGATCAATTCCTTGATCGGCACGCCGACGCTTTGGGCAATGGCGAGGATCTGTTCGCGCGCCTTGACCAAATCTTGTTGCGAGCGCTTGCCGATTTCTTTCTTGATTTTTTCCTGAAGATTACGCAGCTCTACGGCCGACATATTAGACAGTTCCATTGCCTCTCCTTTTCGTAGTGGTCTATTTAACTCCGCCTCTTTGCTAATATAATACATCCGGACCATCTTGCTAGTTCTTTTTTCGCAAAATCATCCAACGCGGCGATTTAAATCGCACAATCCTCATATATAGCCAGACGTAGCTCACAATAAACAGGAAGCAGAAACACATCAAGACCCAGGTATATCGCCAGAATACCGTGGCCGGAATAACCGCCATCAGGGAGAAGGTCCATAGATAAGGCGAGGTGAGCGAATTGCGCCGCATCAGGGCGCGCGCATCCTTGCGTCCGACCGCCCATTGCACGATACGGCGGAAAATCAGGCTGTGCAAATGTATGCCGTCCGGCATCGCGGGAGATTTTCCACGAATAAACATTCGACGGTACACTGAAAATAAAGTTTCAAAAGTGGGGTAAATCAGCAACAGTGCGGCGTACCAGGTCGATACTTGCGGATTTCGCATAATTAACAACAAAGTCAACTCGCCCAACATAAAGCCGATAAAATACGCGCCGCCGTCGCCCAAGAAAATCAAGCCGACCGGATAGTTCCAGATCAGAAAGCCGGCGGTGGCGCCGGCCACCATGAAGGCGGCGATCAACACGAAGGAATCGTTGACTTCATAAGCCACATAGGCCAGCGACAACAGCATGCATATCGTCACCACGCTGGCCAAGCCATTAAAGCCGTCGATAATATTGACGGCGTTGGCCACACCGGCCACCGCCAGCACCGTCAAGGGCAAGGCCAGCCAGATATAATCGAGCGACCAGGAAGAACCGGGGAAATCGATGCGCACCACCCGCCCGTCGAGCAGGAAATAAGCCAGCAAGGCGGCCGCCATGGTCAAAATCAGGCGCCGCAGCGCGCTCACGCGGCCCGTGTAGTCCTCCACAATACCGCCGATAAAGGCCACCCCGGAACACAGTATCAAGGACAGCATCCAGCTCGCCATCACGGGCAGGCGCCACACCGAAATGGCCGCGCTGAGCATCACCGCCAGAAAAATCGACAGCCCGCCGATGCGCGAGACCACGTGCGAATGAACTTTCTGCACCCCGTGAAAATCCGAATCCAGGGCCGGTCCGTGCAATCTCGACTGCTTTATGACCAACAAGGTCAACAATGCCGATGCGACAAAGCTCACTATAAAAGAAAACATTATTATTTCATCAATGAAAAAGATAAATCAGTGCGCGCCGACCACATCGCGGCGCCGGCATACGGCATATATTATCGGCCCGAACGGCACGTTAACCCGCCATTGTACCGGAACGGCTTGCCCCTTCCCCAACTAAATCCCGGCGCCCGGCCACCCGGGCCGCGCCGGCGCATGGGGCGGCGCCGGGCCGGCGCCGCCACCGCGCCATGGCCGCCCCTGCCGGGCGCGAAAATCCTTTAGTATCGAGGCCACAACCGGGCGGTTTGCCAGTGTCGGGCCACCGGACTCACAAAAAGGCACTATGAAAACCTATGTCATCGGCGACCTGCAAGGTTGCCACGAACAAACCATGGCCCTGCTCGCGCGTATCGACCAGGAGGCCGGCGCGCCCTACGAATTGCTGTTCGCGGGCGACTTGATCAACCGTGGCCCGCACTCGCTGGCCACCCTGCGCCACGTGATGGCGCTGGCCGAGGCGGGGCGCGCCGACGCCGTGCTGGGCAACCACGATTTGCATTTGCTGGCGGTGGCCAACGGCATTCGCCCGCTCCACCGCAGCGACACCCTCGATACGATCCTGGCCGCGCCCGACCGCCACGCGCTGATCGACTGGCTGCGCCGCCGGCCGCTGGCGATACGGCGCGGCGAGCATCTGCTGGTGCACGCGGGGCTGCTGCCGCAGTGGAGCGCGGCCCGGGCGCTGGAGCTGGCCGGCGAAGTCGACACCATGCTGCGCGGCGACGGCTGGATCGATTTCCTGCGCCAGATGTACGGCAACGAGCCGGCCGCCTGGGACGACACGCTGCGCGGCGCCGACCGCCTGCGCTGCATCATCAACGCCATGACGCGGCTGCGCTTTTGCAGCGCCGAGGGCGTGATGGATTTCAAGCTGAAGGAATCGGCCGACGCCGGCCAAGATTCCGGTTTGATGCCGTGGTTCGATGTGCCGGGCCGGCGCAGCGCCGACCATACCGTGATCTTCGGCCACTGGTCGGCGCTCGGCTTGCAAGTGCGGGACCGCTTGATCGCGCTCGATAGCGGTTGCGTGTGGGGCGGCGCGCTGTCGGCGCTCTGCTTGCAGGACCGCTCGGTGCTGCAAGTGCGCTGCCCCGCCTACCAGCAGCCGGCGCAACCGGCCGCACTGACCTCGACCTAAACTAATCGGCGGCCGAACGGCGCGCGCCCTCGCCCGCGGTCGACATGCCCAGCGCCGCCGCCACCGCCTGCCGCGCGGCCGCGGCCAAGTCGCGCCGGTGCGCGTCCACGCTGGTCAGCGGCGCCAGGAAAGCGACACTGGCCGTGACGGGCGGGCCGCCCAGGATCGCCAACACGCTTTGCTGGACGCTGGTGTCGCCCGTGAAGTCGAGCGCGGCCGGCACCGCGCCCAGCGGATCGGCGTAGGCCAGCGCCAGCGGCTGCACGGGCACGCCGGCGTCGATCGCCGCCTCGAACAAATTCGGATGAAACGGCAGCAGGGTACCGTGGGCGGCGGTGGTGCCTTCCGGGAAAAAGGCGATCCGCTCGCCGCTGCGCAACTTGTCCACCAGGCCGGTGAACAGGTGGCGCAGACCGCGCCGGTCGCCGCGCGCGATAAACACGGTGCCGGCGCCGGCCGCCAGCCAGCCGAGCATCGGCCAGGCGCGGATTTCGGCCTTGGCCACGAAGCGGCAGGGATAGACGCTGTTGATGACGAAAATATCGAGCCAGGACACGTGGTTGGCCACCACCATGGCGTGCGCCAGGGGCGCCGCGCCGGTCGTCGCCAGCCTCACATTGCACAGGCCAAGCAGGCGGCGCGACCAGCGCCGCACCAGGGCGTCGTGCCGTTGCGGACCGGCCCACGGAAACACCGCGCCGCAGATCAGCATGCCCAAGAAAACGTGCGCGACAATCCGCGCCAGCCGCCAGTACAGCACCAGCTTCACGCCGCCCCGCCCGCGCGCCGGGTCTTAACGCTGATAGGCAAGGTGGCCGGCCACAATGGTGGCTTGCACCACGCCGCTCAATTCATAGCCCAGGAAGGGCGTGTGCTTGCCCTGGCTGGCCAGGGCCGCGCGGGCCACCGTCCAGCGCGCGTGCGGGTCGAACAGGCACACATCGGCCACGCTGCCCACGCCCAGCGTGCCGCGCGCCAGACCGGCCACGCGCGCCGCGTCCGAGGTCAGCTTGGCCACCGCCCGCGCCAGCGGACCGGGTCCGGGTCCCGGGCCGGGTCCATGGCCGTCCTGGCCGGCGCCCTGCTGGGCCACATAATCGTCGGCCCACTTCAAGGCCAGGGACAGCAGCAGTTCCAGGCCGGTGGCGCCGGGCGAGGCTTCGCCGAACGGCAGCAGTTTTTCGTCGTCATCGACCGGGGTATGGTCGGAACAGATGGCGTCAATGGTGCCGTCGAAGAGACCGAGACGGATCGCGTCGCGGTCGCGCTGGCTGCGAAACGGCGGCGTGACGCGCGCGTTCGAATCGAAAAAGCCGATGTCGGCGTCGGTCAGGTGGATGTGGTGGGCGCCCACGTCGCACGTGACCGGCAAGCCGTCCCGCTTGGCCGCCCGCACCAGCGCCAGACCGGCGGCCGAGGAGATGCGACACAGATGGACCCGGGCCCCGGTGGCGCGCATCAATTCGAAAATGGTGTGCAGGGCGATGGTTTCCGACATCACCGGCACCCCCGACAAGCCCAGACGCGAGGCCAGCGGGCCGCTGTGGGCGATGCCGCCGCGCCCGATATGGGCATCCTGCGGGCGCAGCCACACCGTATAGCCGAAGGTATTGGCGTATTGCAGGGCGCGCAGCAGCACCGTGGTGTCTTCGATCGCTTCCTCGGCCTGCGAAAAGCCGATGCAGCCGGCCTCGGTCAGCTCGGCCATCTCGGTCAACGCGCGGCCCTTCAAGCCCACCGTGAGCGCGCCCAGCGGATGCACATTGGCCAGATTGAGCGTTTTGGCGCGGTGCTTGAGCATTTCCACCAGGCCCGGCTCGTCGAGCACGGGGTCGGTGTCCGGCGGGCAGATCAGGCTGGTCACCCCGCCCCGCATGGCCGCTTGCAGTTCCGATTCCAGGGTGGCCTTGTATTCGTAGCCGGGCTCGCGCAGCCGGGCCGACAGGTCGACCAGGCCGGGCGCCACCACCAGGCCGGCCGCCTCGATCGTGCGCTCGGCAACAAAACCGGGCGGCACCTGGCCGGCGCCCAGCACCGCCAGCACCTTGCCCGCTTCGATGAACAGGTCGCGCGGGGCGTCGATCTGGTTGGCCGGGTCGACCAGATGGCCGTTTTTGATATGTAATTTCATCCTTGATTTCCCGCCAAAATACTCATCACCGCCATCCGCACCGCGATCCCGAACGTCACCTGGGGCAAAATCACGGCCTGGGCCCCGTCGGCCACCGCCGAGTCGATTTCCACGCCCCGGTTCATCGGCCCGGGGTGCATCACGATGGCGTCCGGCTTGGCCAGCGCCAGGCGCTCCGGGGTCAAGCCGTAACTTTTGAAAAACTCTTGGGCCGACGGCAGCAGGGCACCGGTCATGCGCTCGCTTTGCAGGCGCAGCATGATGATCACGTCGACCCCCTTCAAGCCTTCGTTGATGTCGGTGAAGGTGCGCACGCCCATCTGTTCCAGGCCGCCCGGCAGCAAGGTATGCGGACCGATGGCGCGCACTTCCGGCACGCCCAGCGTGGTCAAGGCGTGGATGTCGGAACGGGCCACCCGGCTGTGCAGGATGTCGCCCACGATGGCCACCGTCAGATTGGTGAAGTCCCGCTTGTAATGGCGGATGGTGTACATGTCCAGCAAACCCTGGGTCGGGTGGGCATGGCGGCCGTCGCCGGCGTTGACCACATGCACGTGGCTCTGGCGCGTGTCGACCAGGTGCTTGGCGATCAGGTAGGGCGCGCCCGACTGGGCGTGGCGCACCACGAACATGTCGGCGTGCATGGCCGCCAAGTTGTCGATGGTGTCGAGCAGCGATTCGCCCTTGCTGGCCGAGGAAGCCGAGATGTTCAGATTGATCACGTCGGCCGACAGGCGCTTGGAGGCGATCTCGAAGGTGGTGCGGGTGCGGGTCGAGTTTTCGAAAAACAGGTTGAACACGCTTTTGCCGCGCATGAGCGGCACCTTTTTGACGTCGCGGTCGGAAATGCCGACGAACGACGAGGCGGTGTCCAGGATATGGTTGACGATCGACTTGGGCAAACCTTCGATGGTGAGCAGATGCTGGAGCTCGCCGTGTTTGTTCAGTTGCGGATTAAGCATGGTCTGGTTCTATGGTGAGCGAAAATTGTCCATCCCCGGCGCGCGCCAGCACCAGCGCTTGCTGCGCCTCCAGCGCCACCGTGACGGCGACGAAGTCGGCCGCGATCGGCAGTTCGCGCCCGCCACGGTCGGCCAGGGCGGCGAGCATGATGCGGGCCGGCCGCCCGTAATCGAACAGCTCGTTGATCGCCGCGCGCGTGGTGCGGCCCGTGTAGAGCACGTCGTCCACCAAGACGATGGTGGCGCCGTCGACCTCGAAGCCGATCTGGGTCGGCTTGACGTCGGCGTGCAAGCCTTTGCGCGCGAAGTCGTCGCGGTAAAACGAAACGTCGATAAAGCCCAGCCGGGCCGGCAGGCCCAGATCGGCGGCCAGGCGCTCGGCCAGCCAGGCGCCGCCGGAATGGATGCCGACGATGGCGACATCGGGCACGTCGCGCAGGCCGGTTTGCATGCGTTCGAGCAAGCGCGCGTACAGCGCCTCGGCGTCGAGCGAGGAGGAATTAGGTGGAGTGGGCATGGTCGTCAAAATATTGTTGCAAGATTATAGACGCGGCGCGGTCGTCTATCCTTTCGCCGCGTTTGGCCGCGATCACGGCCGAGGAATATCGCTCGTCGACCAGGATCACGGGCAAGCCGAAGCGGCCGTGCACCTGGTTGGCGAAACGGCGGCAGCGCGCCGTCATCTCGTGCTCGGCGCCGTCCGGATGGCGCGGCAAGCCGACCACCAGACGGGCCGGGGTCCATTCGCCGATCAGCGCGCCGATCCGGCCGAAGCGGGCCGCGTTGTCGATGGCGTCGATGATTGTAAGTGGCTGAGCCTGGCAAATGAGCGAGTTGCCCACCGCCACGCCAATGCGTTTGATACCGAAATCGAAGGCCAGAACGGTTTCAGCCGGGCCGGCGCTCACCGCGCCGCTCCGGGCCTTCCGGCCCCGCGCCGCCACCCATCAAGCATGGCCGGCCTCGGAGGTGAGCATCAGCGGGTCGATGCCCAGCAGCCTCATGGCGGCCACGTAACGTTCCTCGATCGGCAAGTCGAACAGGATGTCGGCGTCGGCCCCCACCGTGAGCCAGCCGTTGCGCCCGATCTCGTCTTCCAGCTGGCCCGGGCTCCAGCCGGCGTAACCTATGCTCACCAGCATGCGCTGCGGTCCGGCGCCGTTGGCCACCGCCTCGAGCACGTCGATGGACGTGGTGAAGGCGACTTCATCAGTTACCGTGAGCGACGAGGAATAGCGCGCGCCCGGGGTGTGCAGCACGAAACCGCGGTCGTCCTGCACCGGGCCGCCAAACATGATGGGCTCGTTGACGATGGGGGTGTCCAGGCCGGCCGACAATTTCAAGTCTATGCGTTCGAACAACACTTGCATGGTCATGTCGGTCGGTTTGTTGATCACCACCCCCAGCACCCCGTTTTCGTTGTGTTCGCACACATACACCACGGTGCCACCGAACACGGGATCTTGCATCGATGGCATGGCGATCAGAAAATGGTTGGCCAGATTGAGCGCGGCGTCGCCGGACACGCCGTCCACGACCAGGCGCTCGGCCGGGTCGTGCAGCAGACCGGGCATCGGTAGCGGTTTGTCGACTTTGCTCTTCTTCATACGCTTCGCTCTCTCTGCTGGCTTACTGTTTTTGCTTTGCTGGTAAGATGGCCATCCCTGGGCTGTGCCACCATACACTTGCGCGGCGGTGGCGTGGACATATCGACAGTTTACACTGAATTGCGGCGCGGGCGGCGTCCGCGCGGGTGGCGCGCCACCACATCCCGATGGTAGGCAGGAATTGCCGCCCGTACTTTGACCCTGAACACGCTAATGACACTCAATAAAACCCTGGTTTGGCTGCGGCGCGACTTGCGCCTGTTCGACCACGCCGCCCTGCATTATGCCTTGCTGCGCAGCCGCGCCGTGTATTGCGTGTTTGTCTACGACCGCGTCATTCTGGACGGCTTGCCGCGGGCCGACCGGCGGGTCGAATTCATCCATGCCTGCCTGGCCGAACTCTCGGCCGAACTCACCCGACTGGGCGGCGCCCTGATCGTGCTGCACGACCACGCCGCCGAGGCCATCCCGCGCCTGGCCGCCGAGCTCGCGGTTGACGCCGTGTTCGCCAACCGCGACTACGAACCGCAGGCGATCGCGCGCGACGCCGCCGTGGCCGCCAGTCTGGCCGCCGACGGACGCCAGTGGTGCGGCTTTAAGGACCAGGTCATTTTCGACAAGAACGAAATTTTATCGCTGGCGGGCAAGCCCTTTTCGGTGTTCACGCCCTACAAGAATGCCTGGCTCAAAGCCTTGCGCGGCGATCCGGGCTGCCTGGCCGACTTGCCGGTGGAACAATACGCCGACCGGCTGGCCGCCCCGCCCGCCACGCCGCCCTTGCCCACCCTGGCCCAGCTGGGCTTTGAAGCGACCAATTTGCGGGAACTGGCGCTGCCCACCGGCATGGCGGGCGCGGCCACCTTGTTCGAGCAATTTCTGCCCCGTATCGCCCACTATGGCGAGGCGCGCGACTTTCCGGCCGCCAAAGGACCGTCTTATCTGTCGGTACATTTGCGTTTCGGCACCATCTCGCTGCGCCACCTGGTGCGCACGGCCGAGCAGCTTATCGCGGCCGGGGCCGGCGGCCAAGGGGCGGCGGTATGGCTGTCGGAACTGATCTGGCGCGATTTTTACGCCATGATCCTGTTTCATCATCCGCATGTGGTCACGCGCGCCTTCAAGCCGGCTTACGACGCCATCGCCTGGGAAACCGGACCCGAGGCCGACGCCGCCTTTCAAGCGTGGTGCGACGGGCGCACCGGCTATCCGCTGGTGGACGCGGCCATGACCCAGCTGAACCAGACCGGCTATATGCACAACCGCTTGCGCATGGTCGCCGCCTGTTTCCTGATCAAAGACCTGGGCATCGACTGGCGCCGTGGCGAAGCCTATTTCGCGCTGCATTTGAACGACTTCGAGCTGGCCTCCAACAATGGCGGCTGGCAATGGGCCTCGTCCTCCGGCTGTGACGCCCAGCCTTACTTTCGCATCTTCAATCCGATCACCCAGTCGGAAAAATTCGATGCCAACGGGCGCTTCATCCGGCGTTACCTGCCCCGGCTGGCGGCGCTGGGCGACAAGGAAATCCATGCGCCCTGGCTGGTGGCGCCCGTGCTGCTGGCGCAAAAGAAGGTACGGCTGGGGGTCGATTATCCGGCGCCGCTGGTCCAGCATGACGTGGCGCGGCAACGTACGCTGGTCCGTTACGCGGTGGTCAAGTCGATTCAGGGCCAGGGCCAGGCCGAGCCGGATTAGGCTCGACTCATCGGCTCAATGCATTCAAGCTTGGGCTGGCGCCCATAAAAAACCGCCCGGACGGTCGCAAGACCAGCCGGGCGGCTTTTGAACGCGGCCGTGGCCGCGCATGCGAGGCTTAGGCGGTGGCCGGCGCTTGTTCGTGCAGCAAGCCGGTGATGGCCGCCAGCAAGATCTGCTCCTGGAACGGCTTGCCGAAATACGCGTTCACGCCCAGTTCCATGGCGAAGTTGCGATGCTTGTCGGCCGTACGCGAGGTGATCATGATGATCGGCACGTTGCGGGTGCGCTCGTCGCCGCGCACGTTGCGGGTCAGATCGAAGCCATCCATACGCGGCATCTCGATATCGACCAACATCAGGCTTGGCGTAATGCCTTGCAACTGTTCCAATGCATCGACCCCGTCCTTGGCCAGCAACACCTGGTAGCCTTCGCGCTCCAGGAAACGCTGGGTGACCCGGCGCACGGTTAGCGAATCGTCGACCACCATGATGACCCGGTCTTGCGGCCGTACGCCGACACCGAGCGCCACGGCCGGCTGTTCCAGCTCCGGCGCGGCAAAGGCGAATTCGGCCAGCGGTCGCGGATCGGCTTGCTTGCCCTGATGATGGGCCAGCTCCACTGGATTGAGAATGAGCACGATCTCGCCCGAACCGAGCACCGTGGCGCCGGCGATGCCGGCCATGCGCGCCAGTTGCGGCCCGATATTCTTAATCACCACCTCGCGGTTGCCCAGCACTTCATCGACCTGCACCGCCAAGCGGTCGCCGCCGTTACGCAGCATCATGACCGGGCAGGAACGCTGGCTCAATGGCCGCGCCGCGCGGTCGCCCAATAGCGCCGACAGGAAATGCAAGTCAACTTGCTGGCCCTGCATGGGCAGCGTGCCTTGGGCGTAAGCCTGGGCCAGCGCCGCTTCCTTCATATGCAGCACTTGCTCGACCAGGGTCGATGGCAAGGCGTAGGTGACGCCGCCCGACAACAGCAGCACCACCTGGGTGACCGCCAGGGTCAGCGGCAAATGAATGGTGAAGCGCGCGCCCTTGCCCGTTTCGGTGATGGTTTCAACCCGGCCGCCCAGCGCCTGGGCTTCCGAGCGCACGATGTCCATCCCCACGCCACGGCCGGCCAGCTCGGTGAGCACCTCGGCGGTGGAAAAGCCCGGCTCGAAAATGAGGGCCGCGGCCTGGGTGTCGCTGACCGCCTGGTCGGCCGAGATCAAGCCGCTGGCGCGGCCCTTGGCCCGAATGCGGTCCAGATCGAGTCCGGCGCCGTCATCGGTAAATTCGATCACCACCTCGTTACCCTGCTGGCTCACTTGCACCAGCAATTCGCCGGTCTCGTTCTTGCCGGCGCTGCCGCGCACGGCGCGTGTTTCGATGCCATGCACGATCGCGTTACGCAGCAAATGCTCGAATGGCGCGGCCATGCGCTCCAACACGCTGCGGTCGATTTCCACCGTGCCGCCGCGAATGTCCAAGTTGACCCGTTTGTCGACTTCCTTGGCGCTCTGGCGCGCGACCCGGAACAGCCGCTCCGAAATACTGGCGAAAGGCACCATCCGCACCCGCATCAGATCGCGCTGGAGATCGCGCGTCATCCGCGCTTGCTGCATCAGGTCGCCGCTCGCGTTATCCACCGTGCGGGTCAAGTTTTCATGCAGCGAGGCCACGTCGTTGACGCTTTCGGCCATCATGCGCGTCAATTCCTGCAAACGCGTGAAACGGTCGAATTCCAGCGGATCGAATTCGCGCTCGCTCGAAATGGCCATGCGCGAGGCGATCTGCGATTCGGCTTGCATTTCCACTTCGCGCAGCTGGCGCCGCAGACGGGTCAAGTTTTCAGAGAAGTCAAACAGCGACGAGCGCAGATTGCCCACTTCGTTTTCCAGCTTGGAGCGCGAGATCGACACTTCGCCGGCCTGGTTGACCAGGCGGTCCAGAATGTCGGCCCGCACCCGCACCAGCGCCACCTTGGAGGGGGCGGGCGCGGCGGCCGGTGCCGCGCCAATGCGCGCCGGCGCCGGCGTGGGCAGGGCCGAGGCGTCGAGCGGGCTGTCCACACTGGCCGCCGTCGGCGCCACCGGAGCGGCGAGCGGCGCCTGACCGGGGTTTTGCAACTGCTCGAACAACGCCAGCGCATGGTCGTAATGGGCCAGCAATTCTTCAAATGCGTGCGGCGTGGCGGTGCCGGCATGCACCATGTTCTCGATATGGGTTTCGATTTCGTGCGCGTGCTGACCGAGGCGCATCGCGCCGGCCATGCGCGCGCTGCCTTTGACGGTATGCAAAATCCGCAGCAGCATGTGCGAGTGGCTCGTTTCCTGCGGCCGCTCTTGCCACGCGCGCAGCGCCTGGCCGATTTGCGGCATCAGATCGGCGCCCTCTTCCAGGAACACCGGCAGCAAGTCGGCATCGATCTCGTCGTTGAAGACCGGCACGGTCGAGACCATGATCTCGGTTTCTTCGACCCGCGAGGCGGGAGCCGGCACCGCGCGCGCATCGTCGGCCGGCAAGCTGCGGGCGTCGGCCAGATCGGCCGTCAGCGCGTCGAACGCCGGCTCGGCCTGCGCCACCGGTTCGACTTCTGCTACCGGCTCGGCTTCTTGTACAGCTTCGGCTTCGAGCACCGGTTCGGCTTCGAGCACCGGTTCGGCTTCGAGCATCGGTTCGGCTTCGAGCACTGGCTCCGCCTCGAGCACTGGCTCCGCTTCGAGCACCGGTTCGGCCTGCGCCACGTCGTCCAACTCGGGAATCGGCGCCAACTCGGCGGCCGGCGCATGATCGGCCAGTTCAGCCAACTCGGGAATGGCGTCATGCCGCGCTTCGCTGCCCGCTTCGGTATCGGCCAGCTCGGCCAGTTCCGGAACCGCGTCCGGCTCGACCGGCGCGTCTTGATCATGCGTCGGCACTGGCGGCGTGTTTTCACTGAACGCTTCGCCGAACAGATTATCCAATTCGCTGTCCGAACCGGCCGGCGGCGTGGCCTCGGCCACGTCCTCTGCCGCTGTCACGTGCGGCGTCACCACCGGCGGTTCGCTCACGATGCTGGTGTAGGCTTGGGCGAACAACTGATCGAGTTGCGGCGCCGCTTCCAGCGCCACGGCCGCTTCGGTGTCGGCGCTCGGGCCGACCGTGTCGGCCACCAGATCGCCCAGTTCGAATTCGCTGCCGGCCAGATCCTGTTCGGCATCCGGCTGCACGGCCAGTTCGTCGCGCAGCTGCTGCAATTGGGCCAACAGCTCGGGCTGATCGGCCGCCAATTCGCCCAGGGCGAAGTCTTGCAGCATCACTTTCACGCGTTCGAGCACCTGGTCCAGCACATCGCGCTGGGCCGGCACCAAATCCGGCGCCGACGGCACCGCCGCCTCGATCGCCATCTCCAGTCCGTGCGCCAGATCGCGCAAAGCCTTGAAGCCGACCGTGCCCGAGGAACCGGTCAAGGTATGGGCCGCGTGCAGCGCCTCGTTGCTGACCGGGCGTTGCGGTTCGTGGCGCCATTCGCTGAAATCGCGCGCCAATAGGCGCAGCAGCTCGTCGCTCTCGGCGATATAGATGTTGTACAACGGCAGACTGATTTCGAGACCGCCGATATGCTTCAAATTGTCGTCGCGCGTCACGCTTGGCGCGGCGCCGGACGGGAAACCGATCACATTGCCAACCGCCGGCGAGACGACGCCCGGCGTGGCGACGCCCGGCGTGGCGACGTCCGGCGCGGCGACGTCCGGCGCGGCAACGTCCGAAGCAGCGACGCCAGACGCAGCGACGCCCGATACCTCGGCGTCTTGCACCTCGGCGGCCACGGGCGGCTCGGCCGCCGGCGCGGGCGACTCGGCCGGCGCCGCCGACTCCATATGGAAAGGCTGGCCCGCCTGCACCCGCGCAGCCGCTTCGACCAAGGCGTCGGCCTGGCGTTTCGAACCACCCGTGGCCACCAACTCTTCCACCCAGTCGCTCATGTCGGCGGCGGCGCGGGTGAGCAGGGCGAACAGCGGCTCGTCGAACGGCCTTTCCTCGGCCAGCCACACGTTCATGGCGCGCTCGATCCCGGCCGCGCCTTCGGCGAATTTGTTCAGGCCGACCATGCGGCCGCTGCCCTTGAGGGTATGGAAAGAGCGGCGCAGCATGGTCATGTTGTCCACATGGCCGATCTGCTCGCGCGGCTTGGCCAAGGTGGCTTGCACAAAAGCGAGCACTTCCTGGGCTTCCATGATGAAAATTTCAAGCAATTCCGCTTCCACCGCCGCTTCGCTGGCCTCGGCCGGCGCTTCGGCGACGGGCGCCGTCACGGCAGCGGCCGGCTCTTCGGCGGGCACCGCTTCTTCCAGCACCGGCACGGTGTCGGCGGCGGCGATCTTGTCGAACGGGATGGCGCGGAAGGTGCCGCTGGCCACTTCGAAGTGGAAACGGCCCTTGGCCGCGTCCATGTTATGGGCCAGCATGTCGACAAAAAAGCCCAGCGCGCCCACGTTTTGCGCGATCTGGTCCAGCGCGTGCGGCTCGGTTTCCGGGTCGCCGGCGCCTTGCGCCAATTGGTGCACGGCGGCTTTGACGTGCAGGGCCGCGCGCATGGCGTCGTCCTGGTCCAGGATCGCCAGCGCGCCTTGCAACTGATGCAGCACCGGGTCGATCTGGGCCAGCGACGGCCGCTTGGCCGGGTCGGCATAGTACTCGTCGAGCACTTTTTCGACTTGGCGCAAGCCGCTCTTCATCTCATCGGCCAGCACCGCCACGGTGTGGCCTTGCTCGATCTGACGCGACAGCTCGCCCTGCCATTGGGTGGGCGCCGGCGGGGTGCGGCCGGCCACCAGGGCATGCAGGCGGGCGGCGATGGTGTCGGCGTTGCTGCTGAAATCGTCCGGCAAGCGGCGGATTTGCTCCAGGCCGTGTTCGGCGAACAGCATGGCGGTGGCCATTTCCAGGCCCACCGCTTCGCTGCGCGGAGCCGGGTCGGCGGCCAGCGCGCCGACCTGGCGCATCAGCTGGCCCAAGGCCGGCAATTTCAATTTGTCCGCTTCCTGCGCCACTTGGCCCAGGGCTTGCGAGAAGGCGGCGTCGAGCTCCTGGTCGCCGGCCTCGCTCAAGCGGCCCCAGCCGGACTTGGCGGCGGCCAGGCCCTGCTTGGCGCGCTCCAGGCTGTCGGGGTCGATCTGGCCGTAGCGTTTATGTTCGTAGTCGTCCGGCACCAGGCCGTCCAGACGGAAGGTGCGGCGCAACTGGGCCGCCGCCGGGGTCGGGCGCGGCACCGCGGCGATGAAAAACAGGGCGTCGCGCAGCATGGCGTCGGGCAGCACGCCGGCGCCCTGGGTCAGGCGCCGCATTTGCAGATTGATCAAACCGAGCAGCTGCTTGACATACAGGCCGCTGGGCAGTTGGCCGCCGGCCACCAGCTCGGCGAAGCTTTGCATGGTAAACCAGAAGGCGCGCGCCTTCTCTTCCTGCTGGGCGTCGGCCACCAGACGGATCGCGTCATGCAGCTCGCCGGCGTTGCGCAACTGGGCGCCGGGGTCGCCGCTTTTCAGGAACGGCAGCAGGGCCTTCTCGAAGCGCTGGCGGTAGGCCGGATAATCGGGCGGCGCCAGTTTGACGGGCGCGGCCACGTTGGCGTGGGCCGGAAAATGGGGGAAAAACAGGTCGGCCGGGTGGATACGGTCGGCTTCCAGCATGAATTGCAGCGCCCGGTAATACGGAAACAGGCGCACCGGCTGAGACGGCGCGCCGGCCAGTAACTCTTCCAGATACTCGATCAAGGCTTGGTAAGTCTCGGCCACGATGTGCACGTGCTCGGCGTCGCAAGGCAGCGTGCCTTCCTTGAAACGCTCGAGCGCTTGCTCGGCCGCCAGGGTCATCATGCACACGCCGTCGATATCGACCATCTGCAAGGCCCCGTGGGCCTGGTGCAGATGCGATTTGGCGTGTTGCAGCGCGGTGGCGCGCTCGTCGAGCTCGCGCCCGCCCGCTTCGAACAGGGCCGCCTTGGAGCGGCCCAGCGCTTCGCGGATTTCCACCATTACCCACGACAACGGCCCGGTATCGAGTTGCGCGAACTGGGAGTGTGTCATGTGCGCGTGTGGAACATCAGTTGTGGTCATGCTTGCCCTCGGCAAATCAATGAAATCGTCACGCAGCTGCGACGACGCGGAAACGGGACACCGAGTTTTTCAATTCCTGGGCCAGCGTCGAGAGCTGGTGAATCGAGTGGGCAGTCTGCTGGGTGCCGTCCTGGGTCTGTTCCGTCACCGACAAAATGTGCTGGATGTTGAGCGCCACGCCGTTAGCCGAGGTGGCCTGCAAGCCGGTCGCCGTCGAGATGCCCTGAATCAGTTCGGCCAGCCGGTTCGACACCTGGGAAATGTCGCTCAGCGCCGCGCCGGCCGCGTCCGACAGACGGGCTCCCTCGACCACACCCTGGGTCGATTTTTCCATCGCCGCCACCGCGTCGTGGGTATCGGTTTGAATGGTACGCACCAGCGCGCCGATCTGCTTGGCCGCTTCGGCCGAGCGTTCCGCCAGCCGCTGCACCTCTTCGGCCACCACCGAGAAGCCGCGCCCCGCTTCGCCGGCCGAAGCGGCCTGAATGGCCGCGTTCAGCGCCAGCACGTTGGTCTGTTCGGTAATGTCGGAAATCAGTTCGGTGATCTCGCCAATCTCTTGCGACGATTCGCCCAGCCGTTTGATACGCTTGGAGGTTTCCTGGATTTGCTCGCGGATCTCGTGCATACCCTTGATCGCGTTTTCCACCGCCGTCGAACCCTGCTGCGCCGCCGCCACCGACTGGCGCGCCACGTCGGCCGATTCGCTGGCCGATTTGGATACGTCGGTGATCTCGTTGGCCATCTGGACCACGGTGGCCGAGGCGTCCTGGATTTCACGCGACTGCTGCTGGGAAGCGGCCATCAGATCGGTCGAAATGTTTTGCGCGTGGTTCGACGCCGACGTGACCTGCTCGGCGGTGGCGGTGACCCGGCCCACCAGCATGCGCAATTCCTCGACCGTGTAGTTGACCGAGTCGGCGATGGCGCCGGTGATGTCTTCCGACACCGTGGCCTGCACCGTCAAGTCGCCGTCCGCCACTTCCTGCAACTCGTTCATCAGCCGCAAAATGGCGGCCTGATTCTGGTCGTTGGTCGCTTTCGCTTCTTCTTCCTTGCGCACCGCTTCTTGACGCAGCGCGTCCGCTTCGAGCCGGCGCCGTTCCGCGCCGCGGGTACGGTTTTGCGAGTCCAGCAGCAGCACGCGGGCGATCGCGCCGGCCGCCACCAGGGTCAACGTGGCCGCCATCACCATCAGCCAAAATTCGATACCGAGCGAATCTTGCTGCTTACGATACGATTGCTGCAACGCCACCAGGCGGTCGCGCAACCCTTCGTTTTCGCTAAAGATCAGCTGCTCGGCGCTTTTCGCGGCGGTAAACTTGTCGAGCCGCTCCAAAATCGACGCCACCAAGCGCTGGTATTCGTCGAATTCGATTTTCAGCACGGCGAATTTCTCGCGCAGTTCCGGGTCCTTGCTGGCCACCAGGCCCAGGTTCTCGTTACCGTTCAAGAAGCCTTCGATGGCGGCGCGGAAGTAAGTGGTGTCGCGGCCCAGCAAGAAGGCCGTTTCCGAGCTGACGTTACCGGCCGACAGGAATTCGCTGGCGCTGCGGCTCATACGCTGGGTCAGCATCATCAGGCGGCCCACGGCGGCCATCTCGCGGATGGTGCCGCCGCGCGCCAGTTTAATGGTTTCGATCTCTTCGGTCTGGGTCAAGAGGGCCGGCGACAGGGCGTTCAATTTTTGCACCGTCTTGTCAAAGCCGCTCAAATCGTTTTGCAGCTTGGCGATGGTGGCGGCCGCCTTGTCCGAATAAGCCCACACCTTGCGCACGTCCGTCACCACCGGCAACATGCTGGCCTGGGCCGCGCCCACGTCGCGGCCCTGGTAACTGCCGCCGCGCTGCATCAAATTCAAATCCTTGCCCAGCTCGGTGCGGCTGTCGTTGAGCTGTTTGAACGCTTCCAAGTTACCCGACACCGCGTTCGGCGCCGCCTTACCGAGACGCTGCGAGTGCATCACGGCGTCACTGGCGAGCTGGGTCTGGGCCGACGACATCGAGCCGGCGCGGATATTCAAACCGACGAACACCAGGGTCGCCAGCACGCCCACCCCCAGGCCGGTCGAGAGCAGGGTCAATTGGCGTTGCAGCGGCAAGTGGCCGATCAGGGGCAGCTTGAAGTCCGCTTCCACGGCGCTGTCGGCGGACGCCGGCGGCGCGCCCGGGTCCGGATTGTCCTGGTCCTTGTTGTTGCCGATCGCGTCGCGCAGACGCAGCGGCGCCTCGCCGCCGCCCGGGCCGTTGGCGGGGCCGACCGCCGGCGTGGCGCCGGCACTCGGGGAGTTGGCGCCCCCCATATCGGCAAATTCGGAATTGGCCCCGTCGAGGCTCAACTCCGGCTTGGCTTTACCGAACAATCCTGATTTGAATCCCATTACACCATCTCCCAATTGCCTAGTGAATCGCCACGTCGTGGCTTAAAAACCAACATGCAAAAACCGCGTCTCCTGCACCAGCAAGGACAGGTCGATCCTGGTCCAGCCGAGCGATTCACGATCACGAAAACGTTGCTCGGACCAGGAAGGGGCTTGCACCGCCAGCGCCTCGGGGTCCACTTCCATCTCGCTCAGATTGCGCAGTCCCAGCACGCGCGTGACGAGCAGTGCGCAATTGAAAGCCAGACTGGGGGCGAAGGTGACGATGCGGCTGTCGGCCCCGATCACGCTGGGCGCCTCGCCCTGATAGCGGGCCAGATCGATCACCCCGGTCAAGCTGCCGCGCACATTGGCCAGGCCCAGATACCACTGCTCGGTCAGCGGCACGGCGCTGATGCCGACGGCCGGCACGATCTCGCCGACCTGGGTCAGGTCGAGCAGGCAGCGGCCCTGGCCCAGCTGCACGCCAAGCTCCTTGTTGCCGCCGCCCTGACCGCTGCGCGCCGCTTGCATGCGATCGAGCAGCAGCACCTGGTACTGGCGCAAACGACTGCGCCGCTCGGCGCCATCGGTGGCGCCCTGCGGCGCGGCGGCGGGGTTGTCGCGGGCGGCCATGGGATTAGCCGAGCGCGGCGATTTTGGCCAGCAATTCGGCCGGGTCGACCGGTTTCACCAGGTAGTCGCGCGCGCCCTGGCGCAAACCCCAGATGCGGTCGGTTTCCTGGTTTTTGCTCGAGCAAATGATGACCGGCACGTCTTGCATGTCGGGATCGCGCGCGATCGCCCGCGTGACTTGAAAGCCGTTCGCGCCCGGCATCACCACATCCATCAAAATCAGTTGCGGCTTGTCGGCCTTGATCTTGAGCAGCGCCTCTTCGCCGTTTTCGGCGGTGGAGACGGTAAAGCCGCTGCGGACCAGAATATCGGTCAGGTAATAACGCTCGGTCGGCGAATCGTCGACGATCAAAATTCTATGTATGGCCATGAAAACCCCTGAGACTTTATTATTTCGGAACTGCGTCCGCCGTATGCTCGCGCACGGCCGACAACAAACTATCTTTGGTAAACGGCTTGGTCAAATACGCGGCCGAGCCGACCATGGCGCCACGGGCCCGGTCGAACAAGCCATCTTTTGACGACAGCATCAACACCGGCGTGGCGTGAAACCTGGCGCTTTTCTTGATCAGGGCGCAGGTCTGGTACCCATCGAGCCGGGGCATCAGAATGTCGCAAAAAATCAGGGCCGGATGGTGGTCGTTGATCTTGGCCAGCGCGTCGAAACCATCCTCGGCCAGCACGACCTGGTAGCCGGCTTGTCCCAAGAAAATTTCTGCCGAGCGGCGAATGGTGCTGCTATCGTCGATCACCATGATCTTCAGGCCGGTGTTTTTTGCAGCAGTGGGTGGCGGCGTTGTCGTCATATTTATTTCATTGGAGCATGAATTAACACCATATCACAGGGTTGCGCCAACACCCGCATTTTTTTTCCCACCTGCAAGTAGGCTGTTATTTTTTGACCACGCCAAGCCGCTAACATTACTTAAACTATATCGGGGCCGCCTAATATCGGCGCCCCGTTTGCGCGTTCGGCTTGACAGCGCGCCGATTAAATCACCACCATTTCAAAGTCGTCCTTGCGCGCGCCGCATTCGGGACAGGTCCAGTTCATCGGCACGTCGGCCCAGCGGGTGCCGGGGGCGATACCCTCGTCCGGCAGGCCGGCGGCCTCGTCATAGACCCAGCCGCAGATGAGACACATCCAGGTCTGGAATTGCGCGCTTGTTTGCTTACTGCTCACGTTGTGCCACCTATCAAGTAAAATGCCGAATTAGGCATGATAATCTACCGGCCGTGCAAAACCAAACTTCTCCCCTGATATTGAGCTTCGGCCTGTCCGACCCGGTCGGCGCGACCGGCACCCAGGCCGATCTGGCCACCTTCGCCGCCCTGTCCTGCCACGGCCTGTCGGTGGCGACCGCGCTGCTGATCGGCGACACGGCCCGGGTGGAAGAAGTGCAAACGATCGAGCCGGACTGGGTGTCGGACCAGGCCAGAGTGCTGCTCGAGGATATGCGGATCGACGCCATCAAGATCGGCGCCCCCGGCGGCACCGAGCACATCACCGCGATCGCCGAAATCGTTTCCGACTACCCCGGGCTGCCCCTGGTGCTGGACCCGTTCGCCTCGGCCCTGCCGGAACAGGGCATCGACAGCGAGGACATGCTGATGGCGCTGCGCCAGCTGCTGGTGCCCCAGGCCACGGTGCTGGTGCTGTCCCAGGTGGAGCTCGAACGGCTGGCCGAGACCTGGCGCGACAGCAACCTGGAAGACACCCTGCGCGCCGACGTCGACTTCCTGCTCGAACTGGGCTGCGCCTATGTGCTGGTGACGGGCACGCCGCACGCGGCGCCGGGCCAGCCGGCCCAGCGCGCCAATACCCTGTTCGGCCCGGACGGCGTGATCGGCCACCAGCCCTGGCAGCACCTGGCCGGCAGCTTCCTGGGCGCCGGCGGCCTGCTGTCGGCCGCGCTGACCGCCATGCTGGCCGGGCCCGACTACCCCGATCCGGCGCGCGCCGTGCTGGCGGCCCAGCAGTACACGGCCGGCGCCCTGGCCCATGCGCGCCGCTTCGGCATGGGCAAACTGATGCCGGACCGTTTTTTCCAGCGCCGCGGCGACGCGCTGCAAAGCCGCTAAGCCTGCTTGTCGGCGGCACCCGATCGACCCCACCCCTTTCACCGCAAAGCACTCCATGACCACCACTTCGCTTAACGACACCCTTTTCGCGCGCGCCCAGCGCACCACCCCGGGCGGCGTGAACTCGCCGGTGCGCGCCTTCCGCTCGGTTGGCGGCACGCCCCGTTTCATCACCCGCGCCGAGGGCCCGTATTTTTGGGACGCCGACGGCAAACGCTATATCGACTACATCGGCTCCTGGGGCCCGGCCATTGTCGGCCACGCCCACCCGCAAGTGGTCAAGGCGGTGCAGGACGCGGCCGCGCGCGGACTGAGCTTTGGCGCCCCGACCGAAGGCGAGATCGAGATGGCCGAACAAATCAGCCGCCTGGTGCCGTCGATCGAACAAGTGCGCCTGGTGTCGTCCGGCACCGAGGCCACCATGAGCGCGCTGCGCCTGGCGCGCGGGGCCACCGGGCGCGACAAGATCATCAAGTTCGAGGGCTGCTATCACGGCCACGCCGACTCCCTGCTGGTGAAGGCGGGCAGCGGCTTGCTCACCTTCGGCAACCCGACCTCGGCCGGGGTGCCGGAGGATTTCGTCAAGCACACCCTGGTGCTCGACTATAACAACGTGGCCCAGTTACAAGACGCGTTCGACAGCTTTGGCGCCGAAATCGCCTGCGTGATCGTGGAACCGGTGGCCGGCAATATGAACCTGATACGCGCCAGCGCCGCCTTCTTGCAAGCGATGCGGGCGCTGTGCAGCGAGCACGGCGCGATCCTGATCTTCGACGAAGTCATGAGCGGATTCCGGGTCGCCCTGGGCGGGGCCCAAGCGCTGTACGGCATCAAGCCGGACTTGACGGCGCTGGGCAAAGTGATCGGCGGCGGCTTGCCGGTGGCCGCCTTTGGCGGCGGCGCGGCCCTGATGCAGCACATGGCCCCGCTGGGCGCGGTGTACCAGGCCGGCACCCTGTCGGGCAATCCGGTGGCGGTGGCGGCCGGCATGGCCACCCTGGCCCTGATACAGCAAGCGGGCTTTTACGAGCACCTGTCGGCCCAGACCGCGAAACTGGCGCGCGGCTTGACGCAAGCGGCGCAAGCGGCCGGGGTGGTGTTTTGCGCCGACGCCATTGGCGGCATGTTCGGCATCTACTTCAGCGAAACGGTGCCCACCAGTTACGCCGAGATGATGGCCGGCGACAAAACCCGCTTTAACGCCTTCTTCCACGCCATGCTCGACGAAGGCGTCTACTTCGCACCGGCCGCCTTCGAGGCCGGCTTCGTGTCGGCCCAGCACGACGACCAGGTCATCGAAGCGACCCTGGCGGCGGCGCGCCGGGTGTTCGCGCGGCTGGCCTAAAGCGCGGGGCGCGCAGGGCGCCCGCCGCGCCAAGCTCCGCCAGGCTCAGCGATACTATTTGTAACAGGATTGTCATTCTGCCGGCTGGCAATCCTGTTAAAATTTTTGCCCGACATGAGACTGACTTGCATCTAGCGCGCCCACCTTGTTAGCTTGGCCGCCTGTTTTTTCATTGGCCAACATGACAATTCTTAATCGCATCAGCGAACACGACGCCGTCAAGGCCCTGGGACCGGGCTTGATCACCGGCGCCGCCGACGACGACCCGTCCGGCATCGCCACCTATTCCCAGGCCGGCGCCCAATTCGGTTTCAACATGCTGTGGACCCTGGTGCTCACCTATCCCTTGATGGTGGGCATCCAACTGGTGTCGGCCCGGATCGGCTTGGTGACCGGGCGCGGTTTGGCGGCCAATATCCGGCGCGCCTACCCGCCCGCGCTGCTGTACGCCATCGTCTTGCTGCTGCTGGTTGCCAACATCATCAACATTGCCGCCGACGTGGCCGCCATGGGCGAAGCGCTACGCCTGGTGCTGGGGGTGGGCTCGGCCCATCTGTATTCGCTGGGCTTCGGCCTACTATGCCTGAGCTTACAAATTTTCCTGTCTTACCGGCGCTATGTGGCTTACCTGAAATGGCTGACGCTGGGCTTGCTGGCCTATGTGGCCACCGTGTTCGCCGTCAAGATGCCGTGGCTGGACGTGGCGCGCCACACGGTGTGGCCCCACTTTTCCTGGAACCGCGAATCGATCGCACTGATCGTGGCCATTTTCGGCACCACCATCAGCCCCTACCTGTTTTTCTGGCAAGCGTCGCAAGAGGTGGAGGAATTGCGCGCCGACGGCAGCGCCCAGGCTTTGCGCCAGGCTTCGCAACCGGGCTACGCCAGCAGGCATCTGCGGCGCATCAAGCTCGACACCTATATCGGCATGGGCTTTTCCAATCTGGTGGCGTACTTCATCATGCTCACGGCGGCCGCCACCCTGGCCGTGCATGGCGTGAGCAATATCCAGACTTCGTCGCAGGCGGCTGAAGCCTTGCGCCCCATCGCCGGCGAATTCGCCTTCTTCATTTTCGCGCTCGGCATCATCGGCACCGGTTTGCTGGCGGTGCCCGTGCTGGCCGGCTCGGCTGCCTACGCCGTGACCGAAAGTTTTCGCTGGCCGAACGGACTCGATTTGAAGGCTTTGGAAGCGCGCGAGTTTTACGCCATCATTTCGCTGGCCACCATCGGCGGCATGGCGCTCAACTTCGCGCCCATCGACCCCATCAAGGCGCTGCTGTGGTCGGCCCAGATCAACGGCGTGATCGCGGTGCCGATCATGGTCGTGATGATGCTGCTGGCGCATAACAAACGCATCATGGGCCGCTTCACCTTGACCCGGCGCCACACCGTGATCGGCTGGATTGGCGTGGCCGTGATGCTGGCGGCGGTGGTGGCGATGTTCGCCACCATGTAAGCGGCGTCCTTGCCGAATGGCCAAGCGGCCCCCGTGCGACAAACACAACAACGCGCGACACCGTGCGCATCCCGCTCGCCCGTGGAATGCCGCGTCAAAGACTGTTTGCCTTCGGAACAAGTTCCGACTGAGACATATCAACACTGGCGCATTGTTTTTTGTCAGGATGTAGATGAAGCGCGCCAAATAACGCAGCGAACATCGCGCGCCGCACAGTCCCTGCCGCGTCGAGCGCTATCAAGCGCCATATCTCAGATGGAGAATATCCGCCATGACCAAGGCACCGCCGTTGTCCAGTCCGAAGGGTATTAGCCAGGACAATCGGTTGCTGCGGCTTGACACCGTTCTCGGTGAAAACGTACTACTACCGCAACGCGTGATCGCCCATGAACGGCTCGGTCGCGGCTACGGCTACACGGTCGATTGCCTATCCTTAGAGCGCGCCATCGAACTGAAAAAGCTGATCGCGCAGCCAATCACGCTGTGGCTGCGGCAAACCGACCGCAGCTATGTGCCGACGCACGGTTATGTGTTCACCTCCACATTACTGGGCAGCGACGGTCAATTCACCCTGTGCCAACTGCGTTTCGCGCCGTGGCTCGACTTCTTAAAATTCCGGCAAGACGCACGCATCTGGCAAGACAAGAGCGCCGACGATATCTTATTCGATGTGTTCAATGGCCACCCTCAAGCGAGCGGCAAGTTCCGTTTCAGTCTGGGCAGTGCCGGCAGAAAGCCTATGCCGCGTTCCTATTGCGTCCAATATGAAAGTGACTGGCATTTCGTCCACCGGCTGATGGAGGAAGAGGGTTGGTATTACTACCACGAGCAATCGGTGGACGGTTCGGGTCACACCCTGGTCGTCACCGACAATGCGCAAGCGCTACCTGCCTTGACCGCGCAAGAGCTGTGTTTCCACGGCGGGGGACGCGCCGATGAAGCCGACAAGATTCTCCAGTGGAGCGGCACCCGCACGCTCACCTCCAACCGGCTGACCACCAAGACCTTCAATTACAAAGACCCCCGCTATCCGCAAGAGCGAAGCGTGAAAGTCTTTGACGAGCACGGGGTAGACGCCACTGCGGCGCTGGAAGTCTACCAATACACGGGCGCGTACACGCATGCCGATGATCGGCAGGGCGATCGCCAAGCCGAGATTCAAATGGAAGATTGGGAGTCGCAGATCAAGCGCTTTCATGGCGTGGCTGGCATGCGCGACCTGCCTGTCGGGCGTTTTTTCAGCTTGCAAGATCATCCGGCACACCGGACCGGGCCGGTTGAAGAGCGGGAATTTATCATCATCGCGGTGGAATGGTTCATTGAAAACAATTTGCCGTACTCGAAAGGCGAGCAAGACTTTCCCGGCAGCTTGAAAAGCAAACTGAATGGCTTCAAGCGGAGCATGGGCTTGGGTTTGGGTTTGGAGGACGTAGCGAAGCACGGCGGCGAAGGCAGCGGCCATTGCTTTAACCGCTTCGAGGCACAGCGCCGCAAGGTGCCGTTTCGCAGTCCGTCTGAGCATGCGAAGCCGGTGATGCACGCCCAGACCGCCATCGTGGTGACACATGACGATCTGGAAGTATTTACCGATAACCTGAACCGCATCAAAATCAAATTCCACTGGGACCGGCTCAATCCCGGCAATGCCATGGCCTCGTGTTGGGTGCGCGTGAGCTACGCGAACGGTGGCGACGGATTCGGTTCGCCCGAAGTGCCGCGAGCCGGACAAGAAGTGTTGGTGACATTTTTAGGCGGGAACATCGATAGACCGGTGGTGACCGGACGTCTGCATAATGTCCACAACTTGCCGCCCTGGCATAGCGATGGCGCACTCTCCGGCACCAAAACCAAAGAAATCAACGGCGCCGGATTCAACCAGTTGGTGCTGGACGATAACACCGGTCAGAATCGCGCCCAGCTTTACAGTTCGAACACCAACGCCCAGCTCAATCTGGGCTATTTGGTGGAACAGGAAGGCAACCAGCGCAAGGCATTTTACGGCGCCGGCTTTGCCCTGTGCACTGACGCCTATGGCGCCATCGTGACCTACAAGGGCTTATACATTAGCACCTATGGCCGGCCCGGCGCGCAAGGCACGCAACTGGACGTGCGGGAAGCGCGCCAACAACTCCAGTTTGGATTGACGCTGAGTAAAAACATGTCGGACGTCGCCGTTAAGGCCAACGCCGAAGCGCTGGAAGCGACCGCTTCGCTGGACGCCTTCGTGGACGCGACGCTGGATCAGTATGACGGCATAGGCAAGGAACAGGCCAATCGTTTCAAAGAGCCGGTGCTGCTGGTGGCCTCGCCGGCCGGCATTGGCCTGACTACGCCGAAGAGCAACCACCTGCATAGCGGCGAAAACCTGACGCTATCGTCGGGCGCCGACACCAATATCGCCGCTGGTAAGAGTCTGGTGGCGAGCATCGCAAAAAAGCTCAGCTTGTCCGCCCACGCCGGCATCAAGATATTCGCGGCCAAGGGTCCGATACAGATCCAGGCCCAGGGCGACGATCTGGATCTTATCGCGGAAAAGGTCGTTCGACTCCTGTCCACAGCCGGAAGAATCGATATTTCGGCGAAAGAAGAGGTGTTGATCAGCGTTGGAGGTTCTTTCATTCGCATGGACAAAGCAGGCATCACGCAAGGGACCGCCGGCGCCTGGATCGCGCATGCCGCGACCCATGCGATGCCGGGACCGACGACAATTGCCTATCACATGAATACGCGGGAAAAAACGGATTTTGACGAAGAATTCATCGCCCGTCATCGAGGCAGCGGCAAACCAGTTGCGAACTGCAAATTCGAAATCATACGTGAAGACGGCAGTGTTTTGCATGGCATAACCGATGCAGAAGGTAAAACAGGCATACAAAAGAGCCAGCTCATGGGCAACATCCATCTAAAATTTCTTGGTGCTATTCCGCGATGAAAGATGCATATCATATTGTTCCTATGGCGTATGACGATGACGGCTTCCCCGTTTGGAGCACGCCGCTGACACCTTCGCAAAACCCAAAAAAAGCAATGGTTTTGGCAATGCCTGATCACGTCATTCCGGTGATTTTTATCCCGGGAATCATGGGATCAAACTTAAAAGTAACTCAAAACATTAGCAAAATAAAAATAGATGCGGGAGCCATAGCATGGCGCCCAGACGGAGCGGGGCTAAAAAACGCCCGGCTCACTGCGGCAACTAGGCAACTATTACTTGACCCCGAAAACACGACTGTGGACACCCGAATCAATGTCGATGGTACAAGCTATGTCACTCCGTTCCCGGGAATGTCATTAAAGTGTGCGGAGTTACGAGGATGGGGCGGTATATATTGGAAAAGCTATGGCGGCGTTATTCAATACATGAACAACACACTTAATAATCCTTGTTTTTACGATCCTAGCATGGATAAAGTTGTTACCAACGGCATATTTAAAGGATTAGCCGATAAAGGAATAAATTCGCCGGGCCGACCGCAGTTGAAGTTGGACGCTAATGAAATAGCGCATATGAGTGAGTTTTGGTATCCAATTCATGCTTTTGGTTATAACTGGTTGCAGTCTAATGAAATCGCGGGGAAAAGTTTAGCCAACGAAATCCAGAGAATCAAATCTTTCTATCAAACGAAGTTAAAACATGCTGCGGCATGTCAAAAAGTAATTTTGATTACCCATTCTATGGGCGGCTTGGTGGCGCGAGCGGCGGTTCATCCTAACATTGGAGCTGCCGATTCAGATGTTTTGGGCATAATACATGGCGTTATGCCTGCCATCGGCGCGGCTGCTGCTTATAAGCGCATGCGCACTGGGTTTGAGCGTGGTGAAATTGACTGGTTGAGTTTGGGTAACATTAAAGCTGAAATGGGCGGTCAGGCGGTAGCGGGCCGTAACGGTCGTGATGTGACAGCTGTGTTGGGACATTCGCCAGGCGGTCTGCAACTTTTGCCAAATAAAACATATCACTCGGAAGGATGGCTCAAAATGGGTGGGGTCGAAAATAATCCTTACGTGCTGCCAATGTTGGGCAATCCTTATACATCAATATATGGCGAGCAAAAAAAGTGGTGGCGTTTAATTAACCCCGAATGGCTCGATCCAGCAGAAAATTTTAGTACCAACAAAGACCGATCTGCATGGGGCTCCTTTGTTGCTGCGTTAGCACTAGCAGAAAACTTTCATGAGAAGTTAGGACATCACTATCATCATAACACTTTTGTTTTTCATGGCGCGGATGCACAGCTACATCCCTCCTATGGCACAGTAACTTGGGAGAAAGCCGGATCTATGCATCAAGGTATTTTTTCTGCCATACCTAATGCATCGACCAACATTAATCTTATGAAAGACGGATTTGCTTTTATAAGGGGCGATGATGCACAGGGCATTGTGACTGCTGAGCTTAATCACGCGGTGCTCGCATTTTCAATGACGAAAGGGCGCGACGCCGGCGACGGCACCGTGCCGGCAATTTCCGGGGCTGCGCCACAGCGTTATGCGCCAGCGTGTGTGCAAGCGCAATTGGCCGTGACGGGCATCGACCATCAAGGCGCATATGATACTAACAATGCAATTGTGATGGATTTCATCGCGTATAGCGTGTGTAAAATCGCAAAGGATGCCTTGTGAACCCAATCTACCGGACTTAAGCCGATGAGCCTAAAAATCGATTCGCGACGTTCAA
>JAZKGI010000046.1:0-56790 GCA_040385995.1 Pseudomonadota bacterium
CTCCAGTTGGTGAAGTTTACCAAACTAGAGTGTCCGAAAAAGTCAGGGTACCTCATACGTCGTGCCGGACGGTATCGGTTATCGGCGTCATCCATACGGTGTATTCGGCCCAGCCGCCCACGCCCTGCGCAAATTCGCCTTGGTGGTTGCCATACTGGTTCAGTTGCGGTTTTTCCTCGCTCACGGCCTCTCTCCTCGATAGCCGATGGTGTGGTTTTCCATACCGCCGGCCTGCTGTACTTAGGTGCTCCCGCCAGCGCCGGTTTTGGCGCCGCTCGCGTCGCCGTGATACAAGCCGGACGGCCCCCTCGCGGGTCGCTTGGGCAACGCTTTCTGGCGCCAGGGTGTCCAGATTGCCGCGAATGCGCACTGGTTGCCGTGTAAGTAGTTGCACCACATCGCTAATTTCCAGACACTGTCGGCACCGCGCAACCGCATGCCCTGCTTGCCGCGCAATTGCAAGCAATCGTCCTCGCCGATATAAAACTTTACTGTTATACTTTACTACAACACCGGATCAACATCACACTACAGGAGCTGCCATGTCGGGAGTCGCCCCACCCTTAACCGCAGCACCCCAGCCCAAGCCCGGCCCGGTCGGCGGCGCGTGCCAGCCATGACCATCGGCTGGAATGACAACGCGCCCATCTACCGCCAGCTCAAGGAGCGGGTGGTCGGCATGATGCTGGACGGCTTGCTCAAACCGGGCGACCCGCTGCCGTCGGTGCGCCAGATCGCGGCCGACTATCAACTCAATCCAATCACCGTGTCGCGCGCCTACCAGGAATTGGTGGACGAGACGCTGGTGGAAAAACGAAGGGGACTAGGCATGTATGTCACTGAAGGCGCCCGCGAAAAATTGCTGGCTAGCGAACGCGAACGCTTCGTACGCGAAGAATGGCCGGCCATGGTGGCACGCATCCGCCGCCTCGGTCTGGATGTGACGCAGCTGCTGCGCGAGAGCGGCAACGCAAGCGCGAACAACAGCAGCAGCGACAAGGGCATGCCATGAGCGCCCTCATCTCCGCCCGCCACTTGAGCAAGCACTACGGCGCCCACCGCGCCATCGATGACATCAGTTTCGATATCGCGCCGGGGCGCATCGTCGGCTTGATCGGCCCCAATGGCTCGGGTAAGACCACCACCTTGAAAGCGATCCTGGGCCTGACGCCCTGCCAGGGCGAGCTGTCTGTGCTGGGACTGGACCCGCGCACCGAGCGCGACCGCCTGATGCAAGATGTCTGCTTCGTGGCCGACGTGGCCATCCTGCCGCGCTGGCTGAAAGTGGGCGACGCGATCGATTTCGTGGCCGGCGTGCACCCGCGTTTCGAGCGCGCCAAGGCCGAGCGCTACTTGGCCAACACCAAGCTGACGCCGGCCATGCCGGTGCGGGCCATGTCCAAGGGCATGCTGGCGCAATTGCATCTGGCGCTGGTGATGGCGATCGACGCCCGGCTGCTGGTGCTTGACGAGCCCACCCTGGGCTTGGACATCCTGTACCGCAAGCAGTTCTACCAGGATTTGCTGAAAGAATACTTCGACGAAAAGAAAACCATCGTGATCACCACCCATCAAATCGAAGAAATCGAACACATATTGACTGATTTAATGTTCATCCGCGACGGCAAGATCATCCTTGCGGTGGCCATGGACCAGATTGGCGAGCGTTTTAATGAAGTGATGGTGGGGCCGGCCGAGCGCGACGCCGCGCTGGCCTTGCGGCCCATCAGCGAGCGCCACGTGTTCGGTAAATCGATCCTGCTGTTCGACGGCGTGCCACGCGCGCAACTGGCCGCCCTGGGCGAGACCCGCTTGCCCAGCGTGGCCGATTTGTTTGTCGCCACCATGAAAGGGACCGCGTGATGAACAAACTGAAATGGCTGATCAAGCGCGAGCTGTGGGAGCATAAAGGCATGCTGGTGTGGACCCCGGTGGCGATCGGCGCGCTGATGACGGCGCTAGCCGGCGCCATGCTCCTGTTGAGCAACGCCGGTGCCCGTTTTCAAGGCCAGTTAATGATCAACGGGCAAGTCACCGACCTGCAACATCTGGGCGGATTGCTGCACGGTGGCGTTGCCGCCGATGTGGCGGCGGTATTGGCCAAGCATTACCTGGACGGCAGCATTGCGCTGTTCATGGTGATGGGAATACTGATATTTTTTTACTGTCTGAGCGCCTTGCACAGCGACAGGGAAGACCGCAGCCTGCTGTTTTGGAAATCCCTGCCCATATCGGACCGCGTGACGGTGGTCTCGAAACTGGTGCTGGCCCTGGTGGTGGCGCCGCTCATCACGATCGGCGTGGCCACCGCCAGCGCCCTGCTGATACTGATCATTTTGGTGCTGACCATGAGCGCCAAGCATTTTCACGTGATCGCACCGCTGCTGGCCAACTCCGAACTGTATCTGGGACCGCTGCGCCTGCTAAGCGTGTGGCCGGTGTATTTTCTATGGGCCTTGCCGACCGTGGGCTGGTTGTTGATGGTATCCGCCTGGGCCCGCTCAAAGGTGTTTTTATGGGCGGTCGGCGCGCCATTGCTGGTCGCCTTGCTGGGACTATGGGTGCAAAGAACCCTGGAGCCGGCGCTCAACATCGGCTGGTATCTGCGCCACATTGTCGGGCGCCTGCTGCTGGGCTTGATACCCGGCGCCTGGTTCATGCCCGGCAGTAGGGGCGACCGGATGCTGAGCGGCGGGTTGGGCGACCCCAGCCTGTCGTCACTGAGCGGATCGGCCTGGGAAGTGCTGGCCCAGCCGTCGCTATGGCTGGGCGTGGCGGCCGGCACGCTCATGCTGTACGCCGCGGTGCGGCTACGGCGCTGGCGCGACGGCAGCTGAGCGCCCAGCTCTCACAGCCGAGAGCGGCGGGCGCCGCGGCACCAGCGTCGGCTCAAGGCCGTGCCGGCGCCAACGATGACGAAAAACTGTAGCGCGCGATTTTCCACTGGCCCTGCCGCTTGTGCATCAGGAACAGCTCCTGATTGCCTTCCGGAATTTGGGCGCCATTGGCCAGGATGGTGATCACTCCGGTCGAGTTAGTGCGCAGCAAGGCCCAATCGTGGGCCAGCAGTTTGAGTTCGGCAATCTCAAAGCTGAGCTTTAAGCCGATTGCCTCAAACGTGCCGGCGTACGAGGCGCGCACCGCGTCGATGCCCACCGCCGGCGCCGCTTCGGGCGCCATCAGCACCCCGTCCTCGGTGTAGAGCTCGGCCACCGCCGACAGGTCGGCCGCGTTCAGGCCAGCCGCGTAACGGTTGAGCACCTCTTCGATTTCGGCGCGCTGACGCGCCTCGTAGTGGCCGCGCGCATGCGGATGGAAGATGGACGTCTGCAAAGTCTGCGCCTGGGCGGCGGGCATGGCTTGCAACAGGAGGCCGGCAAAGGCCACAGCGAGAACAGTGTGCATATATTCTTTCAAGAATGCGCCAATTGCGCAAGAAGAAATATATCGCTTTCCCATTGGGTGGAATAGACTGCTATTTTTCAAATGAATTTTCCATCGGCGAGAAAATCAATATGAAGACCGATAAGAACGCCATCGCGCTCTTTGTGCAGGTGGTCGAGAGCGGCAGCTTTTCCAAGGCGGCGCTGCGCGCGGGGGTGCCGGTGTCGACCGTCAGCCGCCGGATCGCCGAGCTCGAGCAAGCGCTGGGGGCGCGGCTGCTGGAGCGCTCGACGCGGCAATTGCGCATGACCGACATCGGCCGGGATTACTTCGAACGCTGCCGGCGCGGCTTGAACGAATTCGAAGCGGCCGACGCGCTGGTGACGGACCGCCAGCTGGCGCTGTCGGGCCGGCTGCGTATTTCGGTCCCGCCCAGCATGTCCGACCTGGTTGTGTTGCCGCTGGTGACGGCGTTTCAAGCGCGCCACCCCAAGGTGGTGGTGCATTGCCTGGTGACGGAGCGCTTTATCGACCACATCGCCGACGGCATCGATTTGTCGCTGCGGGTGGGCACCCCGGCCGACAGCAGCCTGATCGCCAGCAAGGTGGCCACCCACCGGCCCACCCTGGTGGCCGCGCCCCGCTTCACGGCCACGGTGGGCGCGCTCACCCACCCGCGCCAAGTGGCCGAGCATGTGACGGTGGCGTTTTCGCGCTGGGAAAAGCCGCTGTTATGGCATCTGCAACGGGGCGACGAGCGGGTCCAGATCAAGCCGGAACCGCGCTTGGTGCTCAACGATTACGCGGGCGTGTTAAGAGGCGTGCTCGACGGCCACGGCATCTCGGAACTGCCCCGCTTTATTTGCGCGGCGGGGCTGGCCCAGGGCAACTTGGTGGAAGTGCTGCCGGCATGGCAGTTCGACAGCATGCCGGTGACCGCGATTTATCCCAGCCAACGCTATCTCTCGCCGCTGGTGCGCGCGTTCAAGGAGTTTTGCGTCGGCTATTTCGCCGACGCGCCGCTGGCGTGAGGTGCCCGCGCCGGGCCGCGCGCTACTCGAACTGCTTCTTGAAATCGGCGAACTGGGCCGACAGCGCGTCCATATCGGCCCGCAATTGCTGCACTTCCTGCTCCAGCTGGGCCACCCGGCTGCCCTGCTGGGGCAGCGTCACCGCGCCGGCGTAACCGGACGCGGTCTCTTGCCGCGCCAGCGCCGCCTCGCCCGCCAGCAAGTGGCCGTAGCGCGGCTCCTTGGTGCCGGGCGCCAGGGCCAGCCGGGCCACCAGGGGCGGATATTTATCGATCAAAAATTGCAGCCCCGTTTCCAGTTCGGCCACCGATTTGAATTCATGCAAGCGTCCGCTGCGGGTGCGGATTTCGCCCGCCGTCTGCAAGCCGCGCAGCATCAGCACGGCCAGGATGGCCAGCTTGTCTTGTTCGAGCGACCATTTGATGCGCATCCGGTGCTCATACTTGGTCACGCGGGCGCCGGCCTGGGTGATGCCGTTGACGAACTTGCGCTGCATCAGGCGCTGCAAGACCTCGGACACGGTCTCCTCCGACAGCGCCATGACCGGTTCGCGGCTGGAGAGCTGGTTGCACCCGTTGGTGATGGCGTTGAGCGAGAGCGGATAATTGTCGGGGGTGAGCGCCTCCTTTTCGGCCAGCACGGCCAGCACCCTGATCTCGAACGGATCGAGCAGCGCCGCGCCTTCCGGCGCCTTTTCCCCTGCGGGCAATTCTAGATTCATGCGTCCATCCTCAGTCAACCAGTTTGTTCAATTGCGCGGAATCAAATTTATCACATTCTTGCAAGGCGCAGCAGTCCAGGCCGGCGCCTTTCATGACGGCCACCATGCGCTCCATTTGGCGCTCCTGGGCGGCGGCGTGGTTGATCAAGCCGTGCAGCGCCTTCGACAGCGGGTCGTCGCCGTTCGGGGTCACGCCATAGGCGGCGAACAGGCCGGCGCTGCCGCCTTCGCGCGCCGCCTCTTTCTGCACGATGTGGGCCGGATTGCCGACCGCCGTGGCGCCGGCCGGCACCGCCTTGAGCAACACCGCGTTGGAGCCGACCTTGGCGTATTCGCCCACCGTGAAATGGCCCAGCACCTTGGCCCCGGCGCCCACGATCACGCCGCGCTGGAGGGTGGGATGGCGCTTGCGCCCGCTGTGCAGGGAAGTGCCGCCCAAGGTGACGCCCTGATAGATGGTGCAATCGTCGCCCACCTCTGCCGTTTCGCCGATCACCACGCCGAAGCCATGGTCGATGAAGACGCGCCGGCCGATGGTGGCGCCGGGATGGATTTCGATCCCGGTCACGATCCGGGCCAGGTAGGCGATGAAGCGGCCGGGCCACTTGAGCCCGCGCATCCAGCACCAGTGCGCCCAGCGATGCAGCACGATCGCTTGCAAGCCCGGGTAGCAGGTCAGCACTTCCCAGGCATGCCGGGCGGCGGGATCGCGTTCGATGATGCTGTTGATGTCGTCGCGCAGGTGCTGGAACATAAAAACGGCTAGTTCAAAAGGAAACAGCCATGGTAGCGTATTCGGCTCATGGCTGCTGGGCGGCCGGCGCGCGCAAGCGGCGCCGGCGTGACGATGCGACAGGGGCGAACGGGGGCCGAGCGGCCTGAATCGACCGCTTAAGCGCCTTCCTTGACCATGCGCTGGCGGCGCGCCTCGTACAGGCACACGCCGGCGGCGACCGACACGTTCAAGCTTTCGACCGAACCGAACATGGGGATGCTGACCAGCAGGTCGCATGTTTCGCGCGTCAAGCGGCGCATGCCCTCGCCTTCCGAGCCCATGACAAGCGCGGTCGGACCGCTGAAATCGGCTTCGTACAAGCCTTTTTCGCCGTCGTCGGCGGTGCCGATCAGCCAGATGTCGCGGTCCTTCAAGTCGCGCAGGGTGCGCGCCAGATTCGTCACGGTGATGTACGGCACCGTTTCGGCGGCCCCGCTGGCCACCTTGGCGGCGGTCGCGTTCAAGCCCACCGCGCGGTCCTTGGGCACGATCACCGCGTGCGCGCCGACGCCGTCGGCCACGCGCAGGCAAGCGCCCAGATTGTGCGGATCGGTAATGCCGTCTAGCACCAGCAGCAGGGGCGGGCCATCTATCGCGTCCAGCAATTCGTCCAGATTGCGCGCCAGCGCCAGCTCGGCCGCGAAAGCGATCACGCCCTGGTGACGGCGGGTGCCGACGATCTTGTCGAGCCGCGAAGAATCGACCGGCATCACGCGCACCCCGGCGGCCTTGGCGGCGGCCACCAGATCCTGCATGCGGCGGTCGACCCGGCCCGCGTCGACAAAAATCTCTTCCACCGATGAGGCCTCATGACGCAAACGCGAGGTCACCGCATGGAAACCAAAAATCATCTTATTCTTCATGTGTTATCGCTTCTTCCTGCCTGATTTCGAACCTGCTTTTGCCACCCGTGGCGCTGGCGCGGCACTGGGCGCGGCGCCGCCGGCGCGGTTGCCGCGGCTTGCCGCCGCCTTGCCGGTGCGCGCGCCGCCGGCGCCGTCGCTCGACTTGATTTCATGCCGCGCATGGGTGGTGGGACCGGGCACCACATTGGTCCTCGATTTGCCGTTGCCCCGGCCCTTGTCGGCGCCACGGCCCTTGCCGCGTCCGCCGCCCTCGCCGCCCTCGCCGCCTTGCTCGGCGTCGTCGCCCCCTTCGGATACCAGCCGCAGATCGATCTTGCGCGACTCCAGGTCGACCCGCGCCACCTGCACCATCACGCGGTCGGTCAGCTGGTAGCGCTTGCCGGTGCGCTCGCCGCGCAATTCATGGCGGGCGTCGTCGTACTGGAAGTAATCGGTGCCCAGCTCGGTCACATGGACCAAGCCCTCGACAAACAAAGTATCGAGCTGGACAAAAATGCCGAAGGTGGTCACGCCGGTGATCATGCCGGAGAATTCCTCGCCCAGTTTGTCCTGCATGAAGTAGCACTTGAGCCAGGCTTCGACGTCGCGCGAGGCTTCGTCGGCGCGCCGCTCGTTGGCCGAGCAATGCACCCCGAGCGCGTCCCAAATGGTCATGTCGGCCGCTTGCTTTTGCTTGCCTTCGGCCTTGTCCTTGGCTTGCTGCTTGCGGGTGGCGTTCGACACGTTGGTGTTGAGCGCGGCGGTATCGGCGATCTTCGGCTCGTAGCGCTTGCCCTGCAACACGGCCTTGATGGCGCGGTGGGTGAGCAAGTCGGGATAGCGCCGGATCGGGCTGGTGAAGTGGGCATACGCCTCGTAGGCCAGACCGAAGTGACCGATGTTGTCCGGGCTGTAGACCGCTTGCTGCATCGAGCGCAGCAGCATGGTTTGCAGCAGCGACGCGTCGGGCCGCGACTTGACCTTTTTCATCAGCTCGGCGTAGTCGGAGGCGGCCGGGGTGTCGCCGCCGTTCAGGCTCAAGCCGGCTTGCTTGAGGAAGGTGCGCACCTGGTTCAGCTTTTCCTTGGTGGGGCCGGCGTGAATCCGGTAGGTGCCCGGCTGCTTGTGGCGCAGCAGCAAATCGGCGGCGCACACATTGGCCGCCAGCATGCATTCTTCGATCACCTTGTGGGCATCGTTACGGGTGCGCGGAATGATTTTTTCGATCTTGCCAACCGGATTGCAAACGATATACGTCTCGGTGGTTTCGAAGTCGATCGCGCCGCGCGCGGTGCGGGCCTTGAGCAAGGCGTGGTAGACATCGTGCAAATTGAGCAGATGGGGCACGATGGCCGGGCGGCGCGCCGCCTCCGGTCCCTTGGTGTTGCCCAGGATGTCGGCCACTTCGGTGTAGGTCAGGCGTGCGGCCGAGTGGATCACGGCCGGATAGAACTGGTAAGCCTTGATCTCACCCTTGTCGGTGACGACCGCGTCGCACACCAGGGTCAGGCGGTCGAGCGCCGGATTGAGCGAGCACAGGCCGTTGGACAGCTTTTCGGGCAGCATGGGAATCACCCGGCGCGGGAAATACACCGAGGTGCTGCGTTCGAGCGCGTCGACGTCAAGCGCGTCGTTCGGCTTAACGTAATGGCTCACGTCGGCGATCGCCACGATCAGGCGGAAGCAGTTGGCGCGGCCGACCTTGACCGGCTCGCAATAGACGGCGTCGTCGAAGTCGCGCGCGTCCTCGCCATCGATGGTGACCATCGGCACGTCGCGCAAATCGACCCGGTCTTGCAAGTCGCTCTCGCGCACTTCGGCCGGCAGCTTGGCCGCCTGCTTCAAGGCGGCGGCGGAAAAGATGTGCGGCACGTTGAACTTGCGCACCGCGATCTCGATTTCCATGCCTGGGTCGTCCAGCTCGCCGAGCACCTCGACCACACGGCCGACCGGTTGCTTGAAGCGCGAAGGTTGCTCGGTCAGCTCGATGCTGACCACCTGGCCGGCCTTGGCCTTGCCGGGCGAGCCGGCCACCAGGATGTCGGTGCCGATGCGCTGGTCTTCCGGCGCCACCACCCAGGTGCCGTTTTCATTGAGCAAACGCCCGATGATGTGGCTGTTGGCGCGGCTGACCACCTCGACGATGGTGCCTTCCGGGCGGCCGCGGCGGTCGACGCCGACCACGCGCGCCAGCACCCGGTCGCCATGCAAGACCTTTTGCATTTCTTTCTCGGGCAAGAACAAATCCTCGCTGGCGTCGTCCGGGATGATGAAGCCGAAGCCGTCGCGGTGGCTGCTCACGCGCCCGGCGATGAAGGCGGACTGGTCGGCCAGCACATAGACGCCGCCGGCGTCCGACTTCAACTGTCCGTCGCGCTCCATCGCCTTCAGGCGGCGCATCAGCACATCGAGCGAGTCGGCATGCACGTCGAGCGAGCGGGCCAGTGCTTGAGAATCAAGCGGCGCCTTGGCGCTGCGGAAGATGCCGAGAATTTCCTCCCGGCTGGGAATGGTGTGGGTATGTTGGCTCAAAAGTATTTCTATAGTTTTATTATTGACAGTGATCGAACGGTCTGAACTGATGACTGTCACCGCGAATATTGACACGGTGATAGGCGTAGTGTACCGGAGGACGGCGTGATTTACCTAACGCTCTACCGGCAGCGTGCGGTTTTAAAATAATTTCATGGAGGTATTTGACATCGCCATCTATTGCTCTATAATCCTGGTCTCTCGGCGCGACAACGTTGTAAAACGGCGCTAGCGACGGGAATGCAGAACAGGGTCGATGTGCAGTATGGAACGAAAGTTCATCTGGCGCAAAACTCTCCAAGCGAATATAATAGCATAGCAGGATGTGCAGTATCAGTGCCCACGTGGCGGAATTGGTAGACGCGCATGGTTCAGGTCCATGTGCCGCAAGGTGTGGGGGTTCGAGTCCCTCCGTGGGCACCATCTACCGAATATGTAAAAAAGCCGCAAACTTTCACGAGTTTGCGGCTTTTTTCATGGGCGCGGCGCGCGCCGGCCCAGCTTGTGCCACCAGCGCCGCGGGCTGGCCCCGCTCCCTTCCGGCGCGCGCGGCGGCGCCGGATCGGCCGGCGCCGCATGCGCGGGGTCTGGCGCGCGGCCCAAGTCGCGCACTTCAAGCTGCATCGCACCCGGGTGCAAATCGATCACGCGCTGGAGCGCCAACACGATGTGGGCACCGTCGCATGGCACCACCAGGCAAGGAAAGCGCTCGGCGCGCTCGATCCAGTCTTCGATATGATGGCGCGCCTGGGTCCACAATGCGTCGGTCAAGCTTTCGAGCGCGGCGGGATCGTGGCCGCGCACGTGAATCGATAACGACACGCCCGGCAACAGGCCGACGCAGCGCACCGGCTTGTTGCCCAACATGGCCGAACACGCGGCCGTGATCACAAACAGGTTGCGCGGGCCATGGGCGCCGGCATCGAACCGGATCTTCAAGCCCTCCCGCAATGCGATATTGATCATCTCCCGCTGCGCGTTCGCGTGCATGTCGCCTCCTTGGTGGGTGCTGCCATTAGTGCTGATAGTTGGCCGGATCGATGGCCGGAGCGCCGCGGTGGGCGAACACGTCACCGCCCCGAGGATGCTGCTGGGTCGCGCGCTGGCTGTCCGATGGCGCGCTGATGAACACGATCGACGCCTCGTTTTTGTCGCGCAAATTGAGCGCGGCGCTGACCCCACCCATCCGGTAACTGCCCATCACGCCGATCGCCATCTGCATGAACCAAGTGGCGGCCCCGGTGTCGCCCAGGCGTTTGTCAGTGTCGATGAAGCGGCGCGCGTCGGCGCGGTCCACTGGCTGCCCGCCATGGGCGGCGTAGGCGTCCAATGTGGCGCTCAGCATGATGGTCTGGTCGGTGTCGCCGCCGGTGGCGGCCACGATCAAAGCCGGCGCCTGGGCGCGCGCCGCTTCCGGCAAGGTGAGCAAGGCGGCTTGCCAGCCGGCCCGCATCAATTTGTCGCGTTCGTCGCGTCGCGTCACCGGCTTACCGTCCGGGTCGATAAATGTGACGAAAGTAGGATCATCCCACACGAACGGCCGAACCGGATCCACCCGCTCGCGCCGGGCCAGGACGAACAGCGCGGAACTGTCTGGCATTTCGGGGATGTATTTTCCGTTTTTCATGAGCGCTGGCGTGCCGGGAGTTCGAAACAAATCACGAAAGTACATATCGTCGTTTGAATTTAACACCACATACGGGACGTCTGGATTGCTATCGAAAAACGCGAACACATCTTCCAAGATACGGTCGGGGTGCTCCGCGAAGCGCCGGGGGCCGGCCACGAACAGGTGCCAAGCCATGCCCGACGAGATGGCGCTTCCCGCCAAACCCAACATGGGGTCGTTAGGCAAATCCATGTTTTCAGGATCATAGCTGGGACCCTGCGCGTTGAACACGGGAACGCCGAAATACATCGGCGTGCACTGTGCGCCATTTTCCAAGGCGTCTCCCGCACGGCCGCCCGAGATCCCCGCCCTTTCCATCTGGCTCCACTCATATTTTTCTTTATCCTGCTCGCGGATGGTCACAAATGGACTACCGACTTGCAACGCTTCCCACAGTTTGCCCTGGCGATATTTGTCCAATGTCACGCCGAGCCCGATCACCTCCAGCACGTATTGTTGTTTGGACTGATCAGGCGCTGCGAGCTGTTGCTTTTGTGCCGTCTTGGCGGGCTGCGCTTTTGCCCGCGCCTGGTCCGACGTGCCGTTCCAGCGCGCTGCGAAAACCAATGCCACCAGCGCCACCGGGCCGGCCACCCACCACAGCAATCGGTTGCTCATCGTTTGCTCCTGAATCATCAGACTTTGAGGTTGTATCACCATCCTGACAAACCACGCTTGGCCACTACCGATGGCCACATCGTAGTCGGTGACGCACCGATGATTCTCGCTATTGCCAATAATTGCGCCGTGGAACAGAAGTAATTATGTATCCCATGGGAATTATTACCTGAGACATAGATCAAACATAGGAAAGACGTTAATGAAGCGCGACGTTGATCGGAACCGCGCGCGACCCATCGGCCGCTGGCACATCGCAACCAGCCCCCCCCCCTCACGCCATATTCCGATTGACGGGCGAGGCGCCATCGCTTACTATTCGCGCCTCTGTTGCAGAACACGCAGCAGTCAGTGCCCACGTGGCGGAATTGGTAGACGCGCATGGTTCAGGTCCATGTGCCGCAAGGTGTGGGGGTTCGAGTCCCTCCGTGGGCACCATCTACCGGATTGAGCAGTAAAGAAAACGCCGCACACTGGAAACAGTATGCGGCGTTTTTTCATGGGCGCCGGGAATGACCGGCGCCGTTAATGCGTCGCGCCGGCCGTTACCGGCACCCTCTTACCGGCGCCGTTTAATGGGCCGCGCCGGCCGGCTGGCGCAAGCCCGCCTCCACGGCGGCGGCCAGGGTGGTGGCGGGACGGCCGATCAATTTGCTCAAGGTATCGCCAGCATTGTCGAGCGCGCCGTTCGCCGTTTGCGCGTCCGCGTCGGCCAGCGCGTTGGCCAAACCTTCCGGCAAGCCCACGCTGAGCAAAAACGCGCGGTATTCGGCCTGCGGCAGATTCTGATAGTGCACCGCCTTGCCCGATTGACGCGCCACTTCGGCGGCCAGCTGGGCGCGCGTGAATGGCAGCTCGCCACCCAACTCGTAGATCGCTTGCGGGGTGGTTTCGCTCAGCAGAACGGCGACCGCGGCGTCGGCATAGTCGGCCCTGGCGGCCGCGGCCACGCGGCCCTCGCCACTGGCACCCTTCATTTCGCCGTGCGCCAGGGCCGGCGCCAGATTCGCTGTGTAGTTTTCCAGATACCAGCTGTTGCGCAAGAATGTAGACGCCAGACCGGAGGCACGAATGGCCGCCTCCGTCTCACGGTGTTCGAGCGCCAGCTGCAACGGCGAGCTGTCGGCCCGCAAGATGCTGGTATAGGCCAGCAGCGCCACCTTGGCGCGCGCCGCGGCGTCGATCACATTGCGGTGCTGGGGCAGGCGTCGACCCACCTGGTTCGACGAAATCAGCAATACCTTGCGCGCGCCGTCGAAGGCGGCATCCAGGCTGGCGGCGTCGTCATAGTCGGCATGGCGCACCTGCACGCCGAGCGCGGCCAAATCCTGGGCCTTGGCGACGTCGCGCACGGCGGCCACCACTTGCTGGGCCGGCACCCGCTTCAACAAACTTGCGATGACGAGGCGGCCCAATTGGCCGCTAGCTGCGGTGACAACGATCATGGTGATACTCCTGTTGTGGAAAAAAAACCCATCATAGCGCGAACACTTACAATTAGTAAGTACGCACCTTTTAGTTAGTGCTATGATAGGACTCCTTTATTGAGATTAACCATCATGACGCCTGCCCTGCCCCGCAAGACCCTGCGCGCCTCGCTGGCCGCGTCCGTCGCCAGTGACGGCGGCCGCGGCCAGGTGCTGGCGGCGAGCTGTCCCTCGCGCGCGGTGCTGAGCCACTTGACCAGCCGCTGGGGCGTGCTGGTGCTGGTGGTGCTGCTCGACGGCACTCATCGCTTTAGTCAGTTGCGCCGCGAAATCGGCGGCGTGAGCGAAAAAATGCTGGCCCAGACGCTGGACGCGCTGGCCGGCGACGGCCTGGTATGGCGGCAAGACTTTGCCGTGATGCCACCCAAGGTGGAATACAGTTTGACCGAGCTGGGGCGCGAGGCGGCGCTGCGCCTGGCCGCGCTGGTCGACTGGATCGAGACCAGCTACCCGCGCATTGCCGCCGCGCGCGAAGCGATCGTCCGGCGCGAGGCCGCGTGAGGCGGGCGCGGCCGGGCGCCGCCGGTTTGCTGGCCATGCTCAGCCTGGCCTGCGCCACCGCGGCGGCCAAACCGGCGCCCTGGCAGCAATGGCGCAGCAAGGTCGACGGACAGGTGGTATGCGCCCAGGTCTCGCCCGGCGCGGGCTGGGAATGGGCGCGCGGACCGTACCAAGATAGCCGTTGCGAAAAACCGGTGCTTGCTAAATAATGAACACTCAACAACACGGGGGAGTCCGGGAAAGAGCCGTCAACGCGTCGACGTATTGAGAGATCAGCCGTATCTATTCAAACCGAGGAGACATCATGTTTACCAATCCCGAGCAGTTCGCATCTGCCACCAAAGCACTGTTTGAATTCCAGTTGATGACCTTTAGCGCCCTCACCAGCAAAGCGGTGCAAGGGGTGGAGCAAGTGGTGGCGCTCAATGTCAGCACCGCCAAATCGGGCATGGCCGATTCCATGGCCGCCGGCAAGGAAATCAGCCAAGCGAAGGACCCGCAAGCGGCCCTGTCCGCCGCAGCGGCCCAGCTCCAACCCGGCGTGGCCGGCGTCACCGCCTATCACCAGCAGTTGGGCGACATCATCAAGGACATCCAAGCCGAATTCACCAAGGCGGCCGACGCCCATATGGCCGAGGCGAAGAGCAATTTGAGCGCGCTCATTTACGACGTGACGAAAAACGTGCGGCCCGGCTCGGAAAACGCGGTCGCCATCGTCAAAACCGCCATCGACAACGCCTTCAACGGGTATGAGCAAGTGACCACGGCCACCCAGCAGGCGGTGCAGGCGGTGGAGGCGCACATCGCCAAGGCCGTCGAGCAAGTGAGCCCCAAGCCGCCCGAGCCGGCCAGCCATTAACCCTCGCCCCAACGGCCGCGCCTGGCGGCCTTTTTGATGGGCGGCGCCGCCCCACTCTTGCGCGCCAGAATGTGCTGGGCAAGCGCCGCCCAACGCGCTACACTGTACATAAACACAGTTCCATTCTGCCGCGCATGCTCAAAGTCATCGACAACCCCTTCTATTATCTGGATAATTTTCACCAAGCCCTGGACTGGATCGGCGCGCGCTACGACGATTTGCTGACGCAAGAAGAACACGGCTTCATCGGCCATTTTTTAGCACTGCCGCAAACTTCGCGCGCCCTGTTCGTGCGCATGGTCATGCGCAAGGGCGCGCTGTTTCGTGCCAGTAAGCTCAGCTATGCGGAAATCGGCGATACCCACCAGGCCGCGCTGCCGCTTTTGGACGCCGGCTGGATCGCCCACGACCCCCTGCTCACGCTGGAGCAATTGTTCGAGTTGCTGCAAAAGCAGGAAATCGGCCGCATCTTCCGTCTCTCGGCGCACGAGAAAAACGCCCGCAAGGCGGCGCAATTGGCGGCCTTGCGGGCCCACTATCCGGCCGCCTGTCATTTTTCGGCCTGGTATGAGCACTCGGGCGACCATTTGTATGAGGTGCAGAGCAAGGCGCTGTGCGAGCGCTTGCGCCTGATTTTTTTCGGTAACTTCCGCCAGGATTGGTCCGAATTCGTGCTCTCGGACCTGGGCGTCTACAAATACGAAAAAGTGGAATTTTCGCCGTCCTCGCGCGGTTTTCGCAGCCGGCGCGATATCGACAATTATGTGGCCCTGCACCAGTGCCGGGAGCGCTTTCGGGAGCAGGAACCGGTGGCCCAGGTGCTGCGCGATTTGCCGCAAGCCGATGCCGACAACGACTGGCTGAGCAGCCGGCGCCACAAGCTGCTGTTTCAAATCGCGCAGCACCTGGAAAAGTCGCAGGATTGGGCGGCCGCGTTTCAAGCTTATGCCGACTGCGCCTACCCGGGGGCGCGGGCGCGCGCCATCCGCGTGCTGGAAAAAAGCGGTCAGACCGGCGCCGCTTTCGAGCGGCTGTGCCACGCCCAGCGCCAACCCGAAAGCGAGGCTGAACGCCAGCAATTGCTGCGCATCGCGCCGCGCCTGCGGCGCAAGCTGGGCCATCCGCGTGTGGCGGCCGCGCCCATCGCGCCGGTGCGGCGGGTCGACGTCAGCTTGCCGATGCCGACGGCGCCCTGTTATGTGGAAGACGTGGTCAAGCACCATCTGGCGCGGGACGACGCGCCCGTGTATTACGTGGAAAACACGCTGATCAACTCCCTGTTCGGGCTGCTGTGCTGGGATGCCATTTTCAAGGCCATTCCGGGCGCCTTCTTTCACCCGTTTCACCGCGGCCCGGCCGATTTGCACACGGCCGACTTTTCGCAGCGGCGCGCGCGCGAATTCGCGGCGTGCTTGGGCCAACTGGACAGCGAAGCCTACCGATGCACCATCGGCCACCACTATGAAGCCAAGTTCGGCATCCAGTCGCCCTTTGTGGCATGGGACTTCGTGGACCGGCACTTGATCGAGCTGGCCCTGGACTGCATTCCGGCCGCCCATCTGAAAAAGTGGTTCGAGCGCATTTTGCTCGACATTAAAACCAACCGCAGCGGCTTTCCCGACCTGATCCAGTTCTGGCCGGCGCAGCGGCGCTACAACATGATCGAGGTCAAGGGACCGGGCGACCGCTTGCAAGACAACCAGAAGCGCTGGATCGATTACTGCGCCCAGCACGACATGCCGATCACGGTGTGTTACCTCCAGTGGAGCGAGGCGCGGGTTTGAATGATGCGCCTGGCGCGCCGGCGCGGTACGTGGTGGCGGTGCGCGCCCTGTGCGAATTCACCGCCAAGCAAGGCGATCTGGACCTGCGCTTTACGCCCTCGCCTTCGGCCCAGGAAGGCATCGCCGGCCACGCCGCCGTGGCCGCGCGCCGCGGCGCCGACTACCAGCGCGAAGTGAGCTTGTCCGGCCAATTCGGGCCATTGCACGTGCGCGGACGGGCCGACGGCTTCGATGCGGGCCGGGTCCAGCTGGAGGAAATCAAGACTTACCGCGGCGACTTGGCGGCCATGCCGGCCAACCAGCGCCAGCTGCACTGGGCGCAGGTCAAGATCTATGGCCATTTGCTGTGCCAAAAACTCGCTTTGAGCGAGCTGCGTCTGGCGCTGGTGTATTACGACATCGCCAGCCAGCAGGAAACCGTGCTGCACGAGGCGGCCGACGCGGCCACGCTGCGCCAGTATTTCGAGCGCCAGTGCGGCTTGTTCCTGGCTTGGGCCGAGCAGGAAATGGCGCACCGCGCGCGCCGCGACGGGGCGCTCACAGCGCTGGCCTTTCCCCACCCCGCGTTCCGCCCCGGCCAGCGTCAATTGGCCGAGGCCATGTACAAGGCCAGCAAGCGGCGCTGCTGCCTGCTGGCGCAGGCGCCGACCGGCATCGGCAAAACCGTCGGCACCTTGTTCCCGCTGCTCAAAGCGAGCGCCGAACATGGCTTGGACAAGATTTTTTTCCTCGCCGCCAAGACTTCGGGGCGCCGTCTGGCGCTTGACGCCTGCGCCCTGCTGCAAGGCGGCGCGTCCGGCTTGCCGCTGCGGGTGCTCGAATTGAGCGCCAAGACCAGCGCTTGCGAGCACCCCGACAAAGCTTGCCACGGCCAGTCTTGCCCGCTGGCGCGCGGCTTTTACGACCGTCTGCCGGCCGCGCGCGCCGCCGCCCTGCAAGCGCCGCTGTTAGACAAGGCGGCCTTGCGCGCCATCGCGCTGGCCCATCAGGTCTGCCCCTATTACCTGACGGCCGAATTGACGCGCTGGTGCGACGTGGTGGTGGGCGACTACAACTATTATTTCGACACCAGCGCCATGCTGCACAGTTTGACCGTGGCCAACGACTGGAAGGTCGGCATCCTGGTCGACGAAGCGCACAATATGGTGGCGCGGGCGCGCAAGATGTATTCGGCCGAGCTCGATCACGACAGTTTGCGCCTGCTGCGCAAGGTGGCGCCGGCGCCCGTGAAAGCGGCGCTGGAGCGCTTGCACCGCCAATGGCGCCAGCTGGAAAAAGAGCAGCGCGGGCCAGACGGCGCGCCCGCGCAAGCCTACCGGGTGTACCCGGCGCCGCCGGAAAAATGGATGGCGGCCCTGGGCAACGCGGCCAGCGACATGGGCGCCTATCTGGCCGACCATGCGGCCGTCGCGGAACCGCTGTTGCAGCGTTTTTACTTCGACGTGCTGCACTTTACGCGCCTGGCCGACAGCTTCGGCGAGCATTCCCTGTTCGACGCCGAGCTCGGCGCTGGCGGCGCGCGGCTGTGCATCCGCAATATCGTGCCGGCCCCGTTTTTGCGGGCCCGCTTTGGCGCCAGCCACAGCACGGCCCTGTTCTCGGCCACTCTCAGTCCCTGGAATTACTACAACGACATGCTGGGCATGCCGGACAACACGGCCTGGGTCGATGTGGCGTCGCCGTTTTGCGCCAGCCAATTGTCGGTGCGGGTGGCGGCGCACATCTCGACCCGCTTTGCGCACCGCGCCAGTTCGCTGGCGCCCATCGCGACCTTGATCGCGCAACAATACGCTCAAACGCGCGGCAATTACCTGGCTTTTTTCAGCAGCTTCGACTATCTGGACCAAGTGTCGGCGCTGCTGGCCGAGCGTTATCCGGAACTGCCCCAGTGGCGGCAGGAGCGGCGCATGGATGACGAGGCGCGCCAGCAATTTATGGACCGCTTTCACGTGGGCGGCCACGGGGTCGGCTTCGCCGTGCTGGGCGGCGCGTTCGGCGAAGGCATCGACTTGCCGGGCGAACGTTTGATCGGCGCCTTCATCGCCACCCTCGGTCTGCCGCAGATAAACGCCGTCAATGAACAGATCCGTCAGCGCATGGAGCGGGTGTTCGGCGCCGGCTACGATTACACCTATCTCTATCCGGGTCTGCAAAAGGTGGTGCAGGCGGCCGGGCGCGTGATCCGCAGCCAGTCCGACCACGGCGTGGTGCACCTGATCGACGACCGCTTCGGCCGCGCCGACGTGCGCGCGCTGCTGCCGTCCTGGTGGAAGGTGAATTAGTGTATCGGACCCCGGTGCCAGGGACGCGGCCTCAAGCGGGCATGATCGCCCGCGGCCGCGGCGTGGCGTCCGCTGGCGATGGCGGCGCCATCGGCGCGGCCGCATCATCCGGCCATTCCTCGACCGAACCGGTACGGCCCATTTCCAGGTCCGCTTCGGCGGCCGGAGCCGGGCGCAGATAACCCCAGGCCGAACCGGCGCCGTGCGACAAGGCCATCAGCGCGTTGGCCAAGCCGCTGGCCAACGGTCCGGACAGCAGCAAGTTGGCCGAGGTGATGCCCGCCAAGGCAGGGCCGAAGGCGCCTTCCCGGTCGAGAAATCCGGTCGCCTTGTTAATGCCCGTAAAAGCCAGCGCGGCCGTGCTCAAACCGGCGAAGGTCTTGAATTCGCTCAGCGCATCCTGCTTGGTTTTGGTGGGCGTCAAGGCCAGATGCAGCATCAGCACGGACACAAACATGGCGTCGATGCCCAGATCGACCGTTCCCAGCAGCTCCGGATAACTGAGGGCGGCCACCGAAAAGGTGACGATCGCGGCCGACACGGCGAAAGCCAGTTTATTGCCCAGGTCGGGATTGGCTGGCGTGGCGGCGCGCACGGCGCCGCCCTCGGCGTGGTCCGGCTGGCCGGCGGTGAGCAGCTGGTCAAGCTGGTGTTCCAGAGCATGGCCATCTTCGCCGAGGAAACTGAGCTGCATGCTCAGATGGTCGCTGATCGGTCCCCGCTGGCGCTCGAACTGGGCGCGCAACTCGGCCACCCCGGCGGCATTGTTTTGCATCGCGGCGATCAGACCCAGCACTTCGCTTTGCACCATGTCGGGCAAGGTGCCTTTGTTGTCCAACGTGCCCAGCACGCGCTGCGTCATGGCGCCCACCTCGCGCTGATAGAACGTGGCCACCAGCGCCAGCGCCGTAAACAAGCCGGCGCCCAGCCCGTACGGTATGCTTTTTTGCAAGCCATTGGCGGCCTTGACGAAGGCGGGAATGGCGTATGCCGCGGCCGGATACAGAAACACCGAGTGACGCCCCTTCAAGTGGTGCAAGAACAGCTTGAAGTCGCTGGTATCGTTGCGCACATAGCCGATGGCCAGCGCCGCCGTCTTGGCGTAGGCGGCGCACACCAGGGTCAGATATTGTTCTTCGTGCTGGAAATAGGCGGTCAAGAACGGCAGCGGGTACAGCGCCAGGCTGGCCAGCGCGGCGGCCAGACGCTGCTTGCCTTGTACGCCATGCTGCAAATTGTGGATATCCTTTAATACCTCCCCGATCAGGCGCTTGAGCTGCTTGACGGCCGCCTGGTCTTCTTTGCCGCCCACCGGCGCGCGGTCGAGCAAGGCTTGAAACGCCGTGATCTGGCCGTGCAAGTCGGCCAGGCTGACGTAGGGATTGCCGTCGGCATCCGGCAAGGCGGGTTGTCTTAGCTCGTCGAGAAACGCCGTGTTATTGAAACGCATGAGGGCGCTGGTCAAGTCGATCGCGGCGCAAAACTGATCCACCCGCCGCTTCAAGCGCGACGGCGCTTCCAGACCCAGGCGGGCCAGATGGGCGACGCTGACGCGTGACGGCTGCGGCGTCGCCGGATTGGCAAGCTCGGCGGCTTCGGCGGCTTCGGCCGCTCCGACGGTTTCGGCTCGCTGCACGAGCGCCCTAGGTTCGGCTACGTGAGCCGTCTCAAGGAACGCCCCGGCCGAGTCGGGCTCCAGCTTGGGCATTGCCGCCAGACTCTGGCGCAGGCCGGCCGGCATCGAGTGGCGTCGCGCGCGCTGCGGCGCCACACCGGCTGATGCGGACGAGGCCGCCACGGCCTTGGTTGCGATGTCGCCGGTGGCGGGGGTCGCAGGCGCGGCGGGAGTCGAGCGGGACGAAGACGTGACCGCCCCGTCAGCCGGCCAGGAAACAGAGCGCGAACGCGGTGGCGAAGATGATTGCATAGGGTGACCCGAGAAAGTGGCGGACATGGTGCGGGACGGCGCGCGCGCCCCTGGTCATGTGCAGTAAGTGACGGCATGTAGCGTATGGTTCCCTTGAGGGGAACAAATTGCGCGCCAGCGTGCCGCGCCACAATGGAAAAGGCCCGCCATGAAAGACGGGCCGATCAGCGGGAGCAGGTAAAACTAGGCGGCGTGCGAAGCAGCTTGGCCTTTAACGGCGTTATGGTACTTGGCTTTGGCGGCCAGTTTTTTCAACGCTTCGCGGGCGATATTTTCACGCTTGATGCGTTTTTTTTCTTCCTTGCTGCGATGTTGAGCGACGTCTTTATTACCGATGCGATTCGTCATGCCATTCTCCTTAAAATAATGCCAATGCTGGCAAAGCGGTGCTACTAAATAATGCGGTCGCGGTGGCGCCGGGAACGGCTTACGAACGGCCCGCCGGGCCCAGTTTGGGCTCGCACAAGAGCAGCCCCCAACCGAGTTGACGCCGGATTTCTTCCGGCGACGGCGGCGGTTTCACGTCACGCGAGCGTCGTTCCAGGTAAGCGCGGATGGCTTGCTTTGAAGGGTGATTCGACTGCGTCATGATGACCTCGCAACAGTTAATCAACTTCTGTGTGCCAGCGTACCGATGCCACCGGCGCGTGTTTGGTGCCGATCCTTGAGGCGACCGGCTTACCTGCTGGTGAGCGGACCTGCCGATTGCTGCTCGGCGCTGCGCTTCAACCACGCAGATACATCTTATCGGCACGCCGCTTTCGCTACCGTTCGATATCGCACACTACAGGTCATTTTGCCGGGTCACGCCACGTAACGCAGCACCGCCACGTAATGGCAGATACTGCCGCCCAGCACAAACAAATGCCACACGCCGTGGCCGTGGCGCAGCTTATGGTCGGTGGCGTAAAACACGATGCCCAGCGTGTAGCACAAGCCGCCGCCAGCGAGCCAAAAAAAGCCATGCCACCCGAGCGCCGCGACCAGCGGCCGCACCCCGGCCAGGGCGAGCCAGCCCATCAGCAAATAAATCACCAGCGACAACACGCGTGCGCCCTTGGCGATCCACAACTCCTGGACGATGCCCACCAGCGCCAGCGCCCACACCACGCCGAACAGGGACCAGCCCCAGGGACCGCGCAAAGTGACCAGAGTAAACGGCGTGTACGAGCCGGCGATAAGCAGATAAATCGCGCAATGATCGAGCTTGCGCAAGACATCTTTGGCGGCGCCGTCACGCACGCCGTGGTACAGGGCGGAAGTCAAGTACAAAGCCAGCAGCGACAAGCTGTAGACGCTGAAGCTGACCACTTTCCACGGATCGCCGGCGCCGGTGGCGGCCGCGATCAGCAGCGCGCCGCCCGCCGCCGCCAGCAACGCGCCGGCCAGATGGCTGATGCTGTTAAATTTTTCGCCGTAATACATATAGATGTTTATCCGTTCGTGCGATGGACAGCGTGGAAGGCAAACGCGCGGCCGGCAGGGCGCCGCTCAGGACTGGTCCGGCAAGGACAGCGGCAACATGCCGCTCTTTAAAGTGCGTAGCACGAAGCTCGATTTGCTGTGGCCAATGCCAGGAATCTGGTACAGCCGCTCGCGCAAATTCCGTTCATAAGTGCAAGCTGGCGCGCGCATGGCGTTGCAGCGCGGCCAAGATCGCCAGATCGACTTATCGATAGCCATTCTTTTAGATACCTACTTGAAGGAAATTTTTCCCGATTATACGGCCACTTCTGGAAATAACAGACACCTTTTCTTGGCCTGCCGCCCTACACTGTAGGCCATGTCTGCCACCACCCTGCTCCACCCCGCGCTGTCCGCCAGCCCTCAAAGCCGCTTATACAGCGCCGCCCATCTGCTCATCGATACCTTGGTGGCGCACGGTGTGGACACCATTTTCGGCTACCCCGGCGGCGCCCTGCTGCCGCTGTGCGACGCCCTCCACGCGGAACGTCGGCTGCGCCACATTCTGGTGCGACGTGCAACCGCGCTAAGGCAGCGACATCGGCGCCTTGGTGGCGCGCGCCATCGGCGTGGCTTGCCAGGGACGGCCCGGCCCGGTTTTGATCGACTTTCTCAAGGATATACGACAGGGCGCGGCCACGCCGCCCGATCGATCGGCGTAAGAATCGGCGCAAACACGCGCGGCGGCGCGCGATGCTTACGACGCGTATTCGATCTGGTTCAAGCCGCGGTATTTATACTGATAGCCATAGCCGCCCAGGCGCAGCTTGAGGTCGTTAAACAGCACCCCGTGCGGCGCGATCCCGGCCTGACCCAGGCGCTTGATCGATTCCGTGATTTCGCCTTCGGTGGTCACGCCGGCCCGCACCAGCAGAAACACGGCGCCGGCGTGGGCGCCGATGATCAAGGCGTCGGCCACGGCCAACACCGGCGGCGGGTCGATCAGCACCAGGTCGTAATTGGCGCACACCGCCTCGAGCACGGCGCCGAAATTGACATGCATCAGGAACTCGGCCCGGTTCGGCGGCAACGCGCCGGTCGGCATGAAGTCCAGATTGGGCATCACCTCGCGCCGTATCACCTGTTCCAGCCGCAAGGCGCCGTTGATCGCCTCCGTCAAGCCGCGCTGGCGTTCGGTGTCGAAAAATTGGTTCAGATGGCCGTTGCGCAAATCGGCGTCGATCAGCAGCACCCGTTTGCCGCTGGCCGCCATCACGGCCGCGAAATTGACGGAGACGAAAGATTTGCCCAAGCCGGCCGTCGGCCCCGTGAACATGACGATGTTATTGCTGAAATGGGGCATGGAAAACTTGAGCGCGGCGCGAAAACTGCGCAAATTCTCGATTGCCGCGTCTTCCGGAAATTCCCTGGCCAGCACCGGCAAGGCGGATGATTGCTCGGCCCGCTTATTCAATTCGACCTGGTTGGCGCTGTGCGGGATCGACGCATACACCACCCGCGCGCCCAGCAATTGCTCGACTTTTTTCGGATCGTCGATGCCGCCGAACACGGCCTTGCGCAAGAACGCACACACGATGCCCAGGATCACACCGGCCACCGCCGCCACGCCAACGATCAAGCCGCGGTTCGGCTTCAAGGGTTGTTCCGGCACCACGGGCTGGTCGACCAGGCGCACGTTGCTGACCTTGCCGACCGAGATGATGCGCAACTGCTGCGCCGTGTTCGACAAGGCGGTATACAAGTCGGTGTTGACCTTGATGTCGCGCGTGAGCCGCACCTGGTCTTGCTCGAGCAGGGGCAAGGTCTTGATATGGCCGGCCACTTCGGCGATTTCGTCATCGACTTCTTTCAATTGCATATTGACGCCGATGAGCATCGGATGGCGACTGGTGAAACGGGTCAGCAATTCCGTCTTTTTTTCCAGCAATTCCAGGCGCCGGGTTTTGGCGGCGGCCGCGCGCTGCAAACTGATGCGCGCCTCTTCGTTCAAGTCCACCGTGCCGTGCTGGTTGCGGAAAATATTGTATTGCGCCTCGGCCTTTTCCAGCTGTTGCTTGAGCTCGGGTAACTGGCGATTGAGGAACGCCAGCGATTTTTCCGCTTCCTCGGTCTTGCGGGCCAGGTTTTGGCGCATGTATTCGGCGCCGATCTCGGTCAGGATGGCCTGAACCACGGCCGCGTTCTGGCCTTGCAGCCTGACTTCGATGACACCCGATTGCTTGCCCTCTTCCGTGATTTTCAAGGCCCGTTGGATTTCTTCGATCGCGTTCAGGCGCGAACTGCGCCGCAGCGTGAAGCGGGCGCCGGGACGCGCGTCGAGGCGGTCGACCCGCAACGCGATATTGCCGTCGAGCGCGCCGGCCATCAGGGTCTGGCCCACCGTGCCGTTGAAGGCGATGTGGTGCTCGTCTTGCTCGACGCGAAATTGCCGCGGTCCCGTGACGATGACGCTGAAACCGCGGTTCTGCAAGGCGTCGGGCACGTCGAACAGGGACACCTCGAGCCGCTCGGCGCCCCACACATAGCCGCCCCAGCCAAACAAGCCGGGCTCGGACAAGTGGCCTTCGGCCCGCTCGGCCAGCCAATTGCCCGCGACGGGGAAGTAATGGGGCTGCACCGCGATATACAGGCGCAATTTGTCGACCGCCGGCGTGATCACGGTACGCGAGCGCAGCAATTCCATTTCCGCGATAGCCGCCTTCTTGGTTTCGAACAGCGACGACACCTCGTTCAAGATATTCTTGGACGCGTTCGGACTGACTTCCTCGACGTGGATCAGCATATTCGCTTCAAACACGGGCTGGGCCGCCAGGGCGTACACCAATGCCGCGACGGTGACCGCCAGCGCAATGCCGGCGATCAGCCAGCGGCTGTCGAACAGCACGTTCAAATACGTTTTCAAGTCGACCTGGCCGTCGTCTTGCGCGTGATGGTCAGGGTTGCCGATCGACTGGCTCAGCACGGAAGAATGGCGCACCAGGCTGGCGCCAGCGGGCGAATCGGAATGGGTTGTCATGGTCGCGGGGCTCACGGCTTGGTGACCCCGATCGCCGAAGTCAAGGCGCCGGGGAATAACAGGCTCACTCCGCGATGCCAATTGGCCAGCGGCGAGGCGGCCACATACACCACATCTTTCGGACTGAGTTCGAATTCCTCGGCCATGGCCAGCGCGCCGGGCTGGCGCGCGTCGAGCCGGTAGACCTGGGCCCCGGCCACGCCGCGCCGCACCACATAGACTTGACGCCCGTCGCCAAGCGGGCTGATGCCGCCTGACTCGCCCATTGCCTCGTTCAAGGTCAAGCGGCCGTTGTGCATGGTCAGCGCCTTGGGCGCCTGCACCTCGCCGGAGACGAACACCTTGCTTTCATCGCGCGACGGCACCCGCACCACGTCGCCGTGCCGAAGCAGCACGGCCGCCAGATTCACCCCTTTTTGCATCAGGCGCTGCAAATCGATCCGATAACTGCTGCCGTCCCGTTCGACCACGATGCGGCTTTGGTCGGCGCTGGGCAGCGCGCCGCCGGCGCGGTTGAGCGCCTCTACCAGGGTCATCGGTATGTCGTTGATAGCGTGCAAACCGGGTTGCTTGACTTCGCCATCCACATAGATGCGCTTGCTGCGATAGGCTTGCACCCGCAAGGTCACATGCGGCTTGTTGATATATACGGCGAGCCGGTTGGTCAACAGATCGCGGGCTTGCTCCTCGGTCAAGCCGGCCAGCTTGAGCACGCCCGCATAGGGAAACTGCACCTTGCCGTCGTGATCGACCACGAACCCGGCCGGCGGCAGGGCCGCGACGGCCGCCTCGGCGCCGCTGCGGCTGCCCTGCCCCTCGCCCACCATGACGGCGCCGGCCAGTTCCGGGTGGTCCCACACCACGATGGCCAAGATGTCGCCGGGGTCGATGGTGTAGGGCGCGGCGCGGGCCGCCGTCAACGGGCCGATATCCTGGCTGACACGCTGCTCGCGCTGGCGTTTTTCGGTATCGACCAATTGCTGTGTGATCAACTTGACGTCGGGCGCCGGCTGGGCCGGGTCCGCCGCCGATGCGTGCAACGCATCCATATAGTTTCCGGAAGCGCAGGCCGACAAGCCCAGCACCGAGGCGATGGCGCACAGCGCCCGACGCCAGCCCAACCGATTGATTCGCATCCGCATCACCATTCCCATCCATAAACAGGCAAGCAAGCGACGATCACACTTGCCAATGTATTAACGAGAGTAGTTGAGTGGCCGGGCGCGCATTTTGTGGCGCGTCAAACGAATAGGGCGCGGCCCGCCGCGCACTGACGTGGCGCGCACGAGTGGCATTTATTTATTGATCAGCTCGCAAAAGTATGCAGTTGGGGCGGCGACAACAGGCAGCGGGAAACGGTATGAACCGTTTATAAAGCGAACTGGGCCGATATTTTTTCAGAAATATATTAGCGCGATGTAAAAGTATTGTAGTGCGGATAGCCTATCGCGCCTTCCTGTCCAGGCTGATTGACCCACTTCAGCATGCTTCCTTAGAGAATTCTTTCCTATCGTGAAAAGTTTTGTGTCCTGGAGGAACCAATTGCTTTTGATCCAGATCAAACTAATTCGATTAATCGAAGTTCTGAAGGAACCATTGATGCTAAATCACTCACTTCTGATGTTTAAGCCTCACACCATGTTATGCGCAACTAGCCTGGCCGCCCTGTTGGCCGCGTGCGGCGGCGGCGGTCCGGCCGGCGACGCCGGCACCAGCAACACTGCCGCCGAGTCGGCGACGGCGAGCGGTCGGGACGCCGCCCCGGACCAAGCGGCCGGCGCCACCGCGGTCGCCGGCGGCCGCAATCTGGCACATCAGCGCAGCGTCACCGCCTCGTCCACGCAACAAGCGAGCCTGCCAGCGAGCGCTGCGGTCGACGGCAACAAGAACAGCCGCTGGAGTTCGGCGTTTAGCGACGCGCAGTGGATCAAGGTGGATCTGGGCGGCATGAACAACATCAATCGGGTGGTGCTCAACTGGGAAGCCGCGTACGGCAAAGCGTTTCAAATTCGGGTCTCCAGCGATGGCGGCATCTGGAAAACCGTCTACGAAACCAGCTCCGGCGGCGGCGGCACGGCCGACATCGGTTTCGCCATCACGGGCGCGCGCTATGTCCAGATGCTGGGCCTGCGACGCGGCACGCCCTGGGGTTATTCGCTGTACGAATTGCAGGTGTTCGGCGACGGCGCCGGGCCCGCCGATCCGCCGCCCGGCAATCCGAATCCGCCGCCCGGCAATCCGCCGCCGGCCACGCCGGGCGGCAACGCGCTGCCGACCGACGCGATTTTCTCGCCCAGCAGTTTCTGGTACGCGCCGATTCCCCACAATGCGCCTTTGCACGCCAATTCGGCCGGCTTCGTATCCGATTTTTTGCGGCAGATGCGCGCCTACTATGGCAATGTGACAATCAATACCACCGCTTACGCCAGTCCGGTGTTTAACGCGCCGGCCAATACGGCGACCCGGCAAGTGCAATACTGGGATTGTCAAAACAAAGGTTACGCCGATTCCGGCCTGGCCTCGCAATGGGCGGCGGTGCCAATTCCAGGCAACGCGGCGAAATCGGATGGCACCGATGGCGAGATGACGATTTACCAGCCTTCCTCCAATACGCTGTGGGAATTCTGGCAAGCCCGAACCGTCAATGGACAATGGCAGGCTTGCTGGGGCGGCCGCATGCAAAACGTGTCGAGCAGCTCCGGCATCTGGCCGCAAAATTACGGCACCACGGCCACCGGGCTGCCGTTTCTGGGCGGCCAGATCACAGCGGAGGAATTAAAGCGCGGCGAGATCCGCCACGCGATCGGTATTTCCCTGGTCGAACTGGAAAAGTCGAGCGTGGTGTCCTGGCCGGCCAACCGGTCCGACGGCTACAACCCCAACAACGCCGGCAACCGGATACCGGAAGGTTTGCGACTGCGGCTCGACCCCGCTGTCGATGTGGACGCGCTCAATCTGCATCCGGTGGCCAGGACGATCGCGAAAGCGGCGCAAAAATATGGTTTCGTGGTCTGGGACAAGTCGGGTGCCATCGCCTTGCGCGCGCAAAATCCCAAGTCGTACACGGCCCTGGGGCAAGCCGATCCGTATGTTGCCTTGTTCGGCGGCACGCAAACCTATGCGCTGCTCAACGGCTTTCCTTGGGACCGCCTGCAATTCATGCCCAAGGACTATGGCCGGCCATAAGGCGAGCATGGATCGTCGCGAGGCCAAAGCCGGCGCCCGGCCGGCGCCACCGAGGGCGTGCGCGCCTTCAGCCGCGCCAATTGCGCAAGGTCTTGCGCAAGCCCACTCCGACCGAGATCGATAGCAAGTACAGCGCGAACGGTATGCCATCGACCAGATAGCGCCGCGCCAGGCGGCGCGGCTCTTGCACCAGGCGGTGCGCCCACTCCAGCCCGGCCTGCTGTATCCAATCGGGCGCGCGCCGCACCCGCCCGGCCAAGAAACTGAAACTGATGCCGATACCCAACCACCAGGCGCAGGGCAGGCATTCGCGCACGGCGCTGATCAGCCTTTCCTGCTTGGGACACCCCAGCGCGACATACACGATGTCGGGTCTGGCCCGGCACAGTGCGTCGCGCACCAGCGCCATCTGGCGCGCGTCGCCATCGAAACCGGGCGCCGGGCAATACGTGCCGGCCACATGCAGGCCGGGACAGCGGCGCCGCAGCACCGCCGCCGCCGCTTCGGCCGTGCCCGCTTCGCCGCCCAGCAAAAACACCGACTTGCCGCGCGCCGCGGCCGCCGCGCTCAAGGTGGTGATCAGGCTCGAACCGGTGACCCGTTCCGGCAGTGGCGAGCCTTGCAATTTACTGGCCCAGATCAGGGGCATGCCGTCCGCCACGAACAGGCTGGCGCCCTGCGCCAGCGCGCGAAACCCGGCGTCGCGCGCGTAGCGGCGCAAGATATCGACGTTGGAGGTGATGACCCAGCCGCCGCGGCCGGCGCTCAGGGCCGCCATGATATGGGTCACACAGCCAGCTTCGTCCACATTGCCCAAGCTCATATTCAAGAGGCTGACCGACTCGGGCCGGCTGGAAACAGTTTTTCTCATCGCCATGTACCTTTTTCCGGTGGCGGGCGCAGCATCAGGCGCCGCCGCGTGCCGTCAAATCGCGGCACCACTCCTGCAAGCTAGTGGCGATGGATGGGCGCGCGATTGATTTACCTTAATCGCAAAGTGAAAAATACCGTCATGTCTTTCCCTCTGTCAGTACCAAGCTCGCCATGCCGGCTTTTTCGCGCCGGCCGGCGGTAGGGATGCCATGTGCATAGCGAGCGCGACAGTAAACGGAAACGGTATGCGGCGTTTCCGGCCGACGGCAAAGCGAGCGGGTCTGTAGCGATTGATGCCGCTCAACGCAAGTCCGGACTGCGATTTTTTTATGCCCGAAGCCGCTACCATGAATCGACACATCTGCCCTCTTCCAGCAAGCGATCCTGGCCACAGCATGGCCGTGGCGCCGGCCGTTGGCGTGCGGCCCTCGGAGCGTTGCCGAATCTTGCGGCGCGTACAGCGAGCTGATCCATACAATCATTGCGGAGGACACATGCAGGATTTGATCAATCGGCATTCGTCGCGCCTGGACTTATGCGTGCGCCTGCTCGATGTGATAGCCTTGCAGATCGCCGGCCACTTGGCTGGACGGCTGTATTTCGGCCATGCCCTGATCGCGGCCGCGCCTATCCACAGCATGCTGCTGTACCTATGCGCCGGCCTGGCCTTCGTCCTGTTTCGGCGGGTCGACCTGTATCGCTCGCGGCGCGGCCAATCCTTGGCCGACATGCTGCTGCGTCTGGCCGGGGCCTGGAGCATGGCGCTCTTCATCGGTGTGCTGTTCAGCTTTTTGATCCATCAGACCGGCGCGCTGTCGCGGCTGTGGCTGTGCTACTGGTTCTTGCTCGGTTTGGCGATGCTGATGTGCTTTCGCGCAATCGCCTATTCCGTGCTCAATTATTTGCGCAAGAAAGGCTTGAACAGCAAGCGCGTGCTCATCGTCGGCTATGGCCCGATCGGGCGCGAGATGCACCGCCGCGCGCTGCAACAAAACTGGTATGGCTACGAGGTCAAGGCGGTGCAAACGGAAGACCGGGAACCGGTGCTGGACCCGGCCGGCGTGACGCGGATGGCCGACCCGGCCGCCATCGCGTCCTATGTGGCGGCGCACGCGATCGATGAAATCTGGATCACCCTGCCTTTGAGCGCCTCGGCCCGACTGTGCGAAGTGCAGCTGATGCTGCGCAATAGCCTGGTCGACATCCGCTGGGTGCCCGACACCCTGAGCATGCATATATTAAGTAACCGCATGGTCGATTTCCTCGGCTTTCCGGCGGTCGAACTGAACCGGCCGCCGTCGCGCGACTTGAACGGCCTGGTCAAGGACGGTTTCGACCGCGTGTTCGCCCTGATGGTGCTGCTGGCCCTGGCGCCCCTGTTCGTCGTGCTCGCCGCGGCCATCAAGCACGCTTCGCCCGGTCCCGCCCTGTTCCGTCAGCCGCGCCTGGGGCTCAATGGCAAGACTTTCATGGTATACAAATTTCGCTCCATGCACGTGCACCACGAACACGCCGGCGTGACCCAGGCCAGGCGCGACGATCCGCGCACCTTCCCCCTTGGCCAATGGATGCGCCGCACCAGCGTCGATGAACTACCCCAGTTTTTTAACGTGCTAATTGGCGACATGTCGGTGGTCGGGCCGCGCCCCCACGCGCTGCAACACAACGAAATGTACAAGGACTTGCTGGAGTCATACATGCTGCGCCATCGGGTCAAGCCCGGCATCACGGGCTGGGCGCAAATTCACGGCCATCGGGGCGAGACCGACACGGTGGACAAGATGGCGAACCGGGTCAAGTTCGACTTGCACTATATCCAGCACTGGTCGCTATGGCTCGATGTGCACATCATTATTTGGACCGCGCTGAAAGGCTGGACCGGCAAGAACGCGTATTAGGGAGGCGACCCGGCTTGCGGCGGCGCCGGCGCACCGCTGATGCCGATCAAGTGGAGCCCGATAGCGCTCGCTATGATCGACCGGGAGTGCGGCCGGGGCGCGCCGACCACGCGCGTCGGTCCCGGCATTGGACCTTGGCCTTGGACCCCGGCCTTGGACCCCGGCCTTGGACCCCGGCCTTGGACCCCGGCCTTGGACCCTGGCCTTGGCCCGGCCACCGGCTTGTTTTTCCCATCCATTCATATGCGGCGCAACGATGATGGCCATGACCCGACTGACTTTTCTGGAGTGTGCAGGCAAGGCGCCACGGCGGGCCGGGTCGGCGCGGAGTGTCGCATGGGATTAATTTCCAGCGTGCGCTGGGTGGCCCTGTCGCAAGCGGTGCGGGTGGCCGCGCAGCTGGTGAGCATGGCGGTGCTGGCGCGCCTGCTGCCGCCGGCGTCCTACGGTTTGATGGCGATGGCCATGACAGTGACCAACCTGGCCTTCCTGTTCCGCGACCTGGGCACTTCGGCGGCCATCATTCAGCGCCAACACTTGTCCGAGGCGCTCACCTGCACCCTGTACTGGCTGCACATCGCGTTCGCGCTGGCGCTGGCCTTGCTGCTCACGGCGCTGGCCTGGCCGGTGGCGCGGGCCTATGGGCAAGAGCAACTGGGTCCGATCATCACGGCGTTGGCCTGGACCTTTCCCATTTCCAGCCTGGGCGCGGTCCAGCGCGCCTTGCTCGAGCGCGCCTCGCAGTTCCGTCAACTGGCGCGCATCGAAGCGGTGAGCGCGGGCGGCGGCTTGCTGGCCGCCCTGCTGGTGGCCAGCCACGGGGGTGGCGTCTGGAGCCTGGTGTGGCAGATGCTGTGCGCGGCCGCCTTGACTTCGCTGCAAGCCTGTCTGGCCAGCCCGTGGCGTCCCCGGGCGCGCTGGGCGCCGCGCGAGCTGCGCGCCGTGTTCGGCTTCAGCGCCGATTTTTCGCTGTTTCAACTGCTGGTCTACCTGGAGCGCAACGCCGACAGCATGATCATCGGCAAACTGCTGGGCTCGGCCGCGCTGGGCGTCTATGCGATGGCGTACAAAGTCATGCTGTTCCCGCTGCAAAACATCACGGGCGTGGCCACCCGCGCCCTGCTGCCGGCCATGAGCCGTGGCCAAGACGATCCGCGCCGGCTGGGCGAGCTGTATTTGCGGGCCACCCAGACCATTGCCATCGTCACCGCGCCCCTGATGGCGGGCCTGTTTTTTTTGCGTGAGCCGTTCGTGCTGCTGGTCTTCGGCCCGCGCTGGCTGGCCGTCGCCGACTTGCTGCAATGGCTGGCCGTGGTCGGCTTACTGCAATCGATCACCGACAGCACCGGCGCCGTGTTCCTGGCATTGGGCAAGACGCGCATGCTGCTGGGCCTCGGTTTGCTGGGCGCCACCCTGCAAGTGAGCGCTTTCGTCGTCGGGGTGCGCTGGGGCATCGAAGGCGTGGCGGCCGCGTATTGCGCGGCCAACGCCATCAATCTGGTGCCGGCCCTGCTACTGGCGCTCAAGCTGCTGCACATCGCGCCCGGGCGCGCCGCGCGCACGCTGGGCAAGCCGCTGGCGGCCGCCGGCTTCATGCTGCTGCTGCTGTGGGCCATGCAGGGCGCGCTGGCGGCATCGCGCGTGCCGCACGCGAGCTGGTTTTGGCTCAGCGTCGGCGGCGGCGCGCTGGCCTATGCGTTCGCGCTGTTGGTGTTGCTGCGTCAAGACATGTCGGACATGCGCGCGCTACTGCGCTTCGGCTAAGCGCCGTGCCGGCCGGCCGCGCATAGCGGCGATCCGGGCGCCGCCGTGCCCATCCATCACGAAAGGTTCGAGCATGCAAGTCACCGTGTCGGTCATCATTCCCGTGTATAACGGCGCGCCCTTCATCGCGCGCGCCGTGCGCAGCGCCCTGGCCCAAACCCACCGGCCGTGCGAGGTGATCGTGGTCGACGACGGTTCGACCGACCGCACCGTCGATCAATTGCAAGCGTTCGGCGCGCGCATCACCTTAATTTCAATTCCCAACGGCGGCGTCTCCCACGCCAGGAACGTGGGCATGCGGGCCAGCCGCGGCGAGCTATTGGCCTTTCTTGACGCCGACGACCTCTGGCATCCCGACAAGTTGCGGGCGCAAGTGGCCGCACTGGGCGATTACCCGGAAGCGGGCTTGTGCTGCTGCGACTACCAAGTGTTTGACCGCCATCGCGGCCGGCCGGTGCAGCATTTTTCGGTCTTGCCGCGGCGCGTGACGATGCGCTTCGACCGGCCCTTCGTGGATGTGCTGGACACGCTAATTAGCTGCAATTTTGTCGGCACCGCCTCCACGGTGGTGCTGCGCGCGTCCCTGGCGCGCCAGGTCGGCCTGTTCGACCGCGCCTACCGCCAGGCCGAGGATTACGATTACTGGCTGCGCTGCGCGCGGCTGAGCGCCTTTTTGGTGCTGTCGGCCGAGCTGGTGGACAAGCGTTCGCATGACAGCAATTTGACCAATGACGGCCTGGAAACCTACGCCTGCCACGAACAGGTGCTGCTGGCGCTGCAAAGGCGGCGCCAGGATACGCCCGCGCGCCAACGCGCCGTGCGCGCCGCCCTGGCCCGCACCCGCTACGTGATGGGCAACCTGCTGTTCGAAAGCGGCGCCACCGGCCCTGCCTTCGCCCATTATGTGCGCGGCTTGCTGCACCAGCGTTCGCCAGGCAACGCGTTCCGCTTCCTGTTTCACGTGGCAAAAAAAACCGTGCGCCTGCTATGCGGCGACCTGCGCCGTCCAGCCCGCCGGGCGCCCGGCGTGCGCCGCAACGATCTACTGTCGAGCAAATAGGACGCGCCATGGCCACCATCGATGTCTTGCTGCCGGTCAAAGACGGCCTACCCTATCTGGCCGCATCGCTCGATAGCATCGGCCGCCAGAGCTACCGCGATTGGCGCTTGCTGGTGCTCGACCATGGCTCGGTGGACGGCAGCCTGGCGCTGGCCCAACGCTACGCCGAGCAAGACCGCCGCATCGAGGTGCACAGCTGGCCGGACGCCGATGGGCTGTCCGGCCTGCTCAACGAGGGCTTGGCGCGCTGCGACAGCCGCTATGTGATGCGGCACGACGCCGACGACGTATGCCTGCCCTACCGCATGCGCGCCTCGCTCGACGCCTTCGCGCGCGATCCGGCGCTGCTGGTGGTGGGCGGCTTGGCCGAAGTGATCGACGCCGGCGGCGGCTATGGCGGCCGCTTGCGCCTGCCGGTCGGGATCGGCCGCGTGAGCGCCGCCTGTTTGTTCCGCAATCCTTTCATCCACCCTTCGCTGATGATGGACCTGGCCGGCACCGCGCGCCTGGGCGCGCGCTACGGAACCGATTTCCTGCGCGCCGCCCCGCTGGCGTCGCCCATGCAGGTGCGCGGCTTGGCTGAAGACTATCTGCTGTTCGGCCAGCTCGCCATCCTGGGCCGCTGCATCAACTTGCCGCAGCAACTGATCCGCTACCGCTGGCATGGCAAAAACCTGAGCGTGACGCGGTTCGACGAACAGATGCGCGTCTCGCTCGACATTTCGCGTTTTCTGGCCCACAGCTTGTGCGCCCTGCACAACTTGCCGCACTTCGATCCCGCGCCGTTTTGCAACCATGGCGGCAAGGTGTTCGACATGGGGGGCCAACACGACTTCGATCACGCGTTTGACGCCATGGCGGCCGGCTTGCGGCGGGCTTTGGGCGACAGCGATCAGCTGCGGCGCGAACTGGCCTTCCGCCACATCCTGGCCACCCGCAGCGCGCCGCGCATGCTGGCCCGGTTCGCCCGTTTCGCCGCCCACCACCGCGGCGAAACGGGCGAATGGTATGCCGTCAAATCGTGGTTGCTACGGGCCATGCCGGGCCGGGCCTGCCAAAGCGCCAGCCATGGGGTGGCGTGACATGGCCGGCGGCGCGCGGCGCGGCATGACAAGGCGCTGGCCCGACGCCGCCCTGACCGTGCTGGGTTTATTTGCTTGGCTCGGTTTGCCGGGCGCGGCCGGCCTGGCCCTGGCGCACTATGAAACGGGCGGCGCGGCGCTGGCCATCATGCTGGGCGCCGGCTTGGCCATGGCCGTGCTGTACCTGCTGCTCACCGATCGCGGCGCGCTGTTTCTGTGGGTGCTGGCCGGGCGCGCCGCTTGCGACACCTGGTTCGATACGCTCAAACCGGACGACGGCGGCGGCATGGGTCCGGGCGCCGGCTTGAACGCGCTGGTGATCCTGCTGGCCGCGCTGTTCGTCTTGCAGCGCCCGCAACCGTTGCTGCGCCGGGTCTTGCCGATCTGGGGGCCGTTTCTGTTGACGAGCCTGATCTCGGCGGCCCTGGCGCCCGACCTGGGCAACGCGCTGCGCCTGTTCCTGGTCCAGCTCTCCTACTGCGCCGTGTTCGCCATGCCGTTTTACCTGATCGGCTCGCCCGCCCAGCTGCGCGCCTGCCTGCGCGTGCTGTTGTTTTCCTCGGCCCTGCCGGTGCTCGTCGCGCTGCCCGAACTGGCCCAAGGCGCCAGCGCCGTGGGCGACGAAGCGTTCCGCTTGAAAGGGACCTTCACCCACGCCAATATCTTCGCGTTTTACCTGATGCTGCACATCGCGCTGCTGCTCTATCTGCAAAAATCACAACTCGCGCTGCTGGCGCCGCGCGCGCGCTGGTACGGCTGGCTCTACCTGCTACTGCTACTGGTCATGCTCATGGCCACCAAAACCCGTAGCGCCTGGGCCGGCTGCCTGCTCATCTTCCTGGTCTATGGCTGTTTTTTCCAGCGCCGCTTCCTGCTCTACGCGCTGCTGGCGCCGGGCTTGCTGCTACTGGAGCCCGGCGTGCGCGACCGCCTACAAGACTTGCTGGGCCAGGAGCAAGGCGGCGCCGGTTTGAATTCCTACGCATGGCGCCTGCTGCTGTGGAAATCCGGGCTGGCCTGGATGCAGCAGGGGCAGGCCCTGTTCGGCTATGGCCTCGATTCGTTCAAGTTCTATTCGCCCCGATTTTTCCCTTTGCCCGGACGCGACAGCTGGGACCCGCACAACGTCTATGTGCAACTGTATTTCGAAACCGGGGTGGCCGGCTTGCTGGCCATGGTCTGGCTGTTCTGGCGACTGCTGCGCTGGCTGGGGCGCGGCCTGGCCCACGACCGGGCCGGCGCCACCATCCTGATCGCCCTGGTGGCGGCCTATCTGGCCGTTTCGTACTCCGACAACATGCTGTATTACTTGTCCTTTAACTGGTCGTTCTGGTTCTTCATCGGCTGCGCCTGCGCCGCCATCGACGCGCGTGGGCGGCCCGCTCTCGCGCATGCCGGCGCGCCTCCCCCCACCGCCAAGGAGCAGCGCCATGCAGCGCGACCATGAACAGCTGGGCAACCTGATGCAGGCGACGCCGGCCGAGGCTTTTCCGATCGCCTACCTGATCAACCAATACCCCAAGGTTAGCCACAGCTTCATCCGGCGCGAAATCCTGGAGCTCGAACGCCAGGGTTTCAGCGTGCTGCGCATCGCCGTGCGGGGCTGGGACGGCGTGCTGGTCGACCCGGAAGACATCGCCGAGCGCCAGCGCACGGTCTATCTCTTGCAAGCCGGGATGGCCGGCTTGCTGAGCGCCGCCCTGCGCGTCGTGTTCGGCCACCCATGGCGCTTCGCCGGCGCGCTGGTCCTGGCACTGGGCATGGCGCGCCGGGCCGCGCGCCCCTGGCCGATCCATCTGCTGTACCTGGCAGAAGCGTGCCGCATGCTGCCCAGCTTGCGCCGCCATGGCGCGCGCCATCTGCACGCCCATTTCGGCACCAATCCGGCCGAGGTGGCCATGCTGGCGGCCAAGCTGGGCGGCCTACCCTACAGTTTCACGGTGCATGGTCCGGAAGAGTTCGACCAGCCGGAGCGGCTGCACCTGGCGCGCAAGCTGCGCCATGCCGCCTTTGTGGTGGCGGTCAGCTCGTTTTGTCGCAGCCAGCTGTACCGCTGGATGGCGCACGCCGATTGGCACAAGGTGCAGATCGTGCACTGCGCGCTCGACGCGGCCTGTCAAGCCGCGCCCGAGCAGGCGCTGCCGACCGCGCCGCGGCTGGTCTGCGTGGGGCGGCTATGCGTGGAAAAAGGCCAGTTGCTGCTGCTCGACGCGGTACACCGACTCACCAGCGCCGGCATCGCGCTGGAACTGGTGCTGGCCGGCGACGGCGAACTGCGCGGCGCGATCGAAACGCAGATCGCCGCCTGCGGTTTGCAGCGCGTGGTGCGCGTCACCGGCTGGCTCAGCGGCGCGCAAGTGCGGGCCGAGATCCTGGCCGCGCGCGGCTTGGTGCTGGCCAGCTTTGCCGAGGGCTTGCCGGTGGTGCTGATGGAGGCGATGGCGCTGCGCCGTCCGGTGCTGAGCACATCGATCGCCGGCATCCCGGAACTGGTGATCCCGGGCGAGACCGGCTACCTGGTGGCGGCCGGCGACACCGACGCCCTGGCCGACGCCTTGCTTGCCTTTCTGGCTTGTTCGAACGACGAGCTCGAGCGCATGGGCCGCAATGGCCGGCGCCGCGTGCTCGAGCGCCATTCGGGCGTGGCCGAAGTGGCGAAACTGGCGCGCCACCTGCGCGCCGCCCAGGCCCTGGCCGCCGGTTAAAGGCGCCCGGCATGCCCGCCCTGTTCGCGCCGCCGTCCATGCCGACGACCGTGCTGACCACCTTGCTGCCCACGACCTCGGTGCTCGCCGATAGCGCGCTGGCCCTGTTGCTGCTGCTAGCCTTGGCCTGCGCGCCGCCGGTGGCGGTGTTCGCGCTGCAAATGTTCGCCGCGCGCGCGGGCCACCGGCGCCGTCCGGCGCCACCCGGTCCGCGCCCGACGCTCGCCGTGCTGGTGCCGGCGCACGACGAAGCCGACGGTATTGGCGCCACCTTGCACAGCATACGGCACCAATTGGGCCCCGCCGACCGCCTGCTGGTGGTGGCCGACAACTGCCGCGATGGCACGGCGGCCGTGGCGCGCGCGGCCGGGGCGCAAACGGTCGAGCGGCACGACCCGCGCCGCGGCAAGGGCTACGCGCTCGACTTCGGCGTGCGCCACCTGGCCGCCGCGCCGCCCGCGGTGCTGGTGGTGATCGACGCCGATTGCCTGGCCCACGTGGGCGCGCTCGACCGGCTGGCGCGCGCATGCGACGCATGTCAGCGTCCGGTGCAAGGGCTGTATCTGATGCGCGCGCGGGCGGACGGGGCCGATATGACGCGGGTGGCCGAACTGGCTTGGCTGATCAAAAATTGGCTGCGCCCGCTGGGCTCGTCCCGGCTGGGCATGCCGTGTCAGCTGATGGGTAGCGGCATGGCTTTTCCCTGGCGGTTGATCGCGCCGGCGCCCCTGGCCAGCGCCCATCTGGTGGAAGACCTGGAATTGGGCCTGCATTGCGCGGCGATGGGCCGCGCCCCCGTGTTCTGCCCGGAAGCGCTGGTGTCGAGCGTGTTTCCGGAAAATCCAGCCGGACGCACAAGCCAGCGGGCGCGCTGGGAACACGGCCATCTGAGTCTGATCGGCGGCCGCGGGCTGGCGCTGTTGTGGACCGGCTTGCTGCGCCGCGATCTCCACCTGCTGGGCATGGCGCTGGACTTGTGTGTGCCGCCGCTCAGTCTGCTGTTGCTGATGACGGCAGTGGCCGCCGCCTGCGGCATCGCCGGCGCGCTGTCGACCGGCCGGGCGCTACCCTGGCTTTTGGCGCTGGCGCCGCTCACCGTGCTGGGCGGCGCGCTGCTGGCGGCCTGGCGTCAAGCCGGGCGCGCGCTGCTGCCAGCGCGGCGCCTGGCGCACGTGCTGTTCTATGTACTGGCCAAGCTGCCGCTGTACGCCGCCTTCGTGGTGCGGCGCCAGATGGTGTGGGTCGCCTCGGCGCGCGACAAACGTTGAGCCGGGGCGGCCATCGATCAGTGTTTCAGCACACTGAGCACTTCGTAACAGGCGCCCATATTGTGATAATCGACTTTGCCGGCCGGACTTTTGTCGTCGGTGAAGGCGCTATTGTCGGCCCGCAGAATCCGGAACCATGCGCCGTGCCGGTGATCGACGAAATACTGCCAAGCATAGGCCCACAAGCGGTCGTACCAATGCCAGTACGCCATCTCGCCGGTGCGCGCGGCCAGCAGCGCGGCGGCGGCCAGACTCTCGGCCTGCACCCAATGATATTTGTCGCCATCGCAAACGCTGCCATCGGGCGCGAAACCGTAGTGGATGCCGCCATGCTGGCGGTCCCATGCATGTTCCAGGGCGGTATCGAACAGGGCCACGGCGCGCGGCACCATCCAATCGGCGGGCTGGCGCAGTTGCGCCCCATGTCGCTCCAGCAGCAACAGCAACTTGGCCCATTCGGTCAAATGGCCGGGCTGGAAGCCCCAGGGCCGAAACAGATTGCTGACATCGTCCTTGTTATAGTCCCAGTCGACCGACCAGTTTGCGTGATAGTGTTCCCAGATCGAGCCGCCGGCCAGGGCCGCCTGGCGCACCGTGATGTTGTGCGCGATCACTTCGGCGCGGTGTAAAAAACGCAGGTCGGCGGTGGCGTCGAAGGCGGCCAGCAGGGCTTCGACCGCATGCATATTGGCGTTCTGACCGCGATACGGCGCCAGGACCGACCAGTCGGCGCTCGCCTCGTCGCCGTACAGACCGTCGGCCTCGTTCCAAAAATGCCGCTCCATCAATGCAAAGGTTTCATCGATATGGGCGCGCGCCTCCGTCACCCCGGCCATGCACGCATGGGAATAGGCCAGCAGCACGAAGGCTAGTCCGTAGCAATGATTGTTGGCATCGGTGACCCGCTTTTTGCCATCCTGCCAATCCAGGGTCCAGGCGTAACCGCCGCTGACGGGATCGCGGTGCGCCTCGCGCAGGAAGGCCACGCCGCGCCGCGCCTGGGCCAGATACGGCTCGCCGCCCAGATGGCGCGCCGCCATGGAAAAGGTAAACACATAGCGCGTGCTGCTGACCAGATGGCGGGTATGACGGTCGAAAACCCGGCCATCATCCTTGAAAAATTGGTAAAACCCGCCGCTCGGGTCGATGCAACGGGGGTAATAAAACGCCATGGTGCTGCGAATATGCTCCAGCACGGCGGCGCGGGAATGAACATCGGGAAGGCTGGCGGTCATGGCTTGGCTTAGGGCTAGGGCAGTGGATGACTCGGGTCGAACAGCGAACGGCACAGTCCGCCATCGGGAAGGTTGCGGCAATTATAAAACGCAAGAATGGGCTTGTGCGCATATTTCACCTGATTGACTTCACCCTGCGGCGGGCCGGATTCAGCGCGGCTCGTCGACGATGGTCAAGGTGGCGTCGAAGCGCCAGGCGCGGCGGATCTCAATCACGTCGAACTTATCGGCGATGTTGGGCGGAAAGGCGGCATAGCGGGCATTGATGCGCACAATGCGGCGCACCGCCTCGTCCAGGTCGGCGCGCCCGCTGGAGCGCACCACCGTGATATCTTCCACGCTGCCATCGCTACGAATGGCCACGCTCACCACCGGATCGTTACGCGCCAACTCGCGCGACAATCTGGAATAATTCATATTACCGTTGCGCTCAACCTTTTGACGCCAGCTGTCGGCGTACATACGCAGCGGCAAGTCTTTGTCGACGCTGGCGACCAGCACGCGCCTGCCCTGCCGAGCGCGCTCGTCGCCACTGGCCGGCGGCGGCGCGCCGCTCAACACGTCCAGCCCTTTGAAATCCAGACCTTTGAGCTGATCCCTGGCGCCGCTGCCCAAATCGGCGCCCGCGCCTTTCTTGGGCACAGTACCGCCACCGGCGCCGCCGTCCAGAACGGATACCGCATCGTTGCCCGCGCCGTTGACGGCCTGTGCGCGCTGGCGCTGCGCGGCCTCCCGTTCCTGTTGGCGGGCAATCTGTTCGGTTCGCTCGCTCGCGCGCGACTCCTCGGCCCGCCGCTGCGCCGCCACCTCCCGCATTTTTTGCTCTTCGGCTTTGCGCGCTTCGGCTTTCCTCTCTTGAGCCTGCCGCTCTTGGGCTTGCCGCTCCAGGGCTGTCTGCTCTTCGCTTAGCCGCCGCTGAGCTAACTCCTGCTCGCGCTGACGGCTTGCCAACTCCTGGGCCGCTTTCAAGTCCACCAATTGTTGCTCTTCTTGCTGCTGCGCCAACTCTTGCGCTTTTTGCCGCTGAACTTGCTCCACCGCCAGGTCTTGCGCCTTTTGCCGCTCGGCCAATTCGCGTGCTGTTTGCAATTGGGCCGCGTCCTTCGCTTTTTGCTGCACAAGCAATTCTTCCGCTTCGAGCGCCTGGCTCACTTCCCGCGCCTTTTGCTGCCTGGCCAACCGCTGCACGTTTTGTTGTTCCGCCACTTCCTCGGCTTGTTTCTGTTCGGCCAATTCCGCGGTCCTTTGCCGAGCCGCCGATGCGTCGGCCTCCTGTCGGGCGGCCAACCCTGGCGCACCTTGCGCGGCGCCCGTCTGCTCCGCCGCCTCGGCCCCTTGCCCGGCCAAAGGCTCGGCCATGGCGTCGGCGTCGGCCTTGGCGGCAAGATGAGGTGCGGCGGCGACCGTGTCCGCCCCGTCAAGCGCCGGCTTCGGATTATCAAGATCGGCATCGGACCGCGCCGACCGTTCAGCCGGTGCGAGTGGCACGGTAAAAGTAGCGCCCGATGGATCGAGCGCGATCACCCTGGGCCGCGAGCGTGCCTTGGCGGACGCGACATTGCGTGCCACCGGCCGGGGCGTGACGGGCGCGGGCGCGGGCGGCAGGGTAAGCGCCGGAACCGGGTCGAACAGAGTAAAGCCGCCACCGTCTCCAGCGGCTCGGGCAAGCGGCGCGTTACCGGAGGCTTCCGACGCGGGAGCGGCGAACGCTGGCGGCACGGAGGGCGACACATCGGCGACCGGCAAGTCGGGCAACTGGGGCAACTGGGGCAGCTCGGTCAGCCGCACCCGCAGCGCGGGCGACGGCACACCCGACATGCCCGAATCGCGCGCACCGAAGCGCAAGGATAGCAAGGTGGCATGAAGAACGAGCGATAGCAGCAGCCCGCTCCACAGGCGAAAATTGACAGCATCGGCAGACGGTGGCGAGCGGGTTTGCAGGGCAAAACTCATGCGCTATGATGGGAGGGCCGAGGCCATGGACGCTAGAGATCAGCGAGCAGCCATCATAGCGACAAGCCCGGCGGAAGTCTCGCTCAATTGCGGGCCTTCAACCGTTTGCGCAATATCGCTGCGGCGACGCCACAACAACGCGTCCATCGCCGGGCCAGAAACAATCATGCCCGCATCGGCGGGCATGGGTTGCTTGAACGACAGGCGAATTAATTGGCTTGCCTGGCGCGCTGACGACGGGCGGTGAAGCCGATCAAACCCAAGCCGGCCAGCAACATGGCGTAGGTGCTCGATTCCGGCACGGCCGAGACGCCAAAGGCTTGGAACTCGCCGACGGAATACAGACGGTCGCCACCCGTGCCGGTGATGCGCAGGGTATCGGTGACGATGGCGGGCAACACGCTCGAGCCGCGGTTGGCCAAGCCCCAGCCGGACACGGCATTTGCTTGCCAGGCGCTGTGCCAGCTGCCGTGGCTCAGGTATTCGATCAGATAGCCATCATTATTGTCGGCTTGCAGAGCGAACTGGTTGAGCGAGAACGGCCCGCCCAGGCTGATCTGAATGCTGCTGCCGGCGCTCACGGAACGTCCCGCATCCCACCACATGGCATGATCCCACTGGGTGGATGTGGCCAGATAAGCGCCGTCCGTGACGGTGGAGGCGGCGATAGTGGTGGCGCCGTCCCAGCCATACATGGCAAACACGCCATTGAGCGTCACCGCTTTGTTGAGAGCGACGTTTTGGGCCGTCGCCGAAGCGGACCCGGCCGCGGCGAACGACAACAGGGTGATAGCGGTCGCCAGTTTTTTGGTATGTTTCAAGGTTGCTCCAAGTTGAATGAATAGATCGTGTGGCGTCAGGCCAACCGCATTCCTTCGTGGCTTGGGAAGCGTGCAGTTACCACATTCTGACATACTTTCGCAAAGGTAACAATAGTTGCCCTTGGATATCTATTTCATTGCTTGAGGCGAACCGGGATGGCCCCCCATTCGACGGGGCCCAATGAAAACAGCCCGCATCGGCGGGCTGTGTAGACTGCTAGGCGCGGGTCGCGGCTTGCACAACAGCGCGTGCCAGCGCGACCCGACGGCGATTACTTTTGATATACGCGCACGAAATCGACTTCCATCCGTTGCGGGAAGCTGGTATTGCCATCCGGGTTGCCCGGCCATTGGCCGCCAACGGCCAGATTGAGCAACACGTGGAAACGTTGATCGAACGGCGCCGGGTAGGCGCCGCCGGCCGACCACCAGCCGGTCTGGGTGGCATACTGCACGTTATCGACATACCAGCGGATCGCGCCCGGTTCCCATTCGACGGCATAGGTATGGTAATTGTCCGCCACGCTGGTGCTCGGGCTAAACGCATTGCCGGTGTGGGTGTTCGACGGCCAGCCGCCGCCGTAATGCAAGGTGCCGTAGACGCGGTTGTCGGAGGCGCTGGTATTGACCGCTTCCATGATGTCGATCTCGCCGCTGGCCGCCCAGTTGCCGTACTTATTATCTGTAGGCAGCATCCAGAAGGCTGGCCACATGCCCTGACCACGCGGCAACTTCATGCGCGCTTCCATGCGCCCGAAGGTCCAATCACCCTTGTTGAGGGTGCGCAAACGCGCCGACGTGTATTGACGGGTGCCGTCCGGACCGGTGTAATTTTCCTTACGCGCTTCGATCACCAGATGACCGTTTTCGGTGCGCGCATTTTCGGGGCGGGAAGTGTAATACTGCAACTCGTTGTTGCCGCCGCCAGTGCCGATGTTTTCAAACGACCATTTGCTGCCATCGATACCGTTGCCGTCAAATTCGTCGTTCCAGACCAGGCGGTAGCCGGGCGGGTTCGGTGGCGGCGGTGGCGTGCCCACAGGAACCAGTTGCCATTGCTGAGCGGCGGTGCCGTTCGCGCTCCAGATGGCCACATTGGCGCCATCATTGGTGGCGGCGGAGTACACGTCGAGTGCCTTGTTGCTGTTGGCATTAATCAGGGTGTAGACATCGCCGGACACGGGATTTAAGCGCCATTGCTGGGCGCCGCTGCCATTGCGGCTCCACAGTTGCACATTGGCGCCGTCGTTGGTGCCCGAATTGCTGACATCCAAAGCCTTGCCGCTGGCCGGATTGACCAGACTGTAGGTGCCGTTGTTATTGGCTTCGAGGCGCCACTGCTGGGCACCGGTGCCGTTCCTGGCCCAGATTTGCACGTTGGCGCCGTCGGCCGTGGAAGCGCCCGAGATATCGAGCGCCTTGCCGCTGTGTGGATTGACCAGGGTGTAGGTCTGGCCTGCGGAATACGCGGCCATGGTGGCCAATTGTTTCGATACGCCGGCGGCGCCGGCCGCGGCCGGAGCCGCGCCATTGTCGCCGCTGCCGCCGCACGCGGCCAGCAGAACACTGATCGAGCATGCAAGGGTCAGGCCGCAGACGCGTTGCCCCATGATGGAAATGTGCATTGAATAACTCCTATCCGATACGATAAATAATGGCCCGGACGACACGCAGCCCGGTACCGCCTTATTGCTATCGGCCCAACTTTATGCAGTTGTTTGGCCCCCGCCCCCCTTTCCTGCCGTACGGCATGGGAAAAGTGGCCCCTGTCGAGAATACGGACCTTACAGTGTCCGGTGGAGAATGCATTATAAAAGAACTATTGCGTGAAAAAAATATTTCTTGCTGAATATTCTTAACCAGAGTGCTATTGACACGCCGCGCGCCGACACCCGGCCCGCCATCCCGCAGCCGGGGCAGCCGGCGCGGCGGCGGCGCACCGGCAAGAGAAAACGGACATCCGAAGATGTCCGTTAGCAAACTTACTACAAAGAGCTTACTGCACGAAACGAATGTTTCTGATCTGATATTTCACACCTTGCTGATCGCCCCATTTCGGCAAACTGCCGAACGGCATGCCGACGTTATGCAAGTCGAAACAGGAGGCGGCGTCCGCGGTCAGGTCGCTGATCTTGACCGACACAGGCACCCAAGCGCCGACGGCCGGACTACCGAAGATGTAATCCACGGTGCGGCAGTCGGTGCCGGGGCTTTCCATCTTGACCGCCAGACCGGTGGTGTTGGCGCCGTAGGTCGCGACGTCGACATCGAACTGCAAGGTGCCGGCGGCGAAATTGATCAGATTGACCGGGGTACCGGTAATGGTGAGCAAGCCATCGGCCGTGTCGGCGGCGAAATCGAGGTTGATCGCGTCGCCCGGCAACACGGTGGCCGTGGTATGAGTATTGTTGGTCGAATAGGTACCGGTGGCGAAGTCGCCGCTCAACACGCCGTTGTTAAACAGCGTGTAGGTCGGACCCGGCAACGGTTCGGCCAGCACCACAGGCGGCGCCACCAAAGTTTCGCAGGCGACAGCATCGGCATCCTTGCCGGCACCCGGCACCCAACGGATATTGGCGAACGATGCGACGAACGCTTTTTCCGTGTAGACCAGGAAAGGCGTGTCCACCAGCGTAAAGTCGGCGCCTTTGGCGGCGAAACAGGCCAGCGGAATTTTCACCGTTTTGACCGTGTTCAAGCCCAAGCCCTTATACAAAGTGGTGGCGTCGACTTCGCCGCGGCAAGGATACTTGCAATCGACCCGCATCTTCACTTCGCCTTCCGGGGCTTTGTGGACGATGGTGTCGAACACCAGGGCCGCGTCGGCATTGGTGTAAGTCTGGCGATCGACCACGTCCACCGACTGGGCGACGATTTGACCGATGCCGGTCCAGGTCACTTTTTTGCCGTCTTGCTGAACATTGACCTGGGTGGTTTCGGCCTTGATGTTAGGCAAGCTGACCACCGCGTTCAAATCGTTGCCGATCAATTGCGACCAGTTGCTGGGATCGCCCAATTTCAAGAAATACGGTGGCTGATCGGCGGTCTTGAAAATATCGAGATCGACGCTGGCCGCGCCGCCCGTGCCCGGTGTTTGGCTGCAACCGATGGTGGGCGAAGTTTCGTCGAGCTTGTCGAGTGTCTTGACGTCGCTAAACTTCATGCCGTAACCGTAAGCAAACAGCGGCGCGTAATCGGCGTCGCCCTTGTTGATCGGCGTCTGGCATGCGGTTTTCGGCCAGGAGAAGGACAGCTTGCCGGTCGACTCGATATTGACGTCGCCATTGTCCTTGCGGAACAGCACATCGGCCACGCCCTTGCCTTCGGTGCCCGGCAACCATGCCACCACGAACGCGTCGGAACGGTTCAATTCCTTGTTGGTCCACACGGCGCGGCCGGTCACGAGCACGGTGACCACAGGAATACCCTTGCCGCTGACGGCGTTGAGCACGGCCAGATCTTCCGGATAACGCTTGGCGTGTTCCAGCGTGCCGGTCTTGCCGATGTCGCCCACACCTTCGGCGTAAGGGGTCTCGCCAATGACGGCGATAACGGCCTTGTAGTCGGCCAGATTGACGCCCGCGGCCGTGGCTTGATACACCACGTTGGCGGCGCCGGCCGCTTCCTTGATGCCGGCCAAGATGCTATCGGCGTTCGGGAAGTCGACATTGGTGTTGGACGTGCCCTGCCAGGTCAGCGACCAGCCGCCGGTCTGATTGGACAGATTGTCGGCGCTCTTACCGACCACCAGGATTTTCTCGCCACGTTTCAGAGGCAAGATTTGCTTGTCGTTTTTCAGCAAGACCAGTGATTTTTGCACCGCTTCGCGGGCCAGCGCCCGGTGTTGCAGCTGGGCGGGGTCGGACGCATGCAAGCGCTCGAGCGGCGACTTGGCCTTGAAGATGCCGGCGCGCATTTTCACGCGCAAGATGCGGGTGACCGCATCGTCCAGACGGGCCATCGGAATTTCACCGCTTTCCACCGAGGCGATGGTGTTTTGGATGAACATTTTCCATTGATCTGGAACCATGATCATGTCGACCCCGGCGTTGATCGCCTGCGGGCAACTGGCATCGCTGCAACCGGGCACCTGGCCATGACCATTCCAGTCGCCGATCACGAAGCCGTCAAAACCCATCTTGGTTTTCAAGTTATCAGTCAGCATTTCTTTACTGCCGTGCATCTTGCCGATCTTGATGTTCAGGCTATCGTTATTCCAGCTATTGAACGAGGCCATCACGGTCTGGGCGCCGGCGCCCAATGCCGAAAAATAACCCTGACCATGGATGTTGATCATGTCGAGCTTGCTCGACATATTGATGCCCTGATCCTTGCCCATATCGGTGCCGCCGTCGCCCATAAAATGCTTGGCGGTGGCGATCACCGTATCGTTACGGCTGAAGTCGCCTTGCAGACCTTTGATCATCTCGCGGCCGTACTTATTGACGATCAAGGGATCTTCCGAATAGCCCTCATAGCTACGGCCCCAGCGGTCGTCGCGCACCACCGCCAAGGTGGGCGCGAAGGTCCAGTCGATGCCGGTGGAGGCGACCTGGATCGCCACCGCTTCGCCGATGCGGCGGATCAGGGCCGGATCGTTAGCCGCGCCCAGACCGATGTTATGCGGGAACAGCGTGGCGCCATACACATTGCCATGACCGTGCACCGCGTCGGTGCCCCAGATCACGGGAATCTTGACGGCGGCGTCGGTCGCCATCGACGCTTTCCAGTAATCATCTGCCAGCTTGACCCAATCGGCCGAGGTGGCGTGTTTATTGTTTTGCGGCCAGGAACCGCCGCCGTTGAGCACCGAGCCGATATAGTACTGACGCACTTCATCGGGAGTGATGCTCTTGATCTCGGGTTGCGTGATCTGCCCCACCTTTTGCGGCACGGTCATGTTTTTCACGACCGTGGCGATAAAGGCTTCGATCGCCGGATCTTTTTTGATATCGCTTGGAATGTTTGGAAAATCGTCGTAGTGCGCCAATTCCGTCGCCGGTGGCGGGTTGCCGGGCGGATCGGTGGGCACCGGGTTGGTGTCGCCGCCGCAAGCGGCGAGCAACATGGTGCAGATGGCGGTCGCCATGGCCGCACGTTTAAAACTACCTGGGTAGCAATGCATCTTGTCTCCTCTAATTTTTTGACTGGCATCGGACGTGCCGTTTTTCGCACTCAAGTCCGTGCCGACCTCGCATTACCGCGCGCGAAACGAACTCGAGCGCAAAATGTAAGCGGTTACATTATTTACCAATCTGTAAGAAAAATACAATGTTTTTTGCAAATTTCTTCACAGCAGTTTATCTTTTGATTCCGCAAAGGAAGAATGCTGTGGCGCATCAATTTCTTATGGTAATATTAATTATCTGATGGAATTTATATTTCACGCCTGCAATTTCGATGTTCCGCCCGCTGTGCCCGTCACACCACCCGGCGCACCGAATCGCGTATCGCCAGTTGCGGTGTCAACAAAGGTTGCGGTCCCGGCGAGGCGTGCCCGGCGGCCAAGCGCAACGCGATGCGAGCGGCGGTGTGGGCCAGCGTCACAATCGGTTGCTCCACCGTGGTCAATCCCGGATAGACCAGAGCGGCATATTCCACGCCGTCAAAGCCCAGCAGCGACATGCGGCCCGGCACGTCGATCCCGTGCGCGCGGCAATAATCGAGCGCGCCGAACGCCATATGGTCGCTTAAACAAAACACGGCGCTCAGCCGCCCTTCCCTGGCCAACAGTTCGGCCATGCCGCGCCGTCCCGACTCGAACCGGAAATCGCCTTCCACCACGCGCTGCGGCCGCAGCGGACGACCGGCCGCCGCCAGCGTGTGCGCGAAAGCGGCCAGCCTTTGCGCGCTCTCCGGGTTGTCATTGGGACCGGCCAAGACACCGATCTCGCGGTGTCCGTGCTCGATCAAGCAGCGCGCCGCCAACTGGCCGCCGAGCCGGTTGTCGACCTGTACGCAACGGTCCTCGAAACCGGCCGCGTTGCGGTGGATCAGCACCAGATTGGGACGCACGGCCAGCAAGGCTTGCAACTGCTGGTCGCTCATCTCTCCGGGGAACAGGATGATCGCGTCACACCTGCGCTGACGCAAAAACTGCAAACCCGCGGCCACCTCGGCCGCCCCATCCTTGCCGCAGCTAACGATCAGGTAACTGCCCGCCGCGCTGACGGCCTCTTCCACGCTATTGATCAAGGGACCGAAAAAAGAACCCGACAAGTTGCCGACCATCAAGCCAATGCAATCGGAGCGCCGCGTCACCAAGGAAGCGGCAAAGGTGTTGCGGGAAAAGTCCAGTTCGCGCATGACTTGCTCGACGCGAAGCCGGGTAGGCTCACTCACTTGCTGGGGATTGTTCATGACGCGCGACACGGTCGCGATGGACACGCCTGCGCGTTCGGCGACGGTGCGAATAGTTGGCATGGCAGATGGAAGAAGCGGTGAATCGGCGCGCGCCCACGGGCGCACGGGTAGCAGTTTAACAGCTGTCGTTATGCGAGGTAGGGTGAGCGGCGCACGGCGGCGCGGAGCCTGCCGGTTCGGAACAGTAACGTAATCATAACACATTTACATTACAACAACATCGGCACCGCCCTGCGACGGTCGCATGCTAAAATCGACGCATCACTTTCATGGAGTACCTATGTCACAAGCTTCCGGCTACCCCGAACAAGGCTATGTCGTCGTTCCTCGCCCGAGCCTGCTGCCGTCGGGCCGTTACAGCGCGCAATTCGACATTTTCGACGACATCCATGCGCCGCAGGCGTTGTATCGTCACGCGGGACAAGATAAGGATTTTGCCACCGAAATGGCAGCGCGCACCGAGATTCAGGCACAGGCCTCGAACTGGATCGACGCGCATCCGTTGAAGTGATTTTTTAGCAAGCCAGTTGCCGGACGGCGCCCCGCCAGCGCCCGGCCGAGCTGACCCATCTACACCGCAAGGTCCCGCCCTCCCCTTATCTTCCATGCGCGTCTTCCGATAACGCGCAGCGCGCACCCGCCCCGACCATGTCACACCTTTGCGCACACTGACGCGGCGCTGGAAGAGGTCCGACACGAGAAACAAAACGCCCCGACAGCTTCAACACGAAGTTTCCTATTGCTAACTTTAATTACCCATAGTAAAGTAATAGTGCCCTCAATCACTGCGCTTATAAAATGAAAAAGTCGGATGCCGCACTCTCCATTCTGATCGTCCTGCTGTTTTGCGGCTACTGCGCCATGCCGGCCAGTGCCAACGACCCGATCGAACCGGCCCGGCAAAAAACGTCCCAATAATCGCGTCGTGTGCTATTTCAACGCGCTGCGCCTAAACCGCCCCGGCCCGCGCATCGCGTGCACGCTGCCCGCCTGCGATTGTTCGACTGATCTATAATTTAATCAGTCCAAGCAATTGCGCATAACCAATTTTAGTTATATTGTTGTTCTTTAGACCAACTTGGCGGCCCATCATGGGTCTTACCCCTTATTCGGCAGCATCAACATACGCGGCAATGCCGGGCCACGGCAGCGTCGGCCAGCCGCGATCGCACACGGCCGGGCTCCGGCCTGCGACCGCGACTTTGTGAATTGAAAGGATATGTATGACATACCGCATCATGTTTCTGGCGCTGACGCTGAGCGCCTACTCGGCCCATGCGGTCAGCAATCAGGTCACGTTATATACGCCATCGGAAATCAAGCAGGTCATGCGTGCCGTGCCCGTGGGCAACGACAATCTGCTGGAAGTCATGAGCCGCCTCGATCTGGTGGTATCGAACGTGCGCATCGCCGAGGCCGACGAAGGCGACGTGAACGACGGCACCTTTACACATCGCAAAGGCGACAAATTCTTCGATTTCAAGATCAAGGATTTACAGGGCAAGCGCCTGGCCTGCGCGCTGTCCAATGAATTCCGGCTCACCCTGCGCAAAGGGCAATATTTGGCGGAATCCCGCACCTCCAATTTCCTCATCAACAGCAAATGTGAAGGTCCGGAATAAAGGATTGCGCTGAATTAGTACGAATTGTTCATCCTCGGCGGCGGCATTTGTAGCGAAGCTACATGAAACCGGTCGTCCCAGCTCGGCGATACGCGTTCGCGCGGTGCCCGGCTTACCGCTTGCGAGACAGCGGGAGCCATGCGAAAAATACCGGGCTCAACCTTGATCGAACGCCACAACTATTTCTATTCAAGCTGGTAAGCTAACAGGATGCTGCTTTATCCGAACGCACAATGCAGCGCCACGCTGGAATGATGAGGAGGCCGCAATGCACATCCAAGACGCAACGACATCGGCGGGCACCTGCGAGTCCCGGGTTGACGCGCTCACCACCCTCATCGTCGATGAAGGCGTGAGCCTTGCCGATGGCGGCTGCAAATATTCGGCAGCGATGTTCCTCTCTGCCAATGGCGTCAAATTCGATGTCGTGGCCCGGGTGCTGGACGGACCGAACCGGCGGCGTCACACTGATTGTCGAATGGATTAAAAGGCCAGCCCGTTTGACCGCTGAGCCTGGTTAGTCGGCTCATCGCGATTGAATAAGCGGTCGGCGCGTTCTATGGTGCAATGCCAGGATTGGGCATACGCGACCTCTTGTCCCTTGTCGTTCTTGCCGCGTTCTAAGCCGGTCAACACCATGCGCCAATCGTTCGACCACACGATTCGCGGCTCAATCAATTCCGCTTTGATTTGTTTGTCACCCAAACCGAGCAAGCGTGCCACTTGCACGAAAGCGCGCCTACCCGGTTCGCTTGCCTCGAAAATCACCAAATGGCCCACCTGGCTGGCCGCTCCACGATCGGACACGGCCCGCCGCGGCAGCGCGACGCCTTGATGACGCATTGTGACCAATTTGACTTTCATCACGCATCCATTTAACTGTATATTTATACAGTATATCGATGCGGATTCATGCGAAGCGGGAAGTCGTCGCAAGATTTGATTTCCGTCAACATTTTCGAAAAGGCCGACCTCGCCTCTGAAGCCGTGCGGCACCCGCTTCCAATCGTGTGTGCGGGCGCTTGGTCTCGGTGGTTCCGCACCAACGACAGGCAAACTTGAGCGTCTGCGCCAATCAAGTCCAAATTAGTTCGCTGAACATCAAATATCGGGCACGCGGTGGCCCCACACTCACCCGCCGCAGGCTAAAATTGCCGTATGGATTCCCGCCTTCTTGACAGTCTACGCAACGCGCCCAGCCTCGACCTGTACGAATTGAGTCTGGCCGTTAACCGCATGCTCGCCGACCCGCGCCGCATACTTGAGGTACGTCGCCTTTTACACCTGGGCGCGCAGATCCTATATTTCGACCACCGGTATGGCACACTGATGCCTGGCCGGGTTGTGGGATTGCACGATACTAGTGCAACTGTTCAAGATTTGGCGACGCATGCGCGCTGGAAGTTACCGTATGCGGCCATCGTCGCCGACCCCGCTCATCCGGCCGAACGGCCGCCCCCGGCCCCCCCGCGTTCCGTCGATGTGGCTCCGTTCAAGCTCGGCGATACGGTCAGCTTCACCGACAAGCACCTGCGTGAACGCATCGGCACCGTTACGCGCATCAATATCAAGAGTTGCTCGCTCCTGTGCGACGGAGAACAATGGCGGGTTTCGCCCGCTCTTTTACGCAAGGTGATCGATTTGTAGCTTGCCAGGCGTTAGCCGAGGACCTGCGAGCCTCGACTTTCATGGCGTTGCGCGAGGGATGACATAACGATTGGATTACAATGCAAAACCATAGAGAAAAGGCGCATGTCCCGCCGAGGCCAATCCCCCAGCCTCAGCAGCCACCGCCAAAAGCTCCGCCACCTCCACCGAAAAGGGGATGACATGGAACAAAGCAAAGAACAATTGCAAGGGGAAATACGGTATGCGCAGAGGCTTTGCCAGCGTACTGCCAGGCTCTACCGGAGAGCGCAAACCACATCGACTTTTTTCAGCATTATTTCAGGGAGTGCTGCGCTCATTTCCGTCTCATCCCAGCTGCCACAATGGGTGATGTTTGGGTGCGCCATGACGTTTTCCGTTTTCACGGCAATCAATCTCGCTGTGCGCCCTGCGGATAAGGTAGCTCAAAACGATGTTGACGTGAAGAAATATTCGGCCTTGCTGGTTAAATCCGAAGAGATGGATGTGCCGGCATTGCGTCAGGCTATTGCAGAGGCACGCCAGTCGGATGCGCCTGAAGTGGAGCCGCTCCGTGACGTGGCATTTAACGATGTCATGCTAGAAATCGGATGCGAAGACTCGTTGGTCAACCTTGGCCGCTCACAGCGACTGCTGAGCGCATTGGCTTAACGATCCGCCGCTCACGTGCAGATTTTAGTGGTCTGCCCAACAGGAATCGAACCTGTGACCCTCAGCTTAGAAGGCTGGTCATGAAACCCCGTATCCATGCGGGTTTGCGGTCGTTTTCCGCTCCACAAAACAGCCGACGCATGTGCTTTCGTAGCCCGAGGAATCGCAATCAAATATCATTTTTGTGGAGCGTTCTTTGGCACCCGAACCATGCGTAGACATCGTTCCTATACGCCATACCGGCCTGTCGGTCCGGGACAATGGAGCGCGGCCGCCCCGTGCGGCCTTCCTTGATGCCAATCAGAACCTTGTGCTTCGATCCAAGGTAAATTACTTTTAGGCAAGCAAAGATTGCCTAAAAGGTAATTCCATCGTATGATTTCCCTTTGGTCAAAGCACTAGTGGCAACGATGCCCGCCTCCGTCCGTCGATCAGGCACGAAATTCGAACTTTTTTTAACATAAAGAGCCACAATGGCATACACCGAAGAAGAATGGCACCTTAGCAGAAAATATGCGGGCGATGACGACAACCTCGGCTTACTACAATCCGCTTACCTCATAGCGGCGGGAGCTCACGCATGAAAATCATTGGCTGGATACGGCATGGTGATAAAGCTGCTTGCGGCGGTACCGTTGTTGAAGGACACCCGGCAATGACCAGCCGCGGAAGACAATTAACGTATTACGGGGCTCACATGGCATGCAAAAAAAATTGCGTGATCGTGGAAGCGTGCATACGCTTTACCCTGCCAAACGGTAAGTCGGTTCCTCATCATGGGCATCGCACCAGTGGCGGTTGCCCACTTCTATCCACCCTGAATGATATTCATGGATTGGGGAATGAGTCTGCCGCACAGATTCCAGACAGTTTTGTGGAACATCAGGGGCAATGGGTCGAGAAAAAATTTGACATGTTCTTTCATGTGAAACATGAAAAAACAGGAAAGGTCATGGGCAACATGCCATATAAAATAACACTCGACGATGGCAGCGAATTTAAAGGCGTCACCGATAACAATGGAGATACCGAAAAAGTATTTTCGGACTCAGCACAGAACGCAAAAATAGAGGTTCCCTACCATGACAACAGCGCAGCTCACACCACAATCGGATCAGACGCCTGCGGTTGTTAGCGTTGCCAATGAATTGAGCGGCCCACAATGGGTTCCTCGCTTTCCAGGCAGCAGCGAAACAAGCGCACTCACCCCTGCGTTTCGTACTTCCGTAGAAGCGTTCAAGAGGGCAATGGAGACTGCCGGCATGCTGGTCCATCCGAACTCGACCTACCGCCCTATCGAACGCTCTCATTTGATGCGATGGTCCTGGCTTATCAGGAATGGAACCGACCCGGCCATGGTTCCCAACATGGCCGGGGTAAATATCGAATGGGTACACCCCACCCTGGCGGCATCGGTGAATGCGGCAGTGCAAATGGTCACGGCATACAACATTGGCGGCTTGTTACTTCCGCCGGCACAGCACTCGCTGCACAACGACCGCGAGGCGATCGACATGAGCATCACATGGAATGGGGCCATCGACATCGTTGATGCCGACGGCAATACAGTTCACATCGACACTACGCCACGCACCGGCATGAACGCCCAACTAAAGTTGGTTGGCGCAAGCTATGGTGTCAAAAAATTTATGGGTGGCGCGAGCGACAAACCTCACTGGTCAACAACCGGGCATTAGCCCAGCGACAAGGATAAATATGCGACTAAATGTATTTGTAATGAGCGCATGCCTATGCGTGTCGAGTGCCAGTGGTTTTTGCGCAGACACAAGCCTGCACAATGATGTGAGGCGATTTATCGCCAATGCGGACAATTGCGAGCATTTGGCCGGCGAATCCACCGGCGAATCGGATACCATTTCGGCTAGAGAGGCACAACGAGAAATAGAACGTAATGTCATCAAATATTGCGGCGCCGCGCAGAGGCAACTCAAGGCTCTGCGAATCAAGTATAAGGATGACGTGGACGTAAACAAAATTCTTGATGAGCATGAGAATGAATCGGTGAAAATATTTCGCTCTCCCCAGAAAAAGGTAAATCGACCCCAAAACATTAACCACAATGAGAAGCAGGGGATATCATAAAGAACTTGTACGTAGATTCGACACCGTTCGCGCCCTTACCGGAAATGCGCCACCTTTTCCTGCCAATCATATTATTAACGGCATCCTTGAATTATCGCTTCGAGTTTTATCTCATATGCGCGCCCGCGCGGCCAGTCGCGCGCCAGCGCCAGGATCTTATCGCCATCGTTGGCCGTTGCCTGGAGCATACCGAACTCGAAGACCGGCGCCGGCAGCCGCGCACCGGTCACGCAAGGCACGTAGACCGGCACCTCGACACGCTGGGGCGGCGTGGTGGGCGCGGTGGCGCAGCCCGCCAGCATCACGAAAAAGGACGAATTCGCGAAAAACTTGCGAACTTTCGCAAGTTGACATATTTGGCGGTTTTTCATCGCACACTCTCCAGTAATTTATTGACCGCCAAAATGGCATCGACGCACGTCGACGCCCGGCGTCAGCGATCTTCGCAAGCCCACCGTCTAAGCGCAGGCCGGGAATGCCTGCGTCTTGCCTATTTCACGCGCACGAGGTTGGCCGGCGACGCGCGAAGCCTGAGCGCAGCCACGCTTCCCGACCATACCAGCCGCAACGCCCTGCTTACCGGCCTTGCGGCCGGCATTCAAGCCGCGTGCCGCCGGGCCGGTGCGGCAAACGACGTGCCATCGAGCTCGACATGCATTCGCTGGCCCAGGTCATCGACATCAATCTCGCCGAAACAGATGCGCATCCGGTGACGCAACTCTTTGTTCGCCGCCTCCATGGCTGCAATGTCTCGGCGCAGTGCATCGACCAAATCGGTGCGAATCAAGCTTTTGTCGCTGGCGTCGATCACCGTCGTCACTCTATTACGCTCTACCAGCAACTGGCGGCGCTCCGGTTTCGGCGCTTCGACCAACTCCCAATCAGCCTGGAAACGTGCCACAATCGAGATCGCCTCGGAAAACTCGCTTTGCGGAATCTCGCGGTACGCCACCTTGAAGTGAGCCTTGAGCGCCGACCATTGGCGAATCGTAGCGGCGCCCCACTGGTCCTTCGGCAATTTTTCAGTACCGACCCGGATCATGTCGCGCAAATAATTCGTAAGCGAGATTTAAACCCCACCTTGCCATCGCTGATTTTGAATTTTTATGACTTAACGAAGTTAAACGGCAGCAGGTCGTCCACATCGCCACCGGGTACGCGGCTTGGCAGCTCTGTCAGGATGTGAACCAGGTAAGCATACGGTTCCACGCCGCAGGCGCGACAGGTCAGCATCAGGCTGTAAATGGCGGCACTGGCCTGGGCGCCGGCGGTCGAGTTTGCGAACAGCCAATTTTTGCGGCCGACTGCAAACGGACGGATATCACGTTCAATCAAATTGTTGTCGATGGGTGCGCGACCGTCGTCGATATAGCGGCACAAATACACCCACTGGCCCAGCGCATAGCTGATGGCCTTGCCAATCAAGGAGTGGGGCATCACTGCCGGTTCATTGCGCAGCAACCATGCCTGCAAGGCGCCAAGCAACGGAGCGCTTTTTTTCTGCCGCAGTTGATAGGTATACTCGGCCGTACTCATGCCGTCCGGTGGCCGCTGGCGTGCCTGGGCCTCGACGCGGTATAACTTACCGATCAAATCGAGCGCTTCTTTGGCTCGCCCGCCAGGTTTTTTCTGCGCCTTGAGCGCTTCGTGCGTATTCCGCGTGAAACTGGACACCCATTCCACGGCAAACTGGACACCTAGTC
>JAZKGI010000047.1:0-24972 GCA_040385995.1 Pseudomonadota bacterium
TGACGATGGCCTTGGTGCTTCTGGTAGTGCTTACGACGACGCATCTTGAAAATCTTCACTTTATCGTGACGACCGTGTGCCACAACAGTTACCAGTACCGTTGCACCTTCGACCAATGGCGCACCAAACTTAATGGTGTCGCCCGCGCCTACTGCGAGAACTTGATCGATGGTGAGTTCGGAACCAATGTCTGCCGGTATCTGTTCTACTTTAAGTTTTTCGCCAGCGACAACTTTGTATTGTTTGCCACCGGTTTTTATGACCGCGTACATGATTTGAAACCTCATCAAATGTTGAAAGAATTTCTCTCTGCCGAACACCAAACGAACTGTGCGGAGCCGGGAGAACCTGGGATTATACATGGACTGCGAAATCGCGTCAAAAAACCATGCACAAAAGCCGGCGCGCGTGGTATGTCGGGCCAAGGCCGGCCCTGCCCGGCCTTGCCATGCGCGCCCCGCCAAATCCACGCGGGCGCGGGCCATGCCGTATAATCGCGGCACCCATCGTCCACCGCACAGGTTCGCCTTGTCTGCCGCTACCCAAAACGTCACCCAAAACACCATCGCCCACACGATCGCCGCCGACCTGGAAGCGGTCAACCTGGTCATCCGCCACAAGTTGCATTCCGAAGTCAGCCTGGTCAACCAGATCGCGGAATACATCATCAGCGCGGGCGGCAAGCGGATTCGTCCGGTATTGGTGCTGCTGATGGCGAACGCCTACGGCTACCGCGGCGCGGCCCACCACGATTTGGCGGCGGTGGTCGAATTCATCCACACCGCCACCTTGCTGCATGACGACGTGGTGGACGAATCGTCGATGCGGCGCGGGCGCCAGACCGCCAACGCCCTGTTCGGCAACGCGGCCTCGGTGCTGGTGGGTGACTTTTTATACTCGCGCGCGTTCCAGATGATGGTTGGCTTGAACAATATGCGCGTCATGCAAATCTTGTCGGACGCCACCAACGTGATCGCCGAGGGCGAGGTCTTGCAGTTATTGAACATGCACGATCCGGACGTGAACCAGGAACGCTATCTGCAAGTGATACGTTCGAAAACCGCCAAGCTGTTCGAGGCGGCCGCCGAGCTGGGCGCCCTGATCGCGGGCGCCAACGACGAGCAGGTGGAGGCGGCCGGCGAATACGGGCGTTCCCTGGGCACCGCCTTTCAGCTGATCGACGACCTGCTCGACTATGCCGGCGACGCCACCGAAATCGGCAAGAACGTGGGCGACGATTTGCGCGAAGGCAAACCCACCCTGCCCCTGATCTACCTGATGGAAAACGGCACCCCGGCGCAGCGCGAACTGGTACGCTCCTGCATCGAACATGGCGACGAACAGCACTTCGACGTGATCCTGGCCGCCGTCACCAGCAGCGGCGCGCTCGATTTCACCCGCCGCGCGGCAGAGGCGGCGGCCCGGCGCGCCGCCGAGGCGGTGGCCGGCCTGGCCGACGGCCCGTACAAAGACGCGCTGCTGCAACTGTGCGTGTTCGCGGTCGACCGCAACCATTAATATTACATGGCGGGCGGCGGCTGCTCGGTCGCGGCCTGCTCCGGATCGGCCGCGGCCCGCTCGCTATAGCGGTCGGTCAAATAATCGGCGCGGTCGCGGATCAGCAGGGTGAACTTGTACAGCTCCTCCATCACATCGACCAGGCGCTCGTAATAGGGCGACGGCTTCATGCGGTCGTGATCGTCGAATTCTTGATACGCCTTGGCCACCGACGACTGGTTCGGAATCGTCACCATGCGCATCCAGCGCCCCAGCACCCGCAAACCATTGACGGCATTGAACGACTGCGAACCGCCCGACACCTGCATCACCGCCAGCGTGCGGCCCTGGGTGGGACGCATGCCGCCCGACTCCAGCGGCAGCCAGTCGATCTGCGACTTGAACACCGCGCTCACCGCGCCGTGGCGCTCCGGACTGCACCAGACCTGCCCTTCCGACCATTGCGACCATTCGCGCAATTCGCGCACCTTGGGGTGATCGGGGCCGACACTGTCGACCATCGGCAAACCGTGCGGATCGAACACGCGCGTCTCGGCGCCGAAATGGCGCAGCACGCGCTCGGCCTCCAGCGTCAGCAACCGGCTAAAGGAGCGCTCGCGCAGGGAACCGTACAGCAGCAAAATGCGCGGCGGGTGGCGCGCGGGCAGCGCCGGCGCCAGCTTGTCCAGGGTCGGCAGATCGAGCCGGCCGGGGTGCAGATTGGGCAGATCGGGCACCTTATTCATGCTGGCCGGACGGGCGTCCGCTCGCGTCAATTACCACCTGACCGTCTTCCTTGGTAAAGGCGCCCAGCTGCGGCAGCGGCAAAATCTCCAGCACCCGCTCGGACGGACGGCACAGGCGCACACCCCGCTGCGTGACGACAAAGGGACGATTGATCAGAATCGGGTGGGCCAGCATGGCGTCCAGCAGCGCTTCATCGGAGCGGGCCGGATCGGCCAGGCCCAGTGCCGTGTACACCTCGCCTTTCTCGCGCAGCGCGCCGCGCACCGTCAAGCCAGCGCGCGCGATCAACTCGCGCAGCGATGCGCGCGTGGGCGGATCGCTCAGGTAATCGATAATCTGCGGCTCGACCCCGCTGTTGCGTATCAGCGCCAGCGTATTGCGCGACGTGCCGCACGAGGGATTATGATAAATCGTGATGGTCATCTGTTTGATACCCTTTAAAGTTTGGCTTCATACCAGCCGCGCGAGCGGTTAACCACGGCCACCACCAGCAGCATGACCGGCACCTCGATCAACACGCCGACCACCGTGGCCAGCGCGGCGCCGGACTGAAAGCCGAACAGGCTGATGGCGGTGGCCACGGCGAGCTCGAAAAAATTGGAGGCGCCGATCAGGCTTGATGGCCCGGCCACGCAATGCGGCACCCCGAGGCGCCGGTTGAGCCAGTAAGCCAGACTGGAATTGAACAGCACCTGGATCAGGATCGGCACCGCCAGCATGGCGATCACCAGCGGCTGGCGGGTGATCGCCTGGCCCTGGAAAGCGAACAGGAGGACCAAGGTGAGCAGCAGTGCTCCGATCGAGTACGGCGCCAGGCTGGCGACTACCCGCGTCAATCTGGCCTGGCCGCCGGCGAGCAAACAGGCGCGCGCGCCCTGCGCCAGCGCTACCGGCATCACGATGTACAGGCCGACCGATACCAATAGCGTATCCCACGGCACTGTGATCGACGCCAGACCGAGCAGCAGCGCCACCAGCGGCGCGAAGGCCACCACCATAATGGCGTCGTTAAGCGCCACTTGCGACAGCGTGAAATAAGGGTCGCCCTTGCACAGCTGGCTCCACACGAACACCATGGCGGTGCAAGGCGCGGCCGCCAGCAATATCAGGCCGGCGATATAACTGTCGAGCTGATCGGCCGGCAACCAAGCGGCGAACACATGGCGGATAAACACGCCGCCCAGCAAGGCCATCGACAACGGTTTCACCAGCCAATTGATGGCCAAGGTGACGCCGATGCCGCGCCATTGGCTTTTCACCTGCGACAACGCGGCGAAATCGATCTTGAGCAGCATCGGGATAATCATGATCCAGATCAGCAGGCCGACCGGCAGATTTACTTTGGCCACTTCCAGGCCGGCGATGCGCTGAAATAGGGCCGGCATAACGCGGCCGGCCGCGATGCCGCTCATGATGCAAAGCCCCACCCATAACGTCAGGTAACGCTCGAAGTAGCCCATGGCCGCGGCCTGCCTGTCGCTCACGGCGCGCAACATGGAGTAGGCGCGACGCTGGCGCAGGGCGCCCCGCCGCAGCAATTTTCAGTGAGAAAGGCCAGCAAGCCGTTCATGCGCTCGTAATTGGCCGAATAGATGATGAAGCGGCCCGCCTTGGCCGCCTTTACTAGGTCGGCATGCGCCAACTCCTTGAGGTGAAACGACAGGGACGAAGGCGCGATGGCCAGCGCGGTCGCGATGTTGCTGGCGGCCAAACCGGCCGGTCCCGCCTGCACCAGCAGACGGAACACGGCTAGGCGCGACTCCTGCGCCAGCGCGGCCAGTGAAGTGATTGCGGCTGAAGTTTCCATGCTTCGATAATAGTGGAATTATCGCTTTCAGACAAGGCTTGAGGTGGCTTGATCTAGATTAAAAGACCGCGCTTTTCAGCCCGACGCGGTAAGCAACCAGCGCTCGGCGGTTGAAAAACCGGCGCGCATCTGCTGTAATAGTTTGCCCGCGTCGGGGTGTGGCTCAGCCTGGTAGAGCGCTGCGTTCGGGACGCAGAGGCCGGAGGTTCGAATCCTCTCACCCCGACCAAAATCTGTTGCCATTCCGCAGGACATCTGCACCATCAATGAAATCCGAACATCTAAATTCAGTACCTAATTTAGTAAGCGCGTGCTACCATCACTTCTCCGACTAGTAGAGAACGAAATGAATTTTGCCAACATTGAACCCATTAGCTACTTGAAGACAAACACTAGCGACGTGGTCAAACGGGTGCTCGAAACTCACGACCCAGTAGCCATCACCGTGAACGGGCGAGTTCAAGCGGTCGTTCAAGACGCGCTCAGCTATCAAAAGACTCAAGATCAACTTGCTATGCTCCGCATTTTGGCTCTTGGCAGAAAGCAGATTGAAGAAGGAAAAGTTATTGATCATGACGACGTTGTAGCTCTCCTTGAGGATGAAGACAACGAAAGCTAATTACAGAAATGAAAATCATTTGGACTCAATACGCCCTAAACGACCTTCAAAACATTCGTGAACACCTCAAATTAAACGAATCCCCTGCCTTGGCTAACAGGGTCACGCAAGAGATTTTGGCAGAGGTCAATTCTCTCAAAAATTGGAAAAACAAAGGCACCTTTGTGCCAGAGCTGGAAGACCTTCATTTGTCGACTCACCGCCAACTCTTGGCCGGCCAGAATCGCATCATCATCGAGCGCGGACAGGACGATAATGTGTATGTTCATATGATTGCCCATACGAGCCGCGACCTTGATGCTTTGATTCGGCGTCGCTTGCTTCATTCTGAATGACATGCCGTGACATCAAGATCGAGCGCGGCGGCCCGGGATCAAGTTTCCAGCATTGGCCGAGTCCAGACCAATCTGCACCTGGCGATGAAACCATGCGTCATGTTCTGCCGCCTCCTGCTGCTGGCGAACGAAGTCACGCATGAAGTCGCGCAGCAGCCGCGCCCCGGTACGGTCGCGGCCCTTGGCGGCTGCCGTGAACCGGTCTTTCAGATTTGTATCGACCCGAAAGGTGAAGGTCGGTTCGCCCATGGCATCATTGCTCCTATGTGTTACAAAGTACCCACACGGTAGCAAAAACAATAGTGCATAGTCAGCCAAACCGTGGAAGCCACAACAAATTAAGACAAGGGACGACCGGCTGAACTGGCCTCGTCAGTGCTGTGTGCAATTATTGCTAGACGGCCTAGACCAAATGCGAGTGGGGCCTATGAAACGGGACACCTAGGCCAGCAGCGCCAACCCGCAACCCCGACACTTTATCCTCAGCGCCAGATTGATCCGCCAAACACCTCAGCCATGCGCCCAGCGGCGAGCGATTAAAACACCATGCCGCCGGAGACATCGATGGTGCGCCCCGTGACCCAGCCCGCGTCGTCGGACACGGCAAACGCCACGGCGGCCGCGATGTCGCTCGGCTGGCCGACCCGGCCCAGTGGCGTCTTGCCGATGAAGAACTCGTCCATACCCTTGGCCGACTCCGCGTTCCCTTCCGTTTTGGTGAAGCCCGGCGCGATGCCGACCACCCGGATCTGGCGCGGACCCAGTTCCATGGCAAGCGAACGGGTCAACGTATCGACGGCACCCTTGGTGGCGCAATACACATGCACCATCGGATAAGGGCTGTGCGCCAAGCCCGAGCTGATGTTGACCACCACGCCGCCGGCCGCCATCACCCGCGCCGCCGCCTGTGTGGTCAGCAGCAAGCCGCGCACATTGAGATGGAAATGCTCGTCGAAACTGTCGGCCGTAATGGTCTCAAGCGTATCGGCCTTGTACACGCCGGCGTTGTTGACCAAGATGTCGAGACGCCCAAACGCATGCAGCGCCGCATCGATCAGCGGTCCGATCTGCGCTGGCTGCGAGATATCGGCCTTGACGGCGACCGCCTTGCCGCCGGCGGCGATGATTTTTTGCACCACCACGTCGGCGTCGGCCGCGCTGCGCGAATAATTGACGACCACCTGCGCGCCATCGGCGGCCAGTCGGATGGCGATGCCGGCGCCGATACCTTTTGATGCGCCGGTGACGAGGGCGACTTTGCCGGAAAACTTACTCATGGGACTGTACTCCTGTGGAATGTCGAGCAACCATGGTACGCTGCTCGTGACCACAGATACAGTAGGGTAATTCGCATGAACAATGAAGCCAGGCTTCACAATAATGGCATGACGCCCGAGCTGTTTCCGGCCATTGCCGCGTTCGCGCGGGTGGCCCACCATGCCAGCTTTACCAAAGCGGCCGCCGAGCTGGGGGTGTCACCGTCGGCCTTGTCGCAAACCGTGCGCGCGCTGGAAAAACGCCTCGGTGTCCGCTTGCTCGACCGCAGTACCCGGCGCGTTGGCGTCACCGAAATCGGCATCGGCTTCCTGCGCGATGCGCAGCCGGCCCTGGCCGCCTTGTCCAGCGCCATCGAAGGGGTGGGCGAGCTGCGCGACCGGCCGGCCGGGCTGTTGCGCCTGAATGTGTCGCGCACGGCGGCCGACATCCTGATCATGCCGCATCTGGCCGCGTTCCTGGAAGCCTATCCCGATATTACGGTCGAACTCCATTGCGACAACGCACTGGTAGACATGGTGGGCGGCGGTTTCGACGCCGGCATCCGGCTTGGCGAAAACCTGGCGCAAGATGTGGTGGCCCTGCCGCTGGGCGGGCGCCACCGGCTCGCTACCATCGCCGCGCCGCGTTACCTGGCGGGGCGGACGGCGCCGCTCACGCCGGAGGATTTGCTCAGGCATCGCTGCATCAATGCGCGTTTGCCCAGCGGCATATACCGTTGGCAATTTAGCCAGCAGGGGCGCGACATCGACATCGAGGTGCCCGGCCCGCTGATCGCCAACGATGGCGAGCTCGTGTTGCAAGCGGCGCGCGCCGGAATCGGCATCGCTTGCGCGTTCGAGGTGGTCGTGCAGGAGGACATCGCGGCCGGGCGGCTGGTGCCGCTGCTTAGCGCCTGGTGGCCGACCTTTCCCGGTTTTTATCTGTACCACGCCAGCCGGCTGCACATGCCGCGCAAGTTGCGCGTGTTCGCCGACTTCATGCGGGAGCGCTTGAACCGATGAGACGGCCCGGCAACCAGGCAGGCGATGCCGAGCGGACCGGCCGCGCGCCAGTGCAAGCTTGATAAAATGGCTTGATGGTAAGATGCTCAACTATCGGGCAGCGCGCCCTTCAAAGCTTATTGAATGGGCACCATGTTCACAAAAGAACGCAACAACGTGAAAGTTGCCGGCAACGGCCCTGTCACCCTGCTGCTGGCGCACGGATTCGGCTGCGACCACACCATGTGGCGCTTTCTGGCGCCCAACTATATCGCCCGCTATCGCGTCATCACCTTCGATCTGGTGGGCAGCGGCGCCTCCGATCTCGCCGCCTACGACAGAAACAAGTACGAAAGCCTGCACGGCTATGCCAACGATGTGCTCGAAATCATCGCCGAGTACAGTGACGGCGGCCCGGTGGTGTTCATCGGCCACTCGGTCAGCGCCATGATCGGCATGCTGGCCGCCATCAAGCAGCCAGCCCGTTTTGCCGCGCAAGTGATGGTGGGACCGTCGCCCTGCTATATCAACGATGGCCATTACGTCGGCGGCTTTTCCCGGGAAGACATCGAAGAATTGCTCGATACGATGGATAGCAACTATCTCGGCTGGTCCAGCAACCTGGCGCCGGCCATCATGGGCGCGCCCGAACGCCCGGAGCTGGGCGAGGAATTGACCAACAGCTTTTGCCGCACCAATCCGGACATCGCCCGCCATTTCGCGCGCGCCACTTTCCTGTCCGACCACCGTGCCGACGTGCCGCGCTGTACCACGCCCACCCTGCTACTCCAGTGCAGCGACGACATGGTCGCGCCATTGAGCGTGGGGCAATTCATGCTCGAGACGCTGCCCAATAGCAAGCTCCACATCATCGACAATGTGGGCCATTGCCCCCACATGAGCGCGCCAACCGCCAGTACCCTGGCGATCGACGCCTTCCTGGCCAGCACCTTGGGCTAGCCATGTCCAGCCAAGCGAGCGCCACGAGCGCACTCGATGCGTCCTACTTCGAGCATGCCCCCAGCGGCTTGCTGGTGGCCGACACCAAAGGCGCCATCTTGCGGGTGAACGGGGCGCTGTGCGAATGGCTGGACTGGAGCGAACAAGACTTGATCGACGGCCGGCGCGTGCAAGATCTGCTTAGCGTGGGCGGCCGGCTGTTTTTCCAAACCCATTGCGGGCCGCTGCTGGCCATGCAGGGTTCGGTCGCCGAAGTGCAGCTGGAGATACTGACCCGGCACCGCAAGCGGCTGCCGGTATTGATCAATATTGTGCGCCATGCCAGCCACAGCGGCCCGCTCGATATCTGGAGCCTGGTGGTGACCACCGAGCGGCGCGCCTATGAGAGCGAGCTGCTCAACGAGCGCAGGAAGGCCGAGGCATCGGTCGACGCCAGATTGCAAGCCGAGGCGCAGTTGCAGGACGCTAACGCCCAGTTGTCGGCGGAACATCGCCGCAAGGATGAATTTCTGGCCACCTTGGCGCATGAATTGCGCAACCCGCTCGCGCCCTTGCGCAATGTGCTCGAAGTAATACGGCGCAACCAGGCCTCCGGTAGTCCGGCGCCGTGGGGCATGGATATTGTCGAACGCCAAACGCGCCAACTCACGCGCCTGGTGGACGACTTGATGGATGTTTCGCGCATCACCCAAGGCCGCATGCAATTGCGCAAAACGCCGTGCGAATTGGTGGCCATCGTGCGCGCGGCCATCGCCGACCTGTCCGACATGGTGGGCAAGGCGCAACACCGGCTGGTGCTGCAAGCGCCCGAGCGCGCGGTTCTGGTCGACGCCGACGAGGTCCGTCTGACCCAGGTGATCGGCAACCTGTTGACCAACGCCGTGAAATACACGCCGGACGGCGGCCACATCGCTGTGCGCGTGTGCGTCAGCGGGCAAGCGGTGGCGGTGTCGATCAGCGATTCCGGCATCGGCATGCCGCCCTCCGCGCTGCTGTCCATCTTCGACATGTTTTCCCAACTCACGCCGGCGCTGGAGCGTTCGCAAGGCGGTCTGGGCATCGGCTTGGCGCTGGTGCGCGGACTGGTTGAACTGCATGGCGGGCGCATCGACGCCGACAGCGCCGGCGTGGGCCAGGGCAGCGTGTTTACGGTAACGCTACCCTTGCTGCAAGAGGCGACATCCGCCGCCGCGCCCGCCTTGCCCGCCGCGCCGGCCACGCCATCGCGCGTGCTAGTGGTGGACGACAACACCGATGCCGCCGACACGCTGGCCATGGCGCTCGAACTGCTGGGCCATGAGGTCAGGGTGGCGTACCGGGGCAGCGACGCGCTCACCGAAGCCGAACAATTCGCGCCGGCTCTGATCCTGCTCGATATCGGCTTGCCCGACATTAACGGCTACGAAGTGGCGCGCCGCATCCGGGCCACCGACTGGGGCCGGCGCACCGTGCTCGTCGCCGCGACCGGCTGGTCGCAGGACGCCGACCGCCAGCGCGCCAGCGACGCCGGCTTCGACCGTCACCTGGTCAAACCGATCGACTTCGAACGGCTCCAGGAAGTGATCGGCGCTTTATAAGCCCGTACGCCACGGGTTTACAGATGCGACAGCGCGGGACTGGCTTGGTTGTACTTGATCGCGGCGATCGCGCTGCTGGTGCCGATCAAGGTCTGCCAGCTTTGGTTGGCAAGATTCAAGTCGGTCTGCAACTGAGCCAGGTTCAGCTTCGAAGCATCGCCACGGCAATTGGCCAGGTCGGCGGCGACCGCGGCCAATTCGCCTTCCATCTCGTGCCACACTTTTAATACCAGCGCGACCTGGGTGCCAGCCGCTTGCGACAAGGCGATCAAGGCATTCAATTGCGTATTTAACGCGGCCAAACTGGCCGCTTGCTGCGTCAACGCGTTCATCTTCAGGTTGGTGGCCTGGACCGCGTCTTTCGCCGCCCGCACTTTTTGCGAGGCGATCACCATGGTCGTGATGCCGGCGGCGGCCGCCACGATCCCGAAAGCCAAGCCTATCCCCAGCGAAAAGATGGCGATCACGGCGCCGATAAAGAACCCCAGACCGGCGCCGATCGCGGCGGCGGTTTCAACCTTTTGCCAACACTTGATTTCCCTTTGCAGGTTGTCGATATCGAACAGAAATCGCTGGACCTGGGCTTTATCGACGCCCTGGGTGGCGCTCGAACTTTCCACCGCGCCTGCCAGAATGGCGGCATCGGCCGTCAAATGACTGGTAAACGCCGCAATGGTCGAATTGACCGCGTTGGCCGATGTCGCATAGCCGCCGATCGCGCCGATCATGCTTTCAATCTGGTTCAGCAGCGCCGCCAGCGCCGCCTGGTTGGTGGGGTCTCGCTCAAGCACGGGGATCAGCGAATTGATCGTGCTCATGCTGGAGTTGAAGGCGATGGCATAGCCCACGATCGCGTTAGGGATACTGGTCAGATTGGTCGCGATCGGAAACCAGCCATTGGCATGAATTTGGGCATTGCTAAAGGCGGTTTGAAAGGTGGTGTACCAGGTTGGCGTGGCAGGAATGGAAGGCAGCGTGGTGTTGACGATGCCAACCACATAAGCCATCACATCATTATTGGCATTGAACGCGTCGGCCAGCTGCTGGTCCAGGGTGGCGTGCTCGCTCCCGACCATCCGCAACGCCGCCGCGATGGGTTTAACGTTGGATATACTCACATGTTGTTCATTGGCTGCCAGGGCGAAGGGGAAAAAACGTTGTTTCTTTTGCGCGCTCATTTTATTACTCCTTGTAATTTCACTCATTTCCGGTCGGTCGGCATCGGCGGATTGCTAGCCTGATGCACTACGTTTGCCGCAGGTTTTCAGGAATCGGTGGGCGACGCTCAGTTTTGCGTGGCTCACCGATAATTAGTGATATTGCAAGGGCCGTGCCAAGCACTAATCGGCGTGCCGGCCCGGGCATTCCAGTGCTAATTTAATGGGGTCGATGTAAAAAACAGGCTGTTGGGCATGTAAAACAATCTGATTACATGCCTAATATGACAACCGGTAACCTTCGCCGCCGTGCGTGCCTGGCGCACACCGCAATCAAAACAGCCGGCCCTGACCGGTGGTCAAATTGTCGAAGCTGTCATGCATCGGCAGCAGGATCGCGTCGGCGATCGGTTGCAGCTGCTTGCTCAGGTAATGCCCGTAATCGAGGTGCGAGCGCACCATTTCCAATGGCTCCGGGCCGTTGGTGGTCATCACGTAGCTGATCCAGCCGCCGTTCTGATAACGCAAAGGCCTTTGCATCGCCTGATTGAACTGGTCCGCCAGACGGGCCGCGCGCACTTGCGGCGGCACGTTGACGTGGTAATCGTCGAGCCGGTGCCGCAGGCGTTTGCGGTACACCAGCAAATCGTCGAACTGGCCGCCCAGGGTCCGCAAAGCATAGTCGCGCACAAACGCTTGATACGGTTCGGATTTGAAGATACGGCTAAACAGCCCTTGCTGAAATTGCTGGGCCAGCGGCGTCCAATCGCTGCGCGCCACTTCCAGCCCGCGGTAAATGACTTCTTCCCTGCCCTCGCCATCGACCGTCAAGCCGGCATAGCGCTTCTTGCTGCCTTGCTCGGTGCCGCGGATGGTCGGCATAAAAAACTTCTGATAGTGGGTGTCGAATTCGATTTCGAGATAACTGTCCAGCCCCAATTCCTGCCGCAAGTGGGTTTTCCACCAGCCGTTGATCTTGTCTGCCAGGGTTTGACCGATTGCCAGCGCCTGGTCATTGCGGTGCGCGCTTTTGAGCCAGATGAAGATCGAGTCGGTGTCGCCGTAAATGACGTCGTAGCCTTCCCGCTCCACCAGCGCGCGCGTGCGTTTCATCATCTCATGGCCGCGCAGCGTCACCGACGACACCAGCTGGGGATTGAAAAAGCGGCAATCGGGCGAGCCAAGCACGCCGCAAAATGAATTCATCAATAGCTTGAGCGCCTGCGACAGCGGCGCGTTGTGCTGCTGCTTGGCGGCGTCGCGCCCTCGCGACAACTCGGTGACGATGGCGGGCAGGCAGTGCCGCGCGCGCGAAAACACCGCGCCGCGCATGCCTTCGACCACAGCGGCCGGGTCGTCTTCGGCCGCGCCCACGATCAGGCCCACCGGATCGACCAGGAAGGTGCGAATGATCGACGGGTACAGGCTTTTATAGTCGAGCACCAGCACCGAGTCGTACAGCCCCGGCTTGGAATCGATCACGAAGCCGCCCGGCGAGGGGCCGGCCGCGATGTCGCCGACATTGGGCGCGACATACCCCTGGCGGTGCATACGCGGCAAATAATGGTGGCTGAAGGCGGCGATCGAACCGCCAAAATGATCGGCTTGCAAGCCGGTCACCTGCGCCCGTTCGACGATAAAGGCCAGCAGCTTGGCCCGCTCGACGATACGCGTAACCAGTTCGCAATCCCTCAGGTTGTACTGCGCCAGGGCCGGCTTATCTTCATGGAAGCGGCGTTCGATCTCGGCCATCTTGTCGTAGGCGTCGCCGATGTCCTTGCCCTCGCCCAGCATGCTCTGGGCCACGTTCTCCAGGCTAAACGAAGGAAAACTCCAGGACGCGGCCCGCAGCGCCTCGATGCCGTCGATGACCAGCCGCCCGGCGACGGCGGCAAACAGGTGTTCGCGCTTGGCGTGGTGCGAACGCCAATCGATAGGCTTGCGCTCGCGGCCCAGCAGCAGCGGCACCTTGTGCCGGTCCGCGTTTTTTTGCAGCACGCGCAAGTCGAATTGAATCAGGCTCCAGCCCACCACCACATCCGGGTCGTGGGTGTGAAACCAGAGATTGAGTTTGTCGATCAGCTGGCGCGGCGTGGCGCAGTATTCCAGGTCGAAGGGCGGCGCCTGCGCGGCGGCCGCCGGCGCCGGTCCCAGCATGTCCACCTGGCGCTGCCCGCAGCCTTCCAGCGCCACCGAATACAGGTCTTCGAAGGCGCTCGTTTCGATATCGAGCGACACCATTGTCAACACCGGGCGGTAAGCGGGCGCCGGCTTGAGCTTGCAATCGGTCGGCACGCCCGGCTCGGCGCCGGCCTCGAACCGCACCGACGCGGTGATGAAACGCTCCATCAGATAGCGCTCGGGCGGCCGGATGTCGGCTTCATATAGTCGGATGCCGCGCGCCTTGAGGTCGCGTTCGAGCGCGGTGAGCCGCTTATACTGGGCCGCGTAGACGCCCACCACCGGCTGGTCCTGAAACGACTTGAGCGCCAGCGCCCGCACTTCGATACCGGGCACCCCGGCCAAGTGCGCCTCGATGGCGGCGCGCTGCCCGGCATCGGCAAAGGCCACCGAAGTTTGCGCAGTGAGGCAGATCTTGCGCGGGCCGGCATCGGTCGCCAGCCAAAATGTGATTTCGGTGCCGTGCGGCGTATCGCGCCAGTGACGTGTGAGAATAAAGCCCTGCCGGGATGTCGGAGCCACGTTGCCGCCTGAAATAGTGATGCCTGACGCAGGCGAACGCCTTCGCGCACGTGCGCCGATTATAGCCGATTACACTGTATATAAAAACAGGTCGATATGCCATCGGGTGGCCGCCACGGTGGGCGGAAAGCTGACGTACCGGAAGCGAGCCGCCGCCAGGCGCGAGCCGATCCGCCCCTAACCGTGCGGCGCTCGCGCGCGAAGTGGCGGTCGGGGCACACGACTCGGCCTATCCGTAAGAAGTGACCGCCATCTGGGTTTCGACCGTGCGCTTGAGCATCGCGCGCACCACAAAATCGATGCCGCCGTCGCTAGTGAGTTTGCCCTTGCTGCGCCAAACGATATTTTTAAAGCTCCACGCTTCTTCATCCTTCATCAAGTCGCCCTTGGTCTGATGGCACTCGTCGGCCGCGGCCTGGTCGCCATCTTGCAGCGCCAGCGCTTCGATCGCGTTGAGCGCGTCGATCTTGCCGCTCAGCTGAGGCTTCAATTCCTTTTTAATGCCAAAGCTGGCGTTGGGATTTTTCTTGGCTTCGCCCTCCAGATCGCGCTTTAGCTGCTGCAAGCTGCTGGCGGCCAGCCGGCGGTTTTCAGGCGTGTCGGCATCGCTACCCTTGGGCACCGGCACGGTTTCCAAAAACCGCATATATATCTCTTCCTCGTTTTGCTTGATATAGTCGAGCACCTGTTTCGGCGAGCTGTCGGCGCGGTCGCGACTACCGCCACTGCGGTCGCCGATGGCGAAGCGGGTCACGCCGGTTTTCTTCGAGTGCTGCCACAGCTCGCGGGTCGAATCGACAAAGTTCAAGGCGCCCATCAGCCGCCACGAACCGTGCTTGTCGGGCTTGCCATCGGGCGTGTCGGGATTGACCGGGTTGCGCACCGCGCTCACCAAGCCGCCGACCGTGAAGCCGGCCGTGACGCGAGTGCGGTTCTGGTGGCTGCGGTCATGCACCCGCTGATTGTCTTGCGCGGTGCGCTCCTCCACCCGTTCATTGGTCCAATCGCGTTTGATCGCCACATTGGCGAGCACCCCCTGCGTCACCGCGCCGCCGGCGAACGGCAGCCGCGCCGCCGCCGACACATCGGCCGCCACCTGGCGCGTGGCGGTGCTGCGTTTGCCCGAGCCGATCAACACCTCCGGATGGAGCGCCAAAATCGCCTCCAGCGGACCGGCGAACCGCTCGCCGCGCTCGGCGCCGGGATGCTTGTCGGGCGCGTCCCAGCGCACCAGGGTGTCGAACAGCGCCACGCTCGCTTCGCGCGCGCCCTCCTCGTCGCGCGTGCCGTCCGGGTTTTTGGTGCTCAGCAGGCGCAACACGGTGTAGCGCGTGGCCGCTTGACTCTGGTCGTATTTCAAGCCGAAGGCCGGCGCCGCCACCCGGAACAGGCCCAGCGACCAGCCCAGCCCGAATGTGCCTTTCGCGTCGTGCGAGGTGGTGTCGACCTGGGACAGCACGAATTCGGTGGCGAAGCTGGGCCGCTTGATTTGCAGCGACGCTTCGTTTTTATGCGAGACCACGTTGACATTCACATTGGCCACGAAGGGGGCCACCGGCGACCAGGGCATGAGCGGCACCCCGACCCCGATTTCGCCGCCGCCGGCCATCAGCAGCTGATTACGCAAACGCAGATCGCGCAGCAGGGGCGCATAAAAATCGACGATATCGGCCTTGGTCTCGAACTGTTTGCGCTGGGCGATGCGCACGCTGCGGTCGGCTTCATCGAGCGTCGCGTTTTGCTGCTCGGCGTCCCAGCCCATGGCTTGGCCGGTGTCCGCGTCCAGGTGCGCGCTCAAATGCTCGCTCACCTGGCGCAAGGCCGCCATCGGTTCGAGCTGCGCCGCGCCGAACATCTGCTCGAACAGGGGCGGCAGGGCCGCCGGCGCCGGGTTGGGCTTGATCAGCCGGGCCGGGCCGCGCGCCGCGCCGTCCGCGCCGCCTCGCGCGTAGCGCGCTTGCACCTCACGCCGTATCAGTGCGAAGTCATGTTTGTCCAGCTTGGCCTGGTGCAGGTGCGAGGCGCGCTGGAAAGCGGTGCGCCGGGCGGCCGTGGCGAGCGGCTCGGCGCGGCTATGCGCGTCGCTTTGGCGCGCGATGTAGTCGCACAGCACCTGCGCCGTGACGTCGAACAACTCGGCTTGCCGCAGCGCCGCCGGCTCGCTCCCGCTGACGCTGCGCATGCCGCCGTCGGTGAGCTGATCGGACAGACGGCTGGCCGCCCGCGCCACCGCCTGGTGTCCCTCGGAGCTCACGGCCGGCATGCCCTGCTGCTCCAGCGCCTTGTTGGCCATCTTGACGGTTTGCCGCTCGTATGGGGTGGGATGGGCGCGCGCCCCGAGCGGAGAGCGCGGCAGCCAGCGCACGTATTTACTGCGTTCGTCCTTCGCCGATGCGAGCCAGTCCTCGCCGGCCATGCGCAAGGCCTGGTTGATCTTATCGTATTCCGAGCCCGCCGCGTTCGACAGCAAACCCTTGGTCACGGCGCGGAAAGCGATGCGATCATCGGGCGACAAACCATTGATGTCAAACGCCTCCGGCGCCTCTTTGGTCTGGCGCATGACGTAAGTGGCGACCTTCATGGCCGCGCTCAACCACGCCTGCACCGACCGGTCGCGCTCCTCGTTGTGGGCGATATCGGCCAGCCAGTATGCGTGCAGCGCTTCGAGCTGCGGTTTGTCCAGCATGGCGCCGCCGTGGGTGTCGCCATCGAGGCTGCCGATTTCATTGAGCAGTTCCATCCCGCGCGGCACTTTGGCCATTTTGTGGAACAGAGCCACCAGGGCGGGCGACGGTTCGGCGCTGGCGCCAGGCGCGGCCACGCCCGACGCCTCGCCATCTTGCGCGGCGTCGGCCAACGGTGGATGCGGGGTCCAATATTGACTGGGGTGCGACATCAGTTCGCGCAGCAGCTCGGCCCCTTGCCCAGGGTCGCCTCCCACCACGTTGGCCACGGCGCGGCTGATGATTTCCATCTTGGCCAGGCGCGGCAAGGTGCGCTCTTCTTCCAGCAGGTCGGGTTCGAGCCGGTCGGCGATGCGCTGCAATTGGTCCTTGAACGCGACGGCGTCCGGCCCCACCCGGTCGCGCGCGTGAAAACCGGGCGGGGCCGCCACCATCGCCTCGATCGCCCGCTCTTCGTGCGTCAGCTCGAAGGCGGCGCTGCGCTCGGCCAGTTCGCGCGCGGCGCCAACCCGCTGGTCCAGTTCCTCGGCCACCCGGCTCAACTGCGCATCGCCCTTGGTCAGGCTGGCCAATTGGGTGGCCGAACCGCACATGAACAACTCCAGTTCTGTGCGCGCGTGCTGCGCTTGGTGCCGATGCTGTTCATAGGCCTTGCTCGCTTCCGGCACTAGCTCACGCAGCAGTTGCAATTCCAGCTTGTCGCTATCTAACTGCTGCGCCATCTCCCAAGACAGGGCGGGCAGCCTATCGTCGCCCGCCAGGCGGCTGCGCAAGCGGTGCAGCTCGGCCTCCTGCCGCGCGACTTTTTTCTCCAGCTGGGCAAGCTCGCCCTGCACCATGCGCAGCTCGATCAGGCTATCGGTCTCGCCCATGCGGCTTAGCTCCACCTTCGCTTGCAAGCCCTGATGCAGGGCGTGCAGGTCGTCGATGGCGCCTGGCGTATCGTGCAGGCGCTGCTGACACAAATCGACCTGCTCGGTCACAAAGCGCACCTTGCGGTGTAGCAGATCGGTGGCCAGGGTCTGGGTGGCGATATCGAGTTTGGCGCCCAGCGTGACCGCCGCGTGCAAGCCGCGCGCGGCCTGGTCGAGCCGGTGCTCGTGCACGGCCACGGTGGCGTCGAGGTGGGCGTGTTCGGCTTCCAGTGTGGCCAGCTCCTCGCGTGCCTGCTTGAGGCCCTGACGGGCCGTCCCAAGCGCGGCCGCGTCGGACTGCGCGGGAGCCCACGGCCCAAGGCGCGATTCGGCCTTGCCCAGCCGCTGGCGGGCCTCCTGACACGCGTGCCCCTTCTCGGCCAGCGCCTTGCAAGCCTGGTCGAACGTGGCTTGGCACCGCTTTAGCTCGTCGAGCCCGTTGCTGACGTTGTTCAACAGGGTGCGCCGGCCGACAGCACTGTGATCGGTGCGCTTGCGCGTCCCGCGCTTGGTCTGCTTATAGTGGGGATCGTCATCGACCAATTGTTTCAAAGTACCCGCTTCAAATAGTTTGGACGGCCAAACTTTTTTCCAGGCGGACTTGATACGCGAAGTGTGCTCCGCTTCGTCGCTATCGTCAGCGGCTGGCACGGCCAAGCTGGTGGCCAGCAAAGTATCGACCCGCTGCGCCAGCAGGTGCGCGCTTTCCACCAGCGCCGCCCGGTTTTGCTGTTTTACTTGTTGGGCCGCTGGCAGTTGCAATGTGGCGGGACCTTCCCGGCTGCGCGCACTGGAAAAGATGAGTGCCTTGTTGCTGCCGGTGTGCGGGTGACCACGCGCCATGTTTTTGATACGGCTAAAGGTGCCGGACTTGCTTGGCGGTAGCGCGCTGCGGCGGGGGTCCGATAACGGCGCGGCCGAGCCGGTCACGACCGGGTCCGGGGCGGATGCCGCCTGCGCGCGCCGCTCTTTGCCGCGCTGGAACAGGTCCACAGGCCGCGGCGTGGGCACCGGCGGCGGCGCCGGCGGCGGCGGCGGCGCGGGCGCGCCCTTGCGCTTACTGCCTGCGGATGGCGGCAAGTGCATGCCGGTCAGGGAAGCGAGCCGGTTAAACATTGAACATTTCCATGAATGCAATTCAATTGAGCTAGAACGCCCTACGCCCGGGGCCGCCGAACGCACGCGTAACCGAACCCTGCACATTAGTGGAGAAATGTAAGTTTTAGTTCCAACCTCCCTTCGCTCCGGTGCAACAACGAATGGCGACGAAGACCGTTCAACAGCCGCCCGGGCCGCCCGCGACCAGGGCGCGCACCGTCTTGGACATGGCGTCGGCCAGGCGCGCGACGGCGCGCCGATGGCCGGCCACCAGGGCGTCGTAGCCGCCGCTCACCGGTTCGTTGGCCACGGTACGGCAAGTCAGCACTTTGCCGCTGGTGAGCTGGCGCACGCTCCACACGGCGTCGATCAAGGCGTACTGCCCCAGCACCGATTCGAAACGCTGCACACTGGTGCTGATGCGGTACACGGACGCCTTCTCTGGATAGGGCGTGTGGTACACATCGATGGCGCCCAGCCGGTTCGACACCGCCGTCGACAGCGCGCGGCCGATTTCGCCGGCCAGCGGCCCGACCCAGCGCTCCTGCTCCAGCAGCTCAATGCGGCCGGCGGCCGACGTCACCACCAGCTGGTTGCGGCTGACCTGCTCCGGCACGCTCACGGCCAGCATCTCGATATACAGGGGCGCGGCGCCGCTGACGGGCACGCCGGCGGCATCGGGCGCGGCGTGCGCGCCGCCGTTAAGGGTGTAAAAACGGTCGGGCGGCGGCGTGGCGCAGCCGGCCAACGCGGCGCACAGCACCAGCACGCGGCAGTACAGGGCGCGAGTCATTATTTATCTCCTTTTTTGCCGCGTATGAGCGATTCGGGATGCCGTTCCAAATAGTCCGACAGCGCGTTCAGCGATTGCAGGGTCTGGGTCAGCTGCTGCAAGGCTTGGCGCAGATCGGACTGCACCGGCGAATCCTTTTGCAGCACCTGTTCGGCCGCGCCGAAGGTCTGCTTGGCAGCGGTCAGGGTCTGCCGCATTTCCGGCACCACTTGCGCGTCGAGCTGCTTAAACAGCTGGTTGGCGTTTTTCAGGGCGCTATTGAGGTTGGTGCCGATCTCGTCGAATGGAATTTGATCGAGCTTCTTGGCGATGTTGGCGACCTGGGTCTGCAATTCTTCCAGACTGTTTGGCACCGTCGGCACCTCCACCGGGTATTGATTGAAGTCGAGTTTCACCTGGGGCGATTTGGGGAAGAAGTCGAGCGCCACATACAGCTGGCTGGTGAGCAGGTTGCCGGTGCGTAGCTGGGCGCGCAAACCACGGCTGACCAGGCGCGCCAGCATTTCGTGGCTTGCGTCCTCGTCCCGGTTCGACAGCGACTGCTGGAACCGTTTGCCGAGCCGGCCCGGATACAGGTCGACCGTCACCGGCATGCGGAAATTCTTCTTGACCGGATCGAATTCGACGCCCACCGTGCGCACCTCGCCGAGCACGATGCCGCGGAAGTCGACCGGGGCGCCGGCCGACAGGCCGCGCAGCGACTGGTCGAAATACAGCACCGTGGTCACGGCCGGGCCGTCCGGCTCGTGCATGGCGCTGGCCTGATCGGCGGCCAGCATGAAACTGGCGCCGTCGGCGGCCACCGTGTCGGGCCGCTGACCGTTTTGCGACTCGAACGCCAAGCCGCCCACCAGCAGCGCCGCCAGCGACTGGGTATTGAGCTTGAAGCCGGTCGAGTCGAGCCGCACATCGACCCCGCTGGCATGCCACCAGCGCGAATTCTGGCCCACATACTGGTCATAGGGGGCGTTGACGAACACCTTCATGGTGACGCCCTGGCCGGCCTTATCGAGCGCGAACGAGATCACCTGGCCGACCTGCACCCGGCGAAAAAACACGGGCGAGCCGATATCGATCGAGCCCAGACTGTCGCCGCGCAGCGTGAATTGACGGCCCTTTTGATCAATCTTGACCGGCGGCGCGTCTTCCAGACCGGCGAATTGGCTGATCGAATCGTCGGCCTTGCCGGCGTCGACCCCGATGTAGGCGCCCGACAGCAGCGTGCTCAGACCGGACACGCCGCTCGCGCCCACGCGCGGGCGCACCACCCAAAAGCGCGTGTCGCTGGCGGTGAAGCGTTTGGCGTCCTTGGCCATGTCGATCGACACCAGCACTTTGGACAGATCCGGCGCCAGCGTGATGGTGCGCACCAGGCCGATATCGACATCCTTGTATTTGACCTTGGTCTTGCCCGGTTCCAGCCCGTCGGCGCTGCGAAAGCTCACCACCACCGTCGAGCCCTTGTCGTACACCGACTTGGCCACCAGGCCCAGGCCGATCACGGCCGCCAGCAGCGGAATGAGCCACACCAAGGAAGGCACCCAGCGCGCGCCCCGGTCCACCCGTGGCTCCGGCAACAACGGCGCCGCGGGCAGGCTCGGGGGCGTTGTCCCGCCTTCTGTTTCAGACATGTGTATCTCCAGGAAGAGCAACCCGATCCCACATCAGGCGCGGGTCGAAATGGGCCGAGGCCAGCATGGTGAGCACCACCACGGCGCCAAAAGCGAGCGCGCCGGGGCCGGCCGTGATGGCCGCCACCGAATGAAAGCGCACCAGGGCCACGGTCAGCGTGACGACAAAGATGTCGAGCATCGACCAGCGGCCGATGAATTCGATCATGCGGTACAGGCGGGTGCGCTGCTGCAAGCGCCACAGCGAACCGCGCTGGGTGGTGAAAGCGAGCAGCGAGAGCACCGCCAGTTTGAGCATCGGCACCACCACGCTGGCGATAAAGATGACGATGGCCAGGCCCTGCGAGCCGCTGGTCCAGAAAAACACCACGCCGCTCATGATGGTGTCGTCCTCGGTGCCGAACAAGGAATGGGTGTACATCACCGGCAGCAAATTGGCCGGAATGTAGAGCAGCGCGGCGGTGATCAGCAGGGCCCATGTGCGGTTGACGCTGTCGGGCAGGCGCCGGTGCAGCACACTGGCGCAGCGCGCGCAACGCGGCCGGCGTTCGCCGTGGGCGCGGTTGACCAGGCCGCAGGCATGACAGGCCAGCAGCGCGGAGTCGTCGAGCGCGCGGTAGGGCAAGGGGGACGAATCGGGCGCCGGCGGCAGGGCGCCAGATGCTTCATCGAGCCGGTCGCCCCACTCCCACAGCAAGCGCGGATCGAACGACATCGCCACCGCCAGCATCAGCGTGAGCGCGCCGAACGCGAACAGGCCGGGCTTGGGCACCACCTCGGCCAGACTGGTCATCTTGATGACCGTGATCAGGATGCCGATCAACAGCACCTCGGTCATGCCCCATCGACGCGCCGTTTGCACCGCCCGCAGCAAGCCATGAAACCCGGGCAGTCGGCGGCCGGCGCGCAAACCCACCGCGATGTAGAGCAAGGCGCCCAGCTCCACCAGAGGAAACAGCACCGTAAACAGCAGCACCATCAGCGCCACCACCTGCATCTGCTCGGCCCACAGCACACCGATGGCGCCGAGTAGGGTGGCGCTCGAGGTCATGCCGCTAAATTCAAGTTCGACGATGGTGCAGCATTGTGCGATCAGGTAGACCAGCAGCGCGCCCAAAGTGATGGCGATAATGCGGCCCAGATCGGCCGAAGTGCCGCGATAGAGGGTGGCGCTACAGCGGATGCAGCATGCCCGTTCGCGCGGACGGAGCGCACGCTTGCGATGCAGGGTGCCGCAGTCGTGGCAACTAATAAGATCGTATCGATGCACTGGGTATGGGTGACTTGATAAGTGTGCATATCATACACAATCCGCACCCGATGGCCCGCCGCCGACGGTCAACGCGCCGCGGTTAGTCGCGCTCGGCGGCCAGCAAGTCGAACAGGGTCAGCGCCACCACCTTGGTCGCCTTGCGCAAATCGTCCAGCAGCAGGCGCTCGTCGCCTTTTTTGGCGTTCGATTCCGGCACCGTGCGCGGGCCGGCGCCATACATCACGGTCGGGATGCCCTGCTCGCCGTACAGGCGGGCGTCGGCATACAAAGGCGTGCCCTGGGCGGCGATGGCTTCGCCCATCACACGGCGGCCGTTCTCTTGCAAACTGGCGACCAGGCGCTGCGACCCCTGCAAGGGCCGCAGCGCCTTCGACAGCAGCAAACGCTTGATCTCGACCCGGATGCCCGGCTGATCGCACACCGCCGCCTCGATCAAGGCGCGCACCTGGGCTTCCACCTGCGCCGTGTCTTCCTCGGGTATCATGCGCCGATCCAGCTTGAGCACCACCCGGCCCGGCACCACGTTGGTGTTGGTGCCGCCTTCGATACGCCCCACCACCATGGTGGGCGAATCGATGCCCGGCACGGCCGACTTGATTCGCCTGAGCGCCGGCAGTTCGCCATAGATCGCGTTCAAGATCCGGGTCGCGGCCTGTAGCGCGTCGTGCCCCGTTTCCGGCATGGCGCCGTGGCCGGACTTGCCATGCACCGTCACTTCCAGCTGAAGGCAGGCGTTGTGGGCGGTGACGATGTGGTAACTGAAGCCGGCCGCGATCACCAGATCGGGCCGGGTCAGGTTCTGCTCCAGCAGCCAGCCCGGTCCCAGCAAGCCGCCAAACTCCTCGTCGTAGGTAAAATGCAGTTCGACGCCGCCCACCAGCGGCACCCCGAGCGCCTCCAGGGCGCGCACCGCGAACACATAAGTGGCGAAGTCGCCCTTCGACACCGCTGTGGCGCGGCCGTAGATATAGCCGCCATCGACTACCCCGCCGTAGGGTGGATAGGTCCAGCCTTCGCCCGGCGGCACCACGTCGCCGTGGGCATTGAGGGCGATGGTGGGGCCGCCGTTCCGGTACGGGCGGCGCACGATCAAATTGGTGATGCTCTCCATGCCGTAGTCGCGCACCGCCTGTTGGGGCGGCGCATGCCGCTCCACCTGCCATCCCAAGGCTTCCAGCAAACCGGCGACGACCTGGGCGTGCGGCGTATTGTTGCCGGGCGGGGTATCGGTGGGAATCTGCACCACTTGTTGCAAGAACGCCACTTCGGCATCGAAATGGTCGTCGATCCAGGCCGCCAATTGTTCTTTTTGAACGGGCATACGGTAGTCCTATCTAAACAGTTGGAGATCTCAACACTTGGAAGCTAGCGAGCGCCGCCTTCGAACCAGGCGCCCAGTATGGCGCGCTCGGCTTCCGTCATATTGGTCAGGTTTCCGAGCGGCATAGCTTTAAGCTGCACCGCTTGTTTGTACAATTGCGCCGAATGCTGGCGGATCAGGGCCGCGCTGTCGAGCATGACACCGGCCGGCGCGGCCGCGAAGCCCGGCTGGCTGGGGCGCGCCGCGTGACAACTGACGCAGCGCTGGGTCACAATGGCTTGCACCTGGGCGAACTGGGCGGCCGGGTCGGTTGCCGCACTAGGCGCCGGGCGCGCCGGCGCGATCGCCACCGCCACCGCCAGCAGCAGGGCCACGCCCAAGGCCGGATACGCCCAAACCACGCGGCCGCGGTGACGCAAATTGAAAAAATGCCGAATAAATACACCGGCGGCCATGATGCAGGCCAGCACCAGCCAAGCTTGCCCGTGGCGGTAAGTCATGGCGTAATGGTTGCTGATCATGATGAACAGCACGGGCAGCGTGAAATAGTTATTGTGCACACTACGTTGCTTGGCCTTCTGGCCATGCGCGGGATCGGGAACTTTGCCGGCGGACATGGCCTCGACCATCTTGCGCTGGCCCGGAATGATCAGCATCAGCACGTTGCCAACCATGATGGTGCCGATCATCGCGCCGACGTGGAGGTAGGCGGCGCGCCCGCTCAGCAGCCGGGTCAAGCCGTAGGCGGCGGCCACCATCAGCACGAACACCACCACCCCGAACCACAGGTCGCGCCGGCCCAGCGGCGAGCGGCACAGCAAATCGTACACGGTCCAGCCCAGCACCAGGCTGGCCAGGCCGATGCCGACCGCTTGCCAGCTGCTCAGATCGGCCACCGACTGGTCGATCATCATGGCCTGGGCGTTGAAATAATAGGCGATGGTCAGCAGCGCGAAGCCGGACAACCAGGTCGAATAGGCCTCCCACTTAAACCAATGCAATTGCTTGGGCAGCTCGGCCGGGGCCACCAAGTATTTTTGCGGGTGATAGAAACCGCCCCCGTGCACCGCCCACAATTCGCCCGCCACGCCTTTTTTCGCCAACTCCGAACCGGGCGCGGGCGGCCGGATCGAATTGTCCAGCCAGACGAAATAAAACGAGGCGCCGATCCAGGCGATGCCGGCGATCACATGCAGCCAGCGGACGATTAAATTGAGCCACTCCAGGCCGTACGGGATCAGATAGGCGAACACTTCCATGATTTCCTTAATTCGAAGGCCGGGACGAGGGCGTGGCACTGTAGCGAAGATAGCCTGCTTTGATTCCGGCAACATGAAAAATATCGTATATTCGACATACTCGAATCAATATAGCGCGAACGCGACCACATGGCCAGCCTGCCCCAGCATCTCGATTTGCACCTGATCCGCATCCTGTACCTGCTATTGGTGGAGAAAAACGTGTCGCGCGTGGCGCTCAAGCTCAATCAGCCGCAGCCGTCGATCTCGGCCTCGTTGCGCAAGCTGCGCGAGCTGACCGGCGACCCGCTGCTGGTGCGCGGGGCGCGCGGCATGGTGCCGACCCAGCATGGCGAAAGC
>JAZKGI010000048.1:0-118233 GCA_040385995.1 Pseudomonadota bacterium
TGTCGGGCCACGCGGTCGAGTGCCGCATCAATGCCGAAGACCCGTTCAAGTTCACGCCGTCGCCAGGGCGCATCACCGGCTGGCACGTGCCGGGCGGCCCCGGCATCCGCGTCGATTCGCATGCGTACGCCGGCTACTACGTGCCGCCGCATTACGACTCGATGATCGGCAAGGTCATCGCCTACGGCGCCACGCGCGACCAGGCGATCAAACGCATGCAGATCGCGCTGTCGGAAATGGTGGTTGAGGGTATCCTGACCAATATTGCGCTGCATCGCGAGCTGATGGTCGATGCGCGCTTCATCGAAGGCGGCACCAATATTCATTACCTCGAGCAGAAGCTGGCCAACAAGCCGGACCTGCCGAAGGCGGTGGCGCTGGGCAGCAAGGCGGAAGCCAAGGCTGAGCAATGAGCTGGACCGAAGTCGTCATCGAAATCGCGCGCGATAACGCCGAGGCCCTGTCGGACGCCTTGATGGAAGCGGGCGCGCTGTCGGTGTCGGTGGAAGACGCCGACGAGGGCACCGAGGCGGAGCGGCCGCTGTTCGGCGAACCGGGCATGGAACCGAAGGAAGCGGCCTGGGAACACAGCCGCGTGGTGGCGCTCACCGAGGTCGACGCCGACCAGCGCGCCATTGTCGCCAACGCCGCCCAAGCGGCCGGCTTGAGCGAGGCGCCGGCCTTCACTCTGCGCCCGGTGGCCGAGCAGGACTGGGTGCGCCTGACCCAATCGCAATTTGCGCCCATTCATATCGGCAAACGCATCTGGGTGGTGCCCAGCTGGCATGAAGCGCCGGACCCGGACGGCTTGATCCTGGAACTGGACCCCGGACTGGCCTTCGGCACCGGCAGCCACCCGACCACCCGCTTGTGCATGGAGTGGCTGGAAGCGCATCCGGCGCCGGACAAGAGCGTGCTCGACTACGGCTGCGGATCGGGCATTTTGGCCATGGTGGCCAAGAAGCTGGGCGCCAAGCTGGTCACGGGCGTCGATATCGACCCGCAGGCGATCGAATCGGCCGGCGAGAACGCCGCGCGCAACGGCTGCGAGATCGCTTACTTTTTGCCCGATGCGTTTGCCGCTTCGGCCCACGCCACCGCGCAATTCGACGTGGTGGTGGCCAACATCCTGTCCAGCCCCCTCAAGGTAATGGCGCCCATGTTGTCCGGCCGCGTCGCGCCCGGCGGCGCGCTGATACTGTCCGGTGTGTTGGCGCGCCAAGCCGAGGAAGTGGCGCTCGCTTATGCCCCGTTCATCAAGCTCGGCGTATGGGCCGAGCTCGATGGTTGGGTCGCCCTGCATGGCACGCTCGGTAGCGATACCGTGCCGCCCGCGCGTCACCAAGACAGCTAACCCAGCGATGGCGCTCGCCACTAAATGCCCCCACTGCAACACCATATTTCGGGTCGCCGCCGACCAGCTGAAATTGCGTGGGGGCATAGTTCGTTGCGGCTCTTGCAAGCAAGTTTTCGATGGCAACGCCTCGCTGGTCGACGCCGCCGCGACCACGACGGCGGATTTGCCGCCGGCCGGTCCATCGGTCTTTTTCCCGCAGACGATCACGGCGCCCGAACCGGCTCCGGCTCCGGCCCCGGCTCCAGTTCCGGCCCCAGCTCCAGCTCCAGCTCCAGCTCCGGCCCCTGCCCCCGCCTCTGCCCAGACCACGGTTCCGATACCAGTCCCGACATCAGGCCTGGAAATGCCTTCTTCGGCCGCCGCCGCGTCCGCTGTGCCCGCTCCCGCAGCGCCGGCCCGCCCGCCGCTGGACCAAGCCGCACCGGCGGCACCAACGGCCGCAAGCACGCCCCCGCGTCAGGCCGCGCCGGCGCCGCCACCATCGCCCCCGCCCGCCAACCGGCGCGACACGGACCGCGCCGAGAGCGCGCCAGCGCCCCGGCCGAGCGCCGCCGACGGGGCGCCGCATTCAAGGTCGGGCCTGGACAAATTTACCGAGTTTCAACCCTTGCCGGAACATCGGCTTGACTTCGACACCACCAGCGACTTCTTGCCCGCCCACGAAACCCATGTGGTGCCGGCCGCCGCGCCGGGCTCCAAGCCGGCGCTCGACAAATTTGTCGAATTCCGGCCGCCGCCCGAATACCGGCGCGAGTTCGAGGATGCCAAACCGTTCACGGCAATCCCCCAGCAAGCGCTCGACAAGCCCGCCGTGCAGGCAGCCGCCCGTGGTTATCGGCAAGAGCCGCAGCGGCCGGCCTATCCGACCGCGCGCGACGTTAAAAGAGACGCCCTGCCAACGCCAGTGGTCCCGGCGCCCGAAGCCAAGCAAGCACCGGATTCGCCTGCGCCGCCGAAAGCCGAGCCCACCACGCGCCCGGTGGTCGTCGCGCCAGAGATTGTCGCCCCGGTAGTGGTGGCGCCAGTGGTGGCGCCGCCTGCGGCCGACGTCGTGCCGCAGCCGCACGCCGCAACGCCGGCGACCGAGGCCCCGCCAGCGGCAGCGGCACCGGTAACGACGGCCGACTTTTCCCTGCTCGACGAGGTGGACGAATACATTGTCGCCGCGCCGCCTCCCGACGAGGAACCGGCGCACGACATCGTCGCGTCGCCAGCGCCAGCTGAGATGGCGCTGGACGCGCCGCCCGCCGCGCCAGACGCCGACAACATCAACACGTCCCCGGATGCACCGCCGCGTGAAGCCAAGGCGCGGGCGTTGTCGGTCGAGCCAGCTTCGATGGAAGGCGACCTGCTCCACAAGCATGCGCTCGCCGCGCCACCGGTCGAGGCAGCCACGAACGAGGCGGCGCCGCTTGCCTTGCAGCCGGCCCCGCCCAGCACCACCAAGCCGTCCGCGCCGCCGACCCAAGTGGCGCCGCCCGATGCGACCGGCGTACCGATGCCACCGGCCGAAGCAACGCCGCACGACCTATGGCCGTCGGCGCCGCCCGTGACGCTGCCCGCGGCCATGCTGGCCGAACTGGAGACCGAGAACGATCCGATCGACCCGCCGCCGGCAGGCGAGCCGGCGCCGGTGCTGGAGAGCGATAACGATCATGAGCTGGTCGATTCGGAATCGGGCGTGATCGAAGTGGGCCATGCGACGCCGCTCACGGCGGCCGAGGAAGCCGGCTTTGTCGAATCGCGCTTTGTGGAAAACCGCGCCGCCAAGAAAGCGGCGCGCGCCAAGGCGGCCCGTTCGCGCCGCTCAAAAACGGAACCGGACGGCGCGCCATCGGCCAGCTCGAGCGGGCCGGTTCAAGCGCCGGCCGAAGTACTGGTGGCCGCGCCGCTGGAGCGGGCCGCGAGCGACGAGCAGACCGGCGCAAGCGATGCCGGGCAGACCGCCGAGCCGGCCGCCGACAGCGCCGCCGTGGCCGAGCCGCGTTTGGACGAGCCCGGCTTCGTCAAGCAGGGACGGCGGCGCCAGCGCGCCGGCCGCGCCATGCGCGTCTTGATGAGCCTGGGCTCGTTGGCGCTGGCGGGCGCCCTGCTGGCGCAGGGCATGACCACTTACCGCAACCAGGTGGCGGCCCAAGTACCCCAGCTCAAGCCACTGCTGGTGCAGGCGTGCGGCTTGATCGGCTGCGTGGTCGATTTGCCGGCCCAAATCGACACGCTCAGTATCGAACAAGGCGAGCTGCAAACCCTGGCCGAAAACAAATTTTCCTTTGTGACAGTGCTGCGCAACCAAAGCGGCAGCGCCCAGGTGTGGCCGCATCTGGAGTTGACCTTAACCGACAGCAACGAAAAGGCCGTGTTGCGCCGGGTGTTCGCGCCCGCCGACTATGTGAGCGGACCGGCCGAACAGGCCAAGGGTTTCGCCGCGCGAACCGAATCGACCGTGAAATTGAACTTCGAACTAGCCCAGCTTAAAGCATCTGGCTACCACATCGCTATCTTCTACCCTTGAAACGACTATGACCCCTACCTCGCTGATCTGCGGCTCGCTCGCCATTGACGTCATCATGCAATTTGAAGGACGCTTCGGCGAAACCCTGTTGGCCGACCAGCTGCACAAAGTCAATGTATCGTTCCTGGTGCCGACCATGCGCACCGAATTTGGCGGTTGCTCCGGCAATATCGCGTACAACCTCAAATTGCTGGGCGGCGACCCGCGCATCGTCGGCGTGATGGGCCAGGACAGCGGCGCCTACCTGGCGCGGCTGGAAAAGCTGGGCATCTCGACCAAGCATATCTTGATCAAGGCCGACAGCTACAATGCCCAGTGTTTCGTGACGGCCGACGCCGACAACAACCAGATCAACGCTTTCCATCCGGGCGCCATGTCTTTCGCGCATGAAAACAAGGTGGCCGACGCCGGTCCTGCGCGGGTGGCCATCATCTCGCCGGACGGCCACTTGGGCATGCTGCAACACGCCAGCGACCTGGCCGAGCTCAAGCTGCCCTTCATCTTCGATCCGGGCCAGCAAATGCCGATGTTTAGCGGCGCCCAGCTGATCGACTTCATCGACAAGGCCACTTACGTCACCACCAACGATTATGAAATCGAACTGCTGATGGACCGCACCGGCTTGAGCCTGCCGGAAATCGCCAGCCGGCTTGAGGCCTTGATCGTCACACGGGGCGAAAAAGGCTCCGAAATCTACACCGGCGGCAAGCGCATCGACATCCCGGCCGTCACCGCCGAAGCCGAGCTGGACCCGACCGGCTGCGGCGACGCGTATCGCGCCGGCTTGCTGTTCGGCATTACCAATGAATTGAACTGGGAAACCACGGGCCGCCTGGCCAGCTTGATGGGCGCGATCAAGATCGCCCACCAGGGCGCGCAAAACCATCAAATGAGCAACGCTGAAATCGGCGACCGCTTCGAGGCCGCCTTCGGTTACCGCTACCTGTAAGCCCTTTCAGGCGCCGGGGCGGCGCGCGCCCCGCGGCGGCGCCGGATCGGCGCTAAAGCGGCGATTGAAAAGACGCCTAACGCATGCCGAACAGCATACCGATCAACTGCTGCGCGATCTGCAACAAGATCAGCGCCACCAGCAGCGACAGATCGAGCCCGCCGATCTGCGGCACCACCCGGCGCAGCGGCCGCAACAGCGGTTCGTTTAAAGCCCGCACAAACGGCGCCAGCGGGGCCTGCGGGTTGACCCAGCTAAAAATCGCCTCGACCACCAGCAGCGCGATAAAGCCGTAAATAATCCAGTGTAGAAAACGTTCGAGCGCCATCAACAGCACCTGCTCGAAGCGCCAGCCGGCGATCAGCATCACCGAGCTGGCCAGTAGCACGATCAGGAATGCGCCCACCAGCGAGGCCCAGTCATAACCGCCCACGCCGGGAATCACGCGGCGCAGGGGGCGCACCAGCCAGTCCGACAATTGAAACGTGAACTGGGATACCGAGGCCGGCGGCCGCACCCGTGTCGCCTGCATCCAAAAACGCAGCAACAGCACACCGCCCAGAATGGTGGCGATGGTGTCAACAATCAACGTAACAATACTGAACACGGCGAATCTCCAAAAAAAACCGCCGTGTGATTGGTGTCACACAGCGGTATATTGCCTCATCCAGGCACCCGAGCAAGGGTTTAGGATGGACGTGTGCTGGTCGGAAAAGGCCACGCGGCGGCAGGCGCCAACACGGTTTTTGCCGCTGGCGGCACGGCAGCGGCGGCCGGTTTGGCAGTTGCTTCCTTCTTCGGTGCGGCCTTCGGTTTAGCCACGGCTTTTTTTTCAGCCGATTTCGCTTCGCTCGATGCCGCCGCTGCCGGTGCGGCGCCGTTTTTGCCTGCGGCTTTAGGCGCCGGCTTGGCGGCCGGCTTGTCCGCCGCTTTCGCTACCGGCTTGGCGGCCGATTTTGCCGCCGCTGGCTTGGCGCTGGCTTTGGCTTTGGCTGCCGGTTTGGCCTCTGGCTTGGCGGCGGCTTTGGCGGCCGGCTTGGCGGCGGCTTTCGCGGCCGGCTTGGCTGCCGCTTTAGGCGCTGCCTTGGCGGCCGATTTCGCTACCGGTTTGGCGGCGCTTTTGGCGGCCGGCTTGGCGGCCGACTTGCTCGCCGCCTTCGCTGCCGGCTTGGCGGCCGACTTGCTCGCCGCCTTCGCTGCCGGCTTGGCGGCGGCCTTGGCTGCCGGTTTGGCCGCCGCTTTCGGTTTCGCTGCCGGCTTGGCGGCGGCCTTCGCCGCTGGCTTGGCGGCCTTCGCTTTCGCTACAGGCTTGGCGGCGGCTTTGGCTTTGGCGGCCGGTTTGGCGGCAGCTTTGGCGGCTGGCTTGGCGACAGCTTTGGCGGCTGGCTTGGCGCTGGCCTTGGCAGCCGGTTTGGCTGCCGCCTTCGCTTTCGCTACCGGTTTGGCACTGGACTTGGCGGCCGGTTTGGCGGCCGGTTTGGCGGCCGCTTTCGCTGCCGGCTTGGCGGCCGCTTTCGCCGTTGGCTTGGCCGCTACTTTTGCCGCCGGTTTGGCGGCGGCTTTGGCAGCGGCTTTGGCGGCTGGTTTAGCGGCCGCTTTGGCCGCAGGTTTGGCGGCCACCGATTTGGCGGCGGCTACCGGCTTTTTGGTGGCAGGGGCAGCCTTGGCGGCTGGTTTCTTTGTTTCAGATTTCTTAGCGGCAGTTGCCATTTTTGTCTCTCCTTCATCGGTGATGGGAAAAAATCACGCTACAAGATTAAAACCCGTCCAACCTGTTGTTTCAGGCCAGGCGAATTATTCATCGGCACAAACGACGGGTGTTTATGCTAATGAATTCGGCACCGGCTGAACTGCTGCAACTCCTCACGATTGCAGCACTTCAGCCACGATCAGTACCACCGTGCCCGATCCCGCGGCCGGTGGCAAAGTCTGAATTGGGTCGCGACACTATGCGGTCCGGGCGATTGCTCAGCGCCGGCCACCGCGAATCAGACACACGATTCGTTCAAATAAAAAACCGCCATGCCCGAAAAAATTCAGGCACGGCGGCGAACAAAAACGGTGTGCTCTTGTGCATATCTGTGCGAATTTCTGTATCCCATTTTGCGATGTCTTGCGGCGGCGCGCGGCTCAAACAACCGCACATTCTTACGCTCGCATTTTCCATCTCATAAAGTACACGAAAACCTTGTCGATGCGCAACCGGCACGACACGTTTTCATCTGCTTTTTTTGCAGGATACGCGCACTATCGCACAGTGGCGCGTGAAATCGGCTATTCCCAGTTCAAAGCACCGCCTGTTTGATACTCGATCACGCGCGTCTCGAAGAAGTTACGCTCCTTCTTCAAGTCGATCATTTCGCTCATCCACGGGAAGGGATTTTCTTCTTGCGCGAACATCGGCTCGATGCCGATTTGCTGCGCGCGGCGGTTGGCGATGAAGCGCAGATAACCCTTGAACATGGGCGCGTTCAAGCCCAGCACACCGCGCGGCATGGTGTCTTCGGCGTAGGCATATTCCAGCTCGACCGCCTTCAAGAACAGGGTCTTGATCTCGTCGCGGAACTCGGCGGTCCACAACAGCGGGTTCTCCATCTTGATGGTGTTGATCAGGTCGATGCCGAAATTGCAGTGCATCGATTCGTCGCGCAAAATGTACTGGTACTGCTCTGCCGCGCCCATCATTTTGTTCTGCCGGCCCAGCGCCAGAATCTGGGTGAAGCCGACATAAAAGAACAGTCCTTCCATCAGGCAGGCGAACACGATCAGGGACTTGAGCAGCTTCTGATCGTTCTCCACGGTACCGGTGGTGAACTGCGGATCGGTGAGGGTATTAATGAACGGGATCAGGAATTCATCCTTGTCGCGGATCGATTTGACTTCGTTGTAGGCGTTGAAAATTTCCGCCTCGTCCAGCCCGAGCGACTCGACAATGTATTGATAAGCATGGGTGTGAATGGCTTCCTCGAACGCCTGGCGCAGCAGATACTGGCGGCATTCCGGCGCCGTGATATGGCGGTAGGTGCCCAGCACGATGTTGTTGGCGGCCAGCGAATCGGCGGTGACGAAAAAGCCCAGATTGCGTTTCACCAGACGGCGCTCGTCATCGGTCAAACCGTTGGGATTTTTCCACAGTTCGATGTCGCGCTGCATATTCACTTCTTGCGGCATCCAGTGGTTGGCGCAACCGGCCAAGTATTTATCCCAGGCCCATTTGTATTTGAACGGCACCAGCTGATTGACGTCGGTCTTGCCGTTGATGATGCGCTTGTCGTCGGCGTTCACGCGCAGCGCCACCTGTTCGGGCGCCGCTTCCGGCGCGCGGGCGGCCGGCGGGTTCAATTCGACATTTCCCAACGGCTGTTGGTGCGGCGGGCGCGCGGCCGGAGCAGGCGCCGACGAAACTTCATCATCCCAAGACAACATATCTGTATTCCTTTTTGATCCAGCGCAAACGCTGGCAGTGTTCGCCATGAATGGCTGGTATAAAACCCGCCCGGTGCGGGCGGGTGGTCATCGATGAGGGCGAACGCTGGCGTCTGGCCGGCACCCGCCCCGCCGAGCTTACTGGCAGGCTTCGCATTCCTCGAAACCGGCGTCGCCCGGACGCAGGTAACAGGCTTGGCCGTCGAGCACGATCTCGTCGCCGGCCGCCTGCAAGGGCGCGGACGACGGCGCGCTGGACAACGGCGCTGGAGCGAGCTGAGCCGCTTGGGCGCTGGCCGACATGCCACCATCCACCGCCACCGCATTCAAGGCGCCGGTTTTGGAGGTGGACTTTTCCATATGGGTGGCGGCGATGGTGCGCAGATAATAGGTGGTCTTCAAACCGCGCAACCAGGCCAGCTTGTAAGTTTCGTCCAGCTTTTTGCCGGAGGCGCCCGCCATATAGATATTGAGCGACTGCGCCTGGTCGATCCACTTTTGCCGGCGCGAAGCCGCTTCCACCAGCCAGGTGGGCGACACTTCAAAGGCGGTGGCGTAAATCTCGCGCAAGTCTTGCGGGATGCGGTCGATCTTGGCCAGACTGCCGTCGAAGTATTTCAGGTCCGAAATCATCACCTCGTCCCACAAATCGCGCGCCTTCAAGTCGCGCACCAGGTAGGAGTTGATTTCGGTAAATTCGCCCGACAAGTTCGATTTCACATACAAGTTCTGATACGTCGGCTCGATACAAGCGGACACGCCGATGATATTGGAAATGGTGGCCGTCGGAGCGATCGCCACGCAATTCGAATTACGCATGCCGAAACGGCGGATGCGCTCGCGCACCGGGGTCCAGTCCATGGCCGACGACAGGTCTTGCTCCAGATAGCCGCCGCGTTCCTCGGCCAGCAGCTTGATCGAATCCTGCGGCAAGATGCCGCGGTCCCACAAGGAGCCGGTGTACGATTCATAGCGGCCGCGTTCCTCGGCCAGCTCGGTCGAGGCCAGGTAGGCGTAATAACAGACCGCTTCCATCGAGGTATCGGCGAACGCCACCGATTGCTGCGAAGCGTAAGGCACCCGCATCATGTGCAGGCAATCCTGGAAGCCCATCACGCCCATGCCGACCGGACGGTGGCGCAAGTTCGAGGTGCGCGCCTTTTGCACCGCGTAGTAATTAATGTCGATCACGTTATCGAGCATGCGCATGGCGGTGCGCACGGTTTTTTGCAGCTTGACGTGATCGAGTTTGCCTTCCTTCATATGGGCCGGCAGATTGACCGAACCCAGATTGCAGACCGCGATTTCATCGGGACCCGTGTTCAGCGTGATCTCGGTGCACAGGTTCGAGCTATGCACCATGCCCACATGCGATTGGGGCGAGCGGATGTTGCACGGGTCTTTGAAGGTGATCCAGGGATGGCCGGTTTCAAACAGCATCGACAGCATCTTGCGCCACAGGTCGAGCGCGGCGACCTTTTTGAACACACGGATCTCGCCGGCGGCGGCGCGCGCCTCGTAGGCCACGTAGGCTTGCTCGAAGGCGCGCCCGACCTTGTCATGCAAGTCCGGCGTGTCGCTGGGCGAAAACAGGGTCCAGTCGCCCTTTTCCATCACGCGCTTCATGAACAGGTCGGGAATCCAGTTGGCCGTGTTCATGTCGTGGGTGCGGCGGCGGTCGTCGCCGGTGTTCTTGCGCAGGTCGAGGAATTCCTCGATATCCATGTGCCAGGTTTCCAGGTAGGCGCAGACCGCGCCCTTGCGCTTGCCGCCCTGGTTGACCGCGACGGCGGTGTCGTTGACCACTTTCAGGAACGGCACCACGCCTTGCGACTTGCCGTTGGTGCCCTTGATGTGGGCGCCCAGGGCGCGCACTGGCGTCCAGTCGTTGCCCAGGCCGCCGGCAAACTTGGCCAGCAGCGCGTTTTCCTTGATGGCGTCGTAAATCCCTTCCAGGTCGTCCGAGACGGTGGTCAGGTAGCAAGACGACAACTGCGAGCGCAAGGTGCCCGAATTGAACAGGGTGGGCGTCGAACTCATGAAGTCGAACGAGGACAGCAACTGGTAAAACTCGATCGCCCGCCCTTCCCGGTCTTGCTCGCTCAAGGCCAGGCCCATCGCCACCCGCATATAAAACGCTTGCGGCATTTCGATGCGCACATCGCGCACATGCAGGAAGTAGCGGTCGTACAGGGTTTGCAAGCCGATGTAACCGAATTGCAGGTCGCGGTCGGCCACGATGGCGCGCGCCAGACGGGCCAGATCGAATTCGGCCAGGCGCACGTCGAGCAACTCGGCGGCGATGCCCTTGGCGATATAGGCCGGGAAATATTCCAGGTACTGGGCGGCGGCCGCCGCCTGCGCCACTTCCTTGCCGAACACTTCCTTACGTATGGTGTGCAGCAAGATGCGCGCCGTGACCTGGCTATAGGCCGGGTCTTTTTCCATCAGGGCGCGGGCCGCCAGAATGGCCGACTTGTGCAATTCCTCGACCGGCACGCCGTCGTACAGGTTCTTCACCGTCTCGGCCAGGATGGCGTCGGCGTCCACGTGTTTTTCCAGCCCCACGCAGGCGGCGCCGATCAAGTCGCGCACCTGGTTCATGTCGAGCGCGCGGCGCTCGCCGTTTTCCGTCACATGCAACTGGGGCGCGGCGGCCTGGTTGGAGGCGCCCAGCGCTTCCTTTTGCAAGCGGCGCTCTTCCATATGCTTGGCGCGGTACAACACATAGGCGCGCGCCACATCATGCTCGCCGGAACGCATCAAGGCCAGTTCGACCTGATCCTGCACATCTTCGATATGGAAGGTGCCGCCGGTCGGATGATGCCGCACCAGGGCCGCCACCACATTGGCCGTCAACTGCTCGACCAGTTCGCGCACGCGGGCCGAGGTGGCGCCCTGTCCGCCATTGACTGCAAGAAACGCTTTGGTCACCGCGATGGCGATCTTGGACGGCTCGAACGCCACCACCGCGCCGTTGCGGCGGATGATGCGGTAGTCGCCCAGGGCGGCGCCGGCGTGGACGGGGCCACTGGCGACGGCGGGCGTGGCCGGGGGCATGGTTGCAGAATGGACGGACAGGTCTTGAGATGATTGCATTGGGTCTCCCGGTAACAGCTTGCAGTTGTGCTGCCGCTCGTCGTTATCTGGTGCGGCCCGGATGGCCGGACCGCGCGATAACACTATGTAAGAAAAACAAAAAAACGCCGCCAGCTCAGCATGTCAGCCGGCCAAACAACGAAAAATCCTGGTATGTGCAGTGTCGGTGGCGCGCCCGCCGCGCAAGTCGGAGCTTGCGGCGTGTGCGGGCATCCCTACTAGATATAGTGAACTGGACTAGCAACAGCACTAATTGTAGTAGCCAAGTGTGGGTTGAGCAAGGATAAAATTTGTATCGTGCGGCCGAAAAGGAGTTGACTTTTCACACTCCGGGCGGAAAGCCCAGCGCGCCGGCGCTGGCCGCCAACGCCGGCGTTTCCAGCAACAGCCGGCGATAACGGCCCCAGTCGAAACAAGGTCCGGGATCGCTTTTGCGGCCCGGCGCGATGTGTTCATGGCCGCGCACGGCCGTCAAATCGTGGCGCGTTCGCAGCGCCGCGGTCAGCCGCGCCAGCGCCGCGTACTGGGCCGCCTCGAAGGGTAGCGCATCGCACCCTTCGAGCTCGATACCGATCGAAAAATCGTTACAACGCTCGCGGCCCTCGAACGCCGACAGCCCCGCGTGCCAGGCGCGCCAGTCGGTCGGCACGAATTGCAGCAGGCGGCCGTCGCGCCGTATCAAAAAATGGCTGGACACACGCAGCCCGCGCAAGCCGGCGAAACAGGGATCGGCCCGCACATCGAGCCGGCCCGTAAACAGGTCGGCCACGTGCGGCCCGCCGAAGCGGCCGGCGGGCAGGCTGATATTGTGAATGACCAGCAGGTCGATGGCAAGCCCGGCCGGCCTTTGATCGCAAAACGGCGACGCGTAAGGCGCGGCCGCCCGGCACCAGCCGGGTTCATCGAACTGGAATTGCGGCGCGGCCGCCATCACGGTTCCTGGATATTGAGCTTTTGCATCTGGTAGCGCAGCTGGCGGAAACTAATGCCGAGCAATTGCGCGGCCTGGGTCCGGTTGAAATGGGTTTGCGCCAGGGCCCGCAAGATGATGTCGCGCTCGACCTGGCTGAGAAATTCGGGCAAGGCATCGCCGCCGGCGCCGGCCGTGGCGAACGCAAAACCGGCCGCGGTGGCCGCCGCCGCGCTCACCGACGGCGGCGGCGGGAGCGGCTCCACCGGCTCGGCCGCCGGCGCCGGCGCATGGTTCGGCACATGGTTCGGCACATGAGCGGGAGCGAAAACCGGCGCCGAAGCGAACGCCGGCGCGGAAGAAGCAGAGCCGAAGGACGTGGGCGCGGCGGCCAAGCCCGGGTCCAGGCGCGCCCCTTTCAAAGCCAAATCGCCCACCTCGATCACGCCGCCGTCGGCAAACGCCATGGCCCGCTCCAAAATGTTTTCCAGTTCGCGCACATTGCCGGGAAAGGAATAGGAGCGCAAGGTGTCGAGCACGCCGGCGCCCAGCGCCACCTTGTGGCCCGGACTGCTCAAGCGGGTCAGTATCGCGCCGGTCAGCACTTCCAGATCGTCGAGCCGGTCGCGCAGCGGCGGCAAACCGAGCTCGATCACATTCAGGCGATAAAACAGATCCTGGCGAAATTTACCCGTTTCCACGCAGTGCGCCAGATTCTGGTGGGTGGCGCTGATGATGCGCACGTCGACCGGTTCCTCGGCGGTGGCGCCGATCTTGCGCACGCGCCGCTCCTGGATCGCGCGCAGCAGCTTCACTTGCATCGCCAGCGGCAAGTCGGCCACTTCATCGAGCATCAGGGTGCCGCCGTTGGCGGCCTGGAAAAAGCCGTCGCGCTCGTCGGCCGCGCCCGTGAAGGCGCCCTTGCGGTAGCCGAAAAACTCCGCCTCCATCAGCGCCTCGGGAATCGCGCCGCAGTTGACGGCGATGAAAGCCTTGTCGGCGCGCGAACTCTGGGCATGGATCTCGCGCGCCGCCAATTCCTTGCCGCTGCCGGACTCGCCCGTGATGGCGATCGGCGCCATCGAGCGCGCCAGCCGGGCGATTTGCGCGCGCAGCGCCTGGATCACGGCCGAGTCGCCCTTGAGCCGGGTCACGCCCTGGGCCGCGCTGGCGGCGGGCCGCTCGGCCGGCGTGTTCAGGCGCAGCGCCGACTGCACCAGCAGGCGCAGCTCGTCGAGCACCACCGGTTTGGAGACATAATCGAAGGCGCCCGCCTTGAGCGCCACCACCGCGTTGTCGGCGCTGCCAAACGCGGTGACCACCGCGATCGGCGTGTTCTTGTAGGCGGCGCTCACTTCGCGCACCAGTTCCAGGCCCAGGCCGTCGGGCAAGCGCATGTCGGTCAGTACCAGCGCGTAGTCGGCGCCGGCCAGCAGGGCGCGCGCTTCCTTGAGCGAGTCGGCGCTATCGACATCGAGCCCCATCTTGAGCAGCGTGATTTCGAGCAGCTCGCGCAGATCGGCTTCGTCATCGACAACGAGGATTCGGGGGGAGGTCATGGTGCTGCCTTTCTGGTGCCGGATGGTGTCATCACAAGTCATGCCCCTGCGTTGCTAAAATAAGACGCCGCGCCGTCACGCCGCCGCCTTGCGCGGGGCGGCGGCGGCCGTGCCGAAGGTAATGACGAAGCGTCCGCTGGCCAGTTGACTGCCGTCGGCATTGGTGCCGGTGTCGAAACGGTATTCATAATCGAGCATGGCACTGTTATTCAAGCACAATTCGCGCGCCAAATATAGCCCCAGTCCGGTGCCCTTGCTGGAGGTGGTATAAAACGGCTCGAACAGATGGGCCCGCACTTCGGGCAGGATACCGGGGCCGTCGTCTTGCACATGCAGCTCCATGCTGGCCGGGTCGCGTATCAAAAACACATGAATGCTGCCGGGCCGGCCGCTGGCGTAGCGCACCGCGTTGGTGAGCAGGTTGATCAGCACCTCGCGCAGATGCAGACTGTCGAAGCGCACTTCGGCCCCGCCGGTGTCGTCGAGCACCACCGTATTGGGGCCCAGGCCGTGGGTGTCCTGGAACTCGGTCTTCAATTCGGCCAAGAAGGCATCCAGCGCCAGCGGCTCCTGGTGCACCTGCACCTTGCGCGACAGCTGCAAGATGTCTTCCACCATGCGGTTGACCCGGGCCACATTGTCGGCGATGATTTTGAGCAGCCGCAGCTGCACCGGTTGATGCGCATCCTCGCTCAACAGCGCGGTGGCGTGGCCGATGGCCGACAGCGGATTGCGCACCTCGTGGGCGATGCTGGCGGTGAGGCGCCCCATCGAGGCCAGCTTCAATTGCTGAGCCTGGTTTTCGATGGCGGTCACGTCCTGCAAAAAAATCACGCCGCGCTCGGCGCCCAGGGCGCTGGTGTCCACCGTTGCGAAGCGCACCTTCAGGTGCGCGGCCAGCTCGCGCCGCCCGCTCCAGGAACCTGTCATGCCGGGCAAGGCGCTATCGTTGTATGGCTTGATGGTGACAAAAGCGGCGCTGCGCGTGCCGTCCTTGAGCCACTCGGCATGGGCCTGGGCGATGGGCTGCAAGGCCACCGTGTCGCCCAGGCGGTGCGGCAGATCGAAGCCGGCCAGGCCCAGCATCTGCTGGGCGGCCGGGTTGCCGGTATGGACTTGGCCCTCCGGTCCCACCACCAGGATGCCGTCGCCCATGTCGGCGATGACCAGGCGATTGATGGCTTGCTGCACCGCCAGCGCCGTGCCGCGCTGCACCGCCAGCTCTTCCTGGCGCAGCAGGCGCGCGGCCAGCCGGCTGAGCACCAGCACGGCGGCGAAAAACGCGGCCCCGTACAAGCCCGATTGCAGCGCGGCCCGGTCGCTGTCAAAACTCATCATTTCATAGGCGCTCAGCCCCAGCATGAACAGCGTCACCAGCGCCGCGCTGAACAGGGCCAGCACCAGCGGCGCCAAAATGGCCGACGCCGCCAGCGGGAACAGGTACAGGATGGCCAGACCGCTGCGGGCGCCGCCGGCGTCCAGATAGAGCAGGGAAATGACGATGATATCGACCGCGATCTGGGTACACAACTGCGGCAGGAAGCGTTGGCGCCAGCCCAGGGTCAGGGAAGCGAAGGCGGCCGACAGCGCCACATACACGCCGCAGATCAGGGCGTAGCCGCCCATGCCGGCGTCTTGCCAGCCGCGCCCATTGAACACCAGATACAGCAGCAGCACCACGGCGATCACGATGCGCGTGACGTTCAAGGTTTGCAGCGAGCGCCACAAGGTCTCGCGCGACGGCGCCGACAGGCCCTGCAAGGGTGTCACCACCGCTAGGGCGCCGGCAGGCGGGAGTGGGCCACGCTGCAATAGTCGAGGCCATCGACCCGCACCGATTCCGAGGCCGGGTAATAGATACCGCATTGCGCGCAGCACAGCATGGCTTCGGCGCCGGCGGCCGCTTCGGCCCCGTTGTGCGGGTTGTGCGCGTGACCGGGCGGCGCGGCGCGCTGGCGCGCCGCCGCCGCGCCGGCGCCCTTGAGTTTGCTGCGGATGGCCATCAGCACCAGAAACGCCAGCGCCAGCCAAAAAAGAATACGTGTCATGCCAAGCCTCTATGCAAAATCACTTCCAGCACGAAACGGCTGCCGACATAGGCCAGCAACAAGGTGCCAAAACCAGCCAGTGTGAAAGTCAACGCCGTCTTGCCGCGCCAGCCGCGCCAGCGCCGCCCCGCCAGCAAGGCCGCGAACAAGCCCCAGGACAGCAGGGTAAACACCGATTTATGGTCCCAGCGCAGAGCCTTGCCGAACAATTGTTCGGAAAACACGATGCCCGACAGCACGGTGAGGCTGAGCAGGACGAAGCCGAAACCGATCATGCGAAACAGCAGTTTTTCCATCGTCAACAAGGCCGGCAACTGGTCCAGCGCGCCGCTCAAAAAGCTTTTGCGCTCGCTGCGTGTGTGCAGACGCGACTCTTGCAGCGCCATCAGTACGGCGTGGAAGGCGGCCACCGTGATGGTGCTGTAGGCCAGAATGGCGATGGCGATATGCCAGCCGAAGATCACCGACCTGCCCTCCAGCAAGATCAGGCTGCCGGGGAACAGCCAGGCCAGCAGCACCGTGACGGCGGCGCACGGCATCACCAGGCGGCGCAAACCGTCCAGGCTGAAATTGCGGTTTTCCAGCCAGTAAGCGCCGACCGAAATCCACAGCGCGCACGACAGCATGGCGGCGAAACCGATGCGCACCATGCCGGGCGTGAGCAAATCGAACGCCAGCGTGGCGCCATGCAGCAGCCAGGCCAGGCCGGTGACGGCGGCGATCGGGGTGCCCAGACGGGACGGGAGGGTGGTGCACACGGCATACGCGAGCGCGGCCGCGATAAAAAAATAGGTCTGCATAAGCCGAGTTTACACTATAGGGCGCCGGCGGTGCTGCCGAAGGGTAATTGTTAAGCCGCCAAGCAGTGCGCCGGGCAAGGCCGCGTCAACCTGGGCAGGTAAGCGCGTCAAACTGGACCGCTGGCGTGGCAACGCCGGCCGGCGCCGGCCGTGGCCACGTACTTTATATCGTCATGACCAAACGCCGGCCGGCGCGCCCGCCGCCCGAAGAACTGGTATGCCCAACCCTGCCATGCGATCCCAATCGCACGCATGCGCGAGCATCCGCACATGCGGCCATCACCGCGCCCTCAATCGCTCACCGCCAGCCGCAGTTCGTCGTGATGGTGGCGCTGCTGCTCTTCCATCACCAGCGCGCCCAGCTCGCGCTTGAGCTGATTAAATTCCAGCGAAGCGGGGTCGCGCAGGCGCGGCAGCGCAACCAGCAAGTCGCGTTTCACGGTGCCGGGCCGGTAGGTCATCACGATGATGCGGTCGGCCAGATAAATCGCTTCTTCGATGCTGTGGGTGACAAACACGATGGTTTTTTTCAAGCGTTCCCACAGCCGCAGCAATTCATCTTGCAAATTGCGACGGGTCAGCGCGTCGAGCGCGCCGAACGGCTCATCCATCAGCATGATGGGCGAGTCCAACGCCAGCACACGGGCAATCGCCACCCGCTGGCGCATGCCGCCCGACAAATCCTTGGGGAAGCGGTGGCGGAAGTCGCTCAGCGACAGCATGGCCAGCAACTCGTCCACGGTGCGCGCGATCTGGCTCGGCGCCACGCCCTTGATTTCCAGGCCGAAGGCGATGTTTTTCGCCACCGTCATCCACGGGAACAGCGCATATTCCTGGAACACCATGCCGCGCTCCGGTCCGGGGCCGCTCACCACTTGCCCCATGGCCGTGATGGCGCCGGAGGTGGGCGGGGAAAAGCCGGCGATGGCGTTGAGCAGGGTCGATTTGCCGCAGCCGGAAGGCCCCAGCAGACAGACGAACTGGCCCGGCACAATCGTCAACTCGATGTTTTGCAAGGCCACCACCGGCCCGTCGGCGCTTTGAAACACTTTGCTCACGCCCGCCACATGAATCTGTCCTGCCGTCATCTCAGCCCTCCAAACCGCGGTGCCAGCGCAGCAAATGGTTGTTCAACTGGTTCATACCGACGTCGATCGCCAGGCCGATCATGCCGATGCTGATCATGCCGGCGATGATTTTGTCGGACCAAAAATATTCGCGCGCTTCCAGAATCCGAAAGCCCAGCCCGTTGTTGACGGCGATCATTTCCGACACGATCACCACGATGAAGGCGGTGCCGATGCCGATCCGTACGCCCGACAGGATGTAGGGCACGGCGGCCGGCAAGATCACCCGCACAAACAAGGTGGCGCCGCCGGCGCCCAGGTTGCGGGCGGCGCGCAGATAAATGCCGTCCACCTGGCGCACCCCGGCGATGGTGTTCATCAGCACCGGAAAAAAGGCGCCCAGGGCGATCAAAAAGATGGCCGGCGGATTGCCCAGGCCAAACCACAGCATGGACAGGGGAATATAGGCGATGGGCGGGATCGGGCGCAGCACCTGGGTAAGCGGGTTGAGCCACGCGTACAGGCGCGCGCTCGATCCCATCAGCAAACCGAGCGGCAGCGCCAGGCCGGCCCCCACCGCGAAGCCCACCACCACCCGGTACAGGCTGCCGATCGAATCGATGATCAATTCACCCGACACGGCCCAACCGAGCCAATTGCCTCCTTCATAAGGCGTCAGCGGCAGCAGGTAGGCGATCCAGCGTTGCAGCACCGCCAGCGGCGACGGCAGCACTTGGGGATTGACCCAGCCCAAGGTGGCCGACGCTTGCCATACCGCGATCAGTAGCGCCGGCACCACCATGCCGATTCCGATTTCGGACCATCGAAGCTTGTTCATGCCCACCTCCCGCGCGGTTTATTTGACGTTCAAGCTTTTTTTGGCTTGCTCCAGCAAATCGGTCTTGACCCAGTCCTTGGCCAGCGGCGGCTTGGCCATGCGCCCCACCCCGGTCTTGGCCATCACGTCGGTGGTCACTTGAATGTGTTCGCTGCTGATATCGTAGGTGTAGGGCGAATTGCTGATCGCGTCGTCGAAATCGTCCTTGGTGATCTGGCCCTTGAACACCACTTCGCGCACATACTTCTCGGCCAGGGGACGGTTGTCGAGAAACGTCTTGGTCGCTTCCACGAAGCAGCGCATGAATTTTTCGGCCACCGGGCGCCGTTCCTTGTAAAACTTTTCGGTCATCACCATGGTGCGCACCGGCTCGCCGATCGGGGTGTCGTAAGGCTTGAGCAGCTCGACCCCGAAACCCTTGTTGATCGCTTGCGACGATTGCGGTTCGGACTGCATCATGGCGTCGATGTTTTTACCGAGCAAAGCCTGATTCAAATCGGCATAGGCCAGATACACCACCTGCACGTCCTTGCCCGGCTGGTCCGAGGCGCTGACGCCGTTTTGCGCCAGTTCGGCCAGCAGCAGCACTTCCTGGATGCCGCCACGGGTCACGCCCACCCGCTTGCCCTTCAATTCCTTGACCGATTTGATCGGCAAGTCGCTGCGCGTGACCAGGCGCGCGCCGCCCTTGGCGAAACCGGCCACCACATAGATGGGGGCGCCGCCGGCGCGCCCGGAAATGGCCGCCTCGGAAGCGGTGGTGCCGACATCGAGCTCGCCGGCGATGATCGCCTGCATCACATCGAGACCCTTGGCGAACACGTGCTCTTCAACCTTGATGCCGCACTTGGGCGCGATTTCCTTGATGTAGGAGACGGCGCCGTAGTGGGCGAACTTCAAATTACCCAAGCGCACCAGTTCCTGGGCCTGGGCCTGGGCCTGGGCCTGGGCCGCGCCGACCAGCAGCAGGGCGGCGGCGGCCGCCGCCAGCGGCCCGTGTTTGCACCGTGTATTGTTTTTCATCGCTAGTCTCCTCGATAAATTGCACCGCATATAGTTGTGCCGATCATACCAAGCGGCGCCCCCGGCCAGCAAAAAATTCTGCCGGCCCGGCTTTTTTCGCCCGGGACGGCGCCAGAAGCAGACACTGGCGCTTAATTTGAACGCCGACGCCACCGCGCCGCGCCGCCAACGCCGCCGCGCCCAGGCCCGCGCCGGGCGCCGCCGCGCCCCCGCCGGCCCGGTCGCATAAGGTAAAATGGTGCCATCCTCTGGCCCCCGTGCCGGCCGTTTTAGAACACGCTGTCTTTCAGCCCAGTCAAATGCCAGGTTCATCATGCTAGATAATCTTACTCAACGCCTTGCCAAGGTCGTCAAAACGATGCGCGGCGAGGCGCGCCTGACCGAGGCCAACACCGCCGAGATGCTGCGCGAAGTGCGCCTGGCGCTGCTCGAGGCCGACGTCGCCCTGCCCGCCGTGCGCGAATTCATCGCCAAGGTCAAGGACAAGGCCCTGGGCGAGGATGTCATTTCGTCGCTGACCCCGGGCCAGGCCCTGGTCGGCGTGGTGCAGCGCGAACTGGCCGCCATCATGGGCGCCGACCTGGGCGCGGAAGCCTATCAGCTCAGCTTTGCCACCCAGCCGCCGGCCGTGATCCTGATGGCCGGCTTGCAAGGGGTGGGAAAAACCACCACGGTCGGCAAGCTGGCCAAGTATTTGCGTGAAGAGAAAAAGAAAAAGGTGCTGACCGTCTCGGCCGACGTCTACCGCCCGGCCGCGATCGCCCAGCTGCAATCGGTGACGGCCCAGGTCGGCGCCGACTTCTTTCCCTCGCAAAGCAGCGACAAGCCGGTCGACATCGCCTTGGCCGCGCTGGACTGGGCCAAGAAGCATTATCACGACGTGCTCATCATCGACACCGCCGGCCGCCTCGGCATCGACGAGGAAATGATGCGCGAGATCGCCGCCGTGCACGCGGCCGTCAAACCGATCGAAACCCTGTTCGTGGTCGACGCCATGCTGGGCCAGGACGCCATCAACACCGCCAAGGCTTTCAACGACGCGCTGCCGCTGACCGGTATCGTGCTCACCAAGCTCGACGGCGACTCGCGCGGCGGCGCCGCCCTCTCGGTGCGCCACATCACCGGCAAACCGATCAAGTTCGCCGGCGTGTCCGAAAAGCTCGACGGCCTGGAGCCGTTCGACCCGACCCGCATGGCCAACCGGATTCTCGGCATGGGCGATATCCTGGCCCTGGTCGAGGAAGCGCGCAAGGGGGTCGATGTGAAGGCGGCGGCCGACCTGGCGCAAAAAATGAAGGTGGGCGGCAAGTTCGACATGAACGACTTCAAGGCGCAGCTGGGCCAGATGAAAAAAATGGGCGGCATGGCCAGCCTGATGGACAAGCTGCCGGCCCAGTTCCAGCAGGCGGCCGGCGGCGCCAACATGGACCAGGCCGACAAGCAGGTGCGGCGCATGGTCGGCATCATCGATTCGATGACGCCGCAGGAACGCGCCAAGCCGGAGCTGATCAAGGCCACCCGCAAGCGCCGCATCGCGGCCGGCGCCGGCGTCCAGGTGCAGGAAGTAAACCGCATGCTCAACCAGTTCGAACAGATGCAAACCATGATGAAAAAGCTGTCCGGCGGCGGCATGATGAAGATGATGCGCAGTATGAAAGGCATGATGCCGGGCTTGCGTTAAGCGCCGCGTCGGGGCTTTTCAGGCGCCGTGCGCGCCCGGGGCGGATCGCCTTGGCGGCCCGGGCGCGCACGCTGCGAAAAGCCCCGTTTTCAGTCGAAAAAGGGGGGCCGCGCCCGTTAGCGGTGCAAGGCCACATTGTTGACGCATTTTTACGTGTGGTTTCCCTGAAAAAACGCGAAAAACACTTGCATACTCGGTAAATCCCCACCAATATTAGCCGTGCGATCAATTGCGCAATTTTCCATGTGTTCGTTAAGGAGGCTAGAATATGGCAACAGCCAAAAAAACCCCAGTCGCAGCAGCGCCAGCTAAAAAAGCTGTTGCAGCCAAACCTGCAGCAGTCAAAAAAGCCGCACCAGTCAAAGCGGCCGCCGCAACCAAACCCGCGGCAGCGAAAAAAGCTGCCGCGCCGGCCGCCCCACGCAAGCCCAATGCCGCATTCATGAAAGCGATGACACCGTCGACCGTGTTGGCCGCAGTGGTTGGTGAAGCCCCGTTGCCGCGTACCGAAGTGACCAAAAAAGTGTGGGATTACATTAAGAAACTCGACCTGCAAGATCCGGCCAACCGCCGCATGATCAATGCCGACGACAAGCTCAAAGCGGTGTTCGGCGGCAAAGCCCAAGTGTCCATGTTTGAAATGACGAAGCTGATCTCCGATCATTTGAAATAATCGCGCCCGGCCCGGCCGGCCCGCTCGAACCGCCCCCTTCGCCGACGCGACGGGGGCGTTTTTTTTGGCCGCGCGCCCCGCCGCGCTTCAGTTCAGGCGCCACTTGTTCCAGGCCGACAGCACCGCGTTCGGATACTCGGGCTGGCCGCGGCTGCCGTTGTAACGCCCCAGCGCCAGATACAGATTGCCGGCCTCCATGTCGATATACATGCGCAGGATCGAGCAACCGTAACGCAGATTGGTCTGCATGTGAAACAGTTTGCTGCGGTCGCTGTCGCCGATCGCGTTGGTCCAGAACGGCATCACTTGCATGTAACCGCGCGCGCCCACGATCGAGACCGCATACTTGCGGTAGGCCGATTCCACCTGGATCAGCCCCAGCACCAGGCCGGGATCGAGACCGGCCCGCTTGGCCTCGTACCAGGCCGCCTCCAGAAACTCGGTGCGCACCTGCTGATCGGGCAGCTTGCGCCGCAAGCGCTCCGACATCTGGCCCAGCCACGCCTCGTAGCGCAGCCGTTCGGCGTTGTCGTTGAATTTTTGCTGAGGCGGACGGGCATCCTTGATCGCGTTCGACAGCGCCAGCCGCACCGAGTCGGCCAGCGCCTCTTCTTTTTGATTGCCGGCCTGGGCCGCCGGCCCGCAAGCGAGCCCCAGCGCCAGCAGCAGGCCGTAACAGCAGCGCTGCGGGCGCGCCCACCAGCGGCGCCGCTCGAGCCGGGCGCCACCCCAATCGGCCAGGACCGCGCTCACTGGCGCAAGGCGGCCTGGATCCGGGCCACCATCTCGGCCACCGGCACGGCGCTCGCTTCCACGTCGCGCCGGCCCTGGTATTCCAGATTGCCTTCTTTTAGCCCGCGCTCGCCGATCACGATCCGGTGCGGCACGCCGATCAATTCCCAGTCGGCGAACATGGCGCCGGGACGCTGGCCGCGGTCGTCGAGCATCACGTCCACGCCCCCCGCCAGCAGGTCCGCGTACAGCCGGTCGGTGTGCTCCTTGACCAATTCGCTGCGGTCATAGCTCATCGGGCACAGCACCACGTCGAACGGCGCGATCGCCTGCGGCCAGACGATGCCCTTGTCGTCGAAATTTTGCTCGATGGCCGCGCCCAGGATGCGCGTCACGCCCACCCCGTAACAGCCCATTTGCAGCGGCGCCGGCTTGCCGTTTTCGTCCAGGAACGTCGCCTTCATGCTTTCCGAATAGGCCGTGCCGAGCTGGAACACATGGCCCACCTCGATGCCGCGCTCGATCGCCAGCACACCCTTGCCGTCCGGCGAGGCGTCGCCCTCGATCACATTGCGCAGGTCGGCCACCAGGGCCGGCTCGGCCACGTCGCGGCCCCAGTTCACGCCCGTGTAGTGGAAGCCGGCCGCGTTGGCGCCGCACACGAAGTCGTGCATGTTGGCCACCGTGCGGTCGGCAACCACGGTGACCTCGGCGCGGGTGCCGATCGGACCCAGATAGCCGGGCACGGTGCCATACACCTCGGCGATTTCGGCTTCGGTCGAAAAGCGGTAACCGGCCAGGCCGGCGATCTTGCCCAGTTTGACTTCGTTCAATTCATGGTCGCCGCGCAGCAGCAGCATCCAGTAGCGCTTGGCGGCGGCGCCCTCGGGCCCGCCCTTGGCGTCGGCCGCGCGCTCGACCGTGAGCGCGATGGTCTTGACGGTGTGCGCCAGCGGCAGGCCCAGCAGGGCGGCCACGGTCTCGCACTTGACCGTGTCCGGGGTGGCCGTCCGGCTCAAGGCCTGGCCCGGCGCGGCGCGCGCCGCCAGCAGCGGCATCGCCTCGGCCGCCTCCATATTGGCGGCATAGTCGGAGTTGGGGCAATACACCAGCGCGTCTTCGCCGGTGCTGGCGATGACGTGAAACTCGTGCGAGCCGGAGCCGCCGATGGCGCCGTTGTCGGCCGCCACCGCGCGAAACTTCAAGCCGAAGCGGGTGAAGATGCGCACGTAGGCGTCGAACATGTTTTGGTAAGAAAGCTGCATCCCGGCCGCGTCGCGATCAAAAGAATAGGCGTCTTTCATGGTGAATTCGCGCCCGCGCATCAAGCCGAAACGGGGCCGGCGCTCGTCGCGGAATTTGGTCTGGATATGGTAAAAATTGAGCGGCAGCTGGCGGTAGGACTTGATCTCGCCGCGCACCACGTCGGTGATCACTTCCTCGGACGTGGGCTGAATGGCGAACTCGCGCCCGTGGCGGTCTTTCACGCGCATGAGCTCGGCGCCCATCTTGTCCCAGCGTCCCGTTTCTTGCCACAGCTCGGCCGGCTGGACCAGCGGCATCAACAATTCGATGGCCCCGGCCCGGTTCATTTCGTCGCGGATGATGGCTTCCACCTTGCGGATCACGCGCAGCCCCATCGGCATATAAGTGTAGATGCCCGAGCCGAGCCGCTTGATCATGCCGGCGCGCATCATCAGTTTGTGGCTGACAATTTCAGCATCGGAAGGCGCTTCTTTGAGCGTTGAAATAAAAAATCGGGAGGCGCGCATAACGGTGAATTCTTTTTAAAAAGAGAGGGTTATAATCAACCTAATTTTAAAGGATTAGCTGGCTGATGCGTCCATACTTTATTCAAAAGCGTTCAATTGGTGGCAATCCGGCCGTTTTCGTACCCCGAAAACGCGGCCGGCCTGCGGAATTGTGGGCAAAAATGTAAGAGGGACGCGCCGCCGCAGAAAGTTTGAGGTGCAATATGCTCGACCGTGAAGGGTTCCGGCCCAACGTCGGCATCATCCTGCTCAACGCCCAAAACGAGGTGTGGTGGGGCAAACGTGTGCGCGAGCACTCTTGGCAGTTTCCGCAAGGGGGGATCAAATACGGCGAAACGCCGGAGCAAGCCATGTACCGCGAGCTGGAGGAGGAAATCGGGCTGCGCCAGGAACACGTGAAAATCGTCGGCCGTACGCGCGACTGGCTGCGCTACGAAGTGCCGGACCATTTCATCAAGCGCGAGATCCGCGGCCACTACCGGGGCCAGAAGCAGATCTGGTTTCTGCTGCGCATGTGCGCGCGCGACAACGACGTCAACCTGCGCCTCACCGACCACCCGGAATTCGACGCTTGGCGCTGGCATGAGTATTGGGTGCCGCTGGACGTGGTGATCGAGTTCAAGCGCGACGTCTACCAGCGCGCCTTGCAAGAGCTGTCGCGTTTTCTGACCTGGCCGGTGCAAGGCAACAGCGCGCCGCAACGTCACACCGCGCGCTACCTGCGCCAGCCGCATGCGCCGCGCGCGCAAGAGGCGATGGCCCCTTGCGAGGCGGCGCCGCAAGCGCTGGCGCCGGCCAGCACCGGCAAGGAAGAGTAAGAGGAGCGAGCGGGCATGGCGACATGCCCGTTTTTCATGCGGTCTTGAGCGGCTCCGCTTCGAGCAAGCGCGTCAATTGCGCATTGAGCTCGGCCAGCGTGGCGCCGGTGGCGGGCAGCCGGTGGACCGTGGCGCCGTCAATGAACAGCAAGCTCGGATAACTCGACACGCCCAGTTGCCGCGCCAGCGCGAAGTCGGCCAGGGCCGCGGCCCGCGCCGAGCCATCGGCCAGGCGCTGCAACACGGCCTGCGGATCGAGGCCGCCGACCGCGCCAATGGCGGCGATGGTGGACGGCAGCGACAAGCTTAACCCACGCTCGTAAAACGCCGCCAGCAACTGGTGCGCCCAGTACACGGCGCGCGCCGGCGCCAGCTCCCGCAGCGCCGCCAGCCCGGCGCCCGCGTCCATCGAATCCATCACCATGGTGCCGCGCGCAAATTGGCGCAGATAGGGTTCACCGAAGCGGGCGCCGGTCAGCTCGGTGATGCGGGCATTGGCTGGTTCGATATACGGATAGGCCGACAAGGGCGCGGCCCGCTCGCCGACGAACAAGCCGCCGCTGATGGCGGTGAACGCGACGCGCTGGCCGTTGGCGGCTTCGAACGCGGCCAACAGTTCGGCAAAACCCCAGCACCACCCGCAATACGGGTCCATCACGTACAGCACCGAGCGGGCCGGCGCGGCGGCCTGGATCATGGCGCCTCCCACGCCATTTCGCCCTTGACCACCTTGGCGCCGATGGCCAGCGCAACTTGCTCGCCGGCTTGCGGATAAGCGGCTTGCATCGCGCCGATCAGCGCGGCGCCATCGGCCGCCTTTTGGCTTTCGCGCTCGAAGCGCTCCAGGTAAGTCTTGGTGTATAGCACCTGCGACAGGTCGTGCGGCTGGCCCGGGGCCGAATGGCCCGGCACCACCACCAGCGGCTTGAGGGCGGCGATGCCGTCGAGCTTTTTGATCCACACCGCGCGCTGGGCCGCGCTGGCCGTGTCGGCCGTCCAGACATGCAGCCCGGCAAACACATTGGTGCCGCCGACCACCGCCTTGATCGATGGAATCCACACGTAGCTGCGGTGCGCAAGCGGGTCGTCCAGGCCGCGAATTTCCAGCGTCTGCCCTTCCAGCGTGATGCGCTCGCCCGCGAGCGCTTCGGGCAGCGTCACCTTGCCCGGCGCGTTCGCGCCCATGCGCGCGGGCCAATAGGCCATCTTGCCCGGCAGCGTGGCCTGGATCGCCTTCAAGGTCTGGGCGGTGGACACCACCTTAACGTCGGGAAAATAGGTTTTCAGGATATCGATGCCGAAGTAATAGTCCGGATCGGGTTGGCTGATATAAATGAGCTTCAAGGTTTTGTGGCTATCGAGCACCATGGCGGCGATGCGCAATGCATCGGCCCGGGTGAAGCCGGTGTCGAGCAATACGGCGTCGGTCTTGCCGCTAACGAGCACGGCGTTAAAGTCGAAGCTGGCCTCGTCGGCATGATAAACCTGCAAGGCGAGCGGGGCCGCTTGTGCCGGGGCCGGCACCTGGGCCCGGGCTGGCGTGGCGATGGCGGCTACGCAGAGGGCGGCACTGGCCAGCTGGGCGAGACGGTGGGTGCGAATCATAATGAAACTTTCGTAAAGGAAAAAAACCAGCACTATACCGTCTACCGATTTAAAGATAAACTCGACTCTCATCAATAGATTGTCAACCAAAACGAGGCAATAGCATGGACCGGTTGACCGCAATGCGCGTCTTCGTCGAAACGGCCGACCGCGGCAGCATGACCGCCGCCGCCGCCGCGCTCGACATGTCACGGGCCATGGCCAGCCGCTATCTGGAAGCGCTGGAAGACTGGCTGGGGGCGCGCCTGCTGCACCGCACCACGCGCCGGCTGGCCCTGAGCGAAGCGGGCGAGCAGGCGCTGGCGCGCTGCCGCGACATGCTGGCGATGGCCGACGAGATCAAAACCGTGGCCGGTCAAGGTAGCGCCATCCAGGGCAAATTACGCCTGACCACCTCTTCCTCCTTCGCCCAGGCCGAGCTGGCGGCCGCCGTGGTCGACTTTCAGCTGCGGCATCCGCTGGTGGAAATCGATTTTCTGGTGCTGGACCGCACCGTCAACCTGGTGGAAGAGCGGGTCGACCTGGCGGTGCGCACCAGCAAACGGATCGACCCCGCCTTGGTGGCGCGCCGCTTGGCTGCCTGCCATTCGGTGCTGTGCGCCTCGCCCGCCTATCTGCTGAGCGCGGGCACGCCCGTGCTGCCGGAACAATTGAGCAGCCATCGCTGCATCGTTCACAGCAGAATCTTCGCGCCCGAATATACGCTCACCCTGGGCGAGCAAGTGAGCACGGTGCAGGTGGGCGGCGCCATGACCACCAACGAAACCTCGGTGGTGCGCGCCGCCGCGCTGGCCGGGGCCGGCATCGGCTTGTTGCCCACTTATTTCGTGGGACAGGATCTGGCGCAAGGCACGCTGGTGCGCTTGTTGCCGCGCTACGCGCTCGATACCATGGAGATCCATGCCGTGTATCTGTCGCGCCGGCACCAGCCGAAACCGCTACGCCTGCTGATCGATTTTTTGTACGAGCGTTACGCCGGTCCGCTGGCGCCGTGGGACGCCAAGCTGGCCGCGGCCGGGCTGTTCGGCTAAGGAGCGGCCGGCAAGCGTAGGAGCGCGGCGGCGCGCCATTTCGGCACGCGGTACAATGGCGGCCCGCCCCCGATGCGATCCGCTTTCATGTTCACACCCTCCTCCGACGACGTGCGCCGCTTCTTTTGCGCGGTGCTCCATAAACACCGCGTCAGGCACATTCTCAGCCCGATCGAAGCCATCGCGCTGGACTGGATCGTGCTGCACCCGGAATACGAAGCCGAGCTGGCCGACGTCGAGCAAGCCATCGCGCGCGACTATTCGGTCGAGGGCGGCGCGGCCAATCCGTTTTTGCACCTGTCCATGCATTTGTCGATCGCCGAGCAGATTTCGATCGATCAGCCGGCCGGCATCCGGGACGCCTGCCGCGACTTGACACGCCGGCTCGATTCCGAGCACGAGGCGCACCATCAGATCATGGAATGCCTGGGGCAGATGATTTGGCAATCCCAGCGCGCCGGCTTGCCGCCGGACGGCGCCGCTTATGTCGAATGCGTGCGGCGGCGCTAGGTTTGCCATGCCGGGTGCGGCGCCGCGCCAGTGCGCTGTCGCCGGTTCGAAGGCCGCGCGGCATGTCGGGATATGCGGTCCTGTTAGCTCGCGCCGAATCAATACGTCGGTGGCCCGCTCGGCTCCGGCTCGACCGCGTCGCCTACACCGTTCCAGTCGGGCAGCATGGCGGGCGGCAGCGGCAAGACCTGATCGAGGCGCGTCAACTTGAGGTCGGGGTTGATTTCCAGCGCGTCGGAAATCGCTTCATAGCGCTTGGCCCGCTCGGGATCGGCAGCGATACCAATAAGGCTTAATGACTGCTTTTGCTTCATTTCTGCGTTAGGCCATGAACCGTCATCAAACAATATGCGCAGCGAGGTGGCACATCTCGCGTCGCCAAATTTTATGCCGTTTTGGTGTATTAAAATTGCCTCCTGGTATCGTTCCTTCGCTCTCAGTTTCATTGACAGTCTGTACGCGGCTGTACCATTTCCCTGTCTATATGCACACTCCAGCATTTTGATTTCGTCATCGCGGCGCTCGGCTTGCGCATACGCATCTGCCAACGCTAATTGCGCCTCCGGACTGCCTAAACGTGCCGCCTTGAGGTAATAGGCCCAGGCGATTTCCTTGCTGTAATGCGCGCCCCCATAACCGTGCTCGTAGGCCACCCCAAGATCGAACAGGCCCCAGGGCAGGCCAGCGGCGGCAGCCTGGCGAACGATTGCCACCGATTTATCGAGATCGGGTTTGAGCACGTTATTGCCCGGTAACGGCCCCAGCCCTTCACGGTAAAAATAGGCCATCAGGGCAAGCGCCCCCCAGTCGCCCCGCTCGGCGGCGAGGCTCACGTCGGTCAGAATGCGCGTCGCTTCCTGGCGGGTCAACTGCCATTCGATTTTGCTGCGCCACAGCTTTCGCGCCTCGATATACAAGCGATAAGTAGCGGCATCGCGGGTGGCGGGCATGTGCTCCTTCCAGCGGCCGCAGACCGGCAAAGAGTCGGTGAGCTTGAAACTCGTCAATTTGGCTGGCATGACGTGAAAGGGCCGCTCCTGCAAATACGGCACCAACCAATATGCCCCAACAAAAATCGCAATGATCGGGAGACAAATTGCTGCCAACCTTAGGCGTGAGCTTTTCATGGGCATGTCGTCATTGCGGGTCTAGTTGTCATAAGCCGGCGGCAGGAGCAGATGGCCGCTTTGAACGGCGGTCGCTAATCAATATGTCGGCGGGCCGCTCGGCTCCGGCTCGACCGCGTCACTCACACCGTTCCAGTCGGGCAGCTTGGCGGGCGGTAGAGGCAAGACCTGATCGAGGCGCGTCAGCTTGAGGTCGGGGTTGATTTCCAGCGCGTTAGAAATCGCTTCGTAGCGCTTAGTCCGCTCGGGATCGGCCGCGATACCCATGTCTTGAAGTGCTGATTTTCCCTCGGGCCGCGTAGTGATCCAGAACCCTTCCTCGAACAGTTGAGAGAGCGCGTCGGCACTGTCATGATTCCCGAACTTGATACCGTTTTGAAAATAGACAATTGCTTTTTTATAGTCTCTTTTCGATGCGCGCATATCAACACCCAACGCAAAAGCGGCAGGCCCATGGCCTTGCTGATAGGCGCATTGAACCATTGCATCTTCGTCATCTAGGCGACCAGCACCCGCATATGCATCAGCCAGCGTCATTTGCGCCTCTGGACTGCCGAGCCGGGCGGCCTTGAGGTAGTAGGCCCAAGCAATTTCCTTGTCGTAATGTGCTCCGCCATAGCCGTGCTCATATGCCACTCCGAGATCGAACAAACCCCAGGGCAAGCCGGCCGCTGCGGCCTGGCGAACGATCGCCACCGATTTGTCTAGATCGGGTTTGAGCACGTTATTGCCCGGCAGAGGGCCCAGCCCCTCACGATAAAAATAAGCCATCAGCGCTAGCGCACCCCAATCGCCGCGCTCGGCGGCAAGGCCAACGTCGTTCAGAATGCGGGCGGCTTCCTGGCGCGTCAACTGCCATTCGATTTTGCTGCGCCATAGCTTGCGCGCCTCAATATACAAGCGATAGGTGGCGGCATCACGAGTAGTGGGCATGTGCTCCTTCCAGCGGCCGCAGACCGGCAGAGGGTCCGTGAGCTTGAAACTGGTCAATCCGGCTGGCATGACGTGCATGGCGTGTTCCTGTAAATGCTGCGTTAAAAAATTGCCGCCGGTCACCATAGAGGCGATCAGGATGGGAAGGTAAATCCAACGCGAAGGTAGTCGTTTCATGCCTACACGACCGGGGAACCGGGCTTGCGGTCGACGTGAAAAGGAAACAACTGACACTCTAAAGGTTTAAAATTTTTCTTGTGATTGAGATTATCGGCCATAGTCGTCTTCCATTTTTTATATGTTCCCGCCATATCCCCGAACTGCTTCGGCCCAGGATCTCCGGTGCATTGCTCAAACAATTCAGTGCGCAGTTGGTAAGCGACATCCATGGCGTCGCTGAGAATATTCAGTTCACTATCGAAAACCATGCTGCGCAGGTTCAAATTTGCCGAACCCAGCGTAAAGGCGGCATCATCCACAATGGCGACCTTGGCATGGATATAAATTTCTTCGTAGTCATCTTTACGCATCGTTTCCCCTTCGGTTTTTTTGGCGCACGTCCACATGGAACCCATGATTACGTGGATGCCCTGCTTGGCCATTTGTTCGGGAGTGATCGGATTCGTTCCCTTTGCCGATCGGGCCTTGGCCAGCGCCTCGGCATGTTCGACCACCATGTCCTCGCTACGTCCGAGCCGCCCGGCCACGCTATAGGTCGGCAAATCCATGCCATCGCTCTCGGGGGTGGAGGTCAAAATGAACACGTAAATCTGTTCCGTGTATCCGCCCGCGCGCAGCCGGGCGACCGATTCCATAAAATGCTCGGCCCACGGCGCATACTGAATATACTGGTTCTGGATAAAGATGTAATGGTGGGTCTGGCGCGTCAGGTTGGCGTAGCATTCCTTGATCGCCTTCTCGCCGTGCATCGGCTGGGTGCGCATTAACTGCACGCTATGCTGGCCGGCGGGCAGCGAAAAAGCGCGCCAGCCAATTTGCTTGCGGCGCGCGATGAAGTCCGGATCCATCTCTTTGTCGCCCAAACTGGCCACGGCGCTTATGATCTTTCTAACGCCGTGCGAGGCAGCGAACAGCCACGGCATGCGAAGCGCGGAATAGGTATACGGATAGGCGTCGGCGAAGAGTGAAGTGGGCAAATCCGACTCGCCCCACGCCTGGCAAAAATTATGGTTCAGGTCCGACAGGACCGGCCCGCGCAAGCGGCATGACACGTCCTGATACGGCTTGGCCACATAGCGATAGCGGTCCATATAAATCCGCACCGAACGCTCCTTGTCCGCGACCTCGCGCTCGCTCGGCACGTAGCCGGCCGCCTCGGGACGGAAATTGACGCCCTCTTGCCAGGCGTTTTCCCACAGTTCGACCGGCGCCTTTTTGTAAAAGGTTTCACGACGCGGATCGCGAAACACATGATCCTTTGTATCCCAGAAATCGGTGATCGAATTGTGACCCATCACATAGCCCAGCGCCAGCTTGGGCATCTCATAATCGATCAACACCATTTTTTGATGGTGGGTGGCATACCACTGCGCGATGATGGACTTGACCGAGAACGGCGGGGTTTCCCCATGCATGGATGAAGAGTGGCAGGAATCGGGCACGGAACGCACATGAAAGCGAATATTCGGTATTTTCTGTGCGCAGATTTCCTCGAACCAGGCCGCGTTGTAGTCCTGGTGCCCTTCGCTATAAAAGCCGGCGGAACTGCAACCGACACTGGCAAAATGGGTGCCATAAAAGCCGGGGATGTTTTTCATCTGATGTTGCGACAGCGGGTCGTCATGCCAAACCAGCAGCCTGACCTTGACCGGGTTGTCCTTGCGGGTCGCGATTTCCTTGAGCAGGTCGCCGTAACGCTGCCCCATTTGCGCGCTCGCCCCCCTGACCAGCACCATGCCGGGATCGAAACCCCAGGTGATGATATCGACGCTGTGCTTCGCTTTGCGGATATCGGCGGCCAGTTCCGCGAACACACGCTCGCCGCAGACAAGGGGTTCGATCGAGCAACCGTGGCGCGGGCCGTAGGTGGGATACGGTGTGCGCACCCACCACGGCAGCGTCAGGCAAGCGTAGGGCGCGGCGTTCTGATTGTAGGTCAGTTTTTGCACATATAACTTCGCATTGTCGTTCATGTTGTTCATGGCCGCGCCCCCATCGTGGATACGTTATCAATCTGAAGCGGCATCATGCGGCCCCCGCCTTTCCATCCCGCGACAGCGGGTTGGCCAGCGCGCGATCCTGCTCCGTTCCGGTATGAAAATCGCCCAAGCTGCCGGCCTCGTTTTCATAGCCGTGATATCCCACCGCGGAGCCGACCTCGTGGCCTTCGGCGTGCGCGCCGGGATCGACCGCGTAGCGCTGGCCACCGGGGAATTCCAAGGCGTATTTCGCTGTCACATCGAGATCGTGTTTGAACATCACATTGCCATCGCCATCGATGTGGCCCTCTTCGGTCAGCGCGTCGTTTTTGTACAGCTTAAAGGGCAGCTTGACGTTGGCCCGTCCCGCGGCCGCGGCATGGGTACCGAAGTGAAAAACACCTTTGCCGTCGAGCTTGGCCTGCTTTGGCAAGGCCTGTGCCATGGCCAGATTTTTCGGGCCGAGGAATTGATGGTCGGCGGCGTGGTTGATATACACGCCGTTGGTGCCATGCTCAATGCCGCCGGCGTTAAATTTGGCATAGCTGCCGCCGCCGTTGATGACGATTTCTTCCTGGGCCGTGATGGTGATCCGGTTGGCGGTTTGCGTGATGTTTAATTTGGCCAGCAGATTGATGCTGTCCGATAGCGCCTGCATGTCGATGTCGCCCGCCCCGGCGATCAGCTTCATGCCGGCCTTGTGCGCGAACAGGCGCAAGGTGCGGGCAATGCTGGCAAAAAAACTGTCGCCGCTGGCGATCGACAGGCTTTTACCGGTGGTGATCGCGGTGTGTTCATCGCTGGCGATATGGGTCGATTGGCTGGTGGTGGTCTGGATGCCGGCCGGACTGGCCAGCACCAGATGCGGCGCGGCCAGTTCCGGGAAGACGTCCTCGCCCTCGGCGGCCTCGGCCCCGGCCCCGGCGATGCCCTTGTTCTGCGCGTCCAGCGCCTGCGCCACCTGGGCCTGCTGGCGCTCCTGCGCTTCCTGGGCGCCAGCTTGCTCGGCCGCCTCGGCCAACGCCTGATGGCTCTGCTGCGCCTGCTTTAGCCGCCGCACCGTTTCGTCCATGTCCTTGGTGTGCGACGTGGCGCCCGGGCGCGACTCGGTGGTGAGCAGCATCCCCCTGGCGGCCCGGGCCACGCCCCAAGCCTGGGTGTACAGCTCCCAGCCCTGTCCGCGCGACTCTCTGCGTCCGGCGTTGCCATCGAGACGGGTAATGTAGCCCAGCGACAGCTGACTATGCTCGTGATCGCTTTTCAGCTGGGCCTGAATTTTTCCACTGGTGTCGTCGAGCACCAGAAAATTGCTGCGTCCCATGATGCCGTTCCCCCCTGTGGGGGTCAATTCGCGGCTGCGCAGACCGGTCAAGGCGCGCTGGCTCGGTAACGACCAAGGCGGCATGTAATTGGCGTTGTGCACGCCGGCCAGCACAAAAGGCCGGTCCGGATTGCCGTCTATATGCACCAGCAAGACCTCACTGTCGATCCGATGCGTCAACTGTATCCCGAGCTGATTGCCCGCCCACGGCGTGGCCGAGCGTATCCAGGCCGAGCTGCAATCATTGTTGCGCCCTTCCCGATCCCAATGGAACTGCACACGGATGCAGCCGTATTGATCGACGTGAAGCGCGCCTTGGCCTTCCGGTCCCACCACGGTGGCCGATTGCGGCGCCAGTATTTTGGTATCGACGCTATTGAAGTTGCGACCCGGCCGCCAGGGGATGGCTTTGCGGATGCAGGTGACGGTGTTGCTGTATTCCGGCGGCTTTTCGCTCTGCAAATAATTATTGGTGGCGACATGGCACACTTCCAGCACCAGGAATTCATTTTTGCCCCGCTCGCCGCTATAACCGTATGGGCTGCCGCCTGGGAGATTGTGCAGCTTGAAGTAACGCCCCGGCGCCAACCGGAAATTGTTGCTGCGCCCGTGGTACTGCTTGCCGGCCTTTTCAATTTCTTCCATGCGCAGACGCGTCAAGCGGTCGCCATCGGCTAAATTCTTGATGCCGTAGGCGCCGGCATATTCGTATGTTTCGATGGCGGGCACTTTACCCTGCCGCATCACGGTCGGCATCGTTGCCAAACGCGGCGTCGGCGATTTGAAGTCGAACGCGGTGACGGCCACGCTGCTTTGCGTAACATGGCGTACCGACGACCATTCGCTGATGGCGTCTTCTTCCTGCGCGCCGCCATGGCGATGCAAGCGCACATTCGGATCACCCTCGATCGGCTCGGCATAGGTCGAGTCGTCGCTCAGGATCAGCTTATGCTCCGTGACGCTGTGCTCATAAAAATAATGCCAGCCGGCCGCTTCCAGCCGGCGCTGCACGTAGTTGCTGTCGGTTTCATCGAACTGGCAGGCATAGGTCATCGCCGCATCGTCGCGACGCTGCCGGTAATCCCAAGCCGCATGGGTGGCGTAGCGCCGGAAAATGTCGTTGATCTGCTGAATCAGGGTTTTATTGTGAAACAGGCAGTTATTTTTTCGCAGGGCGAGATAGTCGAACCACGGCGCCAGCCTGGCTTCATAAAAAGCGATATTCTCTACTTTTTTCAAACTAAAACTCAGGCAATAACCCGTGAAAAAACGCAGCGTGCCGTCCTTTCGCACCAGCCGAACACACAGCAGTTTGCCGAGCATGTCTTTCAGCGGCAAATTCCGGTTATCGCACAGGAGTTCGACTTTGAATTCGAAGCCGCGCGAAACGCTCTCATACCCTTCAAGCCGATTGACCAGCAATTCCGATGCGGGCGCATTATTGTGGGGAAAAGAGAGGCGAAGGATGCGATGATGCTGTCGCCCGCCGATCAATTCATTGATGGTCTGTATGGCTTTATTCATGCTGCTTCCTCGACTTGGCCCGACATTATGCGTCGCGAGGAACAATTCTAAAGCCTATATAAATAGATAATATTGATATTGCTCACTGGCATTGTAAATTACCATTGAGCCATACCCACACTGACCACTTTCGTCCCCATCCGCCATCACACCAAGCCGTGCGCGATGGCGCTGCGGGCCGCCTCGGCGACGGTCTCGGCGGCCGGGCGCGGGCGCCAGCCCAGCATCGTCTGCGCCTTGGCCGATGTGAACACATGGCGCCGGCCCAGCAGCGGGGTGACAAAGCGGGCCGGGCGGTCGAACAGCGCGACCAGGCGCAGCACGAAGTCGGGCATGGTGCGGGTCGGCGCTTTGCGGGCGGCGTCGCCCAGCGCGGCCCGCAACATGGCGGCCACGTCGGCCATCCAGACCCACTCGCCGGCGGCGATGAAACGCTGGCCGGCCGCTTGCGGCGCCGTCATGGCCAGCAAGTGCAGCGCCACTACGTCGCGCACGTCGACCACGCAAAAGCCGAAGCGGGGCGCCCTGGGCATGCCGCCGCCGAGCATGCGCCGCACCAGTTGCGCGGCATGCGCGTAGTGCGCGCTAAACACCGGCCCCAGCACCGCTGACGGCAGGATGGTGGTGAGCGTGGTGGGCCCGCTTTGGCCGGCCATGAAATCCCAGGCGGCCCGCTCGGCCAGCGTTTTGGCCACCCGATACGGCCCCAGACGGGCGTCATCGAGCTCGGTCCAGCGGGTCTCGTCGCTGACCCCGTCGGCGCTGCTCAGGGGTGGACGGCATGCCTCGATCGCCGAGGTCATCACCACCCGCCGCACCCGCGCCCGGCACGCGGCCCGCAGCACGCGCAGGGCGCCGTCGCGGGTCGGCACGATCAATTCGTTCGGATCGCGCGGCGCGGCCACGCCCACCGGCGCGGCCACGTGCAACACATAATCGCAACCGGCCACGGCCGCATCCCAGCCGTCGTCGGCGCCCAGATCGGCGGCGAAAAACGTGAGCCGGCCGCCCGGTTCCACCTGGGCCGCGATGCGCGCCAGCAGCGCCGGCGCGCTGTCGAGGTTGCGCACCGTGGCGCGCACGGTGGCGCCCTGCCGCAACAGCGCGACGATGGTCCAGCCGCCGATAAATCCGTTGCCTCCCGTTACCAACACAGTGTCTGTCATGGCTTGCTCCTTAATTGTCTGTCTAGTCAGTCATTATTAATACAAAAAAATTTTACTTGAGCACCCGCCACAGTGCCTCGAAACCGGTGGCGCAGTGGCGTTCGGCGTTACCCGGGTCTTGCAGCATGATGTCGATGGTGGCATCGGCCAGCGCATTGATGATCGCCACCACAAAGCCCAGCGGCGCCGCCCGCAACGGCCCGTCCGCGCGCGCCTGTTCCATCAGCGCCACCAGGGCGCCCATGGTCTGGTTGGCCAAGACGCGGCTGGCCGGCGCGATCTGGTCCGACACATTGAGCTGGGCCAGCGCGCGGCGCCGCGCGGGATGGGCCACCGCCCAGCCCAGCCAGTTCGACCACATGTGTTCCAGCTGTTGCCGCACTCCGGCCCGCGCCGGCAGTTGGGCCAGGACGGCGTCCGCCATGCCCCGCTTCAGTTCCAGATACAGCTGATTGAACAAGTCCGATTTGGTCTCGAAATAAGTGAACAAGGCGCCGTTCGATACGCCGGCCTCTTGCGCGATCAGCGCCGTCGGCGCGCCCAGCCCGTGCGCGACCAGGGCCTGGGTGGCCGCTTCCATGATGGCATTGCGTTTGTCTTCGCTTTTCGGCCTGGCCATCGCTACCCTTTCCACTCACAATCGCCACAGCATATAAGAGAGCGGCTAGTCAGTCAACATATTGCTGCGCCCCGTGTCACATCCTTGGCACCAAAAGAAATCGGGCCTCCGAAGAGGCCCGACCAGAACGCTACGCCAACTGTCGATCTCAGCGATGGATCACCAGCGTGCCCGGCAGGCTGTGCAGATAAGCCGCCAAATCCTTGATGTCTTGATTGGTGAGCGGCTTGACTTGCCCGGTCATGATGGCGTTGTTGCGCCCGTTTGCCGCGTCGCCGCGCTTGTATGAAATCAACGCATGTTCCAGGTAATCCTTGTGCTGGCCGGCCAATTTCGGATACGAGGCGTCGATCGGCGCATTGAAATCGACTCCGTGGCACGAGGCGCACGTATATTTCGCGGCCAGCGCTTTGCCGGCTTCGACATTGCCGCCGGCGAGGGCGCTCAACGAAATCGCGGAACAGAACAGGGCGGTAAGAATTTTTTTCATGTTAATCCCTTATTTCTGCGCGGAAGATTGTTGCGAATAGTAAGCGGCAACGTCGGCGATGTCCTGCTCGGACAGGCTGGCGGCCACGCCGCGCATGGTCGGGTGCTTGCGGTCGCCCTTCTGATACGCCTTCAACGCGCTCTCGATGTATTTCGCCGATTGGCCACCGATCATCGGCACCTGAAACACTTCCGGAAAGGTCGCCTTGTAACCGGGAATGCCGTGGCAGCCGATACACATTTCAACCTTGGCGGGAGCCGCCTTGGCGTTTCCAACGATGTCCGCCGCGGCGGCGACATTGGCCATGCCGGCAAGCACGAGCAGTGCAAAGATTTTTTTCATGGTGGCAAAGGTAATCAATGGTAATGGGATATGGCATCGGCGGTACGGCGTGTGCAAGTGGCTTGCGCTTTGCACCATCAACCTGCGATTTTACCCCAAGACGTTCCCCCAAGTCCATTTCAATGTTGCCATGTGGCGCGCGCCGGCCGCAGGGCACACCCCCGCCGCGCATGGCAAGCGGGCCCGGTTCTGACTTATACTCGGCCCAACTTCACTTCGATCGCACGCCATGTCCGCACCCGCACAGCAGGGCCCACGCTTCCAGGGCAGCGCCAGTTATGTCGCCACCGCCGACTTGAACATGGCGGTCAACGCCGCCCTCACCTTGCAGCGCCCGCTGCTCATCAAGGGCGAGCCCGGCACCGGTAAGACCATGCTGGCCGAGGAAGTGGCGGCCGCGCTGGGCATGCCGCTGATGCAGTGGCACATCAAGTCAACCACCAAAGCCCAGCAAGGCTTGTACGAATACGACGCCGTGTCCCGTCTGCGCGACTCGCAACTGGGCGACGAGCGGGTGCGCGACATCCACAATTACATCGTCAAGGGCGTGCTGTGGCAAGCGTTCACGGCGCCGGCGCCGGTGGTGTTGCTGATCGACGAGATCGACAAGGCCGACATCGAATTCCCCAACGATTTGCTGCGCGAGCTGGACCGCATGGAGTTTTACGTCTACGAAACGCGCGAAATGGTGGTGGCCACCCACCGCCCGCTGGTGATCATCACCTCCAACAACGAAAAGGAGTTGCCGGACGCTTTCTTGCGGCGCTGCTTCTTCCATTACATTACCTTCCCGGACCAGGACACCATGCAGCAAATCGTGGCCGTCCATTATCCCCATCTCAAGCAACAATTGCTGGCGCAGGCGCTGGCCACCTTTTACAGCGTGCGCGAGGTGGCCGGGCTGAAGAAAAAGCCATCGACCTCCGAATTGCTCGACTGGCTCAAGCTGCTGCTGGCCGAAGACATGCCGGCCGCCGCCCTGCGCGGCGAGGACAACGGGCCGGTGCTGCCGCCGCTGCACGGCGCCCTGCTTAAAAACGAGCAAGACGTGCACCTGTACCAGCGCCTGCTACAACTGTCGCGGGCCAAACGCTGATGCTGGCCCCCGCCGCCCTCACCCTGGAGTTGCACGGCGTGCGCCTGGTGCCGCTGGCCCCCTCGCACGCGCCCGGTCTGCTGGCCGCCGCCAGCGACGGCGAGCTGTGGAAGCTGCGCGTGACCTCGGTGCCCGAACCGGACCAGGTGGCCGCGTATATTGAAAAAGCCCGGTTCATGTTCCCCGACCGGCTCGCGTTCGCCGTGCTGGACGCGGCCAGCGGAGACGTGCTGGGCAGCACTAGCTACCATGACATCGTGCCGGCCGTGGACCGGCTTGAAATCGGCTACACCTGGTATGCCCGGCGTTGCCAGCGCAGCCATGTCAACACCACCTGCAAGTTGCTGCTGCTCACCCACGCCTTTGAAACGCTGGGCTGCGCGGTGGTCGGCTTTCGCACCGACAATTTCAACCATGCCTCGCAAATGGCCATCGAACGCCTGGGCGCCAAGCGCGACGGCGTGCTGCGCCACCATGCGCTGCGGCGCGACAACACCGTGCGCGACACCGTGATGTACAGCATCGTGCGCGCCGAGTGGCCCGAAGTGAAGGCCCAGTTGCACTACCGTCTGGCCCGCAACTAGCATGCTGATCGACTTCTTTTTCGCCTTGCGCGCGGCAAAAATTCCGGTATCGACACAGGAATTTCTCACCCTGCTCGACGCCTTGCAGCGCGAGGTGATCGGGCCGTCGCTGGACGATTTTTATTATTTGTCGCGCCTGACCCTGGTCAAGGACGAAACCCATTACGACAAGTTCGACCGTGCTTTCGGACAGTACTTCAAGGCGGTCGGCGCCACCGTCGAAGGCGCCGCCGCCATTCCGCTCGATTGGCTGGTGCAGCGCATGCGGCGCCAATTGAGCGAGGAACAGCGCGACGAGCTGGAAAAATACGGTTACGACAAATTGATGGAGCGCCTCAACGCCTTACTCAAGGAACAGAAAGAGCGCCACGAGGGCGGCAACAAATGGATAGGCACGGGCGGCACCTCGCCGTTCGGGCACGGCGGCGCCAACCCGGAAGGGATACGGATCGGCGGACAGGGCGGCCAGCGCAGCGCGGTCAAGCTGTGGGAGGCGCGCAGCTACCGCGATTACGACGGCGAGCGCGAACTGGGCACGCGCAACATCAAGCTGGCGCTGCGGCGCTTGCGCCGATTCGCCCGCCACGGCGCGGCCGACGAACTGGCGCTCGACGCCACCGTCCGCGCCACCGCCAACAACGCCGGCTATCTGGAGTTGCGCATGCAGCCGGAGCGGCGCAACCGCATCAAGGTGCTGATGTTGTTCGACGTGGGCGGCAGCATGGACGATCATGTCGAGCGCACCGAGCAATTGTTTTCGGCCGCCAAGACGGAATTCAAGCACATGGATTTTTTCTATTTCCATAATTGTGTGTACGATTTTGTATGGAAAAACAACCGGCGCCGGCAGAGCGAGCACTGCGCCACTTGGGATGTGCTGCGCACCTATCCGGCGGACACCAAACTGATCTTCGTGGGCGACGCCACCATGAGCCCCTACGAAATCGTGCATCCGGGCGGCGCGGTGGAATACCACAATGAGGAAGCGGGCGCGGCGTGGCTGGGGCGCTTGACCCAGGCTTTTCCCAAATTCGTCTGGCTCAACCCGGAGCAGGAAGCCGTGTGGCCATACCGGCAATCGATCGGCGTGATCCGCCAGCTCATGCATGAGCGCATGTTTCCGCTCTCGATAGACGGATTGGAACGGGCCATGCGCTTGCTGAGCAAGTAGCGCGGCAAGCGGGCGCCGCAAGCGGATGCCGCATGCGCGGGCGCCAACGGCCGGGCCTTATCAAAGCGTTATTATTGTCAATCGTATAGTGCGCCGCGCGGCGACCGGCCTCGCGTAAAATCGGCCGCACTTGTTTTAACGAGAGAAAAGAGTGTCCGTGCAAAGTTTATTATCGATCTTGACCGACCTGTCCTGGCCCTTCGCCATCACCGTGGCCTGGATCGCGGGCGAATTCGGGCACCGCTGGACCGGCCTGCCGCGCATCAGTTTTTACGGCATCATCGGCTTCGTGCTGGCCCAGAGCCAAATCGGGGTGCTGCCGCAGGGTATGGCCGGCCCCTTCCTGGGCGGCCCTATCCTATTATTGGCCGATGTGGCTTTCGGCCTGATCCTGTTCGAATTGGGCTACCGCATCAATCTGCGCTGGCTATCGAACAACCCCTGGATCGCCGTGGCCGGCCTGGCCGAATCGTTTTGCACCTTTGGCGTGGTGTACCTGATCGCCGCCGAATTCGGCGTGAGCCCGATCACCGCCTTGCTGCTCGGCTCGCTGGCCATGTCCACCTCGCCCGCCACCGTCATGCGCGTCATCAACGAGGAGCGCAGCTCCGGCCAAGTCACCGAAAGGGTGATCCACCTGACCGCGCTCAATTGCGTACTGTCGGTGTTCATCTTTAATATCATTGTCGGCTTCTGGATGTTCCACAGCTCGGGCGACTTGGTGGACGCCACCGTCAACAGTTTCATGGTGCTGTTGGCCTCGGCGGCGGTGGGCGCCGTGTTCGGCATGATCGTGCCGGCCATGTTGCGCAAACTGGGTAACCTGGGCCAGGACGCCACGGTGGCCTTTGCCTTGTCCGTGATCTTGCTGGTGACCTTGACCTACACCACCCAACTGTCGCCCCTGCTGGCCGCGCTCACCTTTGGCCTGGTGGCGCGCCACCGGCGCATCGCCTTTAGCCAGGCCCAGCGCAACTTCGGCGCCCTGGGCGAATTGCTCACGGTACTGTTGTTCGTGTACGCCGCCTCCACCCTGGAGTGGCCCAAAGTGGTGGCGGGCGCGGCACTGGCGCTGGCCGTGATCGGCGGGCGCTTCGTCACCAAGGTGGTGGGGGTGGCCGGCTTTTCCCACGTGAGCGGCATCACCTGGCGCAAAGGCGTGTTGACGGGCGCGGCCCTGATGCCGGTCTCGGTGTTTGTCACCTTGCTGCTGGAACACGCGCGCCAGCGCGGCTTGCACCTGCCCGACGAATTGCTGGCCCTGGAAGCGGTGACGCTGATGCTCGAACTGATCGGCCCGATCATGATTCAGCGCGCCCTGATCTGGGCCAAAGAAACCCATTCCGAACCGGAGCGTTAACATGCCCTTAGAACCGTTTAGCCAGTCGGCCGCCCTCACCTTTGGCGTCGAACTGGAACTACAACTCGTCAATCTGTCCGATTTCGACTTGACCGCCGCCAGCCCGGACTTGCTCCACTTGCTGGGCAAGAACCCGTTTCCCGGCAATGTCACGCCCGAAATCACGGAAAGCATGATCGAGATTAACTCCACCGTGCACACCCACCACGCGCCGCTGCTGGCCCAGTTGCAGGAAATCCGCGACACCCTGATCGGCGCCGGCGACAAGCTCAACATCGGCATATCGGGCGGCGGCACCCATCCGTTCCAGCAATGGTCGTCCCAAAAAATCTTTTCCAAACCCCGCTTCCAGCAAATTTCGGAACTGTACGGCTACCTGGCCAAGCAATTCACCATCTTCGGCCAGCACGTGCACATCGGCTGCGCCTCGGGCGACGACGCCATGTTCCTGCTGCACTCCTTGAACCGCTATCTGCCCCACTTCATCGCCTTGTCGGCCTCTTCGCCCTTTGTGCAGGGGCGCGACACCCTGTTCGACTCGGCCCGCCTGAACTCGGTGTTCGCCTTCCCCATGAGCGGGCGGGCGCCGTTTACCTTGAGCTGGGACCAGTTTTCCAACGAATACTTCAGCAAGATGGAAAACACCGGCATCATCAAGAGCATGAAAGACTTTTACTGGGATATCCGGCCCAAGCCTGAATTCGGCACCATTGAACTACGCGTGTGCGACACGCCGCTGACGGTGGAACGGGCCGCCGCCCTGGCCGCCTATTTGCAGGCGCTGTGCCGCCATTTGCTGGAGCGGCGCGAAGCCCCGCCGGTGGAGGACGACTACCTGGTGTACAACTACAACCGCTTCCAGGCTTGCCGCTTCGGCCTGGACGGCGCCATCACCCATCCCAAAACCTATGAAACCATGTCGCTGCGGGAAGACATCATGACCACCCTGCGCAAGATGGAACCGCACGGCGAGGCCCTGGGCAGCACCGCCGCGCTCAAACATTTGGCCGAAGTGGCCAAGCAGTGGAGCGACGCGCAATACCTGCGCACCCAATACGAACGCCAGGGCAGCACCGAAGGCATGGTGGACGCGGCGATCCGCTGCTTCCGTGGCGAGCCGATGCAGTTTTAGCGGAGTGCCGCATCGTGCCGCGGCAAAAATGTGTTTGCAAGGCATGCGCCATGGAAAGGGAACTTTAGTTTTGGCATATCAACTAAAGCTTAGCCCTTAGTCCATTTATATCGATTGCCCACACCATGTCACATAAAATTAGCACCCCTAGCAAAGCCACTCAACATTTATTCTCCAAGAGCAAGCTGGACATTGTAGACTCGGTTATTGTCGGAGACGGCATCGTCGCAAAATACACCGCCGCAAACGTGATGCACCGCATGCAAAAGCAAGCCATCAAACAGCCGAAATTTTCGCGGAAAAATTTTGAGATGTTGATGATCGGCGTAGGCGATGGCCGGGCCTACACGGCAAATCGGGGTCATTCAGGCGTCGAAAAAGTGAATTTGATGAGAAATGAGATGTCACATCGGCCGGGCAATATTGTCCCGCTTGATGAAAATTTCATGACCAACAACACACTGGAATTAGAATATCGCTGCATACACAATCAGCGCCCGTATGACTTGCGCAAAAATTTTACCAGAGAGGGGATCGATGTGAACTACTCGCTGGAAAAAAAGCGTGACACATCCTTCACGCTTCAAGAATTTGTCGAAAAATATTACCCAGAAAAAGCCAATGATATCGAAACCGAGAGGCATATTCTCAGCGCCTACAGCAATTACGTTGTCAACGAGGAACTGGCCCAAACGAAAAATTTAAAATTCGGTAAAGTGGAAGGCAGCGTAAGTAAAATCGATTACGATCAGAAAGAAAAATTTTTTACTTTGCAGTTTCACACGCCACAAGGTGAAGAGCCGCATATCATCCGCGCGCGCCATGTCGTGCTCGCCACCGGATTGGAAGCCGATACTGTGCCGCCTTACCTGAAAGACTTGATTGGCAAACCCGGCATTTATAGCGGCGAGGGGGTTTTCAACCACTTCATGAAAGAGCTGGACCAGGCGGTGCCAGGCCAAATCGACGATGAACAATTTTATCAGCGACTGGGTGCTTTAAAAAGCGGTAAGCCGCTGGTTAACGCGGGCGGTCTGCCACCGGAACAGTTGGCATGGCAAAACAAAAAAGGTTTGGTCATCGGTTCCGGCTTGACCATGTCCGATGCCATTTCAAAACTGATTACAAAAGGATGTAGCAATTTCGATGTGGTGTCGCGCCATGCCCTGACCCACGAGTTACCTATGGATGCACCGGTACTCAAGGAATTAGAAGGCGTGGCGCTGGAAATCGGAGACTTGTTCAATGTCTTGAATTTTCAGAGCGGCAAACCCGAAGAACAAGCGAAAAAGATCAAAGCCGCGTTGATCCAGGCTAAAGACTTGGCCCAATCGCATGAACTGGAGCAAGACGAGATTGTGCAGGTCAGGGGTCAACCGCTCAGCCGCGCCAATGTAGGCAAAGCACTGCTGGCGCAATTTGCGGTTTTTTCCTATGAAAAATTGCGCGGTGAGCTGCGTACAGGTAACACAGGATTTAGTGATCCAATCGCCGCGCAACTATTAAAGAATATCGACAAGGATAAAAATTTGGCGTCCTGGATTACAACCTCCCGCACCTCGACCACGGTACGCAATATAAAACTCCATGAGGCGTTGCGCGACACCAATAAGCTCAGGGCAGCTGAAATAGAGAAAATAGAAGAAATCGAAGGACGGTATCGGGTGTCATTTTCCCGTCCAGAAAACACGACACTGGACCGGGCAGACTATTTTAGAATAGATCCGGACACCGTTGAAAAAACCGAAATGCATGGGACGAAATTCCACGTCACATATAAAAAGCCGGAAAGCGTGACGGTTGATTACTTAGTAAATTGCGCCGGACGACCGTACGGCGTACAGAAACCCGGCTCGCCAGGGGAACAGAATAGCTCACTGACCAACTATTTGTTTGAGAATGGCTTGCATACGCCGCATGCGGTAGGCGACGGCGTGGCGATGGATACCTCGGGTAGGAGTCAGCCGGACCGGGAAAAATTTGGACTCGAGCCAATCGAGCTATATGTCGCCACCCCTTTCAGCAGCAAGGGCGATCAGTACATGCCGGCCAACCAAAAGCGGCACCCGCTTTCCAATACCGTTGCCGAATCGGTGCTGGGCTTGCGTCCCTTGATTAAGCAAGTGAGCAAAGCGCTCGTGTATAACCTGGCGAAATGGTCGCCAGACCAATTCCATGTTGAATATGTGTATGGAGAACACGGCGCGGTGCGGGAAAGCGAGCTCGATTATTATGAACCTACCGAGGAAGAAATCGCCGCGCAGGATTTAAGGCGCAGTAGCGACGAGAGTGACGCGGAAAGCGATACCGAAGACAGCTATTCTCCCTTGCGCGGGCGGTAGCAGGCTGGTTTTCCTGATTGGCATGACAGTGCCCGGGCGCGGCCCGGGCGTCGCGACAAAGCGGGGTTTTGAGTCCGCATTGCCGCGATCACGTACGCCATCGCCGCGCCCCGCCACGGTCATGCGGCGCGCGCTTCGACGCGCCGCGGCCACAGCCGCACCACCAGCGCGCCCAGCGAAGCGGTCGCCGCCAGCGAAGTCACGCCGATCCAGCCCCATTGCGCCAGCAGCAAGCTGCCCAGGGCCGCGCCGGCCGCCATGCCCAAAAACATGACCACAAACAGCACCGCGTTCAAACGGCTGCGCGCACCCGGGTCGATGCCGTAGACAATGGTTTGATGCGCGATCAGGGCCGCCTGCACCCCCAGATCGAAGCCGACCGCGCTCAGCGCCAGCAGCAGCAGCTGGCCGTTGGGCGACAGCGCCGGCATGCAGGCCATGGCAGCGAACGACAACAGCGCCAGCGCCGCGCCCAGGCGGGTGACGATGGCCGGACCGTGGCGGTCGGCGATGCGCCCGGCCAGCGGGGCGGCCAGCGCGCCGGCCGCGCCCGCCAAACCGAAGGCCCCGGCCGCGCTGCTGCCCAGATGAAACGGCGCGCCATGCAGCATCACCGCCAGGGTCGACCAGAAGGCGCTAAAGCCCACCGCAAGCAAACCCTGCGCCAAAGCGGCGCGACGCAAGGCGCCGTGGCGCAGAAACAGCGAGACCAGCGAGCCGAGCAAGGCGCCATACGCCAGGTCGGTGGTCGGGCGGAAACGCGGCAAGCGGCGCCACAAGGTCACGCCAACCAGGGCGATGCTGACGGCGGCGGCGAAAAACATGCTGCGCCAGCCCGCATGCTGGGCCACAAAACCGCTCAGCACGCGCGAGAGCAAAATGCCCATCAGCAGCCCGGTCATCACGGTGCCGACAATCTTGCCGCGTTCGCCTTCCGGTGCCAGGGTGGCGGCGGCCGGCACGATATCTTGCGCCATGGTGGCGGCCAGACCGATCAGCAGGCTGGCCGCCAGCAAGGCGCCCATCCCGGGCGCGGCCCCGGCGGCGGCCAGCGCGGCGCTGAGCACGGCGGCCTTGATCAAGATGATGTTGCGCCGGTCGTAACGGTCGCCCAGCGGCGCGAACAGCAAAATGCCGAGCGCGTAACCGAGTTGGGTCAGGGTGGGCACCAGGCCGATGGCGCCATGGTCGGGGCCCAGGTCGGCGCCCAGTATGCCCAGCATGGGCTGGCTGTAGTAGAGCGAGGCGACCGACAAGCCGCAACCGGCCGCCAGCAGCAGCACCAGGGACGCCGCCATGGGAGCGGGCGCGGCGGGCGCAGGATCAGCAGGGGCCGCGGAAGAAAAAGCAGGATGATGAAGGGACATGATGAGCACTCGCTGTTGAATTGCATGCAGTGTGCGCGCAATTATTTTGCTCGCGTAGTGCCGGCGCGCGCACAATTGTTATACGCTGGACGCATGACCGATTTCTCCGCCCCGCCGCCGCCCCTGTCCGTGCTGGCTTTGACCGACCGCATCGAACTGATGTCCACCTTTATCCGCATCGTCGAAGCGGGCAGCATGTCGGCTGCGGCGCGCCAGCTGGGGGCCTCGCAACCGACCGTCAGCCGGCGCCTGCAATTGCTGGAACGGTCGCTCGGCCTGCGCCTGCTGCACCGTTCCACCCACGCCATGAAGCTGACCGAGGATGGCGCGCGCTGTTTCGAACGGGCCAAGCATTTGCTGGCCGAGTGGGCCGCCTTTGAAGCCGACTTGCGCGGGGTCGGCAGCGAACCGGAAGGCCGGCTGCGGGTGGTGGCGCCGCACGCCTTCGGCCAGCAGCACCTGGTCGGTCCGCTGGTCCAGTTCATGCGGCGCCATCCGCGCGTGACGGTCGACTGGCTGTTGCACGACGGCGCGCCCGACTTTTTGGGCCAGGGCATCGATTGCGCGATTCAGGTCGGCCCCGTGCGCGACCCGGCGCTGGTGGCGATCCGGGTGGCCGAGGTGCCGCGCATCGTGGTCGCCGCGCCCGGCTTGCTGGCCGGCGCGGCGCCGCCGGCGCAAGCGGCCGAGCTGGCGCACTGGCCCTGGCTGGCGCTGCAACAGTATTACCTCAAGGAAGTCGTGCTCACGCACATGACGAGCGGCGCGACTTGCCGCCACCAGTTTCAGCCACGCCTGACCACCGACAGCTTGTACGCGCTGCGCAGCGCGGCCCTGCTGGGACTGGGTATATGCGTCGCCTCGGCCTGGCTACTGGCCGATGATTTGGCCAGCGGCAAGTTGGTGCACCTGACCCCGGAATGGCAAGCGGCATCGCTTCCGGTATATATAGTTTATCCCTATTCAAATTTCTATCCAGCAAAACTGCGCCGCTTCGTCGACACCATGCGCACAGCGATGCCGGGCGCGATGGGGGCCGCCATCTCCGGCCATGCCGTGCTCGATGGCAAGGTCTTGTAAACGGGCCACGCGCGACCCTGTGGCCGAATACAGACAGGCTCAAGTGGAGATAGGCATTCCCGAAATTTCGTCCTATACTCCAGATCCCTATTTAATTTGTAACGCCTGGCCAGGCTCCCCCGAGCGTGTGAACGCTCATCCCGATCGCTTGATTCACCTTTCTATAAGGAGTCATGATGCATCAGTCACGCACCCTTCTGGCCGCTCTCTTGGTCCTGGCATATGGCAACAGCGCGCAAGCGGCCAGCACCAACATCGACAACCTGACCCTGTTCTCCGGCCTGCGCGCCGGCTCCGCGCAAGAAGTCTTGCGCCAGCAGGCGAGCCGCTACGGCTTGCCCGCCAGCCTGGATAATTTAATGCTGAGCAAGGTACAGCAATCGCTGACCGGCAAGCACTACCACTACCAGCAAATGCTGCGCGGCTTGCCGGTGGACCGGGCCGAAATCATCGTCTCCCTGGGCCAGCGCGGCGAGCTCAACAAAATTTTCAACGAAACCACCCACATCTCCGACGTGGTCGACCGCGACGCCGTCAATCAACTCTACGTGCAGCCGCGCATCACCCCGCAAGACGCGCTGGAACAGGGCTGGAGCAACATGAAAGTGCAGCACCCGCTGCTCGCCCTGCCCGAAAGTACGCTGGTCTGGGTCAAGACCAAGGACGGGGTGCAACTGGCGCACAAAGTGCAAATCGAGGCCCAGATGCCGACCGGCGGTTTCGTCCAGTATCTCGACGCCCACGACGGCACCCTGCTGGACTCCTACTCCACCTCGCTGCCCCGCAACGAGAAATATGGCGAGCGCAGCATCGCCGCCCGCGCCGCCCTGCCCGGCCCCGTGCTCGAGCGCGCCGCCGCCACCGCCCAGCTGCAAGCGCTGGCGCCGTACCAATCGGCCGCCGCCGCCGAGTCGGCCAACAAGGCGCAGCTGGCCTCCGGCATCAACGGCATGGGGCTGGTGTTCGATCCCGACCCGCGCACCGTGCTCAATACCGACGCCCTGAGCGACGCCTCGGCCGCCGCCGCCTTCGATCCCGCTTACGCCAACAAGACGCTGCGCGACTTGACGGTCACGGCCGGCGTCTACAAACTGTCCGGGCCGTATGTCAACATCACCAATATCGAGGCGCCGAACACCGGCCCCAGCACCACCGGCAACGGGGTCTGGACCGCCAAGCGCGGCAACAACGCCTTCGATGACAGCAACGTCTATTTCCATCTCGACCAAAGCCAGCGCTACATCCAGTCGCTCGGTTTCGTCGGCACCGTGTCGATCCTCAATTTCCCCTTGAATGTGGATACCGACGGGCTCAATGGCAGCGACAATTCGCACTACAGTTACGCCAACGGCGGCTACCTGGCGTTTGGCCACGGCTGCGTCAACGACTCGGAAGACGCCGACGTCGTGCTGCACGAATACGGCCACGCGATCCAGGCCAAGATCAACACCAGCTGGAGCGGCGGCGACACCGGCGCCATGGGCGAAGGTTTCGGCGATTACTGGGCCGTGTCGTATTCGTACAGCACGCCGAACGGCAAGATATACCATCCGGAATGGGTGTTCAGCTGGGACGGCCACAGCGCCTGCTGGCCGGGCCGGGTGACCAACCGCACCACCGCCCTGTACAACGCCGCCAAGACCTATGGCGCGCACCAGTCGGTGACGGAAAACGGGGTCAGCTTCCAGTCCGACGAATTGTGGTCGGCGCCGCTGTACGAATCGATGGTCGCGCTATTGAACGCCGGCAAAACGCGGCCGAATATCGACAAGATCATCCTGGAAGCCCATTTCGGCCTGGGCGCCAATGTCAAAATGCCGGTCATGGCCACGGCCATCGTCAACGCCGCCCATGCCTTGTTCCCCAACGACGCCAGCTACGAAGACACGTTCCGGGCCAGGTTCAACGCCCATAACATACCGATTCCGCCGGTGGCCGCCGGCCCCACCATGAATGAAGTCGAAGCCAACAACACCATCGCCAGCGCCGACACCATGGGGGCGGTCAACACCATCGCCAACGGCGTCATCAGCGTCAACACCGATGTCGATTATTTCCGGGTCACCATCCCGGCCGGGAAAACCCTGGTGCTCACCCTGGTGCCGAACGCGCAATCGGATTTCGATCTGGGCTTGTTTGACGCGGGCGGCGTGCAATTGGGCGTGAGCATCAAGGGCACCGGCGTCAACGACAGCATCATGTATCGCAACACGGGCGCGGTGGCGCAAACGGTGTATCCGAAAGTGTATTACTACAGCGGAGGGGTGGGCGGCATCAACGGCAAATACAGTGTGAACGTCTACTGGTAAGGGGCACGGCCGGCGCCGCCAACTATATATAGCGTGTTACGGCGCCGCCCCGGGGTGGGCGGCGGCGCCCACCGTGTCGAGCCGCTCGCCGGATAAGGCCAGGGCCAGCGCCACGCCGTTGATCTTGAGCCAATCGCCCAACTGGTCGGGCGCGATCGGATAATCGATGATGTGGACGTCGCTCTCATCCTGGTCCAGCCCCAATCTGAGCACCAAACCTTGAAAATCGGCGTCCGGCCCATGCCGGGCCCAATCGTCCACCCGCGCCACCAGCACCGCGTACGGCGCCGCTTCGACAAACGACCATTCCAGCTTGGCCGTGTAAGAAAACAGCCGGACCAGGGCCCGCAGGTAGGCCACGTCTTTGGAGGGCAGATGGAAGGCTCCAATGCGCAGGCCGGACACGACGACTCCTGAAGAAAAAATAGATGCTCACAATCGATGCTGCCATCTTAACAGCGTTCATGGATTCGTGTCTCGCCGACAAGGGGCCTAGCGTCGATTGTATGCCGATCAACAACTAGCGGTGCGCACGCGCTAAAAGCGCGTCTCGCGCGCGGCGCGCAGGAAATTGTCCAAGATCGGGGTGCAGTCGAGCAGCTCGACCCCGCCGGCCGAATGGAATTCGGGATGCCATTGCAGACCCATCACAAAGCGGGCGCGCTGGTAGCGGATCGCTTCGACCACATTGTCGTGCTCGGACACCGCTTCCACCGTGATATCGCGCCCCAAATCCTTCACCGATTGGTGGTGGATCGAATTGACCAGCCCCTGGCCCTGCTTGGGAAACAGCGGCGCCAGCGACGAACCGGCCGGAAAGGTGATCACGTGGCGATGGCGGTCGTACAAAGCATTGACATGCTCGGCCGCCTCCGGCAATTCGGAAGCGATATCCTGGTACAAGGTGCCGCCGAACGCCACATTGATCAACTGACAGCCGCGGCAAATGCCCAGCACCGGCTTGCCGGCGTCGACAAACTCGTGCAGCAGCTCGAGCTCGTACACATCGCGCGCCCGGTCGCCATTCCACTCGGGCCGGGTGGCCACCTCGGAATAAGTTTGCGGCGACACGTCGGCCCCCCCTTGCAGCACCAGCCCGTCCAGATGACGGGCGTAATGGCGCAAGGTGATATTGCTGGGATGGAGCAGGCCGCCCGTGTTGACGGTTGGGATCATGAACACCAACACATCGCGCGACATCACCCACTGGGCGATCGACTCTTCCAGGTATTGCAGGTTCTTGCTGCGCAAACCGGTGGACCCGGCTTCCGGATGAAAGATGCGCGCCGAAATGCCGATCCGCAAGGTGCGGCGCATGAAGTTGCGGCTGGCCTTGTCGCGCATGGAGCGGTAACGCGCCTGGATCACGCGCCAAGCCAGCGCGAACGGGGTGTCGTTATCCTTCAAATAGCGCGGCACATCGTCGCCGCCGCGCCGGTCCGGCACCCGGGCCGAATGGCGCTTGCCGGCGGCGTCGGCGGTGTCGGCGGTGTCGGCGGTGTCGGCGGTGTCGGGCTCGTGCGTCCCGGACGTTTGAGGGGTCTCGCCGGCATCGGCCGGCAGGGCGGGTTCTGGCATGGGCATGGGCATGGGCGGGCTGAAAACAATAACGATTTTAAATATACGCTCCGCGCTGTGCCCGCACGATTCGATTTTGTAACAAATTTGCCACCGGCCCGGGGGCGGGTTCCCTATAACGGCAGCAACAAGCGGTAACCGACCGCCGTCTCGGTCAGCAGATAAACCGGCTGGGCCGGATCGCGTTCGAGTTTTTGGCGCAGATGACCCATGTAAATGCGCAAATAGTGGCCATCCTCCGCGTGCGACGGGCCCCACACTTCGCGCAGCAGTTGCGGATTGGTGACCACCCGCCCGGCATGGGTGACCAGCACCGACAGCAAACGAAATTCGGTGGGCGTCAAATGCACCGGCTGTTTGTCGCGCAGCACCAGGCGCGCCTTCAAATCGACCGTCACGTCGCCGAATTGACACGGCGCGCCGATCCCGGCGCCCGGTTGGCGCTGGCGCCGCAACGTGGCGCGCACCCGCGCCAGCAACTCGCCCACCCCGAACGGCTTGGTCAGATAATCGTCGGCGCCGGCGTCGAGCGCGCCGATTTTGTCTTGTTCGTCCGCCCGCGCCGACAGCACAATCACCGGCACCGCCGACCAGCTGCGCAGGTCGGCGATGAATGCGAGCCCGTCACCGTCGGGCAGCCCCAGGTCCAGTACGATCAAGTCCGGGCTGCGGGTGCCGGCGTCGATCAAGCCGCGCCGCATGGTGGCCGCCTCGATGATGTGCCAGCCCTCCTGCTCCAGCGCCGAGCGCACAAAACGCCGGATATGCGGTTCGTCCTCGACCAACAGCGCAACGGGTAATGGCGGGTTCATGGCGCGCTTTCGTTGTCGGCCGCATCGGGGGCGGCCTGCTCCGGCAAAGGGCCGGCTTCCTCTTCCGGCGCCGGCATCGCCGGCGGCGCGCCCAGCGGCAGCCAGAAAACCAGCGCGGCGCCCCGGCCCGGCGCCGCGCCGGCATGGATGGTCCCGCCATGCGCCTCGACGATGGCGCGGCAAATCGCCAGCCCCAAGCCCACCCCCGGGGTGGCCGACTCGCGTTCGCCACGGGTGAATTTGTCAAAGATGGCTTCTTCCAGCCCGGCCGGCAAGCCGGGACCGTCGTCGTACACCGTCACCTCCAGGCGTGGCCCGTCGACCCGCGCCGCCAGCGTGATGTTGCTGCCCGGCGCGCTGTACTTGGCGGCGTTTTCGAGCAGATTGCACAGCACCCTTTCGATCAGCACCGCGTCGTAGCGCGCCAGCGGCAGCGCCGGCGCCAGCCGGGTGTGGATGTGATGCCCGTTCAATTGGGGCGCGCTGGCGCGCAGCGCGCTGCCGACCACCTCTTCCAGCGCCTGCCATTGCAAATTCAGGCGCACGGCGCCGCTTTCGATGCGCGCCATGTCGAGCAGATTGGCGACCAGCGCGCTCATCCGCAAGGCTTCATGGTGCAGCGCGTCGGCCATGTCCGCTTGGGGCGGCGCCAGCGGACGCGATAAGCTCAGCGCCTCGGACAAGCCGACCAGGGACGTGAGCGGCGTGCGCAAGTCATGCGACAGGGCCGCCAGCAGGGAGTTGCGCAGCCGCTCGGACTCCATCTGCACCAGCGCCCCTTGCGCCACTTCGATGTAGTGGACACGCTCGAGGGCGATGGCTGCCAGCGCGGCGAACGTGTCGAGATGACGGCGCTGCTCCGGCACCAGCAGCCAGCGCCGGCCCGGCTCCGGCAGTGGCAGTAGCGCCAGCACGCCGCGGCTGCGCATCGGCGTCACCAGGGGTAGATAAAACACGCCGGCGGCCGGCAGCGTGCCGGTGCCCATGCCGGCCGCCTCGGCGTGATCGAAGGCCCACTGGGCGATGGCCGCGTCAAGCACGCCGCCGCCAAGCGCGCCGGCCATCGGGCCGGTTGCCGCCTCGGTTGCCGCGTCGGTTACCGCCTCGGCTACCGCCTCGGCTGCCGCCTCGGCTGCCGGCGGCATGCGCAACCGCTCTTGCGCGTCGGGCAGCAGCACGGCCGCGCGCACCGGAAAGGCGCGCTGCACGAAACGGCGCGTGATCTCGACAATCTGCTCGGTCTGCAACACGCCGGACAACTCGCGCGCGAATTCGTACAGGGCGCGGGCCCGTTGCTCGCGGTGCGAGGCGACCCGGGCCTGGAAGCGCAGGTCGGCCGTCAAGTGGCCGGTGATCAGGCCCACCGCCAGCATCACGCCGAAGGTGATCACATATTGAAAATCGCTCACGGCGAACGAAAAACGTGGCGGCACGAAGGCGAAATCGAAGGCCGCCACGCTCAGCACCGTGGCCAGCACCGAGGCGCCGCGTCCCAGGCGCACCGCCACCAGCACCACCGTCAGCAGAAACAACATGGCGATGTTGGTTAAATCGAGATAGGGCAGCAACGGCACCAGCAGCAGCGTGGTGGCCAGACTGGCGCCAGCGGCGATCAGGTAGCGCCAGCGCGCGGCGGGGCGGCGGTCGGCCCCGGCCTGCGGCGCGCGCGCCGGCCCGGGCGCAAGGTGGCCCTGGGCCTGGCCGATTTCGATCAAGTCCAGCGCCGGCGCCAGTCGCGCCACACGGCGCGCGTGCGTCGCCCGCCAGGGCCGGCCCGCGCGGCCGCGGCCCAGCACCAGCTTTGAAATATGGTTATCGTGCGCGTAATCGACGATGGCGGCGGCGATATCGTTGCCGGCCAATTGGGCGGTGCGGGCGCCCAATTGCTGGGCCAACTTTAAACTGGTCAAAATCCGCTCGCGCCGCTCGGGCGCCAGGCGCTGCAAGCGCGGCGTTTCAATATACACCGCGTGCCACTCGGCGTTGAGCTGGCCGGCCAGGCGCGCGCTGCTGCGCACCACGTGGTCGATGCCGTCGCGCGGCCCGATGCAAGTGAGCAGCGCCGCCCCCGTTTTCCACACCGGGTCGATCGATTGTTCGATCCGGTAGGCTTGCACATCGTCCTGGACCCGGTCGGCGGTGCGGCGCAAGGCCAGTTCACGCAGGGCGATCAGATTGCCCTTCCGGAAAAAATGGCGCGCGGCCCGCTCGGCCTGGGCGCCGTGGTACACCTTGCCCAGCTTGAGCCGCTGTAACAGCTGCTCGGCCGGCAAATCGACCAGCACCACCTCGTCGGCGCCATCGAACACGGTGTCGGGCAGGGTTTCCGCCACCCGCACCCCGGTGATGCCGCCCACCACGTCGTTCAAGCTTTCCAGGTGCTGCACATTGAGGGTGGCGAACACGTCGATGCCGGCGTCCAGCAATTCCGCCACATCCTGCCAGCGCTTGGGGTGGCGCGCGCCGGGCGCGTTCGAATGGGCCAATTCGTCCACCAGGATCAGGGCCGGCTTGCGTTGCAAGGCGGCGTCGAGGTCGAACTCGGCCAGACGCTTGCCCCGATACTCGATATGCCGCATTTCCAGCCGGGGCAGCTCGCCCAGCATGGCCAGGGTGTCGGCCCGGCCATGGGTTTCCACCACGCCCACCAGCAAACGCACGCCGTCGGCTTGCAACTGGCGCGCCGCCGCCAGCATGGCGCAGGTTTTACCCACCCCGGCCGAGGCGCCGAAATAAATCCGTAGCCGGCCGCGCGCGGCCTTTTCCTGCTGCGCCACCACCCGCGCCAGCAGGGCGTCCGGGTCCGGTCTTTGACTATCGTTCGCCTGCATGGTTGACCTTATCGAGCGCAACGGGGCGCGCCAGTGACCATCTTACCGCGCGGCCCGGTTCGAGGCCGCATCCAAAGCCAGATTGAGCGCCAGCACATTAACGCGCGGCTCGCCCAGCCAACCGAGCCAGGCGCCGCGCCGCTGGTCGGCGATGATGGCGTCCACCTGCGCCAGGGGCAAGCGGCGCGCGCGCGCCACCCTGGCGGCCTGGTAACGCGCCGCCGCCACGCTCAGTTCGGGATCGAGTCCGCTGGCCGAGGCGGTCACCAGGTCGACCGGTATCGGCAAGCGATTGGCCGGATCGGCCGCCTGGAGCGCGGCGATGCGGGCGCGCACCGCCGCCAGCTGGGCCGGATTGAGCGGCCCCAGGTTCGATCCGCCCGAGCCGGCGCCGTTATTGGCCATCGGCACGGTGGCCGAAGGCCGGCCCCAGACATAGCGCGGCGCGGTGAACGACTGGCCGATCAGCGCCGAGCCGACCGCGCGCCCCTCGCGCACCAGCAAGCTGCCGTTGGCCTGGGCGGGAAACAGCGCTTGACCGAGGCCGGCCACGGCATACGGGTAACACAGGCCGCACAGCAGCGTCAATGCGGCGAACAGCACGCCGGCGGGGCGCAGGAGGGTGAACATGGGATTTCCTTTATACGAAATGGAGCATGGACAAGATCATGTCGATCAGCTTGATGGCGACAAACGGCAGCGCAATGCCGCCCAGGCCGTAGATCAGCAGATTACGGCGCAGTAGCATGACGGCGCCGACGGCGCGATAGCGCACTCCCTTGAGCGCCAGCGGTATCAAGAACACGATGATGAGGGCGTTGAAAATGACGGCCGACAGGATCGCCGACGACGCGCTGTGCAAGCCCATCACATCGAGCGCCTTCAACTGGGGATAGGTGGCCACGAAGGCGGCCGGGATGATGGCGAAATACTTGGCGATGTCGTTGGCGATCGAAAACGTGGTCAAGGCGCCGCGCGTCATCAGCATCTGCTTGCCGATTTCAACGATTTCGAGCAGCTTGGTGGGATTCGAATCGAGATCGACCATGTTGCCCGCTTCCTTGGCCGCCTGCGTGCCCGAATTCATGGCCACCGCCACGTCGGCCTGGGCCAGCGCCGGCGCGTCGTTGGTGCCGTCGCCCGTCATGGCCACCAGCCGCCCGTCCGACTGATAGCTGCGGATCAGTTTTAATTTGTCTTCCGCGGTGGCCTCGGCCAGAAAATCGTCCACCCCCGCCTCGGCGGCGATGGCCGCCGCCGTGAGCCGGTTGTCGCCGGTGATCATGATGGTCTTGATGCCCATCCGGCGCAGCTCGGCGAAGCGCTCCTTGATGCCGCCCTTGACGATATCCTTCAGCTCGACCGCGCCCATGACCCGGCCGTCGTCCACCACCACCAGCGGAGTGCTGCCGCGGCGCGCCATCTGGTCGACCGCGCGCGCCACCTCGGGCGGATAGGGCCGGCCCAGCGCCTCGACGTATTTGCGCACCGAATCGGCCGCGCCCTTGCGCACTTCACGCCGGCCCTCGCCGCCCGGCGCGGCGCCCAGATCGATCCCGCTCATGCGGCTCTGGGCCGTAAATGGCACCGCGCTGGCGTGCAGCTCGGCCAGGTCGCGCGCGCCCACGTCGCAGCGCTGCGCGGCCAGCGCCACGATGCTGCGCCCTTCCGGCGTCTCGTCGGCCAGCGAGGCCCATTGCGCCGCCTCGGCCAGCTGCTGCTCGCTCACGCCGGGCGCGGCGACAAAAGCGGCGGCCTGGCGATTGCCGAGGGTGATGGTGCCGGTCTTATCGAGCAGCAGCACGTCGACATCGCCGGCCGCCTCCACCGCGCGGCCCGAGGTGGCGATCACGTTCGCTTGCATCATGCGGCTCATGCCGGCCACGCCGATGGCCGACAACAAGCCGCCTATGGTGGTGGGTATCAGGCACACCAGTAGCGCCACCAGCACCGTGATGCCGACCGGCGCGCTGGCCATGCCGGCCGCTTTGGCGGCCGCCGCCGCGTACACGGAAAACGGCAGCAGCGTCACGCACACCACCAGGAACACGATGGTCAAGGCCACCAGCAAGATGGTGAGCGCGATTTCATTGGGCGTCTTCTGGCGCTTGGCCCCTTCCACCATGGCGATCATGCGGTCGATGAAGGCCTCGCCCGGATTGACCGACACCCGCACCAGCAACCAGTCCGACAGCACCCGGGTGCCACCCGTGACGGCGGAAAAATCGCCGCCCGATTCGCGTATCACGGGCGCCGATTCGCCCGTGATGGCGCTCTCGTCGACCGAGGCCACCCCGGCCACCACTTCACCGTCGGCCGGCACCACGTCGCCCGCCTCGACCAGCACCGTCATGCCCTTGCGCAGTTCGGTGGCCGGGGTGGCGTCCCACGGCGCGCCATACGCGGGCTGGCGCATTTTTTTGGCGCTCACGGTCTGTTTCAAGGCCCGCAGCGAGGCCGCCTGCGCCTTGCTGCGCCCCTCGGCCAGGGCTTCGGCGAAGTTGGCGAACAACACCGTAAACCAGAGCCAGACCGAGATCGCCAGGATGAAGCCGGGAGCGGCCTCGCCGGCGCCCAGCCAGGACTGGAAAAACAGCAGGGTGGTCAGGATGCTGCCCACATACACCACAAACATGACCGGACTGCGCCACTGGGTGCGGGGATGGAGTTTGGCGAACGCGTCGAGCATCGCCGGACCGATCAGGGCCGGGTCGAACAGCGTCAGGCTGGTGCGTGACATGGGAGCCTCTTATGGGTTAAAAAGTTGCAGATGTTCGATCACGGGACCGAGCGCCAGGGCCGGCACATAGTTGAGCACACCGACCAGTAGCACCACCGCGATGAGCAAACCGATGAACATCGCGCCATGGGTCGGCAAGGTGCCGGCGTTCGGCTCGAGCCGGCGTTTGCCGGCCAGCGAACCGGCCAGCGCCAGGATCGGCACGATCATGGCGAAGCGGCCGAACCACATGACCGCCGCCAGCAGGTTGTTATAGAACGCCGTGTTGGCCGACAAGCCGGCGAAGGCGCTGCCATTGTTGTTGGCCGCCGAACTGAGCGCATACAGGATTTCCGAAAAACCGTGCGCGCCGGGGTTGCCGATGCCGGCCCGGCCGGCCTCGCTCAAGACCGCGATGGCGCTGCCGGCCAGCACCAGCGTGGGCGTGACCAGGATGGCGATCGAGATCATCTTCATGTCGTAGGCCTGGATTTTCTTGCCCAGGTATTCCGGCGTGCGCCCGATCATCAGCCCGGCGATAAACACGGCCAGCATGGCGAACACCAGCATGCCGTACAAGCCCGAGCCGACCCCGCCGAAAATGACTTCGCCGAACTGCATTAACACCAGTGGCACCAGCCCGCCCAGCGGCATGAAAGAATCGTGCATGGCATTGACGGCGCCGCAGGAGGCGGCCGTGGTGATGGCGGCGAACAGGGCCGACGCGCTCACGCCGAAACGGGTTTCTTTGCCCTCCATATTGCCGCCCGATTGCAAGGCGCTCCCACCTTGATCGACCCCCAGCCCTTGCAGCCACGGGTGAGGCTGCTGCTCGGCCATCAAGACCAGCACCGTCATGAGCACGAAGATCACGCTCATGGCGCCCAGCACGGCCCAGCCCTGGCGCGCGTCGCCCACCATGCGCCCGAAGGCGAAGCACAGGGCGGCCGGGATCAGGAAGATCGCCAGCATCTGGGCGAAGTTACTCAAGGCCGTGGGATTTTCATACGGATGGGCCGAATTGGCGTTGAAAAAGCCGCCGCCATTGGTGCCCAACAGCTTGATCGCTTCCTGCGAGGCCACCGGTCCCATGGCCAGGGTTTGCGTTGGGCTGGTGCGCCCTTCCAGCACCGGCTGGCCGCCGCCGTCCAACACCGGCTGGCCGTCGGCGCCGCCTTGCGCGGCGCGGTAGGAAACCGGATCGAGCAAGCGCACCTCTTGATAGGCAGAAAAATTCTGGATCACGCCCTGCCCCATCAAGAACACGGAAAACAGCAGCGACAGCGGCAGCAGCACGTACAAGATGGAGCGTGTGATATCGACCCAGAAATTGCCGATCGAGGTCGACGAGCGTGCCGCGAAACCCCGTATCAGGGCAAAAGCGACCGCCATGCCGGTGGCGGCCGAAAAAAAGTGTTGCCCCGTCAGCGCCAGCATCTGGCTCAAGTAGCTCATGCTTTGCTCCCCGCTATACGCTTGCCAGTCGGTATTGGTGACGAAGCTGACGGCCGTGTTGAAGGCAGAATCGGGACCGATATTGGCCATCGCCTGGGGGTTGAGCGGCAGCAGCGCCTGCACCCGCTGCACGCCATATACAAACACGGCGCCCAGCGCGTTAAACGCCAGCAGCGCCATGGCATAGCGCCGCCAGCCCATGGCCTGCTCCGGCGCCACGCCGGCCAGGCGGTACAGACGCCGCTCCACCGTTTGCATCGCGCCCATGCCGGGCACCGGGCCGCCCCGGCCCACCGCCGCCAGCACCATGCCCAGCGGGTAGGCCAGCGCCAGCAGCGCGACCAGGAAAGCGAGCAGCAATATCATCGCGCCGGTCGTCATCACAACTCCTCGGCTCTCAACAGGGCCAGCACCAGATACAGCAGCAGTGCCGCCGCCACCGCCGCGCCCGCGATATGGAAGGGGTTCATGGCCGCCCTTCCAGAGCGGCGCAGCCGGCCACGAAGGCCCAGCTGGCCAGCAAAAAGACGGCGATCAAGCCGAGGTACACGATGTCCATCACACCCTCTTTAGGTTTATGTTGATGTCGATCAGCTTATCGGGAAGGGTCTAAAAACTGTGTAAACAGTGGCGGCGGCGGTGTAAACAAAGCGTAAAAATCGGCCACGGCGCGGCCCACGCTATTCAATCAGGCTATCGGGCGATACTATTTGGCCTTGGCTGATGTGTCCGGATTGACAATGCGCATCCGCCCTTGCCAAGCGCTGGCGAAGCGGCAAGAATACGGCCCGCGCCACAGCAACGGCCAATTGCCACGCACATCGGCAGCTATTCCATTTGGAAATGACGAAGCGCGGGGGGATCGGGATAGAATGCTCGGGCATCCGCACAACTTATTGCTTGATCACCAACTTAGTATGGCCACCAAAAAACCCGCATCCGACTACAGCGAATCATCCATCCGCGTCCTGAAAGGGCTCGAACCGGTCAAGCAACGTCCGGGGATGTACACCCGCACTGAAAATCCGCTGCATATCATCCAGGAAGTGATCGACAACGCCTCCGACGAGGCGCTGGGGGGGCACTGCAACCTGATCGCCGTGACCCAGAACGCCGACGGCAGCATCACGGTGGAAGACAACGGGCGCGGCATCCCGGTCGGCCTGCACCCGGAAGAGAACGTGCCGACCGTGGAAATCGTGTTTACCCGCCTGCACGCGGGCGGCAAGTTCGACAAGGGCTCCGGCGGCGCCTACGCTTTTTCCGGCGGGTTGCACGGGGTCGGCGTGTCGGTCACCAACGCGCTTTCCTCGCGCCTGGAAATCACCGTCTGGCGCAAGGAAGACAATGGCAACGGCCTGCATGTGATGGCCTTTGAAAACGGCGACGTGGTCGAGCCGCTGGTATCGCGCCCGGCCCCGCGCGAAGGCAAAAAGTCCGGCACCCGCGTCACGGCCTGGCCCAATCCGAAGTATTTCGACTCGCCCCAGATCTCGCAAGTGGAGTTGCAACGCCTGCTGCGCTCGAAAGCGGTGCTGCTGCCCGGGGTGACCGTCACCCTGACCAACGCCAAAACGGGCGAGGTGCAAACCTGGTTGTATGCCGAAGGCTTGCGCGGCTATCTGACCGAGGCGCTGGCCCAGTCCAGCAATGGCGAAACCCTGATTCCCCTGTTCGAGGGCGCCCAGTACGCCAGCCTCGATACCGACGGCTTTGCCGAGGGCGAAGGCGCGGCCTGGGTGGTGGCCTGGACCGAGGAAGGCGCCATCGTGCGCGAATCCTACGTCAACCTGATCCCCACCTCGAACGGCGGCACCCACGAATCGGGCCTGCGCGAAGGCTTGTTCGGCGCCGTCAAGAACTTCGTCGAGATGCATTCGCTGCTGCCCAAGGGAGTCAAGCTGCTGCCCGAGGACGTCTTCGCGCGCGCTTCCTTTGTGCTGTCGGCCAAGGTGCTGGACCCGCAATTCCAGGGCCAGATCAAGGAGCGCCTGAACTCGCGCGACGCGGTGCGCCTGGTTTCGACCTTCAGCAAGCCGCCGCTGGAGCTGTGGCTGAACCATCACGTCGATTACGGCAAAAAGCTGGCCGAACTGGTGATCAAACAGGCCCAGTCGCGTCAGCGCTCGCTGCAAAAAGTGGAAAAGAAAAAATCGTCCGGCGTGGCCGTCTTGCCGGGCAAGCTGACCGATTGCGAATCGTCCGATATCGGCCGCAACGAGCTGTTTTTGGTCGAGGGCGACTCGGCCGGCGGCTCGGCCAAGATGGGGCGCGACAAGGAATTCCAGGCCATCCTGCCGCTGCGCGGCAAGGTGCTCAACTCCTGGGAGACCGACCGCGACCGCCTGTTCGCCAACAACGAGATCCACGACATCGCCGTGGCCATCGGCGTCGACCCGCACAGCCATGGCGACACGCCCGACCTGTCGGGCCTGCGCTACGGGAAAATCTGCATCCTGTCCGATGCGGACGTCGACGGCTCGCACATTCAGGTGCTGCTGCTCACGCTCTTCTTCAAGCACTTCCCCCAGCTCATCGCGCGCGGCCACATCTGCATCGCCCGCCCGCCCCTGTACCGGGTCGACGCGCCGGCCCGCGGCAAGAAGCCGATCCAGAAAATTTACGCGCTCGACGACGGCGAACTGGTGGCCATCGAGGACAAGCTGCGCAAGGAAGGCGTAAAACAAGGCGCCTGGTCGATCTCGCGCTTCAAGGGCCTGGGCGAGATGAACGCCGGCCAGCTGTGGGAAACCACCATGAATCCGGACACGCGCCGCCTGCTGCCGGTGGCGCTCAACGAAATCGACCAGCTGTCCTCGGCGGCCCGCTTCAATATGTTGATGGGCAAAGGCGAGGCGGCCGGGCGGCGGGCCTGGATCGAGGAACACGGCAACGAGGCCGAAGCGGACATCTGACATGATCATCGGTATCGACCTGGGCACCACCAACAGCCTGGCCGCCTACTGGCGCGACGGTCAGGCCCACCTGATTCCGAACGCGCTGGGCGAGCAGCTCACCCCGTCCTGCGTCGGCATCGACGACGACGGCACCATCCTGGTCGGGCGGGCCGCGCGCGACCGCCTGCAAACCCACCCCCAGCTCACGGCCGCCGTGTTCAAGCGCTACATGGGCAGCGAACGCACCGTCACACTGGGACGGCAGCACTTCCGCCCCGAGGAATTGTCGTCTCTGGTGCTGCGCGCGCTCAAGGAAGACGCCGAGGCCGCGCTGGGCCAAAAGATCGAAGAAGCCATCATCACGGTGCCGGCTTACTTTAGCGACGCCCAGCGCAAGGCCACGCGCACGGCCGGTCAGCTGGCCGGCTTGAAGGTGGAGCGTCTGCTCAACGAGCCGACCGCCGCCGCGCTGGCCTACGGCATCCGCGAGCGCGATCAGGAGAGCAAATTTCTGGTGTTCGACCTGGGTGGCGGCACCTTCGACGTCTCGATCCTGGAACTGTTCGACGGCGTGATGGAAGTGCGCGCCTCGGCCGGCGACAACTTCCTGGGCGGCGAGGACTTCGTCACCCTGCTGGTGGACGCCTTCCTGAAACACAGCGGCTTGCAGGACGCCCTGGACCGGCAAACGCACGCGGTGCTCGACGCGCAGCAGCGCCAGCGCCTGCGCGACGAGGCCGAGCGGGCCAAGCGGCTACTGTCGGAACACCCCTCGGCGCGCATGGCGGCGCGCTACCAGGACCATGACTATGTGTGGCAAGTGGAGGAAGAGACCCTGGCCAAACTGGCCGAACCGCTGCTCCAGCGCTTGCGCGTGCCGGTCGAGCGGGCCCTGCGCGACGCCACCATCCGGGCCGCCGAACTGGACGCGGTGGTGCTGGCCGGCGGCGCCACCCGCATGCCGGTGGTGCGCAAGCTGGTCTCGCGCATGTTCGGCCGCTTCCCCTCCATCGCGCTCGACCCGGACCATGCGATCGCGCTTGGCGCGGCGGTCCAGGCGGGCCTGAAAATGCGCGACGCGGCGCTCGACGAAGTGGTCATGACCGATGTGGCGCCCTACTCGATGGGGGTGGCCATGTCGCGCGAGACCGGCCCCAATCAATTTAGCGCCGGCCACTACCTGCCCATCATCGAGCGCAATTCGGTGGTGCCGGTGTCGCGCAGCGAAACCATGTACAGCGTGTCGGACAACCAGAAGCAGATCATGGTGGCCATTTACCAGGGCGAGTCGCGCCTGGTGGCCGACAATGTCTTCCTCGGCAAAATCGCCTTTCCGATTCCGGCCAAAAAGGCCGGCGAGGTGGCCATCGACATCCGCTTCACCTACGACATCAGCGGCGTGCTGGAAGCGGAAGTGACGGTACAGGCGACCCAGGAACGCCACAAAGTGGTCATCAGCGACAATGCCGGCGTGATGGCGCCCGAACAGATCGAGCGCCGTTTCGCCGAACTGGCGGACCTGAAAATCCACCCGCGCGACCAGCTCGAAAACCGCACCCTGCTGGCGCGCGCCGACCGTCTGTACGAACAATCGCTGGGCCAAGTGCGGCACTTCCTGGGAGAGCACACGCAAGCCTTCCAGGCGGTGCTGGAAACCCAGGACGTGAACAAGGCGCGCCATGCGCGCGTGCTGCTCGAGAAAGTGCTGCGGCAAGTGGAAAGCGAGAGTTTTCTGTAATGCGCGGCGCGGCGAGCAACTGCTGGACCATTCTCGGAATGGAGCAGACCGCCGACGAGCGCGGCATCAAGCGGGCCTACGCGCGCCTGCTCAAAACGACGCGGCCGGAGGACGATCCGGCCGCGTTCCAGCAGCTGCGCGAGGCCTACGAACTGGCGCTGCGGCTGGCGGCCCGCGCGCGCGGCCTGGCCGAACAGGCCAAGCCGGCGCCGCGCCAGACAAGCGATGAAACCGGCGCGGCCTTGATGCCGGCCGATGCGCCCGCCGGCGCCGCGCGCGCTAGCGACGCCGGCGACGCAACCGTGGCAGCCGACCATGGCGACCAAAGAGCGCCACTGACGGCGGCCGGAGCCGGGCTGTCGCACGCTGACGACTCCGTGCCCGCTCCGCCGCCGGCGCCCCTTGATGCGCGCGATCCCTATTGCGCCCCGGCCGCGCCGCCCGCCGCGCCGCCCTACTCGCCGCCCATCTTGCTCAACAAGGCCGCGCCGCCGGCGGGCCGCGCCAAGGCGCCCGCACCCTATGCCGACCCGGACTTGACCGAGCAGGCGCGGGTGGTATGGCGCGATTTTCTGGAGCGGGCCGCCACACCGGCCGCCGCCGCGCGCGCCCTGGCGCAGCTGGCGACGACCGACGTGCTGCTCAATTTTTCCTTGCGCGAAGCGTTCGAGCGCCACGCCCTGCTGCACTGCGCCCAGGAAGCCTGCCCCGATTCGCTGCGCAGCGCGCTGGTGGTCCATTTCGGCTGGGAAGACATGCTGCCGCGCCTGTCCGCCGCCGATACCCGCGCCGCCCAAGCCGCCTTGGGCCGCCACTGGTCGGCCGTGGACCATGCCCGGTTCCGGCAAATCGCCATAAAAGACCGCGTGTACCAGGTTTTGCTGGCCGATACCCACCCCGTCTATAGCCGCACATTGTGGGACGCCGCTTTCACGCAACGATTGAAGGAGGTCATCCCCGCCTTGCGCGCGCGCCATCCCGATCTGGTCCGCTACAAATTGAACGGCGATGTGCTGAACTGGTGGCAAAACAAGGCAGGGCGACAAAAAATGTTCAGCCGGACCATCGCCAGAGCGGCGCTGTGCGGCGCCGCCCTGAGCCTGGTTGCGGAAATGCTGCACGACCGGTTTGGATGGCTGCCCGGCGTGTCGTTCGAGCGGCCGGCCTTTTTCGTTTGCCAGGCACTGTCATTTCTGCTGTTCGCCTGGTTCGCCTTTTTCCCGCCGCTGCGCGCCATCGGCGCCGCCAAGCGGCTCAAGGCCGCGGCCATCGCCGCCCGCGAGCGCCACGCACGCTATCGGGAACTGGGCTGGCTGCCGCCCTTTTTTGTGCTGGCCATGCTGCTGCTGGTGCCGCAACCTGCGCCGCCGCTGCGGCACGGTGTGACGGCCGGCCTGGCCCTGTGCGGGGCGGCCGCGCTGGTGGCCTGGAGCGCGCAGCGCCAGCGCACCGGCTTGGTGTGGCTGCTGCTGACGGCGGCCGCTAGCGCTGCCGCCATGTTCATCACCGGCTTCGATTCGTGGGGCGTCGCGCCCTGCGCGCTCGCCGGCCTATGTCTGGCCGTGCTGGGTCTGCGCGGTGGCGCGCAGGCGTGGGCCGCCGGCGGCTGGTCGCTCGCCGCGCTCACGCGTTGGCGCTCGCTCTGGCTGCTGGGCTGCCTGCCGCTGGTGGCGGCCCTGGCGACCGGCACGCTGACGGCGCCGGCACCGCTGGTGTGGGGCTGGTGCCTGGCCGGACTGGCCATCTCGCGCGTGCGCGTGACCGGCCTGTCCGGCGGCTTGATCTGGGTGGCGCTCATCTTTCTCAAGTCGCTCGCCACCTCGAGTCAGCTACTGCTGGGCGGGCGCGATGATCCGCGCCTGATGTTTTTGCTGCCGCTGTGGGCCGCCGTGGCATTTTTTGTCTTGATCAATATGTACCAGTCGGCTTTTAAACAGCTGCATTTCTCTTAAATTTTTTGTCCCGCGCCGCCGGCGCGCCTAATCTGAAACAGGCACCATGACTATCCAAGCTAACCTCTTCGACGAACAACCGCCGCAGCCGCCGCAAACGCCGCCGGCGCCCCCGCCACCCGATCCGCCGGACGGCGAATCGCTGACCCTGTCCACCTTCGCCGAGCGGGCCTATCTCGACTACGCGATCTCGGTGGTCAAGGGGCGCGCCCTGCCCGACGTGTGCGACGGCCAAAAGCCGGTGCAGCGCCGCATCCTGTATGCCATGAACGATCTGGGCTTGAACGCCAGCGCCAAACCGCGCAAGTCGGCCGCCGTGGTCGGCGACGTGCTGGGCAAGCTGCATCCGCACGGCGACCAATCGGTGTACGACGCGCTGGTGCGCATGGCGCAGGATTTTTCGCTGCGCTATCCGCTGATCGACGGCCAGGGTAACTTCGGCTCGCGCGACGGCGACGGCGCCGCGGCGATGCGCTACACCGAGGCGCGCCTGACGCCGATCGCCCGCCTGCTGATGGATGAAATCGGCCAGGGCACGGTCGATTTCCAGCCCAACTACGACGGCACCACCGAGGAACCGAGGCTGCTGCCGGCGCGCCTGCCGATGGTGCTGATGAACGGCGCCTCCGGCATCGCGGTCGGCCTGGCCACCGAAATCCCGTCGCACAATCTGAGCGAAGTGGCGCAAGCGGCGGTGGCCTTGATCCGCAATCCCAAGCTCACCCACGCCGAGTTAATGGCGATCATTCCCGGCCCGGATTTCCCGGGCGGCGGCCAGATCATCACGCCGCCGGCCCAGATCCATGACATGTATGCCAGCGGGCGTGGCAGCATGAAGGTGCGGGCGCGCTGGAAAATCGAGGAACTGGCGCGCGGCCAATGGCAGGCGGTGGTGACCGAACTGCCGCCGGGCGCCTCGTCGCAAAAAGTGCTGGAAGAGATAGAAGAACTGACCAACCCGAAAATCAAGCTTGGCAAAAAAACCCTGTCGCCCGACCAGATCGCGCTCAAGTCGCTGATCCTCAATTCGCTTGACACCATCCGCGACGAATCGGGCCGGGAAGCGCCGGTGCGCCTGGTGTTCGAACCGAAATCGAAAAACCAGGATCAGACCGAGTTCATGCTGATGCTGCTGGCCCACACCTCGCTCGAATCATCGAGCTCCATCAATCTGGTGATGATCGGCGGCGACGGGCGCCCGCGCCAGAAGGGCCTGGGCAGTATCTTGCAGGAGTGGGTCGAGTTCCGCTTCCTCACCGTCACGCGCCGCAGCAACTTCCGGCTGGCCAAGGTCAACGACCGTATCCATATTCTGGAGGGGCGCGAAACCATCCTGCTCAACATCGACAAGGTGATCCAGATCATCCGCAACGCGGACGAGCCGAAGGCCGCGCTGATCGAGGAATTCCGCCTGTCGGACCGGCAGGCCGAGGATATCCTGGAAATCCGGCTGCGCCAGCTGGCGCGCCTGGAATCGATCAAGATCCAGCAAGAGCTGGCCGAACTGCGCAAGGAAAAACAAGGCTTGCAGGACCTGCTCGACAATCCCTCCTCGATGAAACGGGCCATCATCAAGGAAATCGAGAGCGACGCCAAACAGTTCGGCGACGCGCGCCGCACCCTGATCGAGGAAGCGCAAAAGGCGGCGGTGGAACAGAAGGTGGTGGACGAAGCGGTCACTGTCATCATTTCCGAAAAAGGCTGGGTGCGCGCGCGCACCGGCATCGGCCACGACCCGGCCCAATTCACCTTCAAGGCCGGCGACACGCTGTACGGCGCCTTCGAATGCCGCACCGTCGACACCCTGCTCGGCTTCGGCGCCAACGGCAAAATTTACTCGGTGGCGGTGGCGGCGCTGCCCAACGCGCGCGGCGACGGCGTGCCGATCACCACCCTGGTCGATTTGACCGGCTCGCGCATCCTGCATTATTTTGTCGGCCCCGCCAGCACCGAGTTGCTGCTCGCCTCGAGCGCCGGTTACGGCTTCCTGGCCAAGGCCGGCGACATGGTCAGCCGCATCAAGAGCGGCAAAGCCTACATCACGCTCGACGAGGGCGCGCTGCCCCTGGCGCCCAAAGTGGTGCTCGCCAACGCCAGCGCCATCGCCTGCCTGTCCGACCAGGGCCGGCTGCTGGTGTTCGGCTTGGACGAAATGAAAATCCTCGCCAATGGCGGCCGTGGTGTTATCTTGATGGAACTGGACGACAAGGAAAGCCTGCTGGGGGCACAGCCGATCAGTCAGCGCGGCGTGCTGGTGGCCGGTATCGGCCGTGGCGGCAAAGCGCAGGAAGTGGCGCTGTCGGCCACCGGCCTGGGCATCCATATCGGCAAGCGCGCGCGCAAAGGGAAAGCCCTGGTCGCCAAACTCAAGCCGCTCACATTGACGGCGCAAGGCTGATGGACGCGCCGTCCGGGCGGGCCCGCCGCTGGCCGCGTGTGCTGGCGGCGGCTGTGCTGTCGCTGGCGGTGTCGCTATCGGCGGCGTGGGCGGTGCTGGCGCTGCATTATCAGCTGCCGGCCGGCCCGCTGTGGCGCGACGCGGCCGGGGCGGCCTGGGTCGGCATGGCGCTTCTGGTGACGATCGGCCTGTGGCGCCGCCGCCCGCTGTGGCATGCGGCGCTGCCCTATGGCGTGGCACTGGCCTTGCTTTCGGTTTGGTGGGCCGGCATCGCGCCATCGGCGCAACGCCAGTGGGCCGCCGACGGCGCGCGCATCCTCACCAGCCGGGTCGAGGGCGGCAAGGTCACACTGGACAACGTGCGCAACTTCGACTGGCATAGCGACACCGACTTCGTGCAGCGCTGGGAAAGCCGGCAGGTGGACCTGGATCATTTGCGCTCGGTCGATGTGGCGCTGTCGTACTGGATGGGACCGGCCATCGCGCATACCCTGGTCACGTTCGGCTTCGACGACGGCCGCTTTCTTACGTTTTCCATCGAGATCCGCAAGGAGCAGGGCGAGCGTTTTTCCGCCGTCGGCGGCTTTTTCAAACAATATGAGACATCGCTGATCGCCGCCGAGGAGCGCGACATCCTGCGGGTGCGCACCAATGTGCGCGGCGAAGACGTATATTTATACCGCGTGCTGATGCCGGCGCCGCAAATGCGGTCCCTGTTCCTGGCGTATCTGGACGAGAGCGCGCAGCTGGCACGCGACCCCCGCTTCTACAACACACTCACGGCCAACTGCACCACCATCGTGTTCGAGATGGCGCGCCGCATCGTGCGCGGCCTGCCGCTCGACTACCGCTTGCTGGCCTCGGGCTATCTGGACCGTTATCTGTTCGACGTGGGCGCCCTGATGCCCGGCTACCGGCTCGAACAATTGCACACGGCCGGTCGCATCACACAGCGCGCCCAAGCCGCCGACGGCGCCAGCGAAATCGCGTTCTCGCAAGCGATCCGGCGCGGCATGCCGACCCACCCACCAGCCCCGTGAATGGCGCGAGCACGTAAAAAAGCCGCTCAGCGCAAACTGAACGGCTTTTTTATCGGATCGGCGGGGCGGGAATCCCGGCCCCGCCGGCCGCGCAACCATTACTTGGTGGCGGCGGCTTTCACGTCGGCTTCGCCCTTGGCTTGGACTTCGGCGGTTTTGGTGGCCGCCAGCGCTTTGTCGGTGGCGCCTTCGACCTGCTCTTTCAAGACCTTGGAATCGGCCTTGATGTAGGTCTTGACGGCTTTGGCGTCAGCCTTGGCGGCCGATTTGTCGGCCTTGGCTTCTTCCTTCATTTTGTCTTCAGCGTCGGCTTTGGCGACATGCTCGCCCGCTTTGGCTTTCGATTTTTGCGCCTTGGCGTGGGCTTTGGCCTTTTTTTCGTCCGCTTTGGCTTCGGCCTTGGCAACGCTCTCGTCGGCTTTGGCGTCGACTTTGGCTTCCGAAGCCATGGCTTTCATGTTGGCTTTGTCGGCCTTGGCTTCCGCTTTAACAGTCGCTTCGGTCGCTGGCGCTGGCGCGGTGTCGGTGGTTTGAGCAAAAGCGGCGGTGGCGAACAGACCGGCGATCAGGGTGGCGAGTAATTTATTCATGGTATTGCCTTTCAAATGGAATTGGAAGTATGTTTTTTTAACTTATTAACGGAGGCAAAATGTCCAGTCATGCCGTGTCATTGCGTTGGCCTTCCGTGAAGAAGCGCCACATCACGGAAGCAGAATACATCGCGGCGCGCCATTGTTCTGTGCGCCAGCGCACCAAGCGCCGCCTAAACGTCCCCGCAGGGCTGGCAGCTACTTTGCCCGGCGTGCGTACAGATCGATGATGGCGCCGACCGCCTGCTGGCACACGGTGCAAAAATGTGCGCTGCGGTCGAACATGATGCACTGCATCTGGGGCCGGTAAAAGCCGTTCGCCTCGTAGTTCGCGCCTTCGAAAGCACCCACCGTACGGCGATACGGCGCCGCCGAAAACAGCTGCTCGGTATGCACCAGGTCGGCCTTGAACAAGGCGCTCATTTCCGCCTCCGGACGGTTGGCCGCGCGCAGTGCGGCGCGCTTTATTTGGTAGGCGCGCGCGTAGTCCTCGTAAGCCGTTTTCGGCCACGGCGTGGGCAAGGGCGTATCGGCCGCGACCTGGGCGCGCCACTTCAAGCGCGCCGGATCGTGCAGGGCCGTCACATTCGGCTCCCACGGTTCCTGCCGCTCGCCGCTGGGCAGATACACCGAAGGCGACGTGAAATACTCGTCGGCCAGGCCGGCGAAATGGTGGCCGAATTCATGCACGAACAAGTAGTTGGCCCAATCGCTGTTGGCCGCGGCGGTGCTGAACTGGCCGAAGATGCCGCCGCCGCCGTAGGTGTCGTTATTGACCAGGATCTCGATGAATTCGTAGGGCGCGTGCTGGGCGATCTCGCGCAGGGCGCGGTTGTCGGTGGTGAGCACGTACCGTTCGCTGCCGAAGATATCGTAGCGGGTCCCCAGCGGCGAGGCGTGATGCACGCCGGTCGAAGGGCGCGACACGCCCGACTCCTGGGTCGGCAGCGCCATCGCCCACACGTTGAAGTCGGCGGCCCGCTCGCGAAACGGCGCCACCGAAAACAAGTGTCCGGACAGGCGCCGCGCGGCCGCTTCAAACTTGCCCATCTCGGCGGCGGTGTAGCCGTCGCCCAGGATCAGCAGATCGACCTTGTCGGGTGAGGCGCCGCCGACCCGGATCGCGATCGGCCGGGCCGGCGCCGGGCCGGCCTTGCGCTGCACGCCGGCGCCGTCGCTGTCGATCTCCACGCTCCAGGCCAACACGAAGTCGTTGTTGTCGTCGCGCTTGAGAATGCGCACCCGCACCGGCCTGTCCGGCTTGGGAAAACGCAGCGACTCGCCGAAACCGCGCCGCAGCGACTTGGCCTCTTCGGTGTTGCGCCATTCGCCGAAGATGGTGCTAAAGCCGCGCGAGTAAAGCAGCGCGCCGCTTTTGGCATCGAGCACCTCGAACCGATTCACGCCGCGCCCGGTGCCGTCCAGGGTCTGCTGCATCGACCCGGGCCAGGGCAGCGGCTCGATCACGACCCGCTCCAGCGCATATTGTTCGCCGGCCGCGTCGCCGCTGTGCTGATAGTCGACCCGCAGCGTGGCCGGTTGCGCGGCGCGGGCTGCGAACGTCCACGCCGCGCACAGGCATACGGCCAGCATCAGCAGGAAACGCACGGGACGGAAGGTGGAACGGTAGTAGGCAGTCGACATGGCATCTCCTCACGCGGTCAGATCAGCGATTGTAATCGCAAGCGCAGTGATGCCAGATCGCTATTTTTCGATCCCGTCAAACCGCTGGAGACGGCGAGGAAAGTCGCCGATACCGTATCTGTTGCAGCATCGGTTCGAGCAGGATATCGAGGACACGACCGCGGCCAGCGGCGCGCAAATCTCGCAAACGATGCGGGAGCTGGGCGGAGGCGCGGGCAAGGTGAGCCACGTACAGCGTGAAGTGAGCGACATCCTCGCAGAAACCGGACGCGGCAGAGGCACCGCCCGACATCGGTCGATCGTATCGATGCCGCGCCGCTTGGGAGATAACGCGCGCGCGCTTTTACCCGGCCCGAACCGGGCCAAATGTCCTGTCCCGTCCCAACCTTGTTTATAATCGGTGAAACAACCGATTAAGTAGATTCTCACCATGACAGCACAACTCTCCAAAAAAGGCGAAGCCTGGTCGGCCCGCTTTTCCGAACCCGTCTCCGATCTCGTGAAGCGTTACACCGCCTCCGTCTCGTTCGACCAGCGCCTGGCCCTGTTCGATATCGAAGGCTCGCTGGCGCACGCCGAGATGCTGCATGCGCAGGGCATCATCAGCGCCGCCGACCATGCCGAAATCGGGCGCGGCATGGCCCAGATCGGGCAAGAAATCGCCGCCGGCCAATTCGCATGGCTGCTCGACCTGGAAGACGTCCACCTCAATATCGAAAAGCGTTTGACCGAACTGGTGGGCGACGCCGGCAAACGTCTGCACACGGGCCGCTCGCGCAACGACCAGGTGGCCACCGACATCCGCCTGTATGTGCGCGCCGCCATCGACGACGTCAATGCCCTGCTGGCGGCCCTGCGCGGCGCCCTGCTCGACTTGGCCGAGCAGCACGCCGACACCATCATGCCCGGCTTCACCCACATGCAAGTGGCCCAGCCGATCACCTTCGGCCACCACATGCTGGCCTACGTCGAGATGTTCGGGCGCGACGCCGAGCGCATGGCCGACTGCCGCAAGCGCGTCAACCGCCTGCCGCTGGGCGCGGCCGCGCTGGCCGGCACCACCTTCCCGATCGACCGTCTGCGCGTGGCCAAGACGCTGGGCTTCGACGACGTTTGCCACAATTCGCTCGACGCCGTCTCCGACCGCGACTTCGCCATCGAATTTTGCGCCGCCGGCGCCATGATCATGATGCATGTCTCGCGCATGGCCGAGGAACTGGTGATCTGGATGAGCCCACGGGTGGGCTTCATCGACATCGCCGACCGCTTTTGCACCGGCTCGTCCATCATGCCGCAGAAAAAAAACCCGGACGTGCCGGAGCTGGCGCGCGGTAAGACCGGCCGCGTCTACGGCCATCTGATCGGCCTGCTGACCCTGATGAAAGGCCAGCCCCTGGCCTACAACAAGGACAACCAGGAAGACAAGGAACCCCTGTTCGACACGGTCGACACGCTGCGCGACACGCTGCGCATTTTCGCCGACATGGCCGGCGGCATCAGCGTCAAGCCGGAGGCGATGCGCGCCGCCGCGCTGCAAGGCTATGCCACCGCCACCGACCTGGCCGACTATCTGGTCAAGAAGGGCCTGCCGTTTCGCGACGCCCACGAAGCGGTGGCGCGCGCGGTGCGCGCCTGCGTCGACGCCGGATGCGACCTGGCCGATTTGTCGCTGGCGCAGTTGCGCCAGTTCTCAGACCTGACCGGCGAAGACGTGTTCGCCGTGCTGACGCTGGAAGGATCGGTGGCCGCGCGCGACCATGTGGGCGGCACGGCGCCGCGCCAGGTGCGCGCCGCCATCGCGCGCGTGCGCGCCCAGCTCAAGGACTGAACCCCAGGGAGTGACACGGGCCGGTCCGCCAGGACCGGCGCCCGCCACCGCTTCTTAAGAGAACGCATAAGAGAACGCCGATGTTCCTGCCTCTGTCACGCGCGATCGACCGCCTCAACGACGCCATCGCCCGGCTGGTCGGCTGGGCCCTGCTGGCGGCGGTGCTGATCTGTAGCGCCAACGCCCTGACGCGCTACGCCCTCAACCGCAGCAACAACGCCTGGCTTGAAATCCAGTGGTATCTGTTCGCCGCCCTGTTCATGCTGGCCAGCGCCCACACCCTGCGGCGCGACGAACATGTGCGCATCGACCTGCTCACGGCGCGCCTGCCGCGCCGCGCCCAGGTCTGGCTCGACCTGTTTGGCTTGCTCCTGTTCTTGATGCCGGTCTCGCTGCTGATTCTGTACTACGGCGTGCCGTTCGCCTGGCTGGCGCTGCGCAGCGGCGAAATGTCGGCCAACGCGGGCGGCCTGCCACTGTGGCCGGCCAAGCTGCTGGTGCCGCTCGGCTTCGCGCTGCTGGTGCTGCAAGGGGTGTCCGAAATCGTCAAGCGCATCGCTTTTTTGGCCGGCAAGATCGACGACAGCAGTTTCACCCGCCAGCCGGCGCCGGCCGGCGGCGCGACGCGCCAAGCGCCCTGACCCGGCCCACCCACCCGCACACAGGCATCCCGCATGGAGTTATTCATCAGCGCCAATCTGGCCCCGATCATGTTTGGCGCGCTGGTGATGTTTCTGCTGTCCGGTTTTCCGGTGGCGTTTTCGCTGGCCGCCAACGGTTTGCTATTCGGCCTGGTGGGCATGGAACTGGGTCTGCTCCAGCCGGCCCTGCTGCAAGCGCTGCCGAACCGCATTCTGGGCATCATGGCCAACGACACGCTGCTGGCGATCCCCTTCTTTACCTTGATGGGCCTGATACTGGAGCGCTCCGGCATGGCCGAGGATTTGCTCGACACCATAGGCCAGCTATTCGGGCCGGTGCGCGGCGGCGTGGCCTACGCCGTCATTTTTGTCGGCGCGCTGCTGGCGGCGACCACCGGGGTGGTGGCCGCCTCGGTCATATCGATGGGCCTCATTTCGCTGCCGGTGATGCTGCGCTACGGTTACGACAAGCGACTGGCGTGCGGCGTGATCGCCGCCTCGGGCACGCTGGCCCAGATCATCCCGCCTTCGCTGGTGCTGATCGTGATGGCCGACCAGCTGGGCCGCTCGGTGGGCGCCATGTATCAGGCGGCGCTGATTCCGGGCCTGCTGCTCACCGCCCTGTATGCCGGCTATGTGCTGGCGCTGTCGGTGTTCAAGCCGGGCCACGTGCCGGCCCTGCCGCCGGCGGCGCGCAACCTGCGCCAACCCAATGGCGACAGCGGCGCGCGCTCGCTGCTGGCGCTCGCGCTGGGCGCGGCCGGCGCCGGCGCGCTGTTCGCGCGTTGCTACGGGGCCGGCCACCCGGCCATGGCGGCCGATGCGCTGGCCGTGTGCGGCGCCGCCGTCGGCGTGGCCGGCGCCCTGCTGCTGGCGCTGGCCAACCGGCGCTGGCAATGGGGCCTGCTCTCGCGCTTGGCCGAACGGGTGGTGTTCGTGCTGGTGCCGCCGCTGGCCCTCATTTTCCTGGTGCTGGGCACCATCTTCATCGGCGTGGCCACCCCCACCGAGGGCGGCGGCCTGGGCGCCGCCGGCGCCATGGTGCTGGCGATACTTGGCGGGCGCCTGTCATGGCCGCTGCTCAGGCAAGCGATGGATGCCACCACCCGCCTGTCCTGCTTCGTGCTGTTCATCCTGATCGGCTCCACCGTGTTCGCGCTGGTGTTTAGGGGCGTCAATGGCGACCTGTGGATCGAGCACCTGCTGGGCGGCCTGCCCGGCGGCGCCACCGGCTTTCTGGTGGTGGTCAATCTGCTGTTTTTCGTGCTGGCCTTCTTCCTCGATTTTTTCGAGTTGGCCTTCATTCTGGTGCCGCTGGTGGGGCCGGTGGCCGAAAAATTGGGTATCGACCTGGTCTGGTTTGGCGTGCTACTGGGCGTGAACATGCAGACTTCCTTCATGCATCCGCCTTTCGGCTACGCCCTGTTTTACCTGCGCTCGGTGGCGCCCAAGGAGGTCAAGACGGGCGATATTTACCGCGGCGCGATGCCGTTCGTACTGATCCAGATTGCCATGGTGGCCCTGATCATCGCCTTCCCGCGCCTGGTCTCGGTGCAAAAACGGGTTGACATGCAAGAGCAGCTCGAGCTCCATATCGCCGCGCCGGCTGGTACACCCGATGCCGCCCCGGATGCACGCGACGCGGAGCCGCCGGCCCTGCGTTTTTCCACCGATAGCGAGAAAAAATAGATGAACCAGCCACGTCCGCCATTTTCCGTCACCGGCCCCAGGGCGCCCGGCGCCCTGCCCACCCTCACTTACCGCAAGCCGCAGCAGGGGCGCGACTACTGGATCGGCGACGCCATCCTGGCCGCGCCGCACCAGGTGGCGCAACGCTGCTTCGACAAGGCCGACTGGGAATTGGGCGCCCCGCGCCGCAACGAACCGTGGCCGGGCCAACGCAGCGCCGGCGCCCTGCTGCCGGACGAACTGGCGGCGGTGGAGGCCTGGGTGCGCGGCATGACGGGCGCCAAACGTCTGTGGCAGGCGGCCACGCCCGAAGGCGCCAGCTTGAACCACAATTATGTGCAGCTGGTGGGCGGCGCCGAATCGGGTCCCCGTCCCCATACCGATTCGCGCAAGCTGTGCCGCTACGCCGCCGTGATTTATCTGTCGCCCGATCCGCTGCCGCAGGCCGGCACCTCGTTTTACCGCCTGTGCTATCCGAACGGCAGCCTGGGCGGCAATTTTTGCAGTCCGCCGCACGCCAATTTGCGCGAGGCGCTGGGGGTGACCAGCCTGCCGCCTCAAGCCTGGCGCGAAGAGCTCAGCGTGGAAAACCGCTTCAACCGCATCTTGCTGTACCGCGCCAATATGGTGCACTCGGCCAGCGGCTACTTCGGCCACGCGCACCACGACAAGCGCATGACGGCGGTGTTTTTCTGGATGGCGTGAGCGTTCAGTGCGAGACGATCTTCGAGAGCACCGAAAAGGCGGCTCCGGTCTGGTTCTGTTCGAGCAGGATGGTCAGCTCGGTGTAAGTGCAGATCATATTAATCAGGTTGATTTTCTCCCAAGCCAGCTTTTTCAAGATGGCGTGAAAGATGCCCGGGGTGCGGTGGGTGTCGGGATTGAGGTGCAGGGTCACCGCGCTCAGGTTTTCCAGGCGCGCCAACTGGCGCTCGGCGGCGAACACCTGTTCCACCGTGCCGGTGAGCGGCCGGCTGCAAATGACCATCACCTCGTTGACCCCGCGCGTGACGGTGACGAACACGCCGCGCATCGGCTCGGCCAGCGCCAGCAGCTGACGCTGACACTCGTAGGTATTGTCCGAATAGCGGTAAATGAATTCGGTCAGCTCGGTGCGCGTGGTCAGTTCGCCCGTGCGCTGGGCCAGCACGATCTCGCTGCTTTGATGCTGCGGCAAGCGTTCGGCCACGCGCCGCAGCGCCATGACCACGGCGGCTTGGCCGACCGGCTTCCACAGATCGCTTTGCAGTTGCGGCTGGAGCTGGCGCGCCAGCTCGGATAAGTTAATCAATCCGCGGCCCAGGCCTTCGGTCAGGAAAGCCGATTCCGCGACGATCTGCTCAACTTTGGTAGAGATCGAGAGCATAGTTCCTATCGTGCCGCGGCGGTCGTAACACGGGTTACTTGGCCACGCCACTTCTCCTGAAATGAAATCCGGCTTGCGCCGTGTGTCGTACGGCGGCCGGCCGCGCCTTGGCAGAGCCTGGCCGCGGCCGTCGTTGGCGCGACTGCATCGAGTCGCGCGCAGAGCGGACTTGGCGGTATCAGTGCTTTCCTAGCAGCTAGAAAGCAAGCCGCATGCCACGCCCCGAAGCGACGGTCCAACCGCGCACGGCGCCGGCGCAAAACATGAAGTCATCTGGTATCCCTTAAATTCCCGATTAGCACAGTATGGGTGAAGCGTGACCACCCGCTTTGTCTCCCTTTTTTTATATGCTCGCCGGGAGCGCTGCCCGGTTTCTTGCTATCTAGTGTAGTTCGCAACATTAAAGATATGCAACTGCAATTACTGAAAGTGTTCGCCTTGTGTTGCAATCGACTCGCAATCAGTTCCAACCTTCAATTTAATTGGCAGATAAATACGCGTTTCCGGCCTGCACGCCATGGATCAGCGCATCGATATTGTTAAATAAGGTTACGCAATGTCCAATTTTTAACATAGGGCAATATTTCGACTAATTTAGAAAGTTTTTTGACAGGGAAACTATCGAAAGCATAGTGTCAGTCTGCGCGGCCCGTGGCTCCCGCCGCCGGCCGCGGCCGAACCGTACCGACACGCCGATACACCAGTTACCCACGGAGAAATGATGAATTTACGCAAGACCTTAATGGCCGCCTCCATCGCCGCCATCCCGCTGATGCTGATGGCGCAAGCGCAAGCGAGCAATCAGCTAATGGCAGCGCCGGCCGTGCAACTGTCTCCACAAGAAAACGCTGGTCTGGTGGCCAAGCTGTCGGCCAAGCGCGCCGCGCTCGGCCTGAACGCCGACAACAGTTTCACCGTGGCGCCACCCCACCCGGGCGTCAACGGCACCAAGATCAGCCGCGCCCAGCACACCTTCAAGGGCTTGCGCGTGTTCGGTTCGGAATCGGTGGTGGTCACCAGCGATAGCGGCGACATTATCAGCGAATCGGTTTCGGACCGGCGCGCCGGCCTGGGCAATAGCGCCGCCAGCCTGGCCGGCAACGGCGAAGGTGGGGTGTTCGGCAACGACCTGGCGCCCGCCTTGAGCGCGGCCAACGCGATCGATGTGGCCGTCAAATCGGTGGCCCCGCGCGCCCTGCACCGCCATGACCCGGCGGCCGAATTGCTGATTTATCCCGTCATGAAATCGGTGCGCGTGGCCAGCGCCGTCAACAAGGCCGAAGCGGCCTTGAACGCGCTCGACCTGGAAGAGGTGGTCGAGCGTTACGAGCTGGCCTATTATGTCCAGACCCGCTTGCTGGTCAACAACCACGCGGTGTATCACGACACCGTGGTCAACGCCAAGACCGGCGCCATCATCGCCCAATGGAAAGCGCTGCAAACCGTGGTCGGCACCGGCAACAGCCAATACAATGGCAGCGTGCCCATCAACACCACCTTGAGCGGCGGCACCTATTCGATGAAAGATGCCACCCGCGGCACCGGCGGCCTGTTTGGCGCGATGGCGATCACCAACGCCAACCACAGCCCGGAAAGCAACCCCACCGCCGGCAACATTTACACCAACAGCAGCAATGTCTGGGGCGACGGCCAGCAATACATCAGCGGCGGCAGCACCACCAACGCCAACGGCCAAACCGCCGCCGTGAACGCCATGTGGGGTTTGATGAACACCTATGACACGCTGAAAAACGTGCTCGGCTGGCAAAGCCTGGACGGCAACAACACCGCCACCTATATCGCGGCCCACGTCGACAACAACTACGACAACGCCTTCTACGACGACCGCTGCAAATGCATGTTCATCGGCGATGGCAGCAGCTTCAAAAGCCTGGGCTCGATCGACGTGATCGGCCATGAAATGTCGCATGGCGTGACCGACGCCACCTCCAAGCTGGTGTACGCCGGCGAATCGGGCGGCTTGAACGAATCGAACTCGGACATCGGCGGCGAGATGGTGGAAGCCTACGCCCGCGCCGGCGGCACCGGCAACGTGATTCCCAACAGCGGCAACGATTGGCAGATAGGCATGGAAATCAGCAAGAATGGCCAACCGCTGCGCTGGATGTACAAGCCGAACAAGGATGGCAGCAGCCCCAACGCCTGGAGCAGCACCATCAAAAACCTCGATGTCCACTTGAACAGCGGCCCGAACAACCGCATGTTTTACTTCCTGGCCAAGGGCTCGAACGCCAGCTCGAGCAGCGACTTTTACAGCGCTTACCTGAACAAGAGCCCGCTTGCCATGACCGGCATCGGCAACGACAAGGCTTTCCGCATCTGGTTCAAGGCCGCCAGCACCAAGTTTACCTCCACCACCAACTATGCCGACGCGCGCGCCAAGGTGCTGGCCTCGGCCGAAGAGTTGTACGGCGTGGGCAGCCAGGAAGCGACCGCCGTCAAGCGCGCCTACGCGGCCATCAATGTGGGCACCGATGTCGATGAAACGGGCGCCGGCTTGACGGCCGTGTCGATCAGCACCCAGCCGGCCAGCGTGACGGTGGCGGCCGGCGCCACCGCCTCGTTTACCATCCGCGCCAGCGGTGGCACCGCGCCGTATCGCTACAAGTGGTTCCGTAACGGCAGCGCGATCGCCGGCGCCACCGCGCCGACCTACTCGCTGACGGCGCAAACGGCCGACAATGGCGCCGTGTTCAAGGCCAGCGTGAGCGACGCGTCCTCGCCGACCACCAGCGTCACCTCCGGCAATGCCACCCTGACCGTGTCGTCCAGCGGCGGCGCCAGCGCCGAGCGCGTCGTCAACGGCGGCTTCGAAAGCGGCAGCACCGGCTGGAACGGCGGCAGCGGCGTGATCGGCACCTTCAGCGGCCAAAGCGCCTATGAAGGCGGGCGCTACGCCTGGCTGGGCGGCAACGGTTCGAGCGCCACCGAGACCTTAACCCAGGCCCTGGCGATACCGTCGGCGGCCAGCTCGGCCAGCTTGACCTTCGCCTTGCACATCGACTCGGCCGAAAGCGGCACCACCGCCTACGACAAGTTGGCGGTGACGCTGAAAAGCGGCAGCGGCGCGGTGTTGGCCACCCTGGGCTCGTATTCCAACTTGAACAAGGCGAGCGGCTATCAGTTGCGCAGTTTCGACTTGCTGCCGTACAAGGGTCAAACCGTGACGCTATCGTTCGCCTCGACGGAAGACTCGTCCTTGCAAACCTCGTTCGTGCTCGACAAGGTGAGCTTGATCGCCAAGTAAAGCCGGTCCGGCGCCGCCCTCGGGGTGGCGCCGTCTTGCTCAGTGAACAGCCTACTGAGCAAGTTATTCAGCAACGCAGCGCGCATTATGCGATTGCTATTTCCAGATGCCATAAAGTAATGTCTAATTTTTAACACCGATCAAACTTTCGACGAATTTGAGAAGTTTTTTGACTTGCCAATATCGATAAGAATAGTGTCGAAGAACTCGGCGCTTCCTTCCCACACCCCATCGGCATCCCTATCCGGATCGACGATGCAGGTTGCCCGGGCTGGCCCGCCACGACGCGGCCACGTCGCACAACCACGCAGCTCAACCGATACCCTTGGAGAAGAGATGAATTTATGTAAGACTTTACTTGCCACGTCCATCGCCGCCATACCGATGATGCCGATGACACAAGCGCAAGCGGGCAATCAGCTGATGGCAGCGCCGGCCGTGCAACTGTCTCCACAAGAGACATCCGGTCTGGTGGCCAAGCTGTCGGCCAGGCGCGCCGCGCTCGGCCTAAACGCCGACAACAGTTTTACCGTGGCGCCGCCCCACCCGGGCGTGAACGGCACCAAGATCAGCCGCGCCCAGCACACCTTCAAGGGCTTGCGCGTGTTCGGTTCGGAATCGGTGGTGGTCACCAGCGATAGCGGCGACATTATCAGCGAATCGGTTTCGGACCGGCGCGCCGGCCTGGGCAATAGCGCCGCCAGCCTGGCCGGCAACGGCGAAGGTGGGGTGTTCGGCAACGACCTGGCGCCCGCCTTGAGCCCGGCCAACGCGATCGACGTGGCCATTCAATCGGTGGCGCCGCGCGCGGCGCACCGCAACGCGCCGGCGGCGGAATTGCTGATTTATCCCATCATGAAATCGGTGCGCGTGGCCAGCGCCGCCAACAAGGCCGAAACGGCCTTGAACGCGCTCGACCTGGAAGAGGTGATCGACCATTATGAGCTGGCCTATTACGTCCAGACCCGCTTGCTGGTCAACAACCGCCCCGTGTATCACGACACCGTGGTCAACGCCAAGACCGGCGCCATCATCGCCCAGTGGAACGCGCTGCAAACCGTGATCGGCACCGGCAACAGCCAATACAATGGCGCCGTACCCATCAATACCACCCTGAGCGGCGGCACCTATTCGATGAAAGATGCCACCCGCGGCGCCGGCGGCCTGTTTGGCGCGATGGCGATCACCAACGCCAACCACAGCCCGGAAAGCAACCCCACCGCCGGCAACATTTACACCAACAGCAGCAATGTCTGGGGCGACGGCCAGCAATACATCAGCGGCGGCAGCACCACCAACGCCAACGGCCAAACCGCCGCCGTGAACGCCATGTGGGGTTTGATGAACACCTATGACACGCTGAAAAACGTGCTCGGCTGGCAAAGCCTGGACGGCAACAACACCGCCACCTATATCGCGGCCCACGTCGACAACAACTACGACAACGCCTTCTACGACGACCGCTGCAAATGCATGTTCATCGGCGATGGCAGCAGCTTCAAAAGCCTGGGCTCGATCGACGTGATCGGCCATGAAATGTCGCATGGCGTGACCGACGCCACCTCCAAGCTGGTGTACGCCGGCGAATCGGGCGGCTTGAACGAATCGAACTCGGACATCGGCGGCGAGATGGTGGAAGCCTATGCCCGCGCCGGCGGCACCGGCAACGTGATTCCCAACAGCGGCAACGATTGGCAAATGGGCACCGAAATCAGCAAGACCGGCCAACCGCTGCGCTGGATGTACAAGCCGAGTAAGGACGGCAGGAGCCCGGACGCCTGGAGCAGCACCATCAAGAATTTGAACGTCCACTACAACAGCGGTCCGAACAACCGCATGTTTTACTTCCTGGCCAAGGGCTCGAATTCGACCTCGAGCAGCGACTTTTACAGCGCTTACCTGAACAAGAGCCCGCTTGCCATGACCGGCATCGGCAGCGACAAGGCATACCGCATCTGGTTCAAGGCCGCCACCACCAAGTTTACCGCCTCCACCAATTACGCCGACGCGCGCGCCAAAGTGCTGGCCTCGGCCGAGGAATTGTATGGCGTCGGTAGCGCCGAGGCCACCGCCGTCAAGCGCGCCTACGCCGCCATCAACGTGGGCAGCGACGTCGACGAGGGCGGCGCCGGCGGCGGCGCGGTATCGATCAGCACCCAGCCGGCCAGCGTGACGGCGGCGGCCGGCGCCATTGTGTCGTTCGCGGTCGGCGCCAGCGGCGGCACCGCGCCTTACAGTTACAAGTGGTTCCGCAACGGGGCCCAGATCAACGGCGCCACCTCGCCCACCTACACGCTGCAAGCGCAAACGGCCGACAACGGCGCCGTGTTCAACGCCAGCGTGAGCGACGCGTCGTCGCCGGCCGCCACCGCCACTTCGGGCAACGCCACGCTGACGGTGACCTCCTCGGGCGGCGGCGGCGCCGTCGAACGCATCACCAATGGCGGTTTCGAGAACAGCAGCACCGGCTGGAGCGCCCCCACCGGCGTGATCGGCGCCTTCAGCGGCCAAAGCGCCTACGAAGGCAGCCGCTACGCCTGGCTGGGCGGCTATGGCTCGAGCAAAACCGAAACGCTGACCCAGCCGGTGGTACTGCCTTCGGCGGCCAGCTCGGCCAGCTTGACCTTCGCGCTCCATATCGACTCGGCCGAAACGGGCGGCACGGCCTACGACAAGCTGACCGTGACGGCCAAAAGCAGCAGCGGCGCGGTGCTGGGCACCCTGGCCACGTATTCGAACGTGAACAAGGCCAGCGGCTACCAGATCCGCACCCTCAATCTGCTGCCGTACAAGGGCCAGACGGTGACGCTGTCGTTTTCGATGACGGAAGACTCGTCGCTGCAAACCTCCTTTGTGGTCGATAAGGTGAGCGTGATCACCCAGTGACGGTGACGCGGTGAGGTAGTGACGGCGCGGCGGCGCCATCGCGTGGCGAGACGCCGCCGCCGCCGGGCGGCGTCCGTCATTAAGATGACACGCGATTTTTTGCAACAATGCGCAAAACGCCATTGCTTTTGGCACAAGTACGGTCTAAGGTAAGAGCGCCGAAGCCGGCTTCGCGCGCCGGACCATTTTTTGCGATTGTGATCCATGCTCATTTTCCTTGCCGCACCCACCCATCCCTGGCGCCGCGCCGCTCTGCCCGACCGGCGCCCGCGCGGCACGCGCGCGCGCCCCTGACCCGGCGATGCAGTTCCAACTCCACGTGCAAGGCGGCGCCCGCTCGGATGACCGGCACAGCATCGGCATCGACGCGGCCAGCGAGACCGACGCGATCCGTCTGGCGGCGCGGCAAGGCTGGCGCGTGCTGGCCATCGAGGCGGCCGGCGCGCGGGCCGGCGAGGCGGCCGGCCGGGCCGGCGCCCGGGCGCAAGCTTTTCCTTTATTGCAATTTAGCCAGGAACTACTGGCCTTGCTCGAAGCGGGCTTGAACTTGAGCGAAGCCATCGCCACCCTGCATAGCAAGGAACTGCGGGCCGGCGCGCGCGCCACCCTGGGCGCCATCGAAGCCACGCTACAACAGGGCAAAAGCTTTTCCGACACCCTGGCCGGCTTCCCGGCCATCTTCCCGGAAATTTATGTCGCCACCGTGCACGCGGCCGAGCGTTCCGGCCATCTGCCGCAGGCGCTGGCCCGCTTCGTCGGTTACCAGCTGCAATTTGACGCCATCAAGAAAAAACTGGTCTCGGCCGCCATCTATCCGGCCATGCTGCTGGTGGTGGGCAGCCTGGTCACCCTGTTCCTGCTGGGCTATGTGGTGCCCAAGTTCAGCGTGGTGTACGAAGGCGCCGGGCGCGAAATCCCCTGGGCCTCGCAGCTGCTGCTCGGCTTTGGCCAGGCCCTGGCGGCCCACCCGCTGCTGTGCCTGGGCAGCTTCGGCGCCCTGCTGGGCGGCCTGATCTTTTGCGCGCTGCACCCGCCCCTGCGCCAGGGCGCGCTGCTGCACCTGCTGCGCCTGCCGGTCTTGTCGGACAAGGCCGCCGAATTCCGCCTGGCCCGGTTTTACCGCGCCCTCAGCCTGCTGCTGCACGCCGGCATCCCGCTGAGCAAGGCGCTGGCCATGGTCTCGGCCATGCTGCTGCCGGCCCAACAGCCGCAACTGGCCCTGGCCAGACGCGCGGTGGAAGAAGGCTTGCCGTTTTCGGCCGCGCTGGAACAGCACGGCCTGGCCACCCCGGTGGCCCGCTCCCTGCTCAAGGTGGGCGAGAACACGGGCCGCCTGGACGACATGCTGGAGCGTTCGGCCAAGTTCCACGACGAACAATTCGCGCGCTGGGTGGACTGGGCCTCGCGCCTGCTCGAACCGCTGCTCATGACCGTGATCGGGGTGGTCATCGGCGCCGTGGTGGTGCTGATGTATATGCCGATCTTCGAGCTGGCCGGGAGCTTGTCGTGAACGCGCGCCAGTCTCCCGCCCAGACGGGCGAGCCGCTCGACGCGGCCATGCTGGCGCGCGCGCGCGCCGGCGCGGCCTTGCAGGGGCGCCCGCAACTGGCCGTGTTGCAAGAGCTGAGCGGGCTGAGCGCGGAAGAAATGACACGCCAGCTGGCCGCCCTGTTTTGCTATCCGGACTGGCCGATGGCGCGCCTGCAAGCGGCCGCGCCGGCTTTCGATCTGCTGCCCTACACCGACTGCGCCCAGCGCGACTGCGTGCTCATGCGCGATGGCGGCGGCGCGGCGGCCCTGGTGCTGGTGATCGGCGACCCCTACGCCGACGACGTGCTGCAATGGGCCGATTTTACGCTCGGCCTGCCGCATACGGTGGCGCTGGCGCACGCCGACGATCTGGCCGCCTATTTGGCCCAGCAGGAAAGCGTACAGCAAGCCATGCAAGACATGACGGGCGAACATGGCGAAGGCCCGGGCCTGGATTTGAGCATCGAAGACATTTCGCTGATCCGCATCAGCGAAGACACCAGCCCGGTGATCAAGCTGGTCAACTCCACCATTTACGACGCGCTCAAATTCCAGGCCAGCGACATCCACCTCGAATGCGACGTGGCCAGCCTGGTCATCAAATACCGGGTGGACGGCGTGCTGGTGCAGGCCGGCCAGGTGCAGGGCGTGCAAATGGCCGAACAAGTCATCTCGCGCATCAAGGTCATGGCCGATCTCGACATCGCCGAGCGGCGCGTGCCCCAGGACGGCCGCTTCAAGGTGCGCGTCAAAGGCAGCGAGATCGATTTCCGGGTCTCGATCATGCCCAACATTTTCGGCGAGGACGCGGTGCTGCGCCTGCTGGACCGGCGCGCCCTGACCGAGGCGGCCGCCTCGCTGCGCCTGGAAAGCCTGGGCTTGAACGCCGACGCCATCGCGCAGATCCGGCGCCTGGCGGCCAAGCCGCACGGCATGCTGCTGGTGACCGGGCCGACCGGCTCGGGCAAGACCACCACCCTGTACGCCGCCATCACCGAGATCAACACCGGGCGCGACAAAATCGTCACCATCGAAGACCCGGTCGAATACCGCTTGCCGCGGGTGCTGCAAATCCCCGTCAACGAAAAGAAGGGCTTGACCTTCGCGCGCGGACTGCGCTCGATCCTGCGGCACGACCCGGACAAAATCATGATCGGCGAGATCCGCGACGACGAGACGGCGCAAATCGCGGTGCAAGCCTCGCTCACCGGCCATCTGGTGTTTACCACCCTGCACGCCAATAATGTGTTCGACGTGGTGGGCCGCTTCCTGCACATGGGAGTGGACGCCTACAGCTTCGCGGCGGCCTTGAACGGCATCGTGGCGCAGCGCCTGCTGCGCCTCAATTGCGTCCACTGCGCGGTGGCGCAGGCGCCCGACCCGCGCGAGCTGCACGACAGCGCGCTGGCGGCCGAGCAGGTGCGCGACTGGCGCTTCATGGCCGGCAAGGGCTGCGGCCATTGCCGCGGCACCGGCTACAAGGGCCGCAAGGCGGTGGCCGAGGTGCTGATTCTGAACGACACCATGCGCGAACTCATTTGCGTGCGCGCGCCGGTCGGGCGCATGAAGGAGGAAGCGGCCAAGGTCGGCTTCCGGCTGGCGCGCGAGGCGGCGCTGGACCTGGTGCGGCTGGGCGAAACCACGCTAACGGAGCTCAATCGTGTCACGTATTAGCCAATTGACCAGTCAACTGAGCCGGCGCCTGGGCGGGCCGCTGGACGCCCCCACCCTGTGCCTGCACCTGGCGCCGACCCGGCTAAGCTGGGCGCTGCGCCGGCGCGGTCGCATGCTGGCCGAAGGCGCCGGCCAGCTGGTCATCGACAATGCCGACGCCGGCTGGCCGCAAGCCCTGGCCGCGCTGCGCGCCTGGCTGGCGCAAGCGGACCGGCCGGGCGCCGGCCTGCCGCTGGCGCTGGCGTTGGCCAGCCGCTGGTGCCACACCATGGTGGCGCCCTGGAGCGACGCCATGCTGACGCCGGCCGGCGCCAGCCGTTTCCTGGGCACGCAGATGGCGGCCCTGTACGGCGAGGCGGCGCGCGGCTGGGCGGTGACCAGCGACGACGCGCCCTACGGCCAGCCGCGCCTGGCCTGCGGCATCGACGCCACCTTGTTGCATGGCCTGGAAGCGGCCGCGCGCGCGCACGGTCACCGCTGGCGCGCGATCGAACCGGTGCTCAGCGTGGCCTGGCGCGCCCTGGCGCCCGAGCGTCCGCGCGCCTTCGCCATCGTCGAGGCGGGCCGGCTGCTGATGGGCGCGGCCCAGGGCGATCGCATCGTGGCGCTGCACACGCAGCCCTGCCCCGCCCACTGGGAGCTGGAACTGGCGCCGGCCTGGCAGCGCTGGAGCCTGCGCGCGCCGCAGCTGGCCGACATTGGGCAGGTGCGTCTGCTCGATCTGAGCGATGGCGCGGCCGGGCCGCCGCCGGCGATGTTCGTGCCGGGCGGCCCGCCCGCCGGGCCGCTGGCGGCGCTGGGCGGCGGCTACGCCGCGCTGGCCATGATGGGACAATCGGCATGGGCGTGAGCCGGCTCGACTTCGTGCGTCGCGGGCCGTCCCTGTCCGGCTGGCGCCTTGCCCTGCTGGCGGCCGGGGTGCTGACCCTGCTGCCGGCGGCGCTGCACTGGCTAACCCAAGCCCAGGGCGCGCACCAGCTGGAGCAGCAGTTGGCCCGGCTGGAGCGGCGCCCGCCCGCCCGCGCGCCACTGGGCGCGACACAGCAGCGCGATCAGGACATGCAGCTCAAGGCGGTGGGCGACGCCGTGCGTCAGCTGAACCTGCCCGTCACGCGCCTGATCAAGACGGTGCAGCCGCCGCGCGACGCGCGCGTGGCGCTGCTCGGACTGGACTTGAACGGCCAGCCCGGCCAGGACGGCCCAAGCGACGGTAACGGCAACGGCGCCGGCGGCTTGAAAATCGCGGCGGAAGGGGAAACCGCGCAAGACATGATCGATTACCTGGCCTTCCTCAACCAGCAGCCGCTGTTCAAGACGGTCTACCTGGTCAAGCATGAGATGCGGGCGAACGCGCCCAACCACCCCTATCGTTTTCAATTGGAGGCCCAATGGCGGCAATAAAAAGCGGCCTGGCCCTCAAGCCGGCGCGCCCGTCCGCCCATCGCGGGGCGCGCCTGCGCTGGCAGCTGGGCCGGCTGGGCCGCCGCCTGGGCTGGGGCGCCGGCGCCGGCCTGCTTGGCCTGACGCTGGCGCTGCTGGCCGCGCTGCAAGGGGCGGCCCTGGAACGGCGCCAGCTGGCCCTGGCCGGGCGGCTGCAAACGGCGGCGCAATCGGCGGCGCCGGCCGAGCCGGAGCCGGATCAGGACGCGCGCCAGCTGGCCGCGTTCTATGCCTACCTGCCCGCGCACGACGCGATCCCGGACCAGCTCAAGGAACTGGTGCGCGTGGCCGGGCAAAGCGGCGTTACCCTGGCCAAGGCCGAATACAAGGCCCAGCCCGAAACCCAGGCGGCCTTTTTGCGCTATCAGATCACGCTGCCGGTCAAGGCCGACTACGCGGCGGTGCAAAGCTTTATCGTCAACGCCCTGCAAGGCTTGCCCACCCTGACGCTCGACGCGGTGACCTTCCAACGCGAACAGATCGAGGCTGGCGAAGTCGAGGCGCGCATCCAATTTATCCTGCTGGTCAAAAAGGCGGGCGTATCCCGATGAAAAAAATGGTACTCGGCGCCGCCGCCGCGCTCACCCTGATCGCGGCCTATTTCGCGCCGGACGAAGAAGGCGGCGTGGTCGGCCCGGCCGGCGCCACCCCGCGCGCCGTGGCGCCCGCCGCACCGCCGCAAGCGGCGCCGGTGGCCGGCCTGATGTCAATCCGGCCCGACCTGCGCATCCATCCGCGCCGCGACGACAGCGACTTGGGCAACGTGTTCGCCAAACAGAGTTGGCAAGCGGAGCCGCCCAAAAAAGTGCTGCCGGCCGAGGGCGACGACGCTCCCGCGCCGGCCAAGCCGCGGCGCGCCGCGCAGGCGGCGTCCGGCGCGCCGCCGCTGCCGTTCCAGTTCCTGGGCCGCTTCGTCGACGACGGCCAAGCCGCCTACTTCCTGCAAGCGGGGGAGCGCAACGTGGTGGCGCGGGTCGGCGAGCAGGTCGACGACAGCTATCGGCTCGACAGCGCGAGCGACGACACGCTCACCTTCACCTATCTGCCGCTCAAGCAGCAACAGCAACTCCTTGTAGGGGACATGAATTGAATCGAAGCGTGATCGCCACCCTGACCGCGCTGGCAAGCGGCGCGCTGCTATGCGCCTGCGCCGGCGCCGGCAGCCAGTCGTTCAAAGAGGGTAACGCCCTGCTCGACCAGGGCCAGATCGGACCCGGCTTGGCCAAGCTGGAACAGGCGCGGCGCGAACAGCCGGACCGCGCCGAATACCGTATCGCCCTGACCAACCGCAAGGCCAGTCTGAGCAACGCCTTCAACGGCCGCGCCGAAGCGCTGCGCCAGCAAGGCAAACCGGCCGAGGCCGAACAAGCCTACCGCCAGACGCTGGGCATCGACGCCGCCAACGCGGTGGCGCTACAGGGCCTGGCCGGCCTGGCGCGCGAGCAGCGCCTGACGCTGGCGGTGGCCGAAGCCGAAGCCACCCACCGGCGCGGCGGTGACGCGAACGCGGCCGCCGCGCTGGAGGCGTTGCGGGTGGTGCTGCTCGAGCACCCCGGCCAGCGCGACGCGCTGACCCTGCGCGCGCGCATCGGCGACGAGCAGGCCAGGCTCAAGCCGGCCGGCGGCAAGCTGGCCGCCGCCTACCGCAAGCCGGTCACGCTGGCGTTTCGGGACGCGCCGCTGCGCTCCGTGTTCGACTTCATCAGCAAGGTGTCGAACCTCAATTTCGTGTTCGACAAAGAGGTCGATCCCACTATCCGCGCCACCATTTCGGTGCGCGACACCAGCATCGAGGAAGCCATCGGCCTGCTGCTGGCGGCCAACCAGCTGGAACAAAGCGTCACCAGCGAAAAATCGATCACGATCTACCCGAACACGCCGCAAAAAGTGAAGGATTACCAGCAGCTGGTGGTGCGTACCTTCTTCGTGGCCAACGCCGACGTGAAAACGGTGGCGTTTGCCGTCAAAACCCTGCTCAAGGCGCGCGACATCGTCACCGACGACCGGCTCGGCATCATCATGATGCGCGACACGCCGGACATGATACGCATGGCCGAGCGCATCATCGCGGTGCAGGATCTGGCCGACCCGGAGGTGATGCTGGAGGTGGAGGTGCTGGAAGTGAAACGCACGCGCCTGACGGAACTGGGCATCAGCTGGCCGTCGCAAGCGAGCCTGAGTCTGGGCGGCAGCGGCGACGGCCTCACGCCCCTCAAGGTGGCCGACCTGCGCCGCATCACCGGCGAGAACATCAACCTCAACATCGGCGCGGTCACCCTCTACGCCAACAAGGTCGACACCGACAGCAACCTGCTGGCCAATCCACGCATCCGCGTGCGCAACAAGGAAAAAGCCAAGGTCTTGATCGGCGACCGGGTGCCGGTGATCACCGTCACCACCAACAACGGAGTCAGCTCGGATAGCGTCAATTACGTCGACGTGGGTCTCAAGCTGGACGTCGAACCGAACGTCTACCTGGACGACGAGGTGGCCATCAAAGTCAATCTGGAGGTGAGCAGCGTGGTCAAGGAAGTGACCAGCAAATCGGGCACCCTGGCCTACCAGATCGGCACCCGCACCGCGTCCACCGTGCTGCGCCTGCGCGACGGCGAAACCCAGGTGCTGGCCGGCTTGATCAACGATGAAGACCGCAGCAACGCCAACAAGGTGCCGGCGGTGGGCGAGCTGCCCGTGCTGAGCCGCCTGTTCGGCAGCCAGAAGGACGACACCTCGCGCAACGAGATCGTGCTGTCGATCACGCCGCGCATCGTGCGCAGCATCCGCCGGCCGGACTTGACGACGGCCGAATTCAATTCGGGCACCGAATCGAATATCGGCGCGCGCGGCCCCGCCGGCGCCGGCTACGAGGCGCCGTTCCAGCCGCAGCAGCAGCAGCAGCAGCAGCAGCAGCCGGCGCGCGCCGGCTCGGCCATGACGGGCGGCGACGGCGCGCCCGAGCCGGCCAACCCGGTATCGGCGCCGCCGACGGAAAGCGGGCCGGCCAAGCCGGCGCCATCGGAGCCGCTGCCGAACGTGCCGAAAAAGGTGCTTCCATGACGGCCCGGCCCACATCGGAGCGCGCCGCCCGCCCCGGCTTCACCTTTATCGAGCTGATGATCACCCTGGCCATCATGGCCACCCTGGCGTTGGTGGCCACGCCGATGGCCCAGGTGGCGCTACAGCGCGACAAGGAGCGCGAGCTGCGCGCCGGCCTGATCGCCATCCGCGAAGCGATCGACGCCTACAAGCGGGCCGCCGACAATGGCCACATCAAGTTGGCCATCGGCGATTCGGGCTACCCGAAAAAGCTGGAGGAGCTGGTGGAGGGCGTGCCGGACCAGCGCAGCGCAAACAAGCAAGCCATGTATTTTCTGCGCCGCCTGCCGCGCGACCCGTTCGCGCCCCAGGGCGAGAGCGCCGCCGCCAGCTGGGCCAAGCGCGCCTACGCGTCCGGCCCCGACAATCCAAGCGAGGGCGAGGACGTGTTCGACGTCGCCTCCCGCTCGCCGCGCGTGGGCTTGAACGGCATCGCCTTGCAGCGGTGGTGAACATGCGCGCCGCGACCAGCGCCCGGCGCCGCGCCGGCCTCGCCGCGCCGGCCGGCGGCTTTACCCTGATCGAGTTGCTGGTGGTGCTGGCGATCGTGGCGCTGCTGCTGACGATCGCGCTGCCGCGTTATATCGGCTCGGTGGAAAAATCGAAGGAAGTGGCGCTCAAGGAAAACCTGCAAGTGCTGCGCAGCGGGATCGACAAGTATTACGGCGACAAAGGCGAATACCCGGCCGCCCTGGCCGACCTGGTGACCCAACATTACTTTCGCAGCGTGCCGGTCGACCCGGTGACCGAATCGGCCACCACCTGGCAACTGGTCGCCTCGCCCGACGGCGACAAGCCGGGCGTGGCCGACATCCGCAGCGGCGCGCGCGGCAAAACACGCGACGGCGTGCCTTTCGAGCAGTTGTAGCATGCGGCGCCGGGGCGGTTTTGCGTATCTGTGGACCTTGATGCTGGTCGCCTTCATGGGCGTGGGCCTGGCCATCGCGGGCGATTTATATGCCACCGCCGCGCGGCGCGACAAGGAACGCGAGCTGCTGTTCGTCGGCCACCAGTTCCGCGACGCGATCGGACGTTATTACAACGCCGGCGCCAAGGCCGGCTTGCCGAACCAGTATCCGCTGCGGCTGGACGATTTGATCAAGGACCCGCGCTTTCCCAATCCGGTGCGCCATCTGCGGCGAGTCTACCTCGACCCCACCACCGGCAACAGCGAGTGGGCGCCGGTGCTGGCCGAAGGGCGCATAGTGGGGGTGCGCTCGCTGTCGCAGCAATTACCCATCAAGCAGGACCACTTCGACGACAACGATGCCGGGCTGCGCGCCAAGGCGCGTTATGCCGATTGGCTGTTTACCTACCCGGCCGACCTGTTCACCCCACAAGCCGAGGGCGGCGCCCCGCCCACCGCAGCGGCGGCCTCGGCCCGATAACGCGGGTGCCGACGATCAGCCGTTGCCCAGCGCCAGCCGGTTGGCGCCGGCCAGGGCCGGCCGGCCCACCGGCCCGTTTTGCGCCAGCTTGAACACGGCCAGCGCGCCGGTGAGCTGGTTGGCCTGCTCTTCCAGCGACAGGGCGGCCGCCGAGGCTTGCTCGACCAGGGCCGAGTTTTGCTGGGTCATCTCGTCCATACTGCTGATGGCCACCCCGATATCCTGGATCCCGGCGCTCTGGGCCTGGCTGGCGGCGCTGATCTCGGCCATGATGTCGGCCACTTTTTTGACCGAGGCGACGATCTGACCCATGGTGAGCCCGGCCTCGTCGACCAGCTTGGAGCCGACGCCCACCTTGGCCACCGAATCGCCGATCAATTCCTTGATTTCCTTGGCCGCGCCGGCGCTGCGCTGGGCCAGATTGCGCACTTCCGAAGCCACCACGGCAAAACCGCGGCCTTGCTCGCCGGCCCGGGCCGCCTCCACCGCCGCGTTCAAGGCGAGGATGTTGGTCTGGAAGGCGATGGAGTCGATGACGCCGATGATGTCGACGATCTTGCGGGCCGACTCGTTGATCTCGCCCATGGTGGTGACCACCTGGCTGACCACCTGCCCGCCCTTGGTGGCCACGCCCGAAGCCGACACCACCAGCTCGTTGGCCTGGGTCGCGTTGCTTGCGTTCTGGCGCACGGTGGTGGTCAAGCTCTCCATCGAGCGCGAGGTTTGTTCCAGGCTGCCGGCCTGGGATTCGGTGCGCGAGGCCAGGTCGGCGTTGCCGCTGGCGATTTCGCTGCTGGCCACCTTGATGGTGTCGGCCGAGACCTTGATTTCGGAAACCATGTTGCCCAGCTTGGCGCGCATTTCCTTGAGCGCCACCAGCAGGCTGGCCGAGTCGTTGGCGTCGGTGGTGATGTCCATCGACAGATCGCCGTCGGCCACCGCGCGCGCGATCTCGCGCGCATATTCGGGCTCGCCGCCCAGCTGCTGCCAGATGGCGCGCACCACGAAGTACGACACCAGCGCCAGGCTGAGGATGACGATCAGGGCCACCACGATGCTGGTGGTGAGCACATTGCGCACGCTCGATTCGCTGCGCGCGATACCGGACCGGAACTGCTTCTGGGCCGCTTCATTGGTCTTGGCCAGATGGGCGTTGAGCGCGGTCAGTCCGCTTTGCATGTTCGCCACCGTGGCCTGGGCGTCGCCCTTCTCCAGATCGAGCATGATGCGGGCCGCGCTCAAGGCCGGCGCGTAATAGGCATCGAATTCCTTGGCCAGACGGGGGCCGTTTTCGCGCTGGCCCGGCAGCTCGCTGAACTGGGCCAGCTTGGCGCGCAGTTTGGCGGCTTGCTCGCCGACCTGATCGACGCGGTTTTTGTCGCCTTCGGCGACCGCGTCGCGCAAGGCGTTGGTCAGCGCGTCAACGTCGAGCGTGAGCGACTTGGCCGTGTCGAGCACCGGATAATCCACGTTTTCGGTGGTGCGGATGGAGTCCAGCGCGGCGGTGGCCAGGTAAGCGCTGCCGGCCAGGCCAAGACCGAAAATGATGGTCGAAATGACCGGCAAAGCCCATATCCTGCGTTTGATGCTCATATTTGTTCCCCCTAAGGCGCGCTCATGGCGCTCGATTTACCGAGACAATACTGGGTCATGTGATCGTTGCTCATGGCGGCGGCTTCGCTTAAGCGGCGGCCAGCCATTGCGCTCGTCGGCGCGGGCGCCGCCGACTTGCAGCGGGGCGGTCGGTATTGTAAGAACCAAACGTTTTTTCATTTCTTTACCTGTGGGGCGATTGAAAGCGCAACAGCAGTGGACTCTGCGCAGCCCCGTGCAAGTTAATGCTACAGGCAAAAATATTTTGATTGAATCATAATCCGGTGAGGGGAATTAAATACCTGCATTATGATGCGTAAAAACAGCACATTTAATACAAGTTTTCCCAAGATGATAAGCGCCGCGCTATCGATTTCGACAATAAAGCCGCGATTGCAATATTATTGCAATAATATCGACCAGAGCGGTCGCGCCGCCGCCGGCCTTGGCCATCAAATATCGCAACGATTAACTTCGTTTCGATACCAGCGTCAGAATATCGTAACTGGCCACCAACTCCTCGTCCTGATTGCTGACCTGCACATCCCAAGCCACCACCCCCTGCCCCACGCCGGACGGGTCGCGCCGATTGCGGTCCACCTTGCGTTTGCAGGTCAGGCGCGCGCGGATGGTGTCGCCGATGCCCACCGGCTTGACGAAGCGCAGATTATCCAAGCCATAATTGGCCAACACCGGACCGGGGGCCGGCGACACGAACAGCCCGGCGGCGGCCGACAGCACGAAGTAACCATGCGCGATGCGCTTGCCAAACTGCGACTGACGGGCAGCGATCTCGTCGAAGTGCATATAAAAGAAGTCGCCCGAAATGCCGCCGAAGGCGACGATGTCGGCCTCGCCGATGGTGCGCCGATGGGTCAGCAGCGAATCGCCGATGTTGAGATCCTCGAAATGCTTGCGAAACGGGTGCGGCCCGCTTTCGCTGACGGCGGCGCCGCGCACATATTCGCCCGTGACGGCGGCCAGCATGGTGGGCGAACCCTGGAGCGCGGCCCGTTGCAGGTAGTGGCGCACGGCGCGCATGCCGCCGAGCTCCTCGCCGCCGCCGGCCCGCCCCGGCCCGCCGTGTTTGAGCTGGGGCAGGGGCGAACCGTGGCCGGTCGAGTCGAGCGCCGCCTCCCGGTCCAGCACCAGCACCCGGCCATGCGAGGCGGCCATCACCGGCACCGCGCGCATGGCGATGGCCGGATCGCGGGTGACCAGGGTACTGACCAGGCTACCCTTGCCGCGCGCGGCCAGCGCCAGCGCCTGCTCCAGATCCGTGTACGGCATCATGGTGCCGACCGGGCCGAAGGCTTCCACCTCGTGCACCGCGGCGTGGCGCATGCCGTCGCGGCAGAGCAGCAGGGTGGGCGGAAAAAAGGCGCCGTCGGGCGCGCCCAGCGGCGCGAAACCGTCGCGCGCGCCGAACACCAGTTCATTACCCTCGGCCAGCAGCGCGGCCTGCCGGCGCACGTCGCGCAACTGCTCCTGCGAGGCCAGCGCGCCCATGCGCACCCCCTCGCGCGCAGGATCGCCCACCACCACTTTGGCCAGCCGCGCGCGCAAGGCGGCGGCCACCGCGTCGATCATCGGCGCCGGCACCATGACGCGGCGGATCGCGGTGCATTTCTGGCCGGCCTTGCCGGTCATTTCGCGCGCCACTTCCTTGATGAACAGCTCGAACTCGGGATCGTCCGGCGTCACGTCCGGCGCCAGGATGGCGCAGTTGAGGGAATCGGCCTCGCCGTTGAACGGCACCGAGCGGGCGATCAGATTGGCATTGGCGCGCAGCTTGGCGGCGGTGGCGGCCGAGCCGGTGAAGGTCACCACGTCCTGGCCGGTGAGCCGGTCCAACAGGTCGCCGGTGGCGCCGACCACCAGTTGCAGGCTGCCTTCGGGCAGCAGGCCGGAGCCGTGCATCATGCGCACCAGCGCCTCGCTCAGGTAGCTGGTGGCGGTGGCCGGCTTGGCGATGCAAGGCATGGCCGCCAAAAAGCTGGGCGCGAACTTTTCCAGTAAACCCCAGACGGGAAAATTGAAGGCGTTGATATGCACCGCCAGGCCGCCGCGCGGCACCAGAATGTGGGTGCCGGCGAAGCCGCCACGTTTACCCAGCGCCAGCGCCGGGCCTTCGTGCAGCACGTTACTGGACGGTAGCTCGTTGCCGCCCATGCTGGCGAACGCGAACAGGGTACCGGTGCCGCCTTCGATATCGACCCAGCCGTCGGCCCGGGTGGCGCCGGTCAGGTGCGAGATCGCGTACAGCTCTTCCTTGCGCTCGAGCAGATACAAGGCCAGCGCCTTCAGGCGTGCGGCACGCTGCTGGAAGTCGAGCGCCATCAGCCCGGGCACGCCGACCCGGCGCGCGTGAACCACGGCTTCCTCGAAGTCGATGCTTTCGGCATGGGTGTGATAGATCAGCTGGTTGTCCAGGGCGCTGTGCAGGGGGATGGCGGCGCCGGCGCCGAGCCAGCGCCCGCCGATCAGGCTTTGCAAGGTGGTGACGGATGTCATGCGGTCTCCAGAGGGGATGGTTGGCCCGGCCTCAAGCCGAGGCGTTTTTGTGCAGGTGGGGCGGCAGCGCGCTATCCCAGGCGATGCGCTGGCGGCCCGGCTCGACGGCGCTCAAGGCTTCCACCTCGCGCATGCCGCGCAGGCAGCGCAGCGCCAGCTCGTGGTACTGGGCGGTGCCGGCGCTTTTCCAGGCCACTTCCTCGTCGCTGACCTGGCGCAGCACGCGCGCCGGACTGCCTACCACCAGACTGCGCGGCGCCACCACCATGCCGGCCTTGACGAAGCTCATGGCCGCCACGATGCTGTCGGCGCCGATGTCGGCGTTGTCCATCACCACCGCGTTCATGCCGACCAAGGCGTTGCGCCCGATGCGGCAGCCGTGCAGCACGGCGCCGTGGCCGATATGGCCGTCTTCCCCGACCACGGTGTCGCAACCGGGAAAGCCGTGCATGACGCAGGTGTCTTGCACGTTGGCGCCCTGCTCCAGGATCAGGCGCCCGAAGTCGCCCCGCAGCGACGCCAGCGGCCCCACATAGCAGCGCGCGCCGACGATCACGTCGCCGATCAGCACCGCGCTCGGATGCACATAGGCGCTCGGGTGCACCACCGGCGTGACGCCATTGATTTCATAGACCTTCACCATCATGTCGCTCCCGTCGCCTGATTCACACCCGTTCGATGACCAGGGCGATACCCTGGCCGACGCCGATGCACATGGTGCACAGGCCATAGCGCCCGCCGCCCCACTCCAGCCGCGCCAGCGCCGCCATCACCAGGCGCGCGCCCGAGGCGCCCAAGGGGTGGCCCACCGCGATCGCGCCGCCGTCGGCGTTGACCTGGGGCGCGTCGTCGGCCAGACCGAGCGCGCGCGTGACGGCCAGCGCCTGGGCCGCGAAAGCCTCGTTCAATTCGATCACGTCCATTTGCTCGAGCCGCAAGCCGGTCAGCGCCAGCACCTTGCGTACCGCCGGCACCGGGCCGTAACCCATGATGCGCGGCGCCAGACCGGCGACCGCCATGCCCAGCACGCGCGCGCGCCGCGTCAAGCCATGCCTTTCGGCCGCTTGCGCCGAAGCCAGCAAGATGGCGCAGGCGCCGTCGTTCAAGCTCGAGGCGTTACCGGCGGTGACGCTGCCGTCCGGCCGCACCACCCCTTTCAACCCGGCCAGCATGGCCGCGGTGGTGGCGGGCCGGGGCTGCTCGTCATGCTCCACCAGCAGCGGCGCGCCCTTCTTTTGCGCCACGGTGACGGGCACCATGCCGCCCTCGAGCCGTCCGGTCTGGCGCGCCGCGGCCCAGCGCTGCTGGCTGCGCAGGGCGAACGCGTCCTGGTCGGCGCGGCTGACCTGGAACTGCTCGGCCACCTGTTCGGCCGTCTCGGGCATGCTGTCGACACCGTATTGGGCGCGCATGCGCGGATTGACGAAGCGCCAGCCCAGCGTGCTGTCCTCGATTTGGGCGGCGCGTGAAAAGGCGCTGTCGGCCTTGGCCATCACGAACGGGGCGCGCGACATGCTCTCGACGCCGCCGGCCACGATCAAGCCCGCCTCCCCGCTGCGGATGGCGCGCGCGGCGCTGCCCACCGCGTCCAGACTGGAGCCGCACAGGCGGTTGATGGAGGTGGCCGGCACCTCGGCCGGCAAACCCGCCAGTAGCGCCGCCATGCGGCCCACGTTGCGGTTGTCCTCGCCGGCCTGATTGGCGCAGCCGATCAGCACATCATCCACCTCGGCCCAGTCCACGCCGGGGTGGCGCGCCATCAGGGCGGCGATCGGCAAGGCGGCCAGATCGTCGGCGCGCACGCCGGACAAGGCGCCGCCGTAGCGCCCGAACGGTGTGCGCACCGCGTCGCATATGTATGCACAAGCGGCATGAGCCGAATGGGTGGAATGAGCAGCGGAATAAGCGTGATTCACATTGGCTCCATTGTGATGAGTACTTCACGCCGCCGGGCCGGCCGGCGGTTGTGGCACCACGGCGGCCACCACCTGCCCGCCCACGCGCTGCGATTTGCCGCGAAACAGGGCCACCACGCCGCCCTCCTGGTTTGTCACGCGCACGTCGTAAATGCCGCTTCTGCCGGCCAGGATCTGTTCGATCGCTTCGGCTTCCAGTACATCGCCCGGCCGGCCGGGCGCCAGATAATCGATGCTGCATGCGGCGCCCACCGCGATATGGTTATGGCTGTTGCAAGCGAAGGCGAAGGCGCTGTCGGCCAAGGCGAAGATGAAGCCGCCGTGGCAGCTCTGATGACCGTTCAGCATGTCGTCGCGCACCGTCATCGTCAAGCGCGCATAGCCGGGCCGCACCTCGGCCAGCGCCAGGCCCAGCGCCTGGCTGGCGCGGTCGCGCGCGAACATGGCGTGGCCGGCGGCCAGCGCCAAGGCCGTGGCGCTGGCCGCGGCGTCCGGGCTATCCATGGAAACGCCCCGCGCCGGCCATTTTGCGACGCAGCAGCGGCGAGACGCGGTAGCGGTCCTCGCCATAGCTGGCGGCCAGATTGGCCAGCACGGTGACGATCTGGCCGATGCCGACGGCGTCGGCCCAGGCCAGCGGCCCGCGCGGATAATTGACGCCCTTTTGCATGGCGATGTCGACGTCGCGCGCGCTGCACACGCCCTGGTTCACGGCGTCGGCCGCCTCATTGGCCAGCATGGCGACGGTGCGCATCACGGCCATGCCGGGCACGTCGTCCAGGCGCGAGACCATCATGCCGGCGGCCTGAAACAAGCCCACCGCCGCGTGATAAGCCGCCGGCTGGCATTGGTCGGCGCAGCTCAGCGCGATGCGCGGCGTGCTCGCATAATCGAAGGCCAGATCGAACAGCACGGTGTCGGCATGGCCGTTGGCGCAAGCCCGTTCGGTCGCGCTACGGCCGTCGCACAGGTAAATGGCCGCGCCGTGGCAGTGGAAGGCCGGCGCCGCATCGTGCTGCCCGCCCCCGGCCAGCTTGCGTGCGCTCAAATCCATGCCGGCGCCCCGCAGGCGCCGGGCGAGCTGTCCGACGACGCCCGCGTCGGCCTCGGCGCCGGTGACCACGCTGTAGCCGACAAAGTCGGGGCGCGCCCGGGCCGCTTCCTGATGCGCCGGCGGCGCCGCGTCGGCCGGGCCGTAGCGAAAAAAGCCGCGCCCTGTTTTGCGTCCCAAAAAACCGGCGTCAACCAGCTCTTGCTGGCACACCGATGGCGTGAAGCGGGGATCGTGGTAATACGCCTGGAACACCGAGCGGGTGACGGCCAGGTTCACGTCATGCCCGATCAGGTCCATCAGCTCGAAAGGCCCCATGCGAAAGCCGCCGCAGTCGCGCAGGATGGCGTCGATGGTGGCCGGATCGGCGCCGCGCTCGCCGAGCAGGCGCAAAGCCTCGGCATAAAACGGCCGCGCCACCCGGTTGACGATAAACCCCGGCGTCGATCTGGCGTGCACCGGATGCTTGCCCCAGGCGGCGGAGGTGGCGAACAGGGTGTCGGCCACGGCCCGGTCGGTGGCCAGGCCGCTGACCACTTCCACCAGCGCCATCTGCGGCACCGGATTAAAAAAATGCATGCCGGCCAGGCGTTGCGGCGAGCGCAACGTGGCGCCCAGCGCCGTGACCGAGAGCGACGAGGTGTTGGTAGCGAGGATGCAGTCGTCGCCCACCACCGCTTCCAGCGCTTCGAACAGGGCCCGCTTGGCGTCCAGGTTTTCGACAATGGCCTCCACCACCAGCGCGGCGCCGGCCAGCTCGGCCAGCGACGCGGCCGGCGCCAGGCGCGCGGCCGCATCGGCGGCGGCGGCCGGCGTGAGGCGCCCCTTGTCGACCAGCTTACCAATCGCCCGGCCGATATGTTCGAGCGCCCGATCGCGCGCCTGCGGACGGCTGTCGAACAGCAGCACGCGGTGGCCCGCCAGCGCCGCCACCTGGGCGATGCCGGCGCCCATGGCGCCGCCGCCGACCACCGCCACCACTTCGGTGCCAGCGAGCGCGGTGACATGCGCGCCTGACGTCGGGGTCGGGGCCAAGTTGGGCATCGCGCTCATGGTGGCGGTCATGTTATTTACCGACGAATAGCGGCGCGCGTTTTTCGATGAAGGCGGTCACGCCCTCGCGGTAATCGTCGCTCTGGCCCAATTCGCTCATCATGCCGCACTCCAGAGTGAGCTGCTGCTGCAAGGTGTTGGCCGGGCTGGCGTGCATGGCTTGCTTGATGAACGCCAGGCCCTTGGTGGCGGCGTTGGCGAAATGGCCGGCCATGAGCTGGGTTTGCAGCATCAAGTCCTGGTCCGGATAGCACTTCCAGATCAAGCCCCACTGCTCGGCGCGGGCGGCCGTCAGATTTTCGCCCAGCATGGCCAGGCCCATGGCGCGGGCCGAGCCGATCAGCCGCGGCAGAAAATAGGTGCCGCCGGTGTCGGGGATCAGTCCCAGTTTGGAAAACGCTTCGACGAAGCTGGCCGATTCGGCCGCCAGCACGATATCGCAAGCGAGCGCCAGATTGGCGCCGGCGCCGGCGGCCACGCCATTGACGGCGCAAATGACCGGCATCGGCAGGGCGCGCAGGGCCAGCACCAGGGGCGCGTAATTTTTCTCGACCGAGTCGCCCAGGTCGATGCCCTTCTGGCCCGGATCGACGCTGCGTTCGGACAGGTCCTGGCCGGCGCAAAAACCGCGCCCGGCGCCGGTGAGCACCAGCACCCGCACGCTTTTATCGGCGCCCACCTTGGCCAGCGCGTCGCGTACCTCGACGTGCATGGCATGGGTGAAGCTGTTCAGTTTTTCGGGCCGGTTCAAGGTCAGCTGGGCGATGCCATCTTTGATCTCGAACAGGATGTTTTCATAGTTCATGGTGTGTCTCTCCGTTTGCATGATGGGCGCCAGGGCCGACAAATGCCGTAAGGCCGGTATCGCGCTAGTCGGCCTGGTCGAAATCGAGCACAACTTTATCGGTAACGGGAAAACTCTGGCAACTCAATACGAATCCGCGCGCGATCTCGTAGTCTTCCAGCGCGTAGTTGGCGTCCATCTCGACCTTGCCCTCGACCAGCTTGCAGCGGCACGTCGCGCACACCCCGCCTTTGCACGCGTAGCGCAGGTCGACGCCCTGGCGCAGGCCCGCGTCCAGAATCGATTCGCGCTCGCGCTCCATGCTGAACGTGCTGTGGTAGCCATCCATGACAACGGTGACTTCGGTTTGCGCGCGGGCCGCCGCGCCGGCGCCCCGAGGCCGGTGCGAATGCCGCGACGCGCCCGCGCCGGCGCCGGCCGCGAACAGCTCGCATTTGATGTCTTCCTTGGCCAGGCCGGCTGCGCGCAGCGCGGCCGACACGCCCTGCATCATGTCTTCCGGGCCGCAGATGAAGGCGGTGTCGATGGCGCCGATGTCGATCCAGTGGCGCAGCAGCTGGGCGCATTTCTCCTGGCCGATGCGGCCATTGAACAGCGCGATGTCTTGCTGCTCGCGGCTCATCACGTAGGCCAGGGTGAGCCGGTCCAGATAGCGGTCCTTCAAGTCGCTCAGCTCTTCCCTGAACATCACCGAGGAGGAGGAGCGGTTGCCGTAACACAGCGTAAAGCGGCTGTGCGGCTCGGCGATCAGGGTGGTTTTCAGGATCGACAGGATGGGGGTGATGCCGCTGCCGCAGGCGAACGCCAGGTAATGCTTGCGGTGGTCGGCCGCCAGCGGCACGTTGAAGTGACCCATGGGCGGCATCACGTCGAGCGGCGCGCCGGCCCGCAAGCTGTCATTGGCCCAGTTCGAAAAAACGCCGCCGGCGGTGCGTTTGATGGCCACCCGCAGGCGGCCTTCCTGCACCGACGAACAGATCGAATAGGTGCGGCGCAGCTCTTGCCCGCCGACGCGCGCGCGCAAGGTCAGGTGCTGGCCCTGCTGAAACCGGAAACGCGGCGCCAGTTCGGCCGGCACGGCGAAGGTCACGGCGATGGTGTCGCGCGTCTCGGCGCGCACCTCGGCCACTGTCAGCGGATAAAATATGCTCATCGATCCACGCTCCGCGGCTAGTGACACTTGAAGTATTCGAAAGGCTCGCGGCAAGCCTGGCACTGGTAAAGCGCCTTGCATGGCGTGGAACCGAACTGGCTAACGAGCCGGGTGTGCGGATCGCCGCACAGCGGACACGCCACCTGGGGCGCAGGCGCCCCGCGCCGGACGCCGGCGTGCAGGCCGCTGATGTCCACAATATCGGCCACCCGTGGCAGCGGCGCGGCGATGCCGTAGTCGCGCAGCTTGCGCTTGCCCGATTCGCTCATCGAGTCGGTGGTCCAGGCCGGCGACAATTGGCTCACCACGCGTAACTCGGCCACGCCGCGCGCGCGCAGCCCGGCCCCCACCGATGCGGCGATCACCGCCATCGCCGGGCAGCCCGAGTAGGTGGGCGTGATGGTGACCACGCAGGCGCCGTCGGCGGCCAGTTCAACCGCCCGCACGATGCCCAGATCGACCACCGAGACGACCGGAATTTCAGGGTCGGGCACCTCCTCCAGCCAGGCCCAGATGCGCTCAACATCCAACGCCGGGGCCGAGTCCGCCACCGGGGCCGGGGCCGGAACCGGGTCCGGGACCGGGGCCGGGCCATCAATCCGCACGGCCGTCACCACCGGGCACCCGGATAGGCGCGCTGGAGGAACTGCATCTCGGCCAGCAAAAAACCCAGGTGCTCGCTATGCACGCCCTGCTTGCCGCCCTTTTGCATCCAGGCGTCGGGCGCCGGCATGCGCAGGGTCGCTTCGGCGAAGATTTCGCCCACATGGCCCAGCCAGGCGGCGCGCAAGTGATCGGCGGCCGGCGCCACCCCGGCCTCGGCCATGGCTTGATCGACCGCGTCGTAGCGAAACATCTCGCCCGTGTACATCCATAATTCGTCGGCCGCGCACTGGATTTTGGCGTGGCTGTCGGCGTTGCCGTCGCCCAGCCGCACCACCAGGTCGCCGCTGCGGCGCAAGTGGTAGGTGACTTCCTTGAGCGACTTTTCGGCGATCTGCGCCACGCGCGTGTCGGACGAGCCGCGCAGCGCCGTGAGCACAAGGTAATGCCAGGCGTCGAAATAAAACTGGCGCACCAGGGTGTCGGCATAATTACCGTTCGGCTGTTCCAGCAGCAAGCAGTTTTTAAAGTCGTGGGCGTCGCGCAGGAAGGCGATGTCGTCCTCGTCGCGGCCGGCCCCTTCCAGCTCGGTCGCATAGGCGTACCAGAGCCGGGTCTGGCCCAGCAGATCGAGCGCCACGTTGGTGAGCGCCATGTCTTCTTCCAGGGCCGGGCCCTTGCCGCACAGCCGGGACAGTTGCTGGCTGAGGATCAGGGCGTTGTCGCCCAGGCGCAGCAGATAATTGACTTTGTGGTCCACGATCGGGCTCCGGACTAAACGGGTTCGATTACAGGTTTTTCACTTCTTCCGGCATCGGGAAGAACGTGGGATGGCGATACACTTTGCTGTTGGCCGGCTCAAACAAGGCTTCCTTGTCGCCCGGGCTGCTGGCCACGATGTCCGATGCGCGCACCACCCAAATGCTCACGCCCTCGTTGCGGCGGGTGTAGACGTCGCGCGCGTTGTTGAGCGCCATGGCGGCATCGGGCGCGTGCAGGCTGCCCACGTGTTTGTGCGCCAGGCCGTGCTGGCTACGGATGAACACTTCAAACAAGGGCCATTCTTTGCTCATGGGAGGCTCGCTGCCGTGGGGTGGAAAAGCGCGCCGCTCATGCCGCCGCCGGCTCGCGCGGGGCGTGCTTGTCGGCATAAGCGAGCAGCGCGTCGCGGAACCAGCGCCCGTCTTCATAGGCCTTGACGCGGGTGCGCAAGCGCTCGCGGTTGCACGGCCCGTCGCCCTTCAGGACGGCCTGAAACTCCGACCAGTCGATGGCCCCAAACGTATAGTGCCCGGTGGCGGGATCGAACCGGAGCGCGGGGTCGGGCACGCTCAGGCCCAGGTATTCGGCCTGGGGCACGGTCTGGTCCACCATGCGCTGACGCAGCTCGTCGTTCGAGAACAGCTTGATGCGCCACCGGGCCGACTGGGCGCTGTTGACCGAGGTGGCGTCGGACGGGCCGAACATCATGAGCGCGGGCCACCACCAGCGGTTCAGCGCGTCCTGCGCCATGGCCTGCTGCGCCGGGGTGCCGCGCGCCAGCGCCAGCATGATGTCGTAGCCCTGGCGCGCGTGGAACGATTCTTCCTTGCAGACCCGGATCATGGCACGCGCATACGGCCCGTAGGAACAGCGGCACAGCGGAATCTGGTTGATGATGGCCGAGCCGTCCACCAGCCAGCCGATGGCGCCCATGTCGGCCCAGGACAGGGTGGGGTAATTAAAGATGCTGGAATACTTGGCCTTGCCCGCATGCAGGGCCGCCAGCAGTTCGTCGCGCGACACGCCCAGTGTTTCGGCGGCGCCGTACAGGTACAAGCCATGGCCGGCCTCGTCCTGTATCTTGGCCAGCAAGATCGATTTACGTTGCAAGGTGGGCGCGCGGGTGACCCAGTTACCTTCGGGCAGCTGGCCGACGATCTCGGAATGGGCATGCTGGGAAATTTGCCGGATCAGGGTTTTGCGGTAGGCGTCCGGCATCCAATCCTTCGCTTCGATCCGTACGCCTTGATCGATGCGGGCTTGAAAGGCGCGCTCGTCGGCGTCCATGTCGTCGGCCGTGCGAACCGTGTTCAAGCCGGTTTCCACCATTTGTGCGTACATGATCGCGCTCCAGGTCATCGATCCCCCATAATACGATACAAATAATCATTTTGCTACATCATATTTGTGTCGCATTGATTTTCAGTATCTTATTCATGCCGAACTTTGTTTGAAAAAAATTCCTGCGGCGCGTCGTGGCAAAGTAAACTCCACGCACGTTTTTTCACCGCACCAAAAGAACCGATGACCATCATGAACAGCAAGGAATGGATAGCCCAGTTTCTGGCCAGCGAACCGCCCCGCTCGAAGTCGCTACTGGTGACCATTTTCGGCGACAGCATCGTGCCGCACGGCGGCGCGGTCTGGCTGGGCAGCCTGATCGAACTATTGGCGCCATTCGGGGTGAACGACCGCTTGCTGCGCACCAGCGTGTTTCGTCTGGCCCAGGAAGGCTGGCTGGGCGCCCAGCGCGACGGCCGCCGCAGCCGCTACGCCATCACGCCCGAGGCGATGGCGCGCTTTTCGCTGGCTTACCGCCGCATTTACGCGCCGCTGGAGGTGCATTGGGATGGCAAATGGACTTTGGTGATGAGCCCGGCCGGCAATCTGGACGCGGCCGCGCGCGGCGCCTTGCGCAAACAATTGCTGTGGCAAGGCTATAGCATGATCGCGCCCGGCGTGTTCGGCCATCCGGCCGGCGATGCCGCCGTGCTGGAGCAATTGTTGCTGCGCACGGGATTGCGCGGCAAAGTGTATGTCTGCCAAGCCAGCGAGCTCGAAGGCGTGAGCCGGCGCCCGCTGGGCGAACTGGTGCGTGAAAGCTGGGATTTGACGGACGTGGTCGATGGCTATGAACGCTTTATGAGCCGCTTTCAACCGCTGGTGGCGCTGCTGCAAGGCGAGCCGATCGCGCCGCGTCAGGCGTTTGTGCTGCGCACCCTGATGATCCATGCCTACCGCCGGGTTCAGCTGCACGATCCGCAATTGCCGATCGAACTGCTGCCCGAGCCGTGGCCGGGCGCCCGCGCCTATGAACTGGCGCGCCAGTTGTACCGCCTCAGCTACGCCAGCGCGGAGCAACACATCGTGGCCACCCTGCGCGAGGAAGACGGGCAGGCGCCGGAAGCGGAGGCCGCTTTCCACCAACGCTTCGGCGGCCTGGCCTGATCTTGGCCTGATACTATCGGCTCAGCGCCGGCTGATGCCGATCAAATACGCTTGCATGCTGTCTTCGGCCACCGAGGCCCACTGATTCTGATCTTGGCGGAAACGCTTCCACGGTTCGTAAATCTTTTTGAAACGGGGATTGCGGGCCGCCTCCTCTTCCATCAGCGCGGCCGATGCCTGATAACTGGCATCCATGATGTCCTTGGAAAAATTGTGCAGCTTGGCGCCATTTTTCAGCAGCCGCGCCAGCGCCGCCGGATTTTTGGCGTCGTACTCGGCTTGCATGCTCACATGGCATTCGTAACTGGCCGCTTCCACCGCCGCCTGATACGACTTGGGCAAGGTATCCCAGCTTTTTTGGTTGATGTAGATAGACAGTTGCGGCCCCGGCTCCCACCAGCCCGGCGCGTAATAATGGGGCGCCACCTTGGCCAGGCCCAGCTTCTCGTCGTCATAGGGGCCGACCCATTCGGCCGCGTCGATGGTGCCTTTTTCCAGGGCGGCATACACGTCGCCGGCCGCGATCTGTTGCGGCACCGCGCCCAGGCGCTCCATCACGCGCCCGGCGAAACCGGCGATGCGCATCTTCAAGCCGCGGATCTCGGCCGCCGTCTTGATTTCACGCCGATACCAGCCGCCCATCTGGGTCCCGGTGTTGCCGGCCATGAAATTGAGCACCCCATACGGCTTGAGAAACTCATGTATCAACTCGCGCCCGCCGCCCCGGTCGAACCAGGCGGTTTGCTGACGCGAGGTCAGCCCGAACGGCACCGCGCAATCGAAGGCGAAACTGGGGTCCTTGCCGAAATAATAGTAGGACGGCGTGTGGCCCATTTCCACCGTGCCGGCCTGGACCGCGTCAAGCACTTGCAAGCCGGGCACAATGTCGCCGGCGGCAAAAGCGCGGATCACGAACTTGCCGCCGGTGAGGGCGGCGACCCGCTTGGTGAAGCGCTCGCCGGCGCCGAACACGGTGTCTATGGTTTTCGGAAAGCTGGACGCCATGCGCCAGCTCAAGACCGGCTGTTCCGTGCTACGCGCCAGAGCGGGGACGGCGATGGCGCTGGCCGAAACGCCGGCTGCGGTGGTTTTCAAAAACGAACGACGTTGCATGCGGAATCTCCGGGGTGCGCGTTGAGCAATAAAGAAATGGCAAAGTTTTCAATTTTGAAACGCTAGTGTAGAACGGCGGCGCGCCGCGGTCAAACCGTCGCCCTGCACGGCGGGCGGCAAACCAGTATCATGGCCGGCGCGCTGCACGCGGCCCCTCAACCCACCAGGACAAGCACCATGCCCATCAAAATCAGCCAGCAATTCGACGCCGGCGCCATCGAGGTGCTGCGCGCCGACGATCCCGCCGCCATCGAATTGAACATCCGCAAGGACAGCCACGCCGACATCGTGCAATGGTTTTATTTCCGCCTGCAAGGGGCCCAAGCCAGCGCCTGCACCCTGCGCTTTTTGAACGCGGGCGCCTCCGCCTATCCGGACGGCTGGGTCGATTACCAGGCCGTGGCCAGCTACGACCGCGAGCACTGGTTCCGCGTGCCCACCAGTTTTGACGGCAGCGTGATGACGATCGAACACACGCCCGAATTCAACAGCGTGTATTACGCCTATTTCGAACCGTACCCGTGGGACCGCCATCTGGCCCTGCTCGACCGCGCGCAGCAGTCGCCGATCGTGCAATTGCTCGACCTGGGCAACACGGTGGAAGGCCGCGACATGAATTTGCTGGTGATCGGCGATCCCGACGCGGCCAAAAAAGTGTGGGTGATCGCGCGCCAGCATCCGGGCGAAACCATGGCCGAGTGGTGCGTGGAAGGGCTGCTGGACGCTTTGCTGGACCCGGCCAACCCGTTCGCCCGCCAGCTGCTGGCCGAGGCCGTGTTTTACGTGGTGCCGAACATGAACCCGGACGGCTCGGTGCGCGGCAACCTGCGCACCAACGCGGCGGGCGCCAATCTGAACCGCGAATGGATGACGCCGAGCATGGAACGCAGCCCGGAAGTGTTTTTGGTCAAGAACAAGATGCTTGAAGTGGGTTGCGACCTGTTTCTCGACATACATGGCGACGAAGGCTTGCCGTATGTGTTTGCGGCCGGCAGCGAGTCATTGGAAAATTTTACGCCCGCGCAGCAGGCCCAGCAAGACAACTTCATCGCCGACTTCAAGCTGGCCAGCCCGGACTTCCAAGACCAATTCGGTTATCCGGAGCAAGCGTTCACCCCGGAAGTGCTGACCATGGCGTCGTCCCACGTCACGTATGCGTTTGGCTGTCTGGCGCTGACGCTGGAATTGCCGTTCAAGGATAACGCCAACGATCCAGACCCGGCGCTGGGCTGGAATGGCGCGCGCAGCGCCCGGCTGGGGGAAGCGGTGCTGCAACCGCTACTGTATGCGCTGAAGCGGTAACGCCGGCACTGGCGGCGCTTGCCGCCTTGCGCTTGTAACCTACATAGTAGTTAGTAGTGAAACAGCTCAGTGAGCCAACTTCAAGACAAGTCCGGCGATGAGCGCCATTTGCAAAATGCCGACGCCCACCACCCAGCGCACCAGTTCGGCTTTGGCGTCGGACAAATTGGCCTTGGCCTCCAATGCGGTCCGTTCTATCTTGGCCTCTAACTTGGCATCGAGTTTCTCGATGGAGGAACGTATCCCAGCCAATTCTTGATACCCATCTTGCTTGCTCGAAAAACGCTCCACGATACTGGCGTCCTGCGCGCTGACGACTTCAGCGAGCATGGTCGCTTGCGCGTTCGCCTGCGTGGCGGAAAAACCGGCGTCTTCCAGACGGTTCGCCATTTTCAAGGTATCGAACAGCATCGCAGCCATGACGCCCTCCCCTCGTTAAACCTCAGCGTAGCACGATCAACCGCCCGCCACCACCATGCTTTCGATCAGAATCGAACCGGTCTGCTTGGTGCCGCGCATGAGCACGTCGGAACCGATGGCGGCGATCTTCATGAACATGTCTTTCATATTGCCGGCGATGGTGATTTCTTCCACCGGATACTGGATCACCCCGTTCTCCACCCAAAAGCCGGACGCGCCGCGCGAATAGTCGCCGGTCACATAATTGGTGCCCTGCCCCATCAGCTCGGTGACCAGCAGCCCGGTGCCCATCTTTTTGAGCATGGCGACAAAATCGTCGCCGCGCTTGGTCTTGCTGGAAGTGAGCGACAGATTATGCGAGCCGCCCGCGTTGCCGGTGGTTTGCATGCCCAGCTTGCGGGCCGAATACGTCGACAGGAAATAGCCTTCCACCACGCCGTTTTTCACCACGTCGCGCTTGACGGTCTTGACGCCCTCCTCGTCGAAGGGGGCCGAACCGACCCCGCCCACCACGTGCGGGTCTTCGGTGATCTGTATATGCGAGGGAAAGGCCGGTTTGCCCAGCGAATCGAGCAAGAAGGTGGACTTGCGATACAGGGCGCCGCCCGAAGTCGCTTGCACGAAGGCGCCCAGCAAGCCAGCCGCCAGCGGCGCCTCGAACAGCACCGGGCAGGTGCGGGTGGACAGGGTGCGCGCGTTCAGGCGCGCCAGCGCGCGCTCGGCGGCATAACGCCCGATCGCTTCCGGCGCGGCCATCTTGCGCGCGTCGCGCACCGAGCTATACCAGTCGTCGCGCTGCATCTTGGCGCCCTTGCCGGCGATCGGCGCCACCGACAGCGTGTGGCGCGAAAACGGGTAGCCGCCCATGAAGCCGCGCGAATTGGCCGACACGAAGTGCGACTGCTGCACATTGACGCTGGCGCCCTCGCTGTTGGTCACGCGCGGATCGACCGCGAAGGCGGCCGCCTCGGCGCGCTGGGCCAGCAGCACCGCTTCCTCGGTCGAGATCAGCCACGGATAAAACAGCTTCAAATCGCGCGGCGCCATTTCCAGCATGTCGGCGTCGGCCAGGCCGGCGCAGTCGTCTTCGGCGGTGAAGCGGGCGATGTTATAAGCCGCGTCGACCGTGGCGCGCAAGGCGGCGGCCGAAAAATCGGAGGTGCTGGCATTGCCGCGCTTTTGGCCGATGAACACGGTCACCCCCATGCCCTTGTCTTTATTTTGCTCGATGGTCTCGATCTTGCCCTTGCGTACAGACACCGACAACCCACCGCCTTCGCTAATTTCCACAGCGGCATCGGTGCCGCCCTGCTCCCGCGCGAAAGACAACACATCGCGCGCAAGTTGTTTCAATTGATCTTGGCTGTGGGTAAATACGGAGTCGTTCATGAGCGGATTTCTTCGTGGGAGCACTAAAACAGTTATCATAGCAGTCGTTTACAGTTTACAGGTGCGGCGCACGCCAAACCTCCGTTATCATGCCAAATCCTAATCGGGGCTCTGTCGGGTTCCAATCCTCCGAATTCGAACAGGAATACGACCGCCCGTCGAAGTCCGAACTCAAACGTCAAATGACGGTGCTGCAAAAGCTGGGCGAGGAGCTGGTCGCCGAGCCGCGCGACCGCGTCAAGCGGGTGCCGATGCCGGAAGACGTGCGCGAGGCGATCCTGGAATGCCAGTTGATCAAGGACCACGAGGGCCGCCGCCGCCAGTTGCAATACGTCGGCAAAAAAATGCGCACCCTGGACGAGGAAGAAATCGCCGCCATCCAGCGCACCATCGACAGCTGGAAAGGCTTGTCCAAGGCCGATACCGCCGCCATGCACGCGCTGGAACGGCGCCGCGAAAAGCTGCTGGTGGACGACAAGGCGCTCACCGTGCTGCTGGGCGAAAATCCGGAGTTGGACGTGCAGCACCTGCGCACTTTGATCCGCAACGCGCGCAAGGAGCAGGCCGAGAACAAGCCGCCCAAGGCCTACCGCGAGATTTTCCAGATCCTGAAACAGGTCGAAGCGAAAAAATCGGGCAAAAAAGCGGCCGAGGACGAGGACCAGGACGACAGCGAGGCCGGCGACGACCACCACGAAGCGCAAGACGATTGAAGGAAAGCGCCCGCAGATGAGCAATCGAACAAGCGACGAGCAACACGCCGAACTGGTGGTGGGCCTGGTGTCGGTATCGGACCGCGCCAGCGGCGGCGTGTACCCGGACCTGGGCATTCCCGCCCTGCGCGACTGGCTGAGCGGCGCCCTGCGCAGCCCGTTCCGGGTCGAGACGCGCCTTATTGCCGACGAGCGCGCGACCATCGAAGCGACCCTGATCGAACTGGTCGACCAGGCCCGCTGCCATCTGGTGCTCACCACCGGCGGCACCGGCCCGGCCAGGCGCGACGTGACCCCGGAAGCCACGCTGGCGGTGGGCAGCAAGGAAATGCCGGGCTTCGGCGAGCAAATGCGGCAAATCAGCCTGCACTTCGTGCCGACCGCGATCTTGTCGCGCCAATTGGCCGTGATCCGCGAGCGCGACGACCACGCGGCTTTGATCATGAATTTGCCGGGCCAGCCGAAGGCGATCAAGGAAACCCTGGAAGGCTTGAAGGACGGCGACGGCCGCACCCTGGTGGGCGGCATCTTCGCCGCCGTGCCCTACTGCCTGGACCTGATCGGCGCGCCCTACGTGGAAACCGATCCGGCCGTGTCGCGGACATTCCGCCCCAAATCGGCGCTGCGCGCGGCGCCAACCAATTGAAGGAAACCCGATGAGCACTCTGTTGGAAAATATCGAAATCGACACCGCGCCCCAGCCCACCGCGGCCGTGATCTGGATGCACGGCCTGGGCGCCGACGGCAACGACTTCGTGCCCCTGGTGCGCGGCGAACTCGATCTGGGCGCCTTGCCGCCGACCCGCTTCGTATTCCCGAGCGCGGCGCCGATGCCGGTCACGCTCAATGGCGGCTACGTGATGCGGGCCTGGTTCGACGTGCCGGCCGGCCTGGTGGGCCCCGAGGATGCCAGCGGCATGCGCGCGTCGCAAGCGCACATCGAAGCGCTGATCGAGCGCGAAAAAGCGCGCGGCATCCCGGCCAGCCGCATCGTGCTGGCCGGCTTCTCGCAAGGCTGCGCCATGGCCTTGCAGACCGGTTTGCGCCATCCGGAAAAACTGGCCGGCCTGCTTTGCCTGTCCGGCTGGCTGCCGCTGGCGGCCACGCTGGCGACCGAAGGCCGGGCCGCCGGCAAGGAAGTGCCGATTTTCATGGCCCACGGCAGTGCCGATCCGGTGGTGCCGATGGCGCGCGCGGCGCAATCGCGCGACACGCTCAAGGCGCTCGGCTACCAGGTCGAGTGGAAAAGCTATCCGATGCAGCACTCGCTGTGCCAGGAAGAGGTGGACGACATCGGCGCCTGGCTGCAACGCGTGCTGGCGTAACGCCCGGCGCGACCCAAATAAAAAGCGGCCGAATCGCATCGGCCGCTTTTTGCGTTGTGGGACGCGCCGCGTTGGCGCCGCGGCGTTCCCTACATCACGCTTCCCATACCACGCTCGCTATATCAGTTTATCGACCGTGATCGGCAAATCGCGCACCCGCTTGCCGGTGGCGTGATACACCGCGTTGGCGATGGCGGCCGCCACCCCCACGATGCCGATCTCGCCGATGCCCTTGGCGCCCAGCGGGTTGATGTGCAAGTCGTTCTCTTCCACCACGGTGATGTCGATGGTGCCGATGTCGGCGTTCACCGGCACGTGGTAATCGGCCAGGTTGGCGTTGAGCGCGCGCCCGGTGCGCAGGTCGATCTCGGTTTTTTCATGCAGCGCCATGCCCACGCCCCACACGATGCCGCCCACGAGCTGACTGTGGCCGGTCTTGCGGTTCATCAGCCGGCCCACGCCATAGCTGCCGACGATGCGCGGCACGCGCACCGTGCCCAGGTCGGGATCGACATGCACCTCCACGAACACGGCGCCAAAGGCATGCATGGAAAACTGCTTTTTTTCGTCGCCGGGCGCGCTGGCGCTGTCGGCCTCCACCGCCCGCCCGCCGTGGCGCGCGATCAAGGCGGCCACCGATTCGCGCCGTTCGGGCGCGGCGCGGCGCTGGAGGAAACCGTTTTCCAGCGTCACCTCGGCCATGGCCGCGCCATACAAGGGCGAGGCGGAATCGGCCAGCGCCATGGCCAGCAGCTTGTCGCGCGCGGCGCCGGCCGCCGCCAGCACCGCCGGGCCCACGCTGGCCACCGTTTGCGAGCCGCCCGACACCGGCGCCTGCGGCATGGCGCTGTCGCCCAACTCGAAACGCACTTTCTCCAGCGGCAGGCCGAGCGCCTCGGCGGCGATTTGCGCCATCACCGTGTAGGTGCCGGTGCCCAGGTCGTGCGAGCCGCTGCGCACCACGGCGCTGCCGTCGGCGTGCACGCTGGCCAAAGCCTTGGCCGGACTGCGGTTGGTCGGATAGGTGGCGGTGGCCATGCCCCAGCCGACCAGGGTGCGACCGTCGCGCATGGAACCGGGCCGCGGCGTGCGGCGCGCCCAGCCGAAACGGGCCGCGCCCACCCGGTAGCATTCACGCAGCGCTTTGCTGGACCACGGCAGATTTTTTTCCGGGTCTTGCTCGGCGTAGTTTTTCAGACGCAGCTCGATGGGATCGACACCCAGCGCGTAAGCGAGTTCGTCGAGCGCCGACTCGAGCGCGAAACTGCCGCTGGCCTCGCCCGGCGCCCGCATGTAAGTGGGGATGCCCAGGTTCAAGGTGGCGATGCGCTGGGTGGTTTGCAGGCTGTCGCTGGCATACAGCATGCGCGTGGCGTTGCAGCACGGTTCGGAAAAATCGTCCACAAAAGAGGTGTTGGCGATACTGTCGTGCAGCACCGCGGTCAGATGACCGTCGGCCGCCGCGCCCAGGCGCAGGCGCTGCTCGGTCATGGCGCGCGCGCCGACCGGACCGAACATCTGGGTCCGGTCGAGCACCAGCTTAACGGGCCGGCCGCACTGCTTGGCGGCCATGGCGGCCAGCATCACATGCGACCAGATAGATCCTTTGCTGCCGAAACCGCCACCCACGAAAGGACACAGCACCCGCACATTGTCGGGCGCCAGACCGAAGGTTTTGGCGGCCGTCTTGCGCACCCCGGTCACGTTCTGGGTCGAGTCGTGCAGTGTGAGCCGGTCGCCATCCCAGGCCGCGATGGTGGCGTGCGGCTCCATCGGATTATGGTTTTCCAGCGGCGTGGTGTAGACCTGGTCGAGTTTGGAAGTGGCCCGGCTCATGCCGCCGGCCACATTGCCGCGGCTGGTATCGGCCGGCCATTCGGGTTGCACCGGCGGGCGGCGCGCGCTGCGCTTGGCCAGCTGGAAGTCGGTCTGCGCCGGTTGCGCCGCGTAGCGCACTTGCAGGCGGCGCGCCGCGTCTTGCGCATGCTCGAGCGTGTCGGCCACCACCACCGCGATCGGCTGGCCGTTGTAGTGCACCAGCGCGTCTTGCAGCAGGCTCAGTTTGGGATTGGGCGGGCCGTCGGCGGGGTCCGGCTTGGGCGGCTTGGGCAGGCGCGTGGCGTTATGGTGGGTGAGCACCAGCAGCACGCCGGGCAGGGCCTCGGCGGCGCGGCTGTCGATGTCGACGATGCGGCCGTTGGCGATGGTGCTTTGCACCAGCACGCCGTGCACCATGCCGGGGACGGCGTGTTCGGCCGAAAATGTCGCCGCGCCCGTCACTTTCAGGCGCGCGTCGCTGCGGTCGACGGCTTGGCCGATGATAGTCATGCTTTTTCTCCTGCGATGCTCAAGGCGCGAATCACCGCGCGCTGCGCCAGTTCGATCTTGAATTGGTTGTCCTTGTAACCCTGGGCCCCGGCCAGCAGGCGGGCTGCGGCCTGACCGCTGCGCTGCGCGCTGAGCGGCTGGCCCACCAGCAGGGCCTCGGCCTCGGCCACGCGCCACGGCTTGTGGGCCACGCCGCCGAGGGCGATACGGGCTTGCCGCACCACCCCGCCGTCGAGCTCCAGCGCGGCCGCCACCGACACCAGCGCGAACGCGTAGCTGGCGCGGTCGCGCACCTTGAGATAATGGGCGTGGGCGGCGAACGGCGATGGCGGCAAATCGAGCCCGGTGATCAATTCGCCCGGCTCGAGCATGGTGTCGCGCTGCGGCGTGCTGCCGGGCAGGCGGTGGAAATCGGCCAGGGCGATACGGCGCTGGCCGCGCGCGCCGGCCACCAGCACCACCGCGTCGAGCGCGGCCAGCGCCACGTTCATGTCGGACGGATTGACGGCGATGCAAGCGGCGCTGGTGCCCAGGATGGCGTGGGTGCGATTGTGGCCCTGGGCGGCGGCGCAACCGGAACCGGGCACCCGCTTGTTACACATGTCGAAGGCGGGATCGGTGAAATAGGGGCAGCGGGTGCGCTGCATCAGATTGCCGCCCAGGGTGGCCATGTTGCGCAGCTGGGCCGAGGCGCCGGCCAGCAGCGCTTGCGACAGCAGCGGGTAGCGTTGGCGGATCAGCGGGTGGTTGGCGGTGTCGCTGTTGCGCGCCAGGGCGCCGATGCGCACGCCGCCGTCGGGCAGCGCGGCGATGCCGGCCAGGTCGAGCCGGTTGATGTCGATCAGGCGCTGGGGACGCTCCACGTCACCCTTCATCAAGTCGAGCAAATTGGTGCCGCCGCCGATGAAAGCGGCGCCCGGTTGTTGCGCCAGCTTGAGCGCATGGGCCGGATCGGTGGCGCGCTCGTAAAATATGGACTGCATGGGAACTCCCGCTTCAGGTTTTGGTGGAGGCCGCGGCCACGCTGTGGATGGCGGCGACGATATTGGGGTAGGCGCCGCAGCGGCACAGATTGCCGCTCATGCGCTCGCGTATTTCGTCGCCGTTAAAACTGACCACCTGGCCGCGCACGTTGGGGGTGACGGTGCTGGCGGTGCCGGCCCGCATTTCGTCGAGCAGCGCGGTGGCCGAACACAGTTGACCGGGCGTGCAGTAACCGCACTGGAAGGCGTCATGCTCGATGAAGGCCGCCTGCAAGGCGCTCAGCTGGTCGCCGCCGGCCAGGCCCTCCACCGTGGTGATGTTGGCGCCTTCATGCATGACGGCCAGGGTCAGGCAGGAGTTGATGCGGCGTCCGTCCACCAGCACCGTGCAGGCGCCGCACTGGCCGCGGTCGCAGCCTTTTTTCACGCCGGTCAGGCCGGCCGTCTCGCGCAGGGCGTCCAGCAGGGTCACGCGCGGTTCGAGCGTGAGCTGATGGCGCTTGCCGTTGACGGTCAGGCTCATGGCCTGGGCCGGCGCCTGGGGCGCGGGCGCGGCGGCGGCCGTGCCGCCCGTGCCGGCCATCGCCTGCTGTGCCAGCGTCAATGGCGCCTGGCTGACGGCGACGGCGGCGATGCCGGTTTGGATAAAGGTGCGGCGCGATACTGGCTGGGAGGGTGAACAGGAGGGCAAAGACGGGGACGGGGTCGGGCTGGCGTGCGCGTCGGGGTCGGACTCGGCGCGTTCGGATAGGCGATCTGGCATAACGTTCCTTCGATAAATGGGCAGGCAAGGATACCGCCGGCAAAAATGGCGGCGGCGCTCCCATTATCGGCATCGGGCCGAATTGCTCTGTTCGCTATCACACATATGAAACAATGATAAGAAGCAATTCGGGTGTGCCATTTGCAAAAATGGCTTAGTGCACATTTATGTCCGCAATACATTGCGCAAAGCCAGTAAAATCTTTATTTCAACTGACCGGCGGCAACGGCTGGCTTTCCCTTTATTTCTTGTGAGGAGTTGCACCATGTCTGGCCTATCGGATGATGCCGAAGTGTTGCTCACGGACTGGTTCCGCCGCGCCCGCGAAAGCCAATTCATCCACTATGAATGCGGCACCTGGTTTAGCCGCCTCAACTACTGGCTGGGGATACCGGCCATCGTGCTGTCGAGCGCGGTCGGCACCGCTGTGTTCGCCTCGCTGGACACCTCGGCCAGCGGCAACCAGCGCATCGGCGTCGGCTTGATCAGCATCGTGGCGGCGGTGCTGGCCAGTTTGCAGACCTTTTTGCGCTTTTCCGAGCGCGGCGAACGCCATCGCGCCACCGGTTCCGGCTACGGCGCGATCCGGCGCTCGCTCGAATACCTGAAGACTTTTCCGCCGCCGGCGCAGGAAGGTCTGGAGCGCGCCTTCGACCAGATTCGCAAGGAGATGGACCAGCTGGCCAAGGACGCGCCCGAGGTGCCGGCCCGGATCAAGAAAAAATCCGACCGGCTGCTGCGCAATCACGCGCACGACCGGGTGTTTCATTTGCCGGGGCGGCGGGCGGAATAGCGCCAGCGTGCCAATAAAAGTGGAGTGTTATTACAGAAAATTGTGCCCCTCCGATCTGTGATCCCTGGAAATCGGGGCGCTTTGACACGCTACGGGTTTTGGTCATATCGTTATACACAACTCTGAGCTGATCAGGCGGCGCCTGAAAAATCTGTTTACATTCAAGCACTTGCGAAAGCACTTGTAAACTGGGCTGGTTTCAGGTTTACTCTCG
>JAZKGI010000049.1:0-12074 GCA_040385995.1 Pseudomonadota bacterium
ACAGATTTTTCAGGCGCCGCCTGATCAGCTCAGAGTTGTGTATAACGATATGACTCTTACTATGTCATCGCGCGAAGCGCGTTCGGCGATATGTATCTTTTCGGTGGTAAACATGGGCGAAAACTGCATATTATCGCACCAGATTCTAAAATGATGCCCCCCCGAAAAACGGCTCCAGATTTGGACCAGAGCGTTCGGGCATTTTTTGGCTCACGTACCAAAGAAGGTTGTGATTTTGCAGACGTGAATGGAATAAATCTTTTCGGTGCGGCCCTAAAAAAATTTGGTCATCTAAAACACGACGAAATGTACGGCTTCGTTCCCGCGTTAAGTCTTGGCGGCCCCGCCACGCTTGAGTACTTGCAGAAGGTAAAGGCAGTCGAACATTTAGTGTTGCTCGCACAATTTGCACCATTAGAAGTAATTGCATCGCCGTCGCTATGACTGCGTCTCTCCCTACATGCCGTTATGAAAATATAGTCAACCAATCAAGCCGCGATGTATTTCCGCAACTCTCACCATCAACATCGTTGCGAGCTGGAAATTCCCCATCAATCAATGCTATATTCAATTCGACTTGCATCAAGCAAGCTCGAACCGAAAAATCGCGCCTACTGACGCCGGCATCTCGATCAATTCGACAACCTTAACAATTAATAATAGTTACGCGCCGCGCCTGTTAATACAAAATCCCCTTGCTACACCAAAATACGCGAAGGAAAAACACGTGAAACTGTCTTTTGTACAGAAACTTTGGTTACCTCTGGGACTTAGCCTCAGCTGCCTGGCGTGGCTATCGCTGCACAACGCCTACGACACCAGAGAAGTGCGCCTGGAAGAGCGCAAAGCGGGCTTGGCGCATGCCACCGAAATCGCCTTCACGGTGGTAAAAGGCTACGCGGCGCTGGCCGCGAGCGGCGCGATGCCGGAAACCGAGGCGAAATCGCGGGCCCTGGAAGCGGTGAGAAACATCCGCTACGGCCAAAATGGGTATTTCACGGTATTTAATTCGGCGCCGAAAATTCTCACCCACGCCACCAAGCCGGAAATGATCGGCAAAGAAGTGGGCGACTACAAAGACCTCAACGGCGTTTATCTGTACAACGAATCGCTGGTCATCACCAAAAACGGCGAACGCGGTTATTCCACCTATGCGTTTTCCAAGCCGGGTGAAACCAAACCGACGCCAAAGATCGCCTACAACGCCAGATACGCGCCCTGGGACTGGAGCTTCCAGACCGGCATGTATTTCGATGACCTGGACGCCGCGTTCCGAGCCAGCCTGTATAGCAGCCTGGCGCTGCTGGCGGGCCTGGGCGCGGTGTTATCGCTGATCGTGGTGCTCATCAACCGCAGCGTGGTCCATTCGATCAAAAATGTGACCGCGTGCGCGGAAGCGCTGGCAAACGGCAACCTGTCGTTGCGGGTCGATGCCAGCAGCGACGATGAAATCGGTTTGCTGTCGAAGTCCGTCAACGACGCCGCGGCGCAACTGGCGTCCATCGTGCACGGCGTCAAGCAGGCGAGCAGCTCTATTTCCACCGCCACCCGTCAACTCGCCGATGGCAATGCCGACTTGTCGCGCCGCGCCGAGCAGCAAACCAGCTCGCTGCAACAAACCGCCTCCAGCATCGGCCAATTGACCAGCACCGTGAGCCAAAACGCGGACAACGCGCGGCAAGCGAACGACTTGGCGGCCGACGCGAGCGGGCTGACAGTGACGGGCACGGCGGTGGTGACGCGCATGGTGGCGACGATCGAAGAAATCCGCAAAGGGTCGGTGCAAATTTCCGACATCACGGCGCTGATCGAGGGCATCGCCTTCCAGACCAATATATTGGCGCTTAACGCCGCCGTGGAAGCGGCGCGCGCGGGTGAGCAAGGGCGCGGTTTTGCCGTGGTGGCGAGCGAGGTGCGCGATTTGGCGCGGCGCTCGTCGGTGGCGGCCAAAGAAATCAAAACCGTGATCGACTCATCGGTGGTGCTGGTGCACGACGGCTCGTCGCAAGCGGCGCAGGTGGGCAACACCATGGGCGAAATCATGCAATCGATCCAGCGCGTGTCATCGATTGTGGGCGAGATCGCCTCGGCCTCGGACGAGCAGCGCCGCGGCATCGAACAAGTGAACGCGGCGGTGACACAAATGGATCAACTCACGCAACAGAACGCCGCCCTGGTGGAAGAATCGGCCCATGCCGCGCACGCGCTCAACGACGAAGCCGGGCGGCTCGACCGGGCCGTATCGGTGTTTCAGCTGGGCGAATCGGCTATGCCGGCGACATCAGCGGCACCAGCGACACCAGCCACACCAGCCACACCAGCGATGCTGAACTGACGGCCCGCTATAAAGAGCGCGCCGACCGCTGCAAGCGGCACGGTGCGCGCTCCGGCGCGGCGCCGTCACAGCGGTCGCACCGGAATGCACAGCTCGCAGACCACTTGGCCGGCGGCGCCATCCAGCGCCGAACCGGTCTCAAACCGTTCAAAGCACGGCCGCTCGTCACACTGAAAACCGCTCGCTGGTAACCAGTCGCGCGTGAGCCACATCCAAGCGTCGGCCAAGCCGGCGGGCGGGCCGCGGAACGCGGCCACGGCATAGCGCCCACCGGGCAGATCGGTCAAGCTCAACGGAGCGCCGGACGCAAGCGGGCCGGCGATCTCGACGCAGGCGTCGTAGCGGCATTGATGGGGCGGCGTGATGGTTGGGTCATCGTGCCCCACGCCGTAGCAATGCGCGCCATCCAAGCCATGCGCGCGTATCCACGGCAACACCGTGCCGCGCCAAAAAGTGCCGATACCGGGCCCATAAGGGCCGACCAGGCGGTGGTAAGCCACCCGCGTGTCAGGCAAGTCGATGATGTTAACGTTCATAGCAATATCCCGAAGTCGAACCGAGAGGCCATGATCGGCGATTGTCCGCGGCGCGATCTGATCGGCCTTGCTGTGCGGCTGATCCGGATTGCTCTGAAAACGCACGCGCCGGCCGATGGCGTGCGCCTGCTGCGCCAGGCGGGCGGGCGTGGCGTGGCGCCAAGCGGTGGGCGTGGCGCCGAACTTGCGCTTGAAGGCACGGGCGAACGCCTCGCCGGAACCGAACCCGGTGGACAGCGCCGTGTCGAGCACCGATTCAACCGTGGCGCACGAGAGGCGAAACGCCGCCTTTTCCAGCCGGCGGCGGCGCGCGTAGTGGGCCGGCGTCTCGCCGGTCCACGCCAGAAAAATACGGTGGAAATGAAAGCGCGAAAAATGGGCCACATCGGCCAGCCGTGCCGAATCCAGAGGCTGATCGAGATGGGCGTCGATATAGTCGAGCACCCGGTTCATGCGGCGCGCGTACTCGGCGCGGTAAAGAGGTGCGGCGGGAGCGGTCATGCGCCGATTATAGCGGTCACCCGGCGCGCGCGAAAACATTTAAAATGTTAACTTTTTAACCAAACCGCATGACCAACTGGAGAGAACAATTCATGACCGAAGCGCCCCCCCAGCCCGTGCTGCGACGGCTAAGCAGCGTCAACGAGTCCGACATCGCCGCCTTGGCCGCGCTACTGGTCGATTGCGTGGAAGGCGGCGCCTCCGTGGGCTTTCTGCACCCCCTACCCTTGGACAAGGCGCGGGCGTTTTGGCACCAGGTGGCCGACGCTGTGGCGCAGGGTCAACGTGCCGTATTGGTGGCGGAGGACGACAGCGGCATACTGGGCACGGTGCAACTGGTGCTCGCGCAACCGGACAACCAGCCGCACCGGGCCGATCTGTCGAAGATGCTGGTGCTGCGCCGCGCGCGCCGTAGCGGATTGGGAGCGGCATTGGTGCGGGCGGCCGAACAGCTGGCGCGCGCAGACGGGAAAACGTTACTGGTGTTGGACACGGCCAATGACAATGCCGAGCGCTTGTACACGCGACTCGGCTGGCAACGTTGCGGCATGGTGCCGGGCTATGCGCTGCTACCCGACGGCAAGCCGTGCGACACCACCTATTTTTATCGGGTGCTGAACGTGTGAATATTGCGGTCCCCCTTGTCGGCGCCACCGGAAAGCGGTGACGTCGAGGGAAGCTGCCAAGCATCAGCGCCGTACCCAGCGCCCAATTGGAATCGGCGCCCCACCCGGGGCCACCGACCACCCGACAGGCGCGATGGCCTGCGGCGCTTTAGTACTGGATCGCGGGGAAGTCGCGTTTGGCCTGCGCGTACTGACCATCCCAAGCCGACTGCCATTGAAAGGCATTGCGTGCCAGGGGACGCAAGTCTTTCTTGGCGGCGCCGCTCATGAAGTGGATATACTCGCCCCAGTTCAAGTTACGCTGGAATTGTTGGCCATTGGTGGGGTAATACTGTCCCAACAAATTGAAGTAGTTCACCATCACTTGCGCGTGACCATGGTCGCGCCACAGCGGATAGAACCAGTCGCGGAACCAGTGCGTATTCGCGTTCGGGAAATTATCGACTTTCGTGTCGGCGGTAAATTCCCGGAACGCGTCGTCCGCTTCCTTGTTCATGCCCAGCGCGACCATCGCGTCGTAATGATAGAACTCGGCCCATTTGCTGTCGCCCCACAGCGGGAAGGCTGGCGAGCCCGATTTGCCGGACGCGCTGAACTCCACCACGTGGGCCGTTTCATGCGTGACCACGCCATACTGGGGCGTGAGCCAATTTTGCCCGCCGACATCGCTGACATTGCGGAAATCATGCGAAGCGTCGTACACGGTGGCCGGATGGCCGCCCCAATGCCGGCTCTCGTGGTGGATCGAATACAGGCGGTCGGTGTTCAGATGGCCATACGTGCGCTGGGCATACGGCCACAGTTTGGTAAGGTAGGCCATCATCCATTTGCCGGCGTTGCGGTCCATGCCATTGTCGAAATACAGCGCCACGGCATCGTTATAGGCCACCAATTTCAGATTATCGGCATGTTCGAACCAATGCTCTTGCCAGGTCGCCGGCGGCAAGGCGAATTTGGCGGGCGCGGCGTTGGGCACGCCGGCGCAGGTACCACCCTTGTTCCACAATTGCGGCGTCTCGCCGGGGCGCCAATTGACACCCTCGGCCAGGGTGTGCGGCACGGTGGCAGTGTAAATGTTGCCCTGATCGGCGATCACGTTGCCGGCCGAGTAAGTGGTGCGCGCGTTCCATGCCGGGCATACCGGGGCCGGGTTGTTGCCGGAATTGGCAGGGATCACATTCCACGACTGATTGCTATTACCGCTGCAATCCCACTGGACGATTTGTCCGCCCGTGGCGGTGCTGAAATCTTTCACATCCATGCACTTGTTGCTATGCTTGGCGCGCACGGTGTAGCCGTTGCCGCTCGGGGCCAGGGCGAAGCGCTGGTTGGTGCCGCCGACATAGCTCCATTGATGAATCACGGCGCCATTGGCGGTGGAGACGTCGCTGACATCGATCACTTTGCCGCTGGCGACGTTGAAAAAGCTGTAGCCCTGGTCGGCCCCGACTTGCACTTCAAAGCGCTGGCGGGCTTCATTGTTACAGCTCGCTTGCTGGGTTTTGGCGCCGTCGGCGTTGCTGCCGCCGATCACTTCCACGCACAGATTCGAGAAGGCCGAGCGCAGCGCATATTGGCCCAAGGCCAAGGGCGCGCGGGTGTTGTCGAATACCGGATAGAACAGGAATTGCTGGGGCGCCTCGGCGTTACAGCTCGCTTGCTGCAAGCCGGCGCCGTCGTCCATGGACGCGCCGCCGATGGCCACGCATTTGCCGCTGCCGGCATTGACCAGGGAAAAGCGGTTGCCTTGGGTGCGTTCGAGCTTGAAGCGTTGCGCGTTGGAGTTATTGTTGCTCCATTGATGAATGGCGGCGCCGTCCGACGTCGAGCTCGACGCCAGGTCCATCACCTGGCCGGTGGCCACGTTGACCAGCTTGTAGGAATTGTTCGCCTCTTGCGTCAAGTCGAACACCTGGGTCAAGCCGTTATGGCAATTGGCTTGGCGGATCTTGCCGCCATCGATTTTGGCCGGCAAGGGCGCATCGACGCATTTATTGCTCAAAGCACTGACCAGGGTGTAGCGGCCGCGGGCCAGCGGGGTGGTCAAATCGTTGGCGCGCACGCCGACCGTGGCCAAGGTGGCGCTGGCGGCACTGGTGCCGGTTTGCCCGTTGTCGCCGCCGCAGGCCGATAGGACACTGGCGCAAACGGTTAACGCGACAACGCTCGATAACGTGCCAAAGCGTGGAAAGCTTGGTTTCATAATTGCCTTTTCATGATAGGCGACAAGCCGGGCGCAGGCGCACGCGCGCTCCAGGCCATGTGTCTGGTGGCGGCTCTGCTCTGACATGTCACGTGGTGGTGAAGGTGTTTTTACGTCAACACTGATCGATGAATCCGGATATCATGTTCGCGCTATGCCTGTGCCTCGTACCTCGCGCCACACCAGGATGCCGGTGTGAGCCAGGGGAGACTGCGACGGACTTTGTTTGCCCCTAAAGTCGTCACGCTGTGAACTGTAGCCACTTGGTATCTGTCGTACCAAATAATTATGCTTGAATAATATGGCGGATGTTGCAACCCGTCAATATATATATAAAACTTTTTCGCGGACACGGCGCGCCGGCCGTTCGGCCTGCGCGGGGGCGCGGGCCGGTCCGGCGACACGGGCCGCCCAAACCGTCCCGCTGGCGTTACAGCACGATCTCGGTGCGCAAAACCTTGAGAAACTGGGCCAGCCATTGAGGGTGGGCGGGCCAGGCCGGCGCGGTGATGAAGTTACCATCGGTCACGGCGTCGGTCACGGCGATATCGGCAAACTCGCCTCCCGCCAGTTTCACCTCGGGCGCGCAAGCGGGGTAAGCGGAAATACGCTTGCCGCGAATCACGTCCGCCGCCGCCAGCAATTGGGCGCCATGACACACCGCCGCGATCGGCTTGTTGGCGGCCGCGAACTGGCGCACCAGCTCGATCACGCGCCGATTGAGCCGCAAATACTCGGGCGCGCGGCCACCGGCGATCATCAAGGCGTCGTAATCGCCCACCTCGACTTGGTCGAAATTGGCGTTCAGGGCAAACAGGTGGCCCGGTTTTTCCGTGTAGGTTTGATCGCCCTCGAAATCGTGAATCGCGGTCTTGATCTTGTCGCCGCTTTTTTTGTCGGGGCAGACGGCGTGAACCGTGTGGCCCACCATTTGCAGAGCCTGGAAAGGCACCATGGTTTCATAATCCTCGGCAAAATCGCCGGTCAAAAACAAGATTTTTTTGGCTGCCATTTGATTCTCCTTTGAAACATCATGGACAAGGCCGGTGCCCAGCGCACCGGTTGCTCACAACCATCTTAGCCGGTCTGGGCCCGCGCCGCAGCGCCGCGCCGCGCACACGAACGGCGGCGTTCAGGCCAACCCGCACACGGGGCGCGATCTGGCGCAAGAAAGCGCCAGATCGGCGGCGAATTTTTTAGCCCGCCGTCCGTCGAATGAGGACAGCGCCCGCCGTGGGCAGGGCCAGCAATAAAGGAGGGAATATGGACCAACGTGGCCTCGGTCAACATGGATACGAGAAGCACACCTTCCCCGCCGCGGCCGGTGTGTTCCTGGGCTTGGGCCTGGGTGGCGCAGTCGATGCCGTGCTCATGCACCAACTATTGCAGTGGCATCATGTGATATCCAGCGCCGGCCACCTGGGCAACGGGCCGCCGGGCATGCGCATGGTCTTGCTGTGGGACGGCCTGTACCATGCGGCGACCTACCTGTTCGTGGTGGCCGGCTTGACGATCTGGTGGCGCGCGGCGCGGCGTGCCAGGCTACCCTGGTCCGGGCGGCCATTGGTGGGAACCATTTTGTTCGGTTTCGGGCTATTTAACGTGGCCGAAGGCTTGATCAGCCATCATATCTTGAAGATTCATCACGTCAACGAAACGGTGCCGATGGCCCAGTGGATTTACTGGGATCTGGCATTTTTGCTGTTGTCCGCGCTGATGCTGGCGGCGGGCCGTTTGTTGTGGACCGCGGGACCGGGCCGCTTGTGGAAAGAGCGGCGGCGCGATCAGCGGCTGCACCTGCGCTATCGGCTATAAAAAGAAGCGCGCAAGGGTACGGCGCCGCTGGGCGCCTTCGCCTTTTGCCGCGGCACCCACCGCAGACGGCGCACCGGCTGGCCGCGCCGGGCCGCATCGGGCCGCATTTGGCCGCATCTGGCCGCGGCGGTTTGGCATGGCGCCCTGACCCACCGCCGTTTTCCAGCGTAATTGATCGGTACTCCAAAAATGCCCTCCTTCCGCCGCGTCCGCCCGGGTGGAAAAACAGAGCAGCGCCAGCAGCGCGAACGCCAGCGCCAACGCCGGTGAACTCGCATGTCGTTTGCCAAACATGATCTTCTCCCTGTAACAGTGCTGAACGATGTGGCGGCGCACGGCTTGCGCCGCGCGGGCGCTCTCCCGAGTGGTAAGCAGAAACCATACCCACCATCGCCGTGCTGGCGCCGCCGGCCTGGCTAAAAGAAATTGTCAATATTTCCGACATCCCACGCGGCACAGCCATTTGATGCAGAATAGCTATTCCTACCCGATAGGATTGCCCATGATTTATGAAATTGCCGAACTGTATATTCAACCCGGCGCGCACCAAGCCTTCGAGGCGGCGGCGGCCGAGGCGGTGCCCCTGTTCCAGCGCGCGGCCGGATGCCGCGCCATGCGGCTGGACCGTACCGTCGAACGGCCCGATGTGTACCGCTTGATCATCAGCTGGGAAACGCTGGAAGCGCATACCGTCGATTTTCGCGCCAGCGCCGACTTCCAGGCATGGCGCGCACTGGTGGGTGCGTATTTTTCGGCGCCGCCCCATGTCGAACACACCAGCACGGTACTGGGCGGCTTCGGACCAGCGTCGGCGCCGTGAGCGCTGGGCTAGTCTGAACTTTATCGATTTGCCATGTAGAATGTTCTTGCAACGATTGGGTTTTTGTCGACCGCCACGCTATTTACAGGGATCACGCAGGCGCTCGGCATTGCGGCGCCGCTTGCCACCGTTTTTTTCACTGCTCACTGAAAGCGCTCTCATTACAATGAAACGTTTATTCGCCTATTCCTGCGCCGCCACAGCACTGGCTGTCACCGTATCGGCCTGCTCCACGCCCGCCCCCGCACCCGCCCCCGCCCCTGTCCTCGCCACCTCGCCGGTGACTGTTCCCGCCCAGCTCGAAGTGCCGCCCGGCCACAAATTGAGTCTGGAAACCAGCGCCACCGGGGTGCAAGTGTATGTGTGCGCGGCCGCCAAGAGCGACCCGTCCACATCCGAATGGCGCTTGAAAACCCCGGAAGCCGAGCTGTTCAACGTGGCCGGCAACAAAGTCGGCAAGCATTATTTCGGCCCGACCTGGGAAGCGGCCGACCATAGCCAAGTGGTGGGCGAGGTCAAGGCGCGCCAGGACGATCCACGGGGCGCAGCGATCCCGTGGCTGCTATTGAGCGCCAAATCGAATAGCGGCAAGGGCATATTTAACGCCGTGCGTTTCATCCAGCGGCTGGCAACCGAAGCGGGCAAGGCGCCGGCCGACGGTTGCAGCGCGGCGACTGTGGGCCAAGAAGTGCGGGTGCCGTACAAGGCCATCTACCGTTTTTTCCAGGCGGCATAATTTATCACGCCGATGAAGATCGGACCTCCACCCTACCCTCGTCAGCGGCGATCATTTAGCCATGCGTGAACCCGGCCTGCCCTCGCTCGATCAGCTGCGCGTCTTCATTGCCGTGATCGACGCGGGCGGCTTCGCGCACGCGGCGCGGGCGCTGCACCGCACCCAGTCGGTGATCAGCTACACCATCGCCAATTTGGAAGAGCAACTCGACGTGGCTTTGCTCGACCGCAGCAAACGCAAGCCCACCTTGACCGCGGCCGGCATGGCGCTGCTGGCCGATGCGCGCGCCGTCTTGCTCAAGGTGGATGCCATGCGGGCCCGGGCCAAGACGCTGGCCGGCGGGCTGGAAGCGGAAGTGTCGCTGGTGGTCGACGTGATGTTTCCCACCAGCGTGCTGGTGACCATACTGGAAGCATTCCAGCTGGAGTTTCCCACCGTGGCGCTCAGGCTGCGCATGGAAGCGCTGGGCGCCGTGACGCAACTGGTGATGGAGCGGGTTTGCCACCTGGGCATCAGCGGCTGGATGTTTAGCAGCTCGGACGCGATCGAAAGGCTGGCGGTCGGCCACATCACGCTGCTGCCGGTGGCGGCGCCGACCCACCCGCTGGCGCTGATGAAGGGCAAGATCGGCACCTCGCTGGCACGCGAACATACGCAACTGGTGTTGACCGACCGCAGCCAGTTGACCGCCGGTAGCGACTTTGGCGTGCTGGGCTTGCGCAACTGGCGTCTGGGCGACCTCGGTTCCAAGCACGCATTGCTGCGCGCGGGCGTGGGCTGGGGCAGCATGCCGTATTCCATGGTCAGCGAGGATCTGAGCGCGGGGCGGCTGGTGACGCTGTCGATTGCCGATTCGGAAAGCATCAAGTATCCGATGCACTTGATTCACCGCATAGACGAGCAGCCGGGCCAGGCCAGGCAATGGCTGATCGATACATTTTCAGCCAACATGCCGCAATTGCTCGCGCGCGGATTCTGAGGCCACGCCGCCGGCCGCCATCGCGCGCCCGCTCCTCGCCCATCCTCGAATGCTCCAGCGTGGGGCGGCTACTCCAGGCCGGCCGCGCGCAGCCGGGTACGCAGGCGCCGCAATTCTTCCGACAGATCGACCACCAGCGCCGCGATATCGGCATCGGCCTCGAACGCGCGCTCGACCTCGCGCAAGCGGCGCGCACGCCGCAAATCCAGGCTGGTGAAGCGCCAGGCGGCCGCATGCGGCGCGGCCGGCTCATACAGCACGCCGGCGCGCACCCGCTGCACCACCCAGTCCGGTTCCACGGCGCAAGCCTGAGCCAGCTCTTCGACCGTCAATGCGGCGTCGTCCAGCAACACCGCGCTCACCACATCGGTTTGTGTCATGGCTATCCTCCCAAGGGGGCGCGCGGATTGAAGGCCAGCTCGCGCGCCATGGTTTCGTAGCATGCGCGCGCCCGTTCGCTGTGGGCGGGCGGCAGCACCAATTCGAGCAGCAGGTACAGGTCGCCGGCCGGGTTGCCCGGAATGCCGCGCCCCTTGAGCCGCAATGTGCGTCCGCCCTGCGAATGGGGCGGCACCGTCACGCTGACTTGGCCGGACGGGGTCGGCACTTCGATTTGCGCGCCGAGCGCCGCTTCCCAGGGCGCCACCGGCACCGTTTCAAACACGTCGCGCTGCTCGATACGGTAGCGCGGATCGGGCCGGAACTGAATTTCCAGATACAGATCGCCGGCCGGCGCGCCACCGCTGCCAGGCTGGCCTTGTCCGCTCAGACGCAGTTGCTGGCCTTGGGTCACGCCTTTCGGGATCGCCACATTCAAGGTGCGTTCGCGCATGGCCACCCTGCCCCGCTCGTCGGTGGCGGGCGCGCGCAGGTTCACGGCCCGGGTCGCGCCCTGGTAGGCGTCGACCAGATCGATGACGATGCTGGCGTGGCTATCCTCGCCGCGCATCTGAAAGTTGCCCCGTCCGGCACGTTGGCCCAGGTGGGAAAACAGGTCGGCGAAAAAATCGCTGTCGCTGTCGCTGTCATTGGCCCGGCCGGCCGCGCCCGACCAGCCGGGCGGCGGACGGAATGGTTGGCCGGCGCGGTATTGTCCGCCACCGAGCCGATCGTAGGCGGCGCGCTTGTCGGCGTCGCCCAGCACGGCGTACGCCTCGTTCAATTCCTTGGTCTTCTTGTCGCCATCGGCGGCCTGGCTCAAATCCGGATGGTATTTCCGGATCAGCTTGCGATACGCTTTCTTGATCTCGTCTTCCCCGGCGCCTTTTTCCAGACCCAGAGTTTTGTAATAATCCTTGTATTCCACATACGCTCCCGTTTGCCTGCCAATTGCCGTCACGCGGCCCATGCCACCGGCATAGCATAGCCCGAATCGGCGTCTGCCGGCGCCTGCCGGTTCCCGGCGCACGGGCCAGACCCGTCAACGCCCGCGACGGGGCGGGCGTTGACGGGTTGCTTACGACGCGCTCTAGTACCTTGTCGCAGCGAATGTGAAGGGTTGGCCTGAGCCGGTCATTTGACTT
>JAZKGI010000050.1:0-24997 GCA_040385995.1 Pseudomonadota bacterium
TGAACGTCGCGAATCGATTTTTAGGCTCATCGGCTTAAGTCCGGTAGATTGGGGCACGAGCCATCCGTCATTTGCACTTAATCTGAGCCAGGAAACGCGTGAAATGCGAGGATGAACCATTCCAAACGCGAGCCGCTACCGTTAACGGCGAGCGGCCGATGCCGACGTACATCGGCACCGACGAAAAGAAGATCAAGGCTGCGACCGACAGCATTGCGCGGGCCGCTGAATACGACAACCTGACGATCCAGGCGGAAGCTTACATCCGTCAAGTGGCCGACGCGGGCCGCGTAACACGCGAGCTGGAGTGCGCTCTGTCGTAAAGGATTCGAGCGCGTTCGAAGTAGGGCGTTGCACTGTTGACGTTGGGCCCTTGTGAAGATATCGCGCTTACGTTCAAGAAGGCCGGTAGCTCATCAGACCCGATGCGGCTCTGATGACGGTTTAACGACGTATTGAGTCGTGCTTGGACTTAAATCGTTGTCCCATAAAATCACCTGCACCGCTGCTGCCATCGTTTTTTCCTTGCCGAAAAGCTCACGCCACCCGCTTGAGCCGCCGATATTGTAGTGCGCCAGCCGGGCGCCACGCGGGCCGGCCTGTGCTTATACTTGGCACATGGGCAAACGGGTGGGTAAAGTGTATATCGGCATCTCCGGATGGCGCTACGAGCCGTGGCGCGGCGTGTTTTATCCTAAGGAGTTGGCACAGGCGCGCGAGCTCGCATTCGCTTCGCGCGCCGTGTCCAGCATCGAATTGAACGGCTCGTTTTATGCGCTGCAAAAACCCGCTAGCTACGCCGCTTGGTACGCGGCCACCCCGCCCGACTTTGTGTTTAGCTGCAAGGGCAACCGCTACCTCACGCATGTGCTGCGGCTGCGCGACATCGATGACGCCCTGGCCAATGTGTTCGCCTCTGGCGTGTTCAATTTGCGCGAGAAATTGGGGCCATTTCTGTGGCAGTTTCCGCCTAATTTTCAGTTTGATGCCGAGCGGCTGGAGCATTTTTTCAGCCTGCTGCCGCACGATACCGAGCAGGCGCTGACGCTGGCGCGCCGCTGCGAGCCGCGCATGGCGGGCCGCAGCGCACTCGACATCGATGAGGCGCGGCCGCTGCGCCATGCGATCGAGGTGCGGCACGACAGTTTCGTCACACCCGCCTTTGTCGCCTTGTTGCGCCGCCATAAGGTGGCGCTGGTGGTGGCCGACACCACCGGCAAGTGGCCGTATTACGAGGATGTGACGGCCGACTTCATGTATCTGCGCCTGCATGGCGAACAGGAACTGTATGCCGGCGGCTATACCGAGCCGGCGCTGGAGCGCTGGGCCGAACGGATCCGCGCCTGGCGCGGCGGTGGCCAGCCGGCGGACGCCAGGCTGATCTCGGCGGTGGCCGCGCCGCGCCGCGCCAGCCGCGATGTCTACTGTTACTTCGATAACGACATCAAGGTAAAGGCGCCGTTCGACGCCCGTAGGCTGATCGACAAACTGGGACTGGGCCAAGGTTTGCAACCGTTTGGGTGAGCCCCCCCCTCACCACGCGGTCCTACAAGCGGTCATGGCGTTGTCCTATGGCGCGCGCCACTGTCGCGCTCTAAGCTTGCTGTCACGACAATCCGGCGACCAGGAGCATAACATGAACACACCCGAACCCCGCAGCGAACAGCACAGCGACCAAGGACGCAACAGCGCCATGGACAAGACCGACGCTTACCATCCGGACAGCGACCCTTACGCCAACCAAGGCGGCGGCAAAAGCGGCAGCGGCAATCAGGGCAGCGGCAATCCGGCCAACGATCCGGCCGCGCGGCGCGAAGCGGGCAAAACCGAGTCGGTACGGGCGCGCGACCAGGATCAGGTCGCGCACGTGCATCCGGCCGGCGCCGCCGATTCGGGCAGCGGCGCCCACCTCGGGCACGAGCAAGGCAGCAAAGGCTCGGGCAACCCGCCGCGTAGCGAAGCGGGCAAGCGGGCCGACGATCGCCCCGGCCACGACGCGCCCAAGGGTGAATGACTTTACATCTGTGGTCGGGAAAAGATATTGACCAAGTTGCCATCGGGGTCGCGCGCCAACAGCGACAAATTACCCCAAGGCATGCGGGTGGCCGGCATCGCTATGTCCACTTTCTGGCGCAGCAAAGCGTCCTGTACCGCATGGACGTCGGGCACTTCGAATTCCACAATTGCGGAGCGGTTGGCGGCCGCGATGGCGGCGCCAGCGTTAAATTGCGCGACCAGATGTTGAGAAGAGATCGCCAGCACCACGCCGTCGAACCGCACTTCGGCAAAGCCGTCCGCCAGCCGGATTGCTTCGATGCCCGACAATTGTTCATAAAAGGCGAGCATCGCTTCAAACTGCTCGGTGACCAGGCGTACGGAGGCGAATTTCATATTGGGTTCCTGTTAAGAAAAACCTAGTATAGACACGGCCAGTGTCAATTCCTGTCAGGAGCGGTGCGTAAGCGGACCGCGATGCGGGCGAAGCTATCGGCAAGCTAAAAGCGGCTGGTCAAGCGTGCGAAGACGCTACGCTCGAATTGGCTGCGGGTGCTGATGTCGGTAAATTCTGCATGACCGGGACCGAACAGATTGCGTCCGCTCAGCGATAGCTCCAGCCCGGGCCGCGGGCGCCAGCCGATGCGCATGTCGATCGCGCTGTAGGCGGGCACCTCAGGGCTCGACAAAGCCGCCACCCGCCGCAGCGACGCGTCCAAGTCCAGTTCGGCAGTGAGCTGCCAGGCCGAGCGCAGCATGAGCATATGGGCCGGATCGTGGCCCGACTTGCTGATCGAGTCGGCCGTATCGACACTACCCGGTTCGTAGCCCAGTTTTTCATGCAGGGCCGACCATCCCGCGCTCACGCGCCAGTTGGCGCTGGCTTGAAAACTGCCCCAGGTTTCGATGCCGCTGGTGGCGCCGCGCATGCCGTTGCCGAAATAGACTTGGGTGCGGCTGGCGGCTAATTCCTGGGTATGCAGCCGGTCGTACCAGGCCCGGTACAGATTGACGGAGTAGCTGAGCCGGTCCGCCACGTGGCCCCGGTAGCCCAGTTCCAGCACCCGCGCCACTTCCGACTGAAAATTGGCGCCGCCCTCAAGCACGAACGGCGGCACCCCGGGCACGAAGGTGTCGCGGTCCAGCCGCGACGGCGCGCGCACGGTGCGCGAAACGGCGCCCCATAGCAAACCGTCGGTCCCGGTTTGCCAAGCCAGCCTGGCGTTGGGTAACCACTCCAGCCCGGTATACGCGTTGCGTTCCAGCCGCAGACCCAGCGTCAGGCGCAGCGATGGGGACAGGCCCACTTCATCTTGGGCGAACAAGCTTGACGCGCTCTGGCGCCGATGGGTCGGTAAAAACGCGATGTAGTGTGAATTGGACGAATGGTCTTTGGTGTAGCGGTATTGCGCGCCCAGCGCCAAGGCATGGGCGCCCAGCGGCGCAAGCGCGTACTGCGCCTGCATGTCGACCGTGTCCAGCGTTTCGGCGAAGGTGGGCGGCACCGTGCGTTCGGTGCGATCGTAATAGGCTTGCAGGGAGACGCTGGCGCCGTCATCGAGTTGACGACCCCAGCGCGCCAGCAGGTCGGCGCCGCCGATATCGATGTCACCCAGCGCCAGATCGTAGCCGGTCAGCGAAATGGTGCCAGGTGCTGGCTGACCCTTGCGCGCCCGATAGGCGTCGCCCTGTAGCGTGAACTGATCGCGCCCGCCCGCCCAATCGGCGCGAAAACCGATTTGGCTTTTGTGCCAGGCGTCGCCCACCGCCATGCCGCGCGCGTCGGCGGTGTCGGCTTCGCTGAAGCGCTTGGCGTAGATGCGGTAGGCGCCGTCGCGCCCCAGGGCCGCGCCGTAACGCACGCTGCCATCTTTGAGCTGGGCGCCGACGCCCGCCGTCAGCAGAACGCCCAGCGTGTCACGCGCCGAGCGGGTGATCACGTTGATCACGCCATTGACGGCATTGGTGCCCCATAAGGTGCCGCCCGGTCCGCTGATCACCTCGATCCGCTCCACATCGTCCAGCGCCACATCCTGGGCATCCCAAAACACCCCCGAAAACAGCGGCGTGTAAACCGAGCGGCCGTCGATCAGCACCAGCAGCTTGTTGCCGTCGTTGTTGGCGAAGCCGCGCGCGGTGACCGTGTAGCCGCCGGCGCTCACCTGCTGCACCTGAAGATTGGGGGCCAGCCGCAGCGCCTCCCGCAGGCTGGTCGCGCCGGCGCGGCGCACGTCGTCGGCGCCGATCACAAACACGGCGGCCGGCGCGTCGGCCAGGCGCTCGGCGCGTTTCGATACGGAGGTGATGTGCAGATTGCCCAGCTCTTCGAGCGAGAGGTTGACAAAGTCGTTGTCGCCGGCGGCAAGCGGCGCGGCGTTCGCCCCGCAGCACAGCATCGCGCCCAACAATATACCCAGGGCACGCCCTGCGCGGCGCGATACCGGCGGCCCTAGCGTCCCGGCGATTGGAAAACGAGCGGTCCGACACGTGGTATTGATGATAGTCCCCTCACGATGACTGCACTGCTAGAGTGGGTCAAGGCCCGCTTCAGTGCAAGAGGAACACCACTTTTGGCGGCGTGCGCCGGCCAGGCAGTCGCTACCACGCAACAAGCCGCCTCCGAGCATGGATATATTTTTGACCATCTTTCCAATATAATAGCGCCGCCGCACACCGGTCAGGCGCGCTGCTTTGATCGTCCCGCATGCCGTCCGCCGCTGTCGGCGCACGGCTCGCTGGCATGGACCGATCGGCACCCATTCGGGACCACCAACACGGCGACAGGAAACAATATGGCAAGCAAGGCCGCAGCAAAACGCAGCATCGCGCCCGCCCCGGCGGCACCCGCCGATCCCGCAGCGGACACGCCGCCCGTGATCGAGGCGGCCGGGCACAAACGCAAACTGCTGGCCCGCGCCGACGCGATCGATTTCCGCGACTTGATGTACCGCGCCACTCTGGTGGAGGTGCCGATGCGGCGCGAGCTGGCCTTGTACCGCACGGCCCAGGTGCCCATCCTGGACCAGGGCCAGGAAGGCGCGTGCACCGGCTTCGGCCTGGCCACCGTCGCCCACTATCTGCTGCGCACACGCCGCGGCAGCGCCGATGGCACGCCGGTCAGCCCCTATATGTTTTACGACATGGCGCGTCGCTATGACGAATGGGCCGGCGTCAATTACGAGGGCTCGAGCTGCCGCGGCGCCATCAAGGGCTGGTATAAACACGGCGTGTGCAGCGTCGAGCTGTGGCGGCGCCAGAGCAAAAAAATCGGCGTGCTCACGGCCGCCATCGTGGCCGATGCCGGCGTGCGGCCGCTGGGCGCCTATTTACGGGTCAACCATAAGAGCCTGGTCGATATGCACGCCGCCATCAGCGAGGCCGGGGTGCTGTACGCCAGCGCCAAGGTGCACCGGGGCTGGCAAGAGGTGGGCGCCGACGGTGTCATTGCGCACGATGCGACTTTGGTGGGCGGTCACGCCTTCGCCATCGTGGCCTACGACGAGCATGGCTTCTGGGTGCAAAACTCTTGGGGCGCCGACTGGGGCATGGACGGTTACGGGCGCCTCTCCTATGCCGACTGGCTGCAAAACGGCAGCGACGTCTGGGTGGTGCGCCTGGGGGTGCCGGTGTTGATGCCGTCCGGCGCGCCCCGTTCGGCGCTCACCACGGTGGGCGCGGTGCGCGCCAAACCGTATCTGTACCATGAGATCCGGCCGCACGTGATCGGCATCCGCGGCGGCGGCCAGCTCGACGAGCATGGCGACATCGCCACCTCGGCCGAGATGACGCGCCACATCCTGCGCGACGATTTCACCCGCATCACGGCCGGCTGGAAACGCAAGCGCCTGGTGTTGTACGCGCATGGCGGCTTGAGCGCCCCGGAGACCGCGCTCCAGCACCTGTCGAGCTACCGCAAGGCCATGCTGGACGCCGAATGCTATCCGCTAGCCTTCATCTGGCATGCCGATTACTGGGACAGCCTGGGCGAGTTGTTGGGCGAAGCGATTCGTCACCGGCGCCCCGAGGGCAGTCTGGACGGCGGCAAGGATTTCATGCTGGACCGGCTCGACGATCTGCTCGAACCGATCGGCCGCACCTTTGGCGGCAAGGCCGAGTGGGACGGCATCAAGGACGACGCGCTGCGCGCCACCAGCCTGCGCGGGGGCGGCGCGCGGGTGGTGGCCGACCAGATCGCCGAGCTGCATGCCGCTTGCGGCGACACGCTGGAAATTCACTTGGTGGGCCACAGCGCCGGCGCCGTGTTGTTGGCCGCGCTGCTCCAGTACTTGACCGAGTCGGGCGTGGCCACGACAGGACCGATGGCGGCCAGCCGGGCCAAGGGACTGGGCTTGCGGGTGGCCAGCTGCACCCTATGGGCGCCCGCCTGCACGGTCGAGCTGTTCAAGCAAACCTACCTGCCCTCGCTGCGCGCCGGCAGCACCGGCAAACTGACCGTGTTCACCCTGACCGAGCGCGCCGAGCAGGACGACAACGTGGCCGGCATGTATAACAAGTCGCTGCTGTATTTGATCTCCAACGCCTTCGAGCGGCGCTACCGCAACCCGCTGCTGCAACAGGACGGGGAACCGCTGCTGGGTTTGGAAAAAAGCATCGCCCAAGACGCCGAATTGGCCGCGCTATTTGCCAGCGGCGCGGCCGACTGGGTGCGCTCGCCCAACACGGAGCCGGTCGGCGGCGCCGGCGCCGCGCAGGCGGCCCACCATGGCTCGTTCGACGAGGATGACGCCACCTTGAAGGCCACCATCGCCCGCATCACCGGTGGCGCACGCAGCACGCGCACGACGCTGTTTCGGGGCAGCCACGGCGCCTGCCAGAGCCTGCGGCGCCGCATCGACCTGGTCACACGCAAGCGCTAACGGCGCCGCCAAGCCCTCACGCCAGGCGCACCAGGGGATTGGCGATGATGTTGTCGATCTGGCGGATCGCCTCGTCGCAGGCGGCGGCGATCGCGTCGTCTTCCACTTCGCGCACGAACTGCATGGTGGCGCCTTCGAATACCTCGACCCCATTGGCGCCGGCGCGCTCGATCTCGCAGCTGGCCGACCAGCTGCCGTCACCGGTCGGGAAGGCAAGCGGAACGATTTCCCACCCCTTGTAATGAATTTTCGAGTTATTCGCCGATTTTTCCACCGCGTTGGCCATGATGGGCCTCCTCATCAATATAACAATTTACCGTCAACAAAATCGGGCGTGGCGCCCGGCGATACGGCGCCGCTCACACCCGCGTCCTTGGGCGCCGCCTGCCGCGCTTATTTACTGTCGAATGCCAGCAGGTTGTCGACCTCGATCTTGGCCACTTCCATGCCGGCCATCCTGGCCACGTCGGCCGTCGCATAACCGCCCAGGGACTGGATGCGGGTGATCCCGCTGGCCTCCTGCGGCGCGACCGGCGCGTCATCTTTCGCAAGATGGTATTCAAAGTCCCACAAATCGTCTTGATCCTGCATCGGAATGACCGTGATCGTGTAACCGCGATAAACCTGCTTCAGTGCGTCCATGATTTTTTCCCCAATATTGTGAAGAGACTATCATGAAACCCGGCCACACCCGCGCACGCCGCCGCAGGGCCACCCATCACTGCTGAGCCGGCGCGCGCCCGATGGGCTGCGTCATGTTGGCCAGGTACCAGGACAGGGTCGACAACAGCGCCACATGGCGCCGCAAATTGTCGGGATCGACCTTGTCGAGCGTGTCGGCCGCGCTGTGGTGGTAATAAAAATAATCGTGACCGTCGACAATCGGCTCGAAACTGGGCACGCCCCCCGTCTCCAGCGCGAACAGGTCGCCGGTGGACAAGGCGTCGCGCCGGGAAAAGGCGTGCGCGCCGATCGGTTGCAGCGCCGTCTGCAAGGGCGCAAATAGTTTATCCATGCCGGGACCGACACTGGCCATGATGCCGAACGGCCGCCCGGAACCGGAATCGCTTTCGATGGCCGCCACATGGCGCGCCAGATCGGCGCGGTGGGCGTCGAAATACGCGCGCCCGCCGCGACCGCCGTTTTCCTCGTTCATCCAGGCCACCATGCGGATGGTGCGACGCGGTTGCAGCTTGAGCCTTTTAAGCGTCTCGATCACCGCCATGGCGCTGGCCACGCCGGCGCCGTCGTCGTTGGCGCCGGTGGCCAGATCCCAGGAATCGAGATGGCCCGACACCAGCACCACTTCGTCGGCCTTGTCGCTGCCGGGCAGGTCGGCGATCACGTTATAGCTGTCGACGTCAGGCAGGTTTTGCGGCGTGAGCGTGAGCAGCATCTGCACCGGGCCGCGCGCGGCCAGACGGCTTATCAACATGGCGTCTTCCACGCTCACGGCGGCGGCCGGAATGCGCAGCGCCTCGCTCAAGGCGCTCGCGCCGGTGTGCGGCAGACGGAAGTCGGCGCTGCCGACCGAGCGCACCAGCGCCGCCGCCGCGCCCATCTCGGCCGCCAATTTGGGGCCCAGGACGCGGAACGGCACCACCCCGCCATAAGCGGCGCTGGCCTGCCCCCGTTCGGCCATGCCTTTGTCAAACGCCACGTCGAACAGCACGATGCGGCCCTTCACCTCGGCCGCGCGCGCCTTCAATTCCTCGAAGCCGCGCACCACCAGCACCGGCGCGCGCAGGCCGGCGGCGGCGGTGGCGCCCGATCCGCCCAGCGCCGTCAACACCACGCGCTGACTGACACCGGCCGGTCGGCCCGCGTACTCCACCAACTCGCCCGTCTCGACGCCGCGCACCCAGTGCGGCACTGTGACCGGCTGCAAAGTCACGCGCGCGCCGAGCGCCCGCATGGCGGTGGCGACCTGCTCCACGGCGGCCGCCGCGCCGGGCGAACCGGACAGGCGCGGGCCGATCAAATCGGTCATGTCGCTCAAGCGTTGGTAAGCCCAGTCGCTGCCCATGGCCGCCTCGCGGATCTGGCTCAATTGGGCCGCCTGGGCATCGGCCGCCGGCGCCGGGGCGGCGACGGCATTGAGCGCGCAAGCGAGGGCGGCGAAGGCGGCCACATGGCGCGGCGCGCGCGCGGGAAATGCGACGGTGGTGAAAAATCTCATGCGGGTCCTGTCGTTGAGGTGGAAAAGTGGCCTGCGCGCCCGGGCGGCGGGCGCCAAACGCCCCGGAGCGGGGAGCCAAACGATAGCGCATTTGCCAAGTGGGCGCAGCAGTTTTTGCGGCCGCCGCGAGCGGCGCGCCGGACAGACCGACTTGTTACAACCGAGCGACGATTGTAAGAATATGTATTAGCGATGGCGATAATTCGGCCAGCCGATATAGTGAGGCTCATGGACAGATCATCTCGATCTGAGGCAGAGAAGGAAGGAAAGATCATGTTGAACAAAACAATGCTGGGCGCGGTGATGCTGATCGCAGTGGCCGTATCGCCCTTGGCCATGGCCGGCGACCGTGATTTCAACACCGCTGCCGGCGCCGTGGTCGGTGCCGCCATCGGCCATAACGCGGGCGGACGCGACGGCGCCATCGTGGGTGGCGTGGTGGGGGCCGTGGTCGGAAATAGCCTGAGCAGCCGCGAACGCTCCTACGATCGCGGTAATAACCGCGGCTACGTCGAGACCCGGGTCTACGAACGGCCCGCGCCTGTGTATTATGAACCGGCGCCAGTGTACTACGCGCCGCCGCCGCGCTATTACGCGCCGCCCCAAGTGGTGTATGTGGAACCGCCCCGTCCCTATTACCGCGATGGCTACCGGCGCGATTATTATTACGACCGCCCGGGCCGAGCCTATTACGGTCACGGTCATCATCGCGGCTACGGGCACGGCTACCGCTAATAGCTGACAGCTCCTCCGGCCGCACCGCAGCGCTAACAATCGAGCCTGCGGCGGCCCTTTTCGGCTAAGCTGTCGCCGTTAACCATGCGACATAAGCAGCCGATGACTTCTCTGATGAACACCCTCGATTTTGGCGCGCGCCTGGACGTGTTCGCGCGCAGCCACGCCAGCGCCAGCAAGGTGCAGGTGCCGGAAAATCAGGATAATTTTGTCGTCGTCGACGGCCACGGGCGCGCCATTTTCCTGTATGAGCAGCGCGAAGAAGCTTGCCAGTTGTCGGGCTGGCCGGCCGGCCATGTGCGCCTGGCCGTGCTGGACGGGATGGGCGGACATGGCCACGGCCGGCAAGCGGCCGAAGCGGCGGCGGCCGGGCTGCTCAGCATGCCGGCCTGCCAGACGCTGGAACAGTTGAGCGAGCGGATGGACGCGCTGCACGACAGCTTGCAAGATCACTTTTCGCTGGGCGACGACGGTGACGCGCGCCGTCCCGGCACCATGCTGACCATGCTCGAACTGCGGCCCGGCTTGGCGCCCCTGCTCTATCACGTGGGCGACACCCGGCTGTATGAAATCACGCCCGAGCGCTTGCAGCCGCTCACGGTCGATCATGTGCCGGCCACCGCCTTCGCCATGCAGGGCATGGTTGGCGAGCAAGAATGGTGGCAGCAAGTGCATGGAGAACACCGGGCCCAGATTTCTCAGGCTTTCATTCTGGGCAACGCCATCAGCGATCCGCAATATTTGACCGGCCCGCTGCACGCGCTCAACGACGCCAATTTGCCCTATTTCTTGCAAGGCATGGGCGACCGGCGCGCCTTGACCGTGCGCGAGGACGCCCTGTACCTGCTGGCCAGCGACGGTTTCTGGGCGTGCGCCCAGCCGATCGACTGGGTCGGCCAATGGCCCGCTTTGCTGGGCGGCAAAACGGCGGCCGAGGCCATCGCCGCCTTGTTCGACAGCTTCATCGAGACACCGCCGCCACAATTGCATTTTGATAACTTGACGGCGGTCGCCGTGCGTTTTAAGTCAGCTGAAAACAAACTCAATATGATTGAAACGGCATCGGCGTGACGGTCGCCAGCGTGCGCGGTGCCAGGCAGTTTGTTGCATGAACAACGCAAAAGCGCCAGCGACCAAAATATATACGGCCGGGCGCCTCACTCAGTTGCCACACACCATGAAAAGCGCGTAAGCTTTCCATATCGCGTCGGTAGCCATGCCATGAAAAAATGCAGTAACCCGTCTCACCCGCACTGCACGTCCTGGGTCGCCCCGGGCGATGGCGTGTGCGCCGGCGGCCACCGGCAGGGCGCGAGCGAGCCCGATTCCAGCTACGCTTTGCTCAGCACGCTGCGCAACCAGCGCGGCGATGGTGCCGCCGCGGCGGCCGACGCCATCGAAGCGGCCCGCTCGACCGTCCCGCAGCCCCTGCTGCCGGCCCCCTATGCGGCGCAAGCTGGCGCGCGCGGCTATGCCAGCGCCGTCACCGCCCTGCCGGTTCCCCAGTTGCACATCAGCGGCTTCGACCCGCGCGCCGCCGGCGGACGTCAAACCGTGAAAATGAGCTTGCGCGGCATGCCGGCCCACTGCCCGCCCGACTTGACGTTGTTGCTGGAATCGGATTTGATCGGCCACGGCGCCGCGCGCCACCAGGTAACGCGCACCACCCGCGGCGACTGGTGCCCTCTGTTTGTGGAATTTTCCTCGCGCGACAAGGAACACGGCCAGTACCAGATCGCCGTCGAGCTGCACAGCCACAAGGATGGCGCGCTGCGCCAGAAATGGGTATGCACCTTTGTCATCCTGGTGCCGCGGCCGGACGCCAGCCTGACCGACATCCATCAGATTTTTCTCAGCACCCACAAGAACGTACGGGTGGTGGCCGACGACGCCTCCATCGCGCGCGTGTCGGCCCCGGGCGGCGGCTACCAGCTCGACGTGAGCGCCCGCAACGCCGGCATCGCCCATGTGGACTTGAGCGCGCCCCAAGGCCAGGTGGACATGGGCTTCACCACCATTGCCTGGGACGAGGATTTGATCGAAATCGACGTTCCCGGTGCCAGCCACAGCCATCCCCACCCCAGCCGCGCCGCTTGCCTGGTCAATGCCGCGCCGGAAGCGGGCGCCCAACGCCAGATCCGCCTGTTCGCGCTGGATGAATGCGTGTTCGGCCGCTTTGAAGTGGTCGACCCGGAAGCGGACGTGCTGCTGAGCCACGTGGGCGACGATGGGCAAGACGCCAGCGGCTTGACGCGGCGCCTGTCGGGCCGCCATGCCGTGATACGGCGCAACGGCAAGGGTTTCGAGATCGAGGACGTGTCACGTTACGGCATCTTGCTCGACGGCGTATGGCCCGGCAAGCACAAACCGTCACCCTTGCGGCTGGGCATGCGCATCGAATTGAGCGCCAGCATACGCGGCATCGTGGTGCTGTCGGTCAGCGCCATTTTGCCGCACGGCGTGATCTTGCACCGGATCGATCAAGGCGCCCAAGCCGAATGCTACTATGTACTCGCGCCCGACCGGCACCCGGGCTACCCGCTGCCGTCCCATGCCGCTGCGCCGAACGCGGCCGCATTGCCGGTGCTGTTTCACGATCAAGGCGGCTTTTGGCATCTGGACCAATTGACCGGCAAGGAAACCGCGCTGGGCCCGCATGCGGCGCTCGATAAATTGAGCCGCGTGCCCAAGCACAACCGCTTCGCCAGCGAACCCTATCCGGAATGCTGGATCATCCGCACCGGCGCCGATATGCACGACGGTAGCGTCACCGCGCACGCCCTGTCCGCCGCCTGAACGTCACGCCCGGCCCTAATCGGGCAGCAGCACCAGAAAGATCAAGGCCAATCCCCCCAGCAACGCCACCTGGAGCGCAAACACCAGCGCCGGTATCCTAAGTTGCTCCGGAATATGCATGTCATGCCTCCCACCTCGTCCGCCATAACGTTTCGACGGCGGGCACCGCGCCAAGTTCCCGCCTAGCGGCTAATCAAGGGCGCCGGGGCAGAGGGATGAACTCGGTTTCGCCCGGCACCCGATCGAAACGTTGGGCGCTCCAATCGTCGGCGGCGCGGGCGATGCGCTCCTTGCTGGACGAGACAAAATTCCAGAAAATGAAACGGTGTCCGATCGGTTCGCCGCCGATCACCACGAAACGCGCGTTTGCGCCGTCGCGCGCGCGCACCAGCGCCGGGGCGCCCCGCTCGAGCAGCAGCATGGCGTGCTCGGCCAGCGCCACGCCGTCCACCTCGAGCGCGCCGCCCACCGGGTAAATGGCCGCTTCCGGCGGCAGATCGGTCAGCCGCAGCGGCTGCCCCGCGCCCAGGCACACGTCCAGATACAAGGTTGGGCTGTAGGTGCGCACGGGCGAGACCATGCCGAAGGCGCTACCGATCAGCACCTTGACCTGGGCCGCGCCCACCGTGGCCTGCGGCAGCGCCGCGGCCGGCGTATGGGAAAAGCCGGGTGGTGCCTCTTCGTGCTCGAGCGGCAGCGCCGCCCACAGCTGCAAGCCATGGGTGCGGCGCGCGCGCCCCGCCAGATCCTTGGGGGTGCGCTCGGAGTGGACGATGCCGCTGCCGGCGGTCATCCAATTGACGGCGCCGGGCTCGATGCGCTGCACCGAGCCGACGCTGTCGCGGTGCTCCATGGCGCCTTCGAACAGATAGGTGACGGTGGCCAACCCGATGTGCGGATGGGGACGCACATCGTGATCGGCGTGCGGCGGCACCTCGATCGGCCCGAAATGATCGAAAAAAATGAAGGGGCCGACCGCTTGTTTGGCCGCCGCCGGCAGCAGCCGGCGCACCACGAAACCGCCGCCCAAGTCTTTTTGATGGCTGTGCAGCACCTCGGCGGCGCTCATGGCTCGGCCAGCACGGTGCGCACTTCGGTGGTCACGCCCGTCATCAATTTGTGAATCGGACACTTGGCGGCGGCGGCCAGCAAGGCTTCGCGCTGGGCCTGATCCAACGGGCCGCCCAGGTGCAAGGTGGCGGCCAGGCGGTACACGCCGGCGCGCTCGTCGCTGGCGTCGCGCTCGGTGCGCACTTCCACATGCTCGACCGGAATGGCCTTGCGCTTGGCGTACCAAAGCACCGTTAAAGCCTTGCAGGAAGCGAGCGCGGCGTCATACAGGTCGTGTGGCGACGGGCCGGCGTCGTCGCCGCCCTCGTCCGGCGAGGCGTCGGTCGAGATCAGGTGATGGCGCACGTGCACGATGTGGCGCATCGGCAGCGACAGGTCGCGGATGACGGTGATGGTCATGGAGTTTCCTATTTGTCAGACTAGCAAAGAAAACACAAATTTACACCGTTTGCGCCGCTTGTGCCGGCAAAGCTGGCGCGCCGCGCCGCACTGCTCTACAATAAACTGAAGCAACAATGTAACATGGACCGGCCAGCCGGCTTTGGTAGCGACCCAATGTGATCCATTATGCAGACATCGATGATAGCGGCGCTGCTCACCGCTTTGATGAGTATCAACGCACACGGCGCCGAAGCGTCCCTGCCGAAGAAATTCCACGGCGATTGGAGCTTCTCGCCAGGCAACTGCCATAGCAAGATCATCGAGAACGACGGCGGCGTGCGCATCACCGCCAGCAGCTTGCTTGCCTTCAAGGACGCCTGCCAAGTGGTGCGCATCGTCGAAGACAAAGGGTACGCCATCAAGGCGCTGTTCCAGTGCGAGCAAACCGACCTGTCGGCCCAGCGCACCATCACCCTCAAGCTGGGTACCGACGCGGCGCGGCTGCGCCTGGACGACACGCATCTGTTTCGCTGCGAAGCGGTGCCGCCGCGCGCCGCGGCCGGCAACTAGTCAAGCGCCGGCGTCGCCGTGTCGACACGGCGCGGCCTTCACGCCAGCCGGCGCGCCACCCGAAAACCGACGATGTCGTTGCTGAGCACGGCCGAAAAGCCATTGCGCAAGGCCGAACGCAGATAACGCGGCGCGTACAGCCAGCAGCCGCCGCGCAGTATGCGCCGGCCCGGCTCGCCACCTTCTTGCCACACGCTGCCATCGGTCGGCGCGCCCTGATAATTGTCGTGCACCGGGTCTTGCACCCACTCCCACACATTGCCGTGCATATCGTGCAAGCCCCATGGATTGGCGGGGAACGCGCCGCAGGCGCTGGTGCCGCCGCGGTAACTGCCGCGCGCGCTGCCGGCGTAAGTGTAATGGCCGTCGTAGTTGGCCAGCTCGGTGCTGATGGTGTCGCCGCAGCTAAAAGCGGTCTTGCTGCCGGCGCGGCAGGCGTATTCCCATTCGGCCTCGCTGGGCAGGCGGTAGCTTTGGCCGGTTTGCGCGCTGAGCCAGCGCACATACAGCTGGGCGTCGTTCCAGCTCACGCCCACCACCGGATGCTGATCGGACTGCACGAAGCCGGGCTTCGCCCAATCGGTGTCGCTCTGGGTTTGCCAGCCGGTGGCGCTGGCAAACTGGCGCCACTGGCCCAGCGTGACGGGATAGCGCCCCAGCGCGAACGAGTGGGCGATGTCGACCCAGTGTTGCGGGGTCTCCCGCTCCAACCAGCTTTTCTGGGCGCCGGCCGCCACCGCGCTGCGGTGTTCGTGCTCCGGCCCGCCCATCTGGAACCGTCCGGTGGGGATCAACACCAGGTCCGGCCCCTTGCCGCTGCCGTCGCGAAAATGGTCGCGCAACACGCCGTCGGCGTCGGCCACCGGGCTGGTGGGGGTGGGCATCTGCTCGGCCAACTCGGCCGCCGCGTGGGCCGCCAATTGGCGGCGGGCGCGCTCCTGCTCGGCCTTGTAAGCCGTTTCCGCCTTGGCTTGGGCCGCTTTGCGCTGTTGCTCCTGCAAAGCCAGCAAGGCCTGGGCCGCGTCGTCCTCGCGCCGCTGGCGCAACTGGGCGCGCAGCGTTTCCGCGCGCGCCTTGCGGGCCACCTCGGCCTCGACCCGGCGCTGCGCCTCTTGCTCCTTGCGCAGCTTGTCAAGCCGCAGCTTTTCCAGCATGGCGGCCTGGGCCTCGGCTTGGCGTTGACGCGCCAACTGGGCCTGGCGCTCGGCTTCGCGCCGGCCGGCCTGCTCCGCTTCGTCCGCCTGCGCCTGGCGCTGCTGCTCGGCCTGGCGCCGCTCGGCCTCGACCGCTTGCGCTTGGGCGGCTGCCTGGGCCGCGATGGCCTCGGGCGTGGGGCCGGTTGCCCGTTGCAAGGCTTCCAGCAAGGCTAGCACCGACGCCGGCCGCAGCTCGGCCGTGAGCGAAAAGCCATCTTGCAGCACTTGCCATTGAGCCGCGTTGAGCGCGGTCGGGGCGGACGGCAGGTGGCCCGGCTGACGCCCTTCGCCGAACGGCAGCGTGCCCTCCAACATCTGATAAATCATCACCGCCACCCCGTACACATCGACTTGGGGCCGGGGCTGACGCTGATGGACACCCGACTCCGGCGCCCGGTAACCCAGCGTGCCGGCGTTCGGGGTATGCAGGTCGAGATTGCTGGCGGCGTTGCGCACCCGCGAGGCGATGCCAAAGTCGAGCAGCTTGATTTCACCCTTGGTGGTCAAAAATACATTGGCCGGCTTGATATCGCGATGCACCAGCTTGTGCTTTTCCCAGGCATAAGACAACGCCTCGGCCACCGGATCGAGCAGCGCGTGCACGCGCTCCAGAGCGAGCTGGCCATGCACCGCCAGATAGTGATCCAGGTCTTGCCCCTCCAGGTACTCCATGATGATGAAATAGCTGGCCGTGGCCGGGTCTTGCGCCCATTCGTAGACCCGCACGATGTGCTCGTGCGCCAGCTTGCGGGCCTGGGTCGCCTCCTCGATCAGCAGCTTGGCGTGGGTCGCGTTTTGGGTCAACTGGGGCGGCAGGATTTTGAGCGCCACCATCTCGCTATTGCCCAGCTCGGCGTGGGTGGCCAGATCGGTCGCTTGCCACACCTGTCCCATGCCGCCCAGCGCGATCAGGCGCTCAAGCCGGTAGCGCCGGTTTTGCGGGCCGATTTCCTGGCCCGCCATCAGTCCCAGCTCGGTGCCCACGGGACGCGCCGGCGGCGCGGCGTCCGAGCCGTCCGCATCCGGCGTGGCGACGCCCGGCGTGGCGACGCGCGGCGCATATTCCACATCCAATATGGCGTTTTTGCGCAGCTCGAATTGCTCCAGGCTGAGCAGGCCATCATCATGCAGGGCGCGCAGTTCGCGGATCTTGTCTCGGGCGTTTTGCATCATCGGTGGCCGCTCGTCCCCGCTCAAGACTGCAAGGGCACGCCGCACACGGCGCAATGGCGGTCGGCCGGATGGCCGGGCCGCAGCGGATGGCCGTTCGGGCATTGCGCCGGTGCGCCCGGCGCTTGGCGGTGATGCACCGGGGCGCCGGCCTGCGCCACCCCCTGTGCCACCCCCTGCGCCACCCCTACTCCCAGTTGGGCCTGGGCCGACAGCGCGTGCTGGTGGGCCGCGTTGTGCAGGTTGATCAGATCGAGCTGGTGGCGCCGGTCCTTGTCGGCCTGGCTTTCCATGTGGGCGCGCTCTTCCAGCACGCGCTGATGCGCCATGCGCGTGGCCTCGCCCTGGCTGACGTTGTTCTCGGCGGCCGTGAGCGCGGCCAGCGCTTCGATCTGCTGCGCGCTCATGCCGGCCTGGATTTGGGTGCGCAGGATCTGGGCCAGCGCCGCCGCGTTGGGCGCGGCCGCCGTGGCCACCTTGCCGGTGTCGCTCAACTGGGCGATCGCCTCCATCCGTTGCAGCTCGATGCGGGCCAGCTCGGCGCCGTGCGCTTGGCGCGCCGCCAGCAGTTCATACTCGCCCTGCCAGCGCGCGTAGGCCTGGTCGCGCTCCTGACCCAGGCGCTGCAACTCGCGCTGCCACTGGGCTTCCTGCTCGCGCTGGCGCATGGCCTGGCGCTGCTCCTCCCCCGCCAGCGCGTTTTGCTGGCCGCGGCTGGTCAGGGTGGCGTCGGCTTCGATGGTGCGCAGCAGTTTTTCATGCTGGGCGATGGCGTCGGCCTGGGCCCCTGCCCGGTGCAGGGACGCCACTTGCTGGGCGATGCCGGCCGCCTCCACCGCGCTGGCGCCATCCTTGACGCTGTCGGCGCGCAGCAGCTCGCGCTGGCGCGCCAGTTGCAACTGGTCTTCCCATTCCTGCACCCGTTCGGCCTCGCGCTTGTGCGCCGCGTTGGCCAGGGCCACGCCCTGCCACACCCCCTGCTGCCGCTCGGCCTCCATGCGCGCCTCGCGCTGGGCCGCCTCGGCCTGGCTCTGGCGCAAGCGCGCCACCTGGGCGCGCCGGTCGGCTTCGTTGTCGATGGTGAGCGCCTGCGCCATCTGGTGCTCGATCTGCTGCAAGTGCAACTGGTGCGCGAAACGCTGCTGCGCCATTTGCAGCTGCTCGCGCCCCTCCTGCTGCGCCAATTCGGCCTCGGTGCGCATGCGGATGTCGGCCAGCGCCCGCACCTGCTGCCAGCCGGCCGCCTCGTGCGCGCGCTGGCCGGCCTTCTGGCCCAGCGTGTGTTCGAGTTCGGCCAAGGTGTCGGCGGCGCCCTGGGCGATGGCTTGTTCGCGGTGCTCCGATTCCACGATGCGGCCATACAGCTCGATCTGGCGCGCGCGCAGCGCCTGCATCCGCTCGGCCTGCTGGTGCCCCAGTTCGGCGCGCTGGACTACGCCGTCCTGGCCCAACTCGGCGCGTCGCTGCGCCAGCCGCATGGCCTGTTCCTGACGCCAGATGGCTTGCCACTCCCGTTCGTCGTAGAGCTGGTCGAGCTGCTTGACATGGGCCAACTGGACTTGGCCCTCTTCGGCCACCAGCCACAGGCTGCCGACGCGGGCGCGATTGGCGTCGTATTTATCATGGCGCACGGCGGCGGTGGCGACCTCGGTCACGGCCAGCCCGTATGGCGTCAGGCGCAGCTTGAGTTGGGCCTGCAAGCGCTCATCGAGCTGCTCGCGCAGCGCGCTCTGGCCGGACAGCTCGCGCAGCGAGCGGGCGCCGATGAATTCGGCCGCCACCTGGCGCACCGAGGGCGCCAGCAGATCGTGCAGCTGGGCGCCGGTGACGCTGCCCGGCTGATTCATGAAATGGCGCGCGAAGGCGCCGATCTGCTCTACTTGAAGGCTGACGCTAAAACGCGCGCTCACCTGCAAATCCTCGGCGGTGACGATATCGTCGAACGCGAAGGCCACCGCCAGCGGCATCAGGCGGGTGATGAGGACTTCGGCATGGCGGTCGCGCAGCAGATTGTGCAAGCGACTGAAAAACCCCTCGATTTCATAGTCGCCCTGGGGCACCTCGGTGGCCTGGTCCGCCTGCAAAATATAGGCGCGGCTGGTGGCCGGCACGCGCAGCGTTTTGGAAAACAAGCCCGCTAGGCGCTCGACGCCGAAAAACACCGCCAGTTCGTCCGGCGCCGCCAGCCAGCGGTTATCGCGCAGCACCGGTTCGCTGCGCGGCGCGCCCAGCGTGAGCCCGCATTGGGCGCAGTAGCCCGATTGGTCGCCGTTCTTGTGCCCGCAACGCGCACAGGCCACGCCGCCAAAACCAAACATGTGAACCATCTCAGACTCCTGTGAAGTAAAGCCGATCGGGCCGCCCTTGCCTGAGCCCGATTCTAGCAAGCGCGCCGATAGCGCGGCGCGCTCCACGCCCGACGCCATGGCGCCGGTCGGGCGAACCGGCCACACGCACATGTCCCGTGCATGGGAACGCGCGCGCACGCGCAAAGCGGCGGCATGGCTAGGCTCCCTAAGCATGCCATACACCGGCCGCGGCCATCGCCCGGTCACCGCGCTGTTTGCCTCTCTGTTCCGTGCTTCCGGGACCCCGATTTGCGCCGCCCGCACCGTAAAACATGCCGTCCGTCGCACACCCGTGGCACCGCGCCGGGCACCCCGCTACAGTCACACCATCCGAGCGTGATTGTCCCCGAAAGGAAGCGTGATGAAGATATTGAAAAACATGGAGATCATTTTTACGGTCGCCGCCGGTCTTGCCTGCGCGGCCAGCTATGTCAGTTTTATGGAGCGCCCGCCGGCCGGCCCCAGCGTCGCCAGCACGGCGATGCCGGTGGTGGTGGTGACGGGAAAACGGCTGACGCCGCAGGAGAAAGCGGCGGGCGCGGTGACGGCATCCGGGCCGGCGCGGTCCGAACGCGACGCCATGCTTGGCCAGCCCAACCGCAGGCTGTAAATTCTGCCGCCCCGGGCCCGGGCCCTGGCTCGGCCTGGCGCGGCCCGGTCTGGCGCGGCCCGGCCTGGCGCGGCCCGGCCTGGCGCGGCGCGGCCCAACTTTGTGTCAATTGTAAAAAGTTGAATCAATCGGTACCGCGCCAGGGCCGAATTGTTATATTCAATATCAATGGATATGACACGGAGGACACCTTATGAAACGCACACTCACTCTCTCTGCCGCGGCGATGCTCGCCGTGAGCACGGCGGCGTTCTTGCCGACCCAGGCGATGGCGCAAGTCGACGTCAATATCGTCATCGGCACCGCCCCGCCGCCGCCGCGCTATGAGCCGGTGCCCACCATGCGGCGCGGTTACGTATGGGCGCCCGGTTTCTGGAATTGGGATGGCCGGGTCCACGTGTGGAACGAGGGACATTGGGAAACCGAGCGCGTGGGCCGCCAGTTTCAGCGCGCCGAATGGGTACACGACCAGTACGGCTGGCGTTTGAATCGGGGCGGCTGGATCGATGTGCTCGACAATCGCGCCGCCCAACAGCCACTGTACGTGCGCGAAGCGCCGCCGCCGCCCCGCTATGAGCCGGTGCCGCATCCGCGTCATGGTTATGTCTGGACTCCTGGACACTGGGAGTGGCGCGGCCACCGGCACGACTGGGTGGGCGGCATGTGGGTGGCCGAGCGACCCGGCTATGTGTACCGCGCGCCGGCCTGGCGGCAACGTGAGGGCGGCTGGTCTATGGACCGTAACGGCTGGGAGCGTAACGGCTGGGAACACAACGGCCGGGCGCGCGGCGACCGCGATCATGACGGCATACCGGACCGCTATGACCGCGACCGCGATAACGATGGCGTGCCGAACCGGCACGACCGCGACCGCGACGGCGACGGGGTGCCCAATCGTCACGACGCCCGCCCCGACAATCCGCGCCGTAATTAAGCCACAACCACCGGCGCGCAGACCCGGGCCGCGCGGCATGGCGCGCGCGGCCGGCCCGGTTGGTCACGCGTCCCGCATAAAAAATTGTGTTGCTGAGTAGACATAAATGTAATTGCTGCGTAGACTGTATATAATGCGTCGCCGCAAGTCCAACCATGCGGTTGGCACAGGTCGGTGTCACGCAGAGGAACCGGCTGGTGGCGCAGGCCAGATGAACCGGCCATATCGGCATTGTTGGCGCTGCGTATCAGTCCAACTCCACAGCATGTATACTCTATGTCGCAACAGAACGAGCAATACGCCTATTTCTTTGTCACCAGCACATTCGAGCCGGAGGACATCACGCGTCGGGTCGGCGTGCCGCCCACCAGCGCGTGGAGCCAGGGCGACCTGCATCCGAAAACCGGCCGCGAGCGCAAGCTGAGCCGCTGGTGTCTGCAATCGCGCCTGTCCCATCAAACCTTCCTGGAAGCGCATATCGCCGATGTGCTGGCGCAGCTCGACAAGAACGCCGAAGCGTTCGCCGCCGTCTCAAAAGAGTTTGGTGGCAGTATGCAGCTAGTGGGGTATTTTCACGAACGGTATCCAGGCTTGTTTTTCGAACCGAGCCTGGTGGCCGGGCTGGCGAAATACAATCTGAGCGTCGATTTCGACTTCTATCATCTATGGTCGGACGGCCGCGACGACAACTGAGTCGCCCCCGGCCGCGGCGGCCGCCTTGTGCGGGACGCCGGCCGCCGGTTACTAGTAAACGTTGTGGATCTGGTTCAGTTTGCGGGCGATGATGTCATGATTGAGCCATAGCACCGGGGCATGGGGCGCGCTCATCTCACGGAACATGACCGGCCCGGTGCCTTCCAGCACCAACGAACTCAAGTGGTCGGTGATCAAAGCCTTGCGGTCCTTGTGCAGCTTGGTGATCTCGTCCGAGGTGCCCACCATCACATCGGCCAGCTCGGCCGTGTTATCCATCGGCCAGGCGGCGAAATCGCGAAATTGCGCGCTGATCGGTTCGGCGTTATAGGCGGCGATCTGTTCGATGATGTGGTCCAGGGCGACGCCGTCGGCCAACAAATCCTGGCACACCGCCCACTGCTGCTCGGCCCAGGCGGCGCCGCCTTCTTTTTTCAACGCCAGCAACAAGGGGAACAGGGGCAGCTCGACGCCGGCGAAGATGTCGGACGAATTGGTGCGGATTTCCGGGCAATTGAAGACCGTCGCCTTGATGCCGCGCTGCCAGGCGGCGCGCGCCACGTTTTCCAGGCCCATCTTGGCGTGACCCTGGGTGTAATTGGTATAAGTTTGCCATTGATACTGGCCGTCAATCAACACTTCGGTGCCGTGATACCCGTAGGCGCTGTAGCGCACCTGGCCGCCGCTGCGCTCGAGGCGGTCGCGGATCGCGGCGCTGCCGTCGATCAAATGCTGGAAGGTATTGGCCGTGACTTCGTCGAAATTCATCAGGATCAATTTGCCCAAATCGCTGTCGAGCAAGGCGCGCGAGGACAGGAAGCGCTCGCCCCGGCCCTTGTAGATGCGGTTGGCGATGGCCAAAAATACCTTGACCTTGGGGATGCCGCCGGCCATGGTGTGGGCGAAAAAGGCGTTGCTGCCGTCCGGGATCAAACTGTCGAGCTGGCGCATGGCCTCGGCCACGGACGCCGTGAAACGGGCCACCCCGGCCGCGCGGCAACGGCCGATCTGCTCCCAGTCCAGCTTGTCGTCCTGCCAGCTCTTGAGCGTCATGTCGGCCAGCAGCGCGGTGGGATGGGGCTCGCCGGGCGGCGCGTCCAGATCGAAACCGGCCATCAAGGGCACATTGATGATGCGACCGCCCAGCTTGGTTTGCGCTTCGGCCAGCTCTTCCGCATCGAGCGCGCGCAGCGCGTTATGCTCGTCACGCCGGCCGACCGTGATGCCGACAATGGTCATGCCTGCCTTGCGGGCTTCGTCGATCAAGCCGTTGGCATAGCCACGGCCGAAGAGTTCGCCAAACAATACAAAGGTATCGCCCTTGCGGAAAATAGTATCTTGCGGGATATCCCTCAGCGAAGTCATCTCGGTCATAACAAGCTCCAACTCAATAAGTAACGTACAAGTAACGTACAAGTAACATACACGCGGGTATTGCCCGCAACATTTGCCCAGGCCTGACGGCGCAATCCATCAATTGCATACTGCAACACCCGCTCGCGGCGGGTGTGACGCTGCGCACTATACGCTACAGCGGGCGGAACAAACAGGGTCGCAGATTTTACCCCACGGCTAAAAGTATACCTAGGAATTCACGCCAGGCGGCATTTGACGCGTGCGCTGCGCCGCGGCGCGTCAAGCTTGGCGCTGAGCCCAGGCCAGTTAGCCGCCTGGTCGGGCCGGCCCTGCCTTGGCGATAGCGTATGCTGCCGGCTATGCCATACCTCTGGAACCCGCATGACCGTTGACAACAGCCTGATCGATGCCGCCTCGCGTGCGGAAATGGTGGCCAGCCGCCGCCTGGCCCAGCGTAGCGGGGTCACCTTGGCCCAGGCCCTGCGCCTGATCCTGGAGCAAGCCGCCGGCGCGGCCGGGCTGGCGCGGCTGCTAGGCGAGCGCGAGCGCGCGCGCCAGGCCGCGACGGCGGCGCGCGCCGACCGCCAAGCCTTGAAAGCCCGGCAGTGGGCCGACAAGCAAGCCAGACACGCGGCCCCGTCCGGCGCCTGGACCGGCTGGTTCGACGGCTCGGCCCACCCCAATCCGGGCCGCTTGGGCATCGGCGCACTGCTGACCGGACCGGCCGGCGAGCGAGTCGAAGTAAGCCGGGCTGCCGGCCATGGCAACAGCGGCCAAGCCGAATATCTGGCCTTGATCGCCCTGCTGGAAGCGGCGCTGCCGCTGGGCCCGGCGCAACTGGTGGTGTACGGCGACAGCCGGGTGGTGATCGATGACGTCAATCGACGCCATCACGGGCGCGGGGCCAGCGGACTGGAGTCCTACCTGGCCAAGGTGGCCCAACTGATCGCGCAACTGGACGAGCTCACGCTTATCTGGATTCCGCGCCACAAAAACGGCGCTGCGGACCAATTGTCACAAGCGGCGATCCGATCATCGGCGGCGCCGCAACGCTAACGCGTTTGCGCACGGCGTCCGGTCCGCCCGCCTATGCCATCCGCCTCAAGCGAGCACTTTCTCAAATGATGAAGTCGCCGCCGGCGGTGGCCACCGACAGCTGTGCCAAGCCCAGGAACGACGCGATCAAGCCGTTTTCCAAAAAATATAATCGGCCTGGTACTTGACGATTTCCTTGGCGCCCGCATTGGCCGCCGCGCAAGGCAGAGCCGGCGCCACGCCACCCTTGGTCGCCACCCGTTGAATATAATTGACACCGCGCATGGCGCCTTCGCCAGTTGCAGGATTGGCTTTGACCAGTTGGTAAGGAATGCTGCCGGCGCCGGCCGGCGCCACCGCCACCTGGGTCGCCGTCACCTTGGAGCCGTCAAGGCTTTCCCAGGTGGCCGGCGGACCGAAGTAGCGTCCCACTTGCTTACCGGCGCGGTCGCTCAGGACAGCGTCCGGACCGACAAAGGTCCATTCAAATTGGCCGGCGGCGTCTTTCTTGGGCTTGCACTCGTAGGTGATGTTGCCCGTGCCAACTGTTTGCATGGCCACGCTGTGGCCGGGAGGAACTTGTACCGGGGCAGGCAAGGCTTCTTGCGAATAGGGCGTGATGCCGGCACATGCCGACAGCATCGCCGTCACGACAAATGCCGATGCTGTGGCAACACATTTTGCGGATGCGGGGTGGATCGAGGTCTTGGCAGATTGCTGCATGGTGTTCTCCTCAGTGTGTGTAGCGATCAGGGTCCGCACCGGGTCAGTGCGCTGGCCGCTGATACCCGTACTACACACCAGAGTCGCCCTGGCATGTGGTGATTCGCTGAAATATTTTGCGCTGATGCCACAGATAGTTTATTTGTGGAAACAGCGCGATGAAAGTCTAGCGATGCAGGGCCGGCGACCGGGCAAAGCACAAACTGCGCAATATAAGCAATATATACGCCTTACTGCGAATAGCCTTGCATCTGGGCGCGTGGCTCGGCGTCGTGGCGGATGCCCCACCAAAACAGGTAGGCGTTGTTCTCGCCGCGCGCCCGGAACC
>JAZKGI010000051.1:0-52647 GCA_040385995.1 Pseudomonadota bacterium
GTCGATGACACAGAAACCATGCTGAGGTCAAATTCTGTTAAGTCCGGTAGATTGACCCGTAAGCCCAATCGGGTCCGGCGATATAAAGCGCCCGATATCAGGATCGTAAAAACGGAAAGTATTGTAATGCAGCCCTGTATCCCGATCCAGATATTGTCCTTGGAAGCGCAGATTCTGCGGCAGCGGCTGCCGCGTCCTTTGGTCGCCCTCCGCGCGCCCGACCATGGCCCAGGTCTCGCTAACCGTATTGCCCCAAGTTTTGTATTCAGCTTGCCACGCCAGTTCGCCGGAGGCAGCCGTCAATTCTTCCGGCAGGCCCGACACATCATTATGGAAATAATACACATTCGACGCCAGCGCTATTCGAGGCGGGCCACCAAACGCGTCGTTGGCGGAGGGCTGACGCTGATCCAGGGCGGCAAGCCGCGTGTCGATCCTGGCCAGCGGTGCGTGGCTATCCGGCTCGTACATATAAGTCACCAGCTCGGCGCCGCGCCGCTCTTGCAACATGCGCAAGCCATCCCATAGGAATTCGGTCACGCCAAAGGCATCATGCTTGCCGATCCGTCTTCCCAGCGCGTCGTAGGTGAAATGCACCATCTGGCGCACGCCATCCCGCTCCGTCTCCACTTCACGCAAGCGGTGCTCACCGTCATAGCGAAAATGCAGCACGGTGTGGCGGCCAATGGTTTTGGTTTCCATCCGCCCATGCACGTCATATTCAAAACGTTTGTCTTCGAATACCAGCACGCGGTTGTGTCTGATGTAGCCGCCCGGCCCCATGCTGTCGACCAGGTTGGCGGCGGCGTCCCAATGGAATAGTTCGCGCCGTGCTTCCCGCACCGTGTTGACGATACGCCCCAACGGGTCGTACAGATATTGCGTCACGCCGTGGCGGGAATGACGTTTCTGTACCAGCTCGCCGGCCAGGTCGTAATCCCATTCCTTGCGCAATACCGGGGTAGGATTCTGGTCGCCCGTCGCCTGTTCCCAGGTCTTGCGGCCCATGCTGTCATAACCGTACGCGCTCGACAGCGCTCCCTGGCTGCGCATCACTTCCCGGTGCAAGTCGTCGCGCGCCATGTCGCACACCGTCTCGCCGTCCAGGTTGATTTGATGCAGATGGCCTGAGCCGTAATGCAAGCGGTTGATCACGCGCCCGTCCGGCAGCACGGTGGCGCTACGGTTGCCCAGCTCGTCGTAACGGTGTTCGAGCGTGCCCATATGCCCGGATTCAGTGAGCATTTCGCCGCAACTGCCGTAGCTATATTTCAGCTGGTCGTACACCGCGCGCTGCGCGCCGGCGTCGCTGTATATCTCAGCTTGAAGCAACTGCCCGACCGGGTCGTAACGAAAGCCGGTGCTGCGCCCGCGCGCATGCTTGGCGGTGAGCCGCCCCAGGGCGTCGCGGTCGATGCGCATGGTCAGCTCGCCGTATTCGCCCACCGCGTCCGTCACTTGCGTGGCCAGCCCGCGCGCGTCGTGGGTAATACGTTTGACGATGCCGTCCAGACCGATTTCCTCGATCAAGTTATCGTTTCGGTCGTAAATAAAACGGTAAGCTTCGCCGTTCTCGTTGATCAGCCGTTCCAGCCGATGCGCGCCGTCGTAGGCAAACTCCACTGCTCGGCCCATGGGGTTGACGCGCCGCGTCAGCAAGCCGCGCGCGTTGCGTACGTATTCGGTGGCGCGCCCGGCGGCATCGACGCTAGCCGTCAAGCGCCCTTGCTGGTCATAGCGCAGCCGTTCGACGCTGCCGTCGGGCGCAACCACTTGTTCCACGCGCCCCAGCGCGTCGCTGACATAGCGCGTGGTATTTCCCAGCGCATCGGTTACGCTGGCTAGCACGCCCCGCCTGTCGTAGGCAAACACGGTGCGCTTGGCGGAACAGTCGGTGTAGGCCAGCAGCTGGGCGCGCACGCTCCATTGCATGTGCTTGTAACCGCCGCGCGCGTCACGTATGGTGTGTGGCAAGCCGCGCGCGTCGTAAAACTGTTCGGTCTCGTTTCCGGCCGGGTCGGTGGCTAGTACCAGATTGCCCCGCGCATCGTATTCATAGCACCAGCGATTGCCGGCCGCGTCACTCTCGACTTTGGGCAAGTCGAGCAAGTCGTGCCACTGCGTGCGGGCGACCTGACCCAACGCGTTGAGGGTCAAGGTTTGGCGCCCGCGCGCATCGTATTCCCAGCAAGACGTGGCGCCGGTCGGGTCCATCATCTTGCGCAACTGCCGGTTCTGGTCCCAGATGTAGCGCCATATGTGACCCTCGGGATCGGTGTAGGCGCTAGGCTGGCAGTGTTGGTCCCATTGCCATTGATACAGGCGGCCCAACTGGTCCGTCACACTGCTGCGCCGTTGCGCCAAATCGTAACGGAAGGCGTAGGATTCGCCATCATCGGTCCAGTGGCGCACCACGCGCGCCTGGGCGCCACTGCCTTCCCAGGCGTAGTGGCAACGCAAGCCTCCTGGCGTGCTATGTTCCGTCATCAGCGCGCGCACATAGGCGAAGTGGCCCACGCCGCAACCGCTGCGGTCGATGACTTCGGCCAGCTCGCCTAGCGTGGTGTAGCGATAGCGCACCAGGGTTTCCAGCGGCTCGTCTTCGGCACCCTTGCTCAACCGGATTTCGCCTAGGCGGGCTGGGTGGAGCGTGTCATACACCAGATCGAGGCGGCGGCCGCAACCGTCGTACAAGTTTTCCAGCTTGCCATCGACGCCATAGGCCAGCGCCTGCCAATTGCCGTTGCGGTCTTCCAGCCGTTGCAGTGCGAGGCGGCCAACGTGGCCGGGCTGTACCACGCCAAAGTCGCGGTAGATGCCGTCGCCACTTTCGATTAGGTACTGGCCTAACTCGGTGCAGATCAGGTAATAGCCTTCGGCGCTACTGTAGTGGCTCTCACCCGATTGCACGGCGGGGAAACTGATGCGCCGTCCTTGTGCGTCATCATAGTGTATAGCCAGTAGCTGGCCGGCGCCGTCGCGTTCGAGCTCAAGCGCGACTTCGTAGGGCACGCTCCAGCCTGGGCCGAACAAGCCATGCTCACGCCGGTCGTGGCTGCTGTAAAAGCGCGCCCATTGCAAAGGCAGCGGGCCGGGCAAGGTAAAGTCTGGAGCTTCGCGCAGTATCTTGCCGCCTGTGATGACGTTGACGGGATGTCCCATGGTGGTTCTGATCTGGTGGCCAACCATGGTGCCGGCAATTGAAGTGCCCATATTAAGCAGCAAGCAGGGCAGCGCCGCTTTCAGAGAGGACACGCTCAGCTTGCCACGCCCGCACAAGGTCAGGGCGACGCCGATCGCCATGCCGAGCGCGCTGATCCACCAGGGACGCTCGTCGTCGATCTCGCGCACGGTTACCTTGCCGCCGCCGATAAAGACGTTTTTGGAGCCGGCAGCGATGGTGCCACCACAGGTCGTCATGTCACCCTGGCGCGCAACCGGTTGGCCGTTGATGAAAACATTGCTGGAGCCTTGCGCCAGCTTTGCCGGCGGTCCCGAGGCGTGACCTGGGCACGCAATCGTATCGAGCTCGCCCGGCCGCGCGGCCCGTGCCGCCGGCGATGAATTAATATACACGTTGGGCGAGCCGCTATTAATCTTGCCCTCGATGGAGGGCGGTATAAAGCTGTCCACCAGGTGATTGATGTGATGGTCGATGAAGCCGTTCAGCCCGCTTCCCTCCATGGCGGCACTAACGGCAAAACCGATTGCCAGCACTGCTGCGAAGCCCAGGCCCCCGGTTGCCACCGTGGCCACGGCGGCGGCCGCAACCAAGCTGGTGAGCGCTGCGCCGATCAGGGCGCCGGCGATTAGTGATCCCCCCATTTTGAGCAGGTTGCCCAGGATGGAAGTATGAGCGATGGGGTCTTTTTCGCGCGCGGCAGCGGAGCACATGGGGTCAGGCTGGACCGGAGGAAGTGGCAGAATCTGCCGAAGGTGCGGCTGCCGGAGTAAAGCTGTCGAGCATGTGCTGCACGGCGGCTGTCTGCTCGGCGGTCAGAGGCGCGGCGCAGGTGACGGTGATGACTAGGACGGCCCGGTTTGATAGTACCAACACGGTTTGCAATTGATGGACGGTGGAATTGTTTTGCTTGAACGACAGCCCGACCTGCAATGCAGGTAGCTGCTGTGGGCCGACCCGCAATGCAATCTTGTCCTGCTGTTTGAATTGTTTGACCTGGGAGCCGAGCGTACGTAGCTGGCGGGTTAGGAAAGCATCCAGTTCCTCGCCTGCCGGCAATTGGTCGCGCGTGAGCACCAAAGTGAATCCGCCCGGGCCAAGGTTGAGCGCCAGCATATTGACGCTGCGATCATGCGTCTGCGCCGGTATCGCAAAACTGCCTTCATTGATTTGGTAGCGCATATTTTTCTCATTGATTTGCAGGGCCAGCCCGACTGGTCTAGGGTTGTTCTTCGCATGGTCTCAGCGATTTGGCAGAGTCACTTAACACTTGACTCAAAAAATCAGATGACGTTACACAGCCATGTTAAAGGCTACAGTGTACGTAAATTTGTTGAAATTCGATGCCGCAGCGTGAGACAGCTTGAGACAAGAAAAAACCCGCGCTCGCTATAAGAGAGGCGGGTTTTGATTCTACTTGATACGGTCTGATATGTCTGGGTGGTGCCGGGAGCCGGAATCGAACCGGCACGCTGTTTCCAGCGCGGGATTTTGAGTCCCGTGCGTCTACCTATTCCGCCATCCCGGCAACGCGACACGAATTATCACTGATTTACACCGTTCCGGCAACCCTTTATGCCATTTTCTTCAGGATTTCGCTCGTCCATGCTTTCCTCCGGTTGATCAGCAACCTAAGCGTCCAAGGATTTGAAGGGTGTAAGCAGCTTTACGGGCGCCGCGGTTGCCTCGCACAGCGGATGTGGGAGCGCAGCAGCCGGCGCGTTCATGTTTTTCGCCAAGCCGCTGGCGTCACGCCCATGCGCTGCTTAAAAATGCGTTGGAACGCGGCCACCGACTGATAGCCCACCATTTCGGCCACTTTCTCAGTCGAGACATGGCCTTTTTTAAGTTCATTGGTGGCCAGCGCCATGCGGATATCGATGAGCAGATCGCTGGCCGAATGTCCGAGCTTGTCCTCAAAATGCCTGGCCATGGTGGCGCGCGACATATTGCACAACTTTGCCAGCGCCGGCAGCGTCCAGGGCCGCCCCGGCTCGGTCACCATTGCCGCCAATGCCGGCGCGAGCCGAGGATGGCCGGCCACCGCCAGCAAGCCAGCCGGTGCCGCCGCGTCCTCGCTCGCCAGCCGCAACGCCAACACAAACAAGGCCGCCGACAGGGCGTCGAGCATGGCCCGACCGCCCATCGTATCCATGCCGTACTCGGTGCGCATCAGCGCAACCAGCCCGGCCAGCTGGACCGCGCTGGCCGACGGCGCCGTCGCGTGATGGTCGCCGCTGCGCACCAGCAGCCGCGCCGGCAGATAAGTGCGCATCAAACGCTGTTGCGGCGGCGCCAGCATAAACCGCCCGCACAGCATGTCGAGCCGGCCGTCGCCGCCGCCGTTTTCGAGCACGGGCATTCCCGCCTGTTCGCGCCGGCTCGCTGGCACGGGCGCTTCGCCACTGCCATCGTTCATGACATGGGCCGAGCCGTGCGTCAGTAACACCATGTCTCCGGCCACCAGTTGCAACGGCGGCCCCCCTTCCGAGGTCGTGATCCTGGCGCTGCCCGACAGGATGATGTGATATGGGATGTCGCCCGGCGCGGACGGTTCGTACGCGCCTTCCCAAGCCGCGCCATACATGCAGCGCACTTCCACGCGGCCTTCTAGGGCCAACAAACGCATCAAATGACTCAGCCAGTCGACAGCCATGCGTGTTCCTTTTGAGACGATTTAGCATAATTATGAGGATATTCATCCTTATCAAGATCAATTGCAAGTTTTAAAGTGGCTTCACTTTCAACCATATCGCACAAGGAGTGACACCATGGACCGTATCGATACCCCGGCGCTCGACCAAGCCGCCGGTGCCAGCGCGCAGGCTTACGCGGATAGCGGCGCAATGGCCGGTAGCGTGCCGCATACCTTCGCCGTCATCGGTGCGCACGGCCCCGATGCATTGCAAGCGGTACTGCGCGAAATCAGCTTGGCCATCGCGCTGACGACATCCGCCAATGTCTTCAACCGCAGCAACAATACGGCGCTTGATTTCCCCGGCGTCAATAAGGAGGCGCCGTCATGCGTGCCTTGATCAATGTGGCGCAAAGCGGCGGCCTGCTGCACGCCGATCTGGACTATCGGCTCTTGCGCAGCGCGATGGTGGTCGTGTTTTTCTTTTTCGGCTATGCGAAATGGTTCGAATACGAAGCGAACGGTCTGATTCCTTTTATCAGCAACGGACCGCTGATTTCGTGGATGTATCCGGTGTTCGGCGTCCGTGGCGCCAGCTGGTTCCTCGGTACGGCCGAATGGAGTTTCGGTGCCTTGCTGCTGGCGGGATTCTGGAGCCGCTCCTTGGGCGCGCTGGGCGCCCTGGGTTCGACCGTCACCTTTGTGATGACGGTAAGCATCATCCCGTTCCTGCCCCATGGCTGGGAGGCTTCCGCCGGCGGCTTTCCGGCGATGGGGAGCGCTGTGGGGTTTCTGATGAAGGATGTAGTATTGCTGGCGGTGTCTTTGTACTTGCTCAGGCAAGACCTGCTGCGGCTCAAAACGAGGTAGCGCGGCGCCCGGCGTGAGCGGGGCGTGGCCGTTGCACAGGGCGATGGCGTGACCGCCGGCACGACCGGGGCCGGCGCCTCGCGTGCCACATGCCGGCGAACATGCGGCGCTCGCCATCGACGCCGCGAACGCCGGCGCTCAGCCCACGGCCGGCGCCGTGAACGTGAAGGTGGTCGCTTGCGGATCGGAGGCCACCGTCAGCGTGCCCTGGTGCGCGCGCGCGATTTCGGCGGCGATGTACAAACCCAACCCCAGTCCGCCATGCGCGTTGCGGCCTGCGCCGCGCCAGAAAGGCTGAAACAGGCGCGACATTTTTTCCGGGGCGATCGCTTCGCCAGCATTCGAGACCACCACGCTGAGCACACCGTGCTCGCAGCGCGCCGTCACCCGCACCGGCTGGTCCCTGGCGCCGTGCACCACAGCATTGGTGAGCAGATTCGACAGCAACTGGCCGACCCGCTCCTGGTCGCACACCACGGTGCCATGCAAGGCGATATCGGTCTCGATGGTGTGCGTTTCGTGCGTGCCGCGCAACTCGGCGACCACGTGCTGCAAATGGCGCGCCAGATCGTCGCTGGGGCGCAAATGCATGGGCACGCCGCCACCCATGCGGCCGCGCGCGAAATCCATCACATCGTCGATCAGGTTGGCGATCCGCTTGCCGCTGCGTTCGATGCGTTCGATGATGCCGGCCGCCTGTTGGCCGGGCAGCAAGCGCTTCAACACTTCCACCCCCGTCACCATGGACGAGAGCGGCGTGCGCAGGTCGTGGCCCAGCACGGCGATGAATTGCTCGCGCAATTCGGCGCTTTCGCGCTCCAGCCGCAGCGCGTTTTCGCTTTCGGATAAGCGCTCTTCCGATTCCAGCTGACGCGAGATCAGTTCGGCGAACAGGGTCAAGGTGTCGCGTGTCTTGGCGTTCGACAAGTGCGCGGGCAGAGGGTCCAGGCCGCACAAGGTGCCGAAAAACGCGCCATTTTTGCGGTATACAGGAATCGAAAAATAGCTCTCGAAGCCGTACATTGCAGGGGTCGGGTGCGCGCGGAAACGCGCGTCTTCGCTCACTTTGTCGATCACGACGAGGGTATTGTGCTGCCGCACCTCGTGGCAAATCGTGCTGGCAACTACCAGCTCGTCACCGGCTTGCAGTCCGAAGCCGATCTGGTCGAGCACGGCGCACGCGGTCCACGTTTCCGGTGTCACTCTGGCGATGCAAACAAAGCGCAGCCCGGTCATCTCCGCCACCACACGCATGATGGTGGGCACGGCGCCGATCGACTGCACTGCGGCCACATCCGAAGCGATGGAAACAGTTGATTGGTTTTCTTGCATTAATATTCAGAACACGACAGACAAGGAGTGTGCTGGACCTTACCACAGTCGCGCCACCCTGTCATGGCCGCGTTGGCCGGACCAGGCCCGCCGCTTCAGATCGCACGGTGCCATGTTTGAGAGGGCGCTGATGGGAAAACCGGGTCGCGACCGCCGTCGCTGGGCGGCGGATCGCTTTCACTCTTCAAATGAAGCTGAGGCCAAGGCCCATGATTTAATCATGTTACATCGCCAACCATTGCGGCTTCGATAGCGCGCATTATTCGTTTGAGAGACCGGCACGCAGAGAAAATGATATTTTTTTAAAAAATAGCATTTTTCATGACGCTTTCATCATGGCCGAATAGTGATCAAATAGCGTGCAGCGATTAACGACGGCGAGACTGTGCAGCGGTGAATGCCGCAGTCCCCTTGCTGACGATACGCGACCTTTCCGCGACCGCCTTGCCATTGTCATAGGCGGCGCTATATTTATCGAAACGTGATGTGGAAGAGGAATCCTTTGCTTTCTCTTGTGCTCGAACGGTCTTTAACTCGCGGTTAAGCCCATCCGCAGTCTGATAGGCAAATTTAGCGAACGAAGTAGCGCTGAAACTTGAACTTGACGGCATGTTTTCTCCTGAATGTGTCAAAAATAATAAGTTTTGATGAATTACAAAACTGGCATGCTTAACCTTAAAATATCAAGTTAAGCAATGATAAGTCAGTTTCTGTAACCAAAAGTTCCGCAATTATCAAAAAATATAATAATTAAAATAAAGGAGATGTGAAAAGCGCGTGGCGCATGTCCGCCGGATCCATTGACCGGCCGGCCGACGCCGGTCGCCGGCAAGCGGCCACAACATAGATGGCCGGTGTCCCTGGCCGGCACAATGGGAAGCGACAGCGGCGCGTTGCGCGTCCGTCAAGCGGCCTTGAGCATGGTCGGCTGCATGCGCTCTTCGAGCAGCGCGAACACGGCGTCCTTGGACAGCACGTAACGTTCCAGCAGCACTTCCTTGATCGATTCGATCACTTCCTTGTAATCGCCGATGGATTTCAAGGTGTAGCTGTACAGTTCATCGGCCTTGGCCTCGACCTGGCCGAGCGTGTGCTCATTGCCGCTGTCGTTCTTGAACTGGCTGTAGTCGAGCTTGGAGCGCGAATACATCGACAGGCGGTTGACCATGGTGTCAAGCATCGAAGTGGCTTTCTGGATATCGTTCTGGCTGCCCACCGAGATGCCGCGCGCACCGTAAAACAGTTCTTCCGCCGCCACCCCGCCGTACAGCTGGATCACGTCGCGCTCCATCTCTTCCAGGGTGCGCAGCGACATGTCGTCGCCCGAAGACAGCACGTAGCCCAGCGCGCCAAGCTTGGACACCGATTCCGTGCTGATCTTGAGCAGGTGCGACTTTTCCTTCACTTCGGCCAGGCTCAAGCCCTGCCGCAGGTAGGGGTCGATCTGCATGAAGAAGTGGCCCAGCTCGTGCAAGGCGATCCGTTCGCGCTGCTTGTTCTTTTCGGCCGTGGTGGCGCGGTCGGTCAGCCCGATGGTGGTGCGCTCGAAAGCGCGGAACATCAAGTCGGTGTTGATGATGGCCTTGTCCTGGATCGACAACATGCTGGCGCGCTCGACCACGCTTTCCAATAGCGCGGGGCTCAGGTTGGCCGTGATATCGGCCACCTGGTTCAAATCCATGTCGTTCCAGTCGACGCAGCCTTCCTGCTTGCGCGACAGGAAACTGTGCAGCAGGGCATTGCGCTCGGCCTTGTTCGGCAAGCGGAAGTTAATTTTGACGGAAAAGCGGCGCAGCATCGCCTCGTCCATGGCCGAGGAGCTGTCGTCGAAGTTCGACGCCACCACCCAGATCACGCCCGCGCCTTCCTCGCTCTTGACTCCGTCGAGCAGGCCGAGCAAGGTGTTGGCGGTATCGTCTTCCCATTTCTTTTCGCCGCGGCCGCGCGGCATGAACAGGGTTTGCGCCTCGTCCAGGAAAATGATGCAGCTGCCGCGCGCGCAGGCCTTGCGGTACAGGGCATTCAACGCCTTGGCGCCACCACCCACATAGCCAGATTCCAGGGCCGAGCCGGAGGCCTGAATCAGCGGCACGTTCAGGCGCTTGGCCAGGTAGCCCACCAGCTTGGTCTTGCCGGTGCCAGCCGGACCGGTCAGCATGACGTTGAAAGGCTTATCGATATTGTGCGAACGGTACAGGCTGCGGTTTCTTATCATGTCTTCCAGATGCAGCACTTCTTGCTTGATATCGTCCATGCCGATCAAGTCATCCATGCTGCCCTTGAGCTTGTCGGGCATGATCACCGTGGCCGACATACCCATGCCCGGAATGCCGAACTTGAGCACGAACAGCAGCATCACCACCACAAAGATGTCGAAGGCGTGGCGGCGGGCAAAAGCGCCCAGCTCGGTCAGCGGACCGGCGTCGTCATCTTGCAGCACCGCCTTGTGCGACGCCAGGAAGTCGTCGCGCGCGATCGAATACGGAATGGCGTTCTTGAGCAGGATTTCGCGCTCCAGGCTCAGGTGGGAGGTGCTGGGCACCTTGACCACATGCAGCTGCGGCGCGTCCTTGAACTTGAAGATATAGCGCGGCGTTTCCGATAGCGGTTTGGCCACCAGTAAAAAGTCGAGCCGTTCGCGCTGGCCGCTCAAGGCCGTGATCTCGGCGATGTTTTGCGAGCGCAGCAAGGGGCTCTGGTCTTGCGGCACGTCGTTGGCGATATAAAAAGCGCCAATCACGGCCGCGCCCACCATCAGCGCCAGGGCGATGCGGACGTAGACGTTTTTGAGTGCTAACTGAATTTTGTAAAGATTTGGCATGGCTATTCTCAACGGATTGAGACGGGTTGATATCGCAAGGGCGGCGGTCTGGGCGCGAATATCGGGCACCACAGCAAGAGGGCCGCAAGGGCCGGCGCGCGAGTGGGGCGCAACCGAAAGCACACGATGGGGGCGGCGGCGTGATTGGTTGGCGATGCGAGTTCGCCAAGTTTTCAGTGCCGTGCGGCAACGCGTTCAATGCGACTATAACGCATTCTGAAATTTTGTGTTCGGCACCGCGTACAAAAACTGAGGCCGCGCAACAGCTGTGGTGGAAGCGACATTGGCGCTTTGATCAGGTGCCGGCGGCCGCGGCCGGGGGCGCCGGCGGAGTCGCCGGCGGCACCGTTGGCGGGACCGTTGGCGGGACCGATTCCGGGCCGGAGCGGGCCCGCCGGTACAGCCGGAAACGCTCGTCGCGGTCGGACGGCCGGCGCCCCTCCCACAGCTTGCTCCATTCCAGGGCGCGGTAGGGCGCGTGGATCTCGCCGGCGCTCTTGCCGCGGATGCTATCTTGCACCAGCAACACGTTACACTGTTGGCCGCCGCCCAGATGGGCGAACGGCAATTGCCCGTAATACGCGAAGGACGCGCGCTGGGCCGGACCAACATTACTCTCGATGCAATTGACGTCGGCCGGCAGCTTGAGCGCGATCTGCTGCGCCACCGCGGCGTAGCTCTTGCTGTAATTCATATCCGGCAAAAATAGCGTCATCAACAAGATCCAGATCAAAGTCAAGCCACCCGAGGAGAGCACCACCGCCCGCCACAGCACGGCCGGCTGGCGCGAGATGCGCCAGTGCACCAGTGCGATCCAGCCCGCCGTGGCGCAGGCGGCCACGAAAAAGGCCACCAGCCCCAGTTCCGGGGTGAAGCCGGGCACCAGCTTGAGGGCGTTCCTGGCCAGCTGCTGCGGCCAGCCGCTCAGCTTGGCGAACCAGAACAGCCAGATGATGGCCGCGCACAGCGTCAGCGCCATCACGGAAAACCAGTCGATGGCGTTGATGGCGCCCCGTTTCATGGTCAGCAAACCAAAGGCGGCCATGATGGCCAGGGGCGGCAGCAAGGGCAGCAGCTGGCCTTGCTCCGGATCGGGATGGAGCAGGGTGAGCAGGGTGAGCATGATCACAAAGCTGAGCGGCACCACGATGTGCAGCACATGATGCTGGCGCCGCCAGGCGTACACGGCCCAGGCCGCGAACGGCCAGGCCGGCCAAAAAAACCACAGGCCCACGCGCGCGAAATACAGGGCGGCCAGCGTGCCGGGGGCGGCCAGTTGCTGCATATTCCAGGCTTGCCAGGCGGGCAGCGGCGAGATGCCGTAAGGCTTGATCATGGTCGCCGGGAGCAGCCACAACATCGATACCGCCAGCGCCACCGCCAGCGCCAGCGCCAGGTGGCGCAGCACGCGCGCCGGCGGCAGACGCAAAAATTGGGTGCACAGAAACAGCGCCACGGTCACCGCCGCCGGCGTGACCCAGCCGCGCGCCAAGGTCATGGCGCCCAGCGCCAGGCCGACCAGGGCCGCGTTGCGCAGGCAAGCGCGCTCCACATACCGCACGCTGCGGTACAGCAGATAGGCCAGCAGCGACACTTGCAAGGTTTCGGCGGTGCTTTCGTGGCTGTGCTTGAGCAAACCCAGGCAGCCGAGATAAATCAGGACGGCGGCGTCGGCCAGGGTGCGGCCGAAGTCGTTGGGCTCGGGCTGGCCGCCGAACGCCAGGCGCAGCGGCTGGGCGTCTCCGCGCCGGCCCAGGTGAAACGCGGTAAACCAGACCGAGGCGGCGCCCAGCACGAACACGCCGATGGTGGCCACGCGGGCGCCGAACACATCGCCCACCAGCCAGCCGCTCAAGCCGATCGACAAGGCCCCCAGCCAGTAAGCGAGCGGGCCTTCCTCGACCACCGGCAGGCCGGCGATGTGGGGCAGCAACCAATCGTGCAAGCCGCCATGGGCCATGCTCCACATCACGCCGAAACTGGCGGCGTCGTCGTTCTTCCACGGTTCGCGGCCTATCAGGCCAGGCAAGATGTACAGCAAGCCCAGCGCGAAAAGTGCCCAGCGCGGCAGGGCGAGGGTGGCGGCGGCGGGCAGACGGACTGGCTTCATCGTCATCGTAACGGGCTGCGAAGTGAATAGACGGAGAGTATCAACGAAAAAAGGCAGCCGCAGCTGCCTTTTTTTGAGCGACGCGGCAAATTAACCGGCGGCGACCTGGGTCTTGGAACCGACTTGGCCAAACTTCTGGCGGAACTTCTCGACGCGGCCGGCGGTGTCGACGATCTTGTGCTTACCGGTGAAGAAGGGGTGCGATTCGGCCGACACCTCGATCTTAATCAGCGGGTACTCTTTACCTTCGTGCGTGATTTTTTCACGGGTCTGGATGGTCGAGCGGGTGACGAATTTGAAGTCGCACGACAGGTCGTGGAACACCACTTCGCGGTAATCTGGATGAATTTCGGCTTTCATGGGTATCTCTCAATATATTGGTAGCCAAACGGCACTTCGTCGGTCGTGTCACTTCTTGACCCGATTGCCATCCACTTGCCAGGGTTAAATGCAACCGCGGATTATACAGGCACCGGTCCCCGATCACAAGCGCAAACGACGACGCCCCGGCCGCCGCGAAGCGGACCGGGGCGCCGGTATGAGGCGGGGGGCTTAGCCGCCGCGCCGCATCATGTCGAAGAACTCACCGTTGTTTTTGGTGGCCTTCATTTTGTCGAGAATGAATTCCATCGCCTCGATCTCGTCCATCGAGTACAACAGCTTGCGCAAGATCCAAATTTTTTGCAGCTGGTCTGGCTTGATCAGCAATTCTTCACGCCGGGTGCCGGACTTGTTCAAGTTGATCGCCGGGTAGACCCGTTTTTCGGCCAGGCGGCGCTCCAGATGCACTTCCATGTTGCCGGTGCCCTTGAATTCCTCGAAGATCACGTCGTCCATCCGGCTACCCGTTTCGATCAGGGCGGTGGCGATGATGGTCAGCGAGCCGCCTTCCTCGATATTGCGGGCCGCGCCGAAGAAGCGTTTCGGGCGTTGCAAGGCGTTGGCGTCCACCCCGCCCGTCAAGACCTTGCCGGAGGCGGGAATCACGGTGTTGTAGGCGCGCGCCAGGCGGGTGATCGAGTCAAGCAGGATCACCACGTCTTTTTTCATTTCCACCAGACGCTTGGCTTTTTCCAGCACCATTTCTGCCACTTGCACGTGGCGCGTGGCCGGCTCGTCGAAGGTGGAGGCGACCACTTCGCCGCGCACCGAGCGCTGCATTTCAGTCACTTCTTCCGGCCGCTCGTCGATCAGCAGCACGATCAGGGTGATGTCCGGGTGGTTGGCCGTGATGGCGTGGGCGATGTGCTGCAAGATCACCGACTTGCCCGATTTGGGCGAGGCCACCAGCAAGCCGCGCTGGCCTTTGCCGATCGGCGCGATCAAGTCGATGATGCGGCCGGTGATGTTTTCCTGGCCATTCATTTCGCGTTCGAGTTTCAAAGGCTCGTTCGGATGGAGCGGCGTCAGGTTTTCGAACAGGATGCGGTGTTTCGACGCTTCCGGCGATTCGCCGTTGACCTTGTCGACCTTGACCAGGGCGAAATAGCGCTCGCCGTCTTTCGGGGTGCGCACTTCGCCTTCGATCGAGTCGCCCGTGTGCAGGTTGAAGCGGCGGATTTGCGACGGCGAGATATAGATGTCGTCGGTCGAAGCCATGTAGCTGGCGTCGGGCGAGCGCAAAAAGCCGAAGCCGTCCGGCAGCACTTCGAGCGCGCCGTCGCCGAAAATCTGTTCGCCCGATTTGGCGCGCTTTTTCAGGATCGCGAACATCAATTCCTGCTTGCGCAGACGGGCCGCGTTGTCGATGTCCAGACCGATCGCCATCTCCAGCAGGGCCGACACGTGTAAGGCCTTCAATTCAGATAAATGCATAATAGTTTGAGTGTCCCGTGACGGGAAGTAAAGGTAGGGGAGGGAACCACGTGGTGTTGTCAGTTGAGGGGAACGGCCCTGGACCGTTGCCCGGCTTACGGCGGCGCCAGGGCGCCGCCGGGAGGCGCGCGGGACGCCGCGCGCCCCGCTTAAATATTGCTGTCGATGAAGGAAGTGAGCTGGCCCTTGGCCAAGGCGCCCACTTTTTGTGCCGCCACCACACCGTTTTTAAACAGGATCAGGGTCGGAATGCCGCGGATGCCGAATTTGCCCGGCACCGTTTGATTGGCATCGACATCCATCTTGGCGATCAGGATCTTGCCGTCGTATTCCTTGGCCACTTCTTCCAGGATGGGGGCGATGGCTTTGCACGGACCGCACCACTCGGCCCAAAAGTCGACCAGCACCGGACGGTCCGATTTCAAGACGTCCGCTTCGAAAGATGCATCGCTGATATGTTTAATATTTTCGCTCATAATTTCCTCAAATGAGGTGGGATTGATTGTTTTCTGAAGTTATGCCGTTTGCCTGGTATCGCCATCCCTGCCGGGGATACCTGCATCAGATGGAGACGATGTGCACAAATTCAATGTTCTTGGAGGTGCGACAAGAGGATGTCAGGCGGGGGATGTCGCAAATAATAACCCATTTTGAAAAAAAGTGGCGATTGATCGCACAAATTGTTGAGCCCACCGGGGCGGGGCGGCGCGCCGACCCGCCGGCCGGCCTAATTCAAGCGCCCGATCGCCTCGGCCAGCGCGGCCAGGCCGACCGGCTTGGCCAGCGCCGCCAGCACTTGCAGCTGGTGAAAGCGGGCCAGCTGTCCGGCCGCGTGCAACAGCCGGTCTTCCTGGCCCGACAGCAAGATCACGCCGCCGTCGTAGCGCCGCTCGGCCAGCGCGGCCAGCAGCGCGAAGCCGTCGTGGCCCGGCATGTGCAAGTCCACCAGCACCAGGTCCGGCTTGGGGCGCGCCAGGTCGAACGCGCGCACCCCGCATGCGCCGCCGGCGGCGCCTTCGATCCGGCCCAATCCCAATTCCTGCAACAAGCCGCTCACAAAGTCGAGCATGAAGCGGTCGTCGTCGATCACCAGGGCATGCAGCGCGGCGCGCGCGGCCACCCGCTCAGCGCGGAAAGGCATGGCCGCCGCCGGCCAGCGCCAGCATGTGCTCCAGATCGGTCAACGCGATCGGCTTGCGGTAGGCGCCCAGGATGCGCAAGCCTTGCGCCATGGCCAGCCGCTCGGCCGCCTTGCGCACCCCGCTGTCTACCCCGGAGAGCAACACCACGCCGCCCTGGAAGCCGTCTTCGGCCGCCATGCGCAAAAATTCGATGCCATCCATGTCCGGCAGCGACAGGTCGCAAATGAGCAACTGCGGGCGGTGCCGGCGCAGGCTGGCCACGGCGGCCCGGCTGTCGCTCTCGGCCACCACGTCGTAGGCGCCCAGCTCGCCCAGCATCTCGCCCAGCATCTTGAGCATGAAGCTGTCATCGTCGAGTAATAACACGCGCATGGGCGCGGGCGCCGGCGACGCCGGACCGGAATCATTCATGGAGCAACTTTCTTCTTCGATGGCCAGCCGCGGCGCGTCAATCGTCGTTGGCAAAGCTGGTGTTATTCATGATTTGCTCGGTGACTAACTCCAGCAATGGCCATAATTTTGCCACGATTGCGCGCGCTTGGGCGGCTTCTTGCTGCGCCGTCGATAAGGGCAATTGTTCCAGCTCCAGGCACAGCTCGCCCATCCCCAGCGCGCCCACGGTGCGCGCGGCCGATTTGATGCGGTGGCCCAGCTCGCGCACCTGCTGGATATCGCCGCGCGCCAGCGCCGCGTCCATGTCGGCGAAACCGTCCTGGGTCGATTGCAAAAATTTAAAGGCGAACTTGCGCACCTTTTCCGGGCTGTAGCCGAGCAGCCGGGCCAGGATGCTCAAGTCGATCACTTCCGGATCGCCGGCCAGGGTGGTTTTAAAGGCGGGCGCGGCGCGCACCTTGGGCGCCGGCTGGGCCGCCCGCTCGGGCAGCCAGTTGGCGATGGTCTGGTACATCAAGGCCGGCTGGATCGGCTTGGAAATGAAGTCGTCCATGCCCGCCTCCAGACAGCGCAGCCGGTCGTCGCTGGTGGCGGTGGCCGTCATGGCCAGCACCCGCAAGGTGGCCAGGGCCGGGTCGGCGCGGATGCGGCGGGTCGCCTCCAGGCCGTCCATCAGGGGCATTTGCACATCCATCAGCACGCAGTCGAAGGGGGTTTGGCGCAACAAGTCGAGCGCCTCGGCGCCGTTGTTGGCCAGGCATACCGAGGAACCCACTTCTTCCAGCATCTCGAGCGCGATTTGCTGGTTGAAGGTGTTGTCTTCCACCAGCAGGATGCGGGCGTTCTTGAGCACCGCCATCACCGCCGCGCTGCGCGCGCTGGCCAGCATGGCGGCGGCCGCCTCGCTGGCGCTGCCCACCAAAGCCGGCACGGTCGCGCGCGAGATGCCCAGGCGGGCCGTGAACCAGAAATTGCTGCCGGCCCCGGGCTCGCTGTCGACCCCCACCTCGCCGCCCATGAGCTGGGCCAGCTGCTTGCAAATGGCCAGGCCCAGGCCGGTGCCGCCGTAAGCCCGGGTGGTCGAGGTGTCCGCTTGCTGGAACGAGACAAACAGTTTGCCCATTTCCTGGGCCGACAGGCCGATGCCCTGGTCGTGCACTTCGAAGCGCACCAGACAATGGTCGGCGTCGCTGGCCAGCTTGATCACCTTGACCGTGATGTCGCCCGTCTCGCTGAACTTGATGGCGTTGTTGGCGTAGTTGATCAGCACCTGGCCCAGGCGCAGCGGGTCGCCCAGCAGCATCGGCGGCAAGCCCGGATCGCGCTCGAACACCAGATTGAGGTTCTTGCCGGCCGCCTTGGGCGCCACCACCGTGGTCAGGGTTTGCATCACATGGTCCAGGCTAAAGTCGATTTGCTCGATCTCCAGCTTGCCGGCCTCGATCTTGGAAATGTCGAGGATGTCGTCGATGATGCCCAGCAGGTGCTCGCCGGCAAAGCGGATTTTTTCCAGATAATCGCGCTGGCGCGGCTCCAGATTGGTTTTCAGGGCCAGGTAAGCCATGCCGATCACCCCGTTCATCGGGGTGCGGATTTCGTGGCTCATATTGGCCAGGAACTGGCCCTTGGCCTGGCTCGCCTCCTCGGCGATTTGCTTGGCCTGGTCGAGCTGCTTGGTGCGCTGGGCAACCCGCTCTTCCAGATGCTCGTTCAATTCGCGCAAGGCTTGCTCGGCGTTCTTGGCGTCGGTGATGTCGATCGACATGCCGATCAGGTAATCGGGCGCGCCGCGCGCGTCGTACACCGGCTTTTTCAAGGTGCGCAGATGGCGCTGCTGGCCCAGCACCAGGTTCCAGATGGTGTGCTCGTAATCGATCAAGACCCGGCCCTCGAAGGCGACCCGGTCGGTGCGGTAAATTTCAGCCATCGAGGCCGGCGGCAGAAACTCGCGCTCGTCCTTGCCGCTCAGGGCCGGGAAGCTGAAGCCGAACTGTTGCTCGCAGGCCTTGTTCATCATCAGGAAGCGGCTGTCGGTATCCTTGATGAACATGCCGATCGGCATCATGTCTATGATTTCCTGCAATCGTTGCTCGCCCAGGCGCAGCGCGTCTTCGCTGCGCTTGTGGTAAGTGATGTCGGTCAGGCTGGAGACCGCCATCACCACGTTGCCGTGCTCGTCGCGGATGGGTTCCGTGTTGACCGACAGCCAGGACAGGGTGCCGTCGAGCTGGGCCACCCCCATCACCACGTCGCGCACCGAGTTGCCGCTGCTGAGCGCCAGGTGCACCGGATGCTCGTGCTGCTCGAAGGCGGCGCCGTTCTCGCGCACGGCCGGCCACAGATTGGCGCCCCGTCCGGACGGGCAAGCGGCCAGGATGCGCGCGGCGGCCGCGTTGTTCTCCAGGATGTGGCCGCTTTTGTCCTGCACCACCAGGCCGTTGGTGACGGCGTTGAAGACCGAGGCCATGCGCTGGTTCGAATTGCGCAGCGCCACCGACGCCAGGCGCCGGTCGGTGATGTCGGTGATCATGGCCAGGGTCCCGCCATGCTCCTTGTTTTCGCTATGGATGGCGGTCGTCGAGAGCAAGCCCCACAGGCTGGAGTGGTCCTTGCGGAAAAAGCGGAAGTCGCCCTGCTCGGGCTGGCCGGGATGGCGCCGGCGCAAATGCTGGGCCAGCCGGGCCTGGCTATCGTCGTCCATGAAGTCGGCCATCGGCCGGCCCATCATTTCGCTCACCCCGTAGCCGAGCATGATGGCCATCTTCGGATTGACGAAGCTGGTCTTGCCCAGGCTGTCGAGCATCCAGATGCCTTCGGCCGCCGTCTGCACGATCAGGCGGTAGCGCTCCGAACTGGCGTGCAGCTCTTCCTCGGCGCGCTGGCGCTGGGTCATGTCGCGCAGCGCCACGATCGACAGGCTGGCGCCGCCCATGTTCAAGGGCGACAGGGTGACCTTGGCCGGGAAGTGGCTGCCGTCCAGACGGCGCGCGGTGAGTACCCGGCCCGGCATGCTGTGGCGCGAAAACAGTTCGCGCTGTTCGGGCGCGCCGCGCATGGTTTCCGGCACCAGTTGCTCCATCGATAGACCGATCAGCTGTTCCAGGGGGCAGGCGAAACAACGCGCGCCGATCTGGTTGGCGTACAGGATGTGGCCGGTCTTGTCGGCCACCAGCATCGCTTCCGGCGACGCTTCCAGAAAGGCCCCGATGCGGGTTTCTTCCTCGGCCTTGTGCCCGTTCAAGTCGACCACGTTGCCGCCGGCGGCCACCACCCGCCCGCCCGTGTCGCGCGCCAGCATGCTGCCCCGGCCCAGCAGCCAGCTCCAGCCGCCGTCGCTGCGCCGGCTGCGGTATTCCACCGTGACGATGGCGGGGCCGGCGCCGGTGTCGCCTTCGCCCTTGAAGTACGACACCAGTTGCTGGCGCACGCGGGCGCGGTCGTCGGGGTGGACTTGCTGCAACCATTGTTCCGGACTCAGCTGCTGCGCCTCGGCCGGATAGCCGAGCAGCTGGCGGTAGCGGGCCGACAGGATCAGCTGGCCTTGCTGGCCATCGGCCCGCCAGTGCCAGCTGGCCTCGGCCGGATTGGGCAAGGCCGCGTCGCCTTCGAGCTGGGCCACGCGCACGCGGGCCGCCCGCAGCGCGCCGCTCAGGCGCAGCAGGCGCCACACCAGCAGCGCGCCCAGCAGCAATACGGCGCCGCCGGCCGCCGCGTAAGGCAGCGCCAGCGGCACGCCGCCGTCTTCGCCGTACTGGTACAAAAAGCCGTCCAGCGCGCTGTTCGCGGGCATCAGGCCCAGCTGCGCATAGGTGGCGGCGATGCCGGCCCAACGCTGCGGATTGCTGTAGCCCAGCTCGATCAAATTCTGTTCCAGCAGGGCGCTGATCTGCTGCGCTTCGTACAGCAATTGTTCGCGGCTGGGACTGTTCGGATAGCGCGCCCGGATCAGGTCGGCGATTTCGTCGCGGTGGGTCATCGCGTACGTCCAGCCGCGCAGGGTGGCTTGGCGCATGGCGCGCGCGCGCGCCGGATGGGCGCGCAATTCCTGTTCGGTGGTGTAGAGCACGTCGCCGTAAAAATCGATGCCGGCCTTGCGCGGCCAAAACATGTCGTAGCCGACGTGGCTGCGGTTGAGCAGGTAGGGCGCGCCGGTGGCGTAAGCGGACATGATGTCCGTTTTACCGCTGATTAAGTCGTTGATGTCAAAACTGTGCGGCAACTGTTGCATCGCCTCCAGGGCCACGCCCTGCTTTTTCAGGTAGACCAGCAATTCCTCGTTGCCGGCGGCCAGCATGATGCGGCTGCCGCTCCAGTTGCTGCGCAAGGTGCCATCTTCCTGTCGCCGCGCCAGCAACACGGTGGGCGAATGCTGGAACACCGAGGCCAGCACCACCACCGGCAAGCCGGCGCCCCGCTTCAGCAGCAGGCCGCTGCCGGCCACCCCGTATTGGGCGCTACCGTCCAGCACCGCGGCCGTGGTATCGCTACCAGGCAAGCCTTCGCGCAACGACACCTCCAGCCCCGCGTCGCGGTAATAGCCTTTTTCCTGGGCCGCGTAATAGCCGGCGAACTGGAATTGGTGGCGCCATTTGAGTTGCAGCGCGACCTTGTCGGCGGCCGTCGCGGCGCCGCCGAACAGCGCGCACAGCAAGCCGCACAGCAGGCCCAGCGCGACCAGGCGCGGGCGCGGGCGCACGCCGGGGCGGCGCCCCTGGTGCCAGTCGCGGATCGAGGTGGAGCGCAGCAACAAATGTTTCCCTTTCGGTGGGGCGGCGGGGACCCGGCGCCGCGGCGCCGTGGCGGCCCGCGCCGGCTCGGTCAGGCGGCCCCGGCAGGCGGCCCCGGGCGGGACCGCGCCAGGACGCCCCGGGCCGGACGCCCCGGGCGCGCTTGGTCCCCGACATATTCTCTTGAACAACTATAGCATCGAACATTTCCCTGGTGGGTGTTAACTTTTGGACTACTGCCGGCCGGGCGCCATATCGTTGAGCTTTACGGGTGACGGCGATGATTGCTGTGGTTTTGTGACATACGGTGAGAATGTTGGGCCTGAAAAGATGATAAGGTGCGACAGGCGCCGCCGCCGCGCTAGCCGAAGCTGCCGGCGAATTGATAGCGTTCGCCCGGATGCCACATCGTCACCACCGACGCCACCCGGTCGCCGGAGCGGGTTTGCCGCTTGAGCACCAGGCAGGGCTGGCGCCCGTCGATGGCCAACAGCTCGCCGATGGGGCGCGGCGCGGTGAGCGCCTCGATGCTGTAGGTGGCGCCCTGGAGCGGCGCGCTGATCATCAGATAGGCGTTGGGCGTGATGGCGGAAAAATCCTGCTCCATATAGTCGGGCGCGCAGGCCGGGTTGACCCAGCGGTCTTCCACCTGGATCGGCAGCGCGTCTTCGTAGTGGACGATCAGCGAATGAAACAGCGGCTGCTCGGGCCGCAGGCCGAACTGACGCGCCAGCGCCTCGCCCCCCTTGCAGCGCTCCAGCACCAGCACACTGCTGTGATGGACGTGGCCGCGGGCCCGTATTTCATCGGCGATGTTCTTAATTTCAAGCAGCGTGGCCTGGTATTTCTGCTGCGCGACGAAGGTGCCGGAGCCTTGCCGCCGCGTCAACACCTGCTCGGCCGTCAATTCGCGCACGGCCCGGTTGACCGTCATGCGCGAGACCCCGAATTGCTTGACCAGGGCTTGTTCGGAAGGAATCACGTCGCCTTCCTTCCACCGTCCGGCGCCGATTTCGGCCAACAGATAATCCTTGATGCGCTGAAAAATCGGCGTCGTGTCCTGCGAAATAGGTTCCAAGCTTGCTCTCCGATACGCAGATGGCTGCCGATGGGTCTGCCGGGCAAGGGCGCCGGCCGGGGCGATTCTAGCATTGCGGCCCCGGGTGGCGGCGCGCCGGTCGGCCAGGCCGCCAGCCAAATTCAATAGCAAGCGGCGGGATGCGGGCGCGCGCCAGTCTCGCTATCATGGGCCATCACCACAATGGAGCGCCAGCATGGACCCGAACTACCTGAGCGACGCGCAGCGCTGGCTAGCCGTGCAACAGCGCGACGGCGGCGCCGACGGCGTTTTTTATTACGCGGTGCGCAGCACCGGCGTATATTGCCGGCCCTCATGCGGGGCGCGCCAGGCGCGGCGCGAGCAGGTGCGATTTTACCCGGACCCGGCCGCGGCCGAGGCGGCCGGGTTCCGGCCCTGCCTGCGCTGCAAGCCGACCGAGCCGCCCCTGGCCGAGCGCCACGCCGCCCTGGTGGCCCGGGTCTGCCGCCTGATCGAGCAGGCCGACCACGCGCCCGACCTGGACAGCCTGGCGGCGGCGGCCGGCGTGAGCCGGTTTTACCTGCACCGCCTGTTCAAGGCCCACACCGGCATCACGCCCAAGGCCTATGCGGCGGCCGGACGGGCGCGCCGGGTACGCGAAGGCTTGGCCGCCTCGGCCGCGCCGGCCAGCGTGACCGATGCCCTGTACGCGGCCGGTTTCCAGTCCAGCACCGGCTTTTACGCCCAGGCCCCCGGCGTGCTGGGCATGACCCCGGGCGCCTACCGGGCCGGCGGCGACGGCGTGCTGATTCACTTCGCCATCGGTCAGTGCGGCCTGGGCGCGATCCTGGTGGCCGCCAGCGCCCAGGGCATTTGCGCCATCTTGCTGGGCGACGATCCGCTGGCGCTGGCGCGCGATGTGCAGGACCGATTTCCGCGCGCCCGGCTGGTGGGCGCCGACCCGGCCTTCGAGCACACCGTGGCATGCGTGGTGGCGCTGGTGGAGCAACCCTGGCGCGGCCTGGACTTGCCGCTCGACGTGCGCGGCACCGCCTTCCAGCAGCGTGTTTGGCAAGCCCTGCGGGCGATTCCTTCCGGGCGCACCGTCAGCTACGCCCAACTGGCCGAACTGGTTGGCGCGCCGCAGGGTGCGCGCGCCGTGGCCGGGGCCTGCGCCGCCAATCCGTTGGCGGTGGCCATTCCCTGCCACCGGGTGGTGCGCCAGGACGGCGCGCTGTCGGGCTACCGCTGGGGCGTCGAGCGCAAGCGCGCCTTGCTCGACTGCGAACGCGAGCAAGAGCAAGAGCAAGAGCACGGGCTAGAGCGCGATCCCAAGCGCGACTGCGAGCGCAACATCGCGCATAAACAAAAATGAGCGCCCGCTTCTGGTCGCGGCGGGTGGCCCGTTACGATTGGGGCGCCATCGGCGGCGCGCTCGATGCCGACGGCTGGGCCCTGCTGCCGTCCCTGCTGGACGGGCCGCAATGCGCGGCGCTGGCGGCCGGTTACCAAGACCCGGCCCTGTTTCGCAGCCGGGTGCTGATGGCGCGCCACGGCTACGGCCGCGGCCAATATCAGTATTACGCCTATCCCTTGCCCGACCCCGTGGCCGCGCTGCGCCAGGCTTTGTATGGACCGCTGGCGCGCATCGCCAACGGCTGGCATGCGGCGCTGCGGCCATCGCCCCGCTTTCCTCTGTTCCCGGCGCGGCACGCCGCGTTTCTGGCGCGCTGCCACCAGGCCGGCCAGTGCCGTCCCACCCCCTTGCTGCTGCAATACAAGAGCGGCGACTACAATTGCCTGCACCAAGATATATATGGTGAACAGCTGTTTCCGCTGCAAGTGGTGGTGCTGCTGTCGCGTCCCGGGATCGATTTCGAGGGCGGCGAACTGGTCTTGACCGAGCAGCGTCCGCGTCGCCAGTCGCGGGTCGAGGTGCTGCCGCTGCGCCAGGGCGACGCCGCCGTCTTCCCCGTCGCCGCCCGCCCGGTGGCCGGCGCTGCCGGGGCTTACCAGGTGCGGATGCGCCATGGCGTGTCGCGCCTGCGGGCCGGCTTGCGCCACAACCTGGGCCTGATCTTTCACGACGCCGCTTGAGCTTCTGCGCCGGCCCGGTCCCGTACGGTAAAAAGCAGTTGACTTGGTTGTATAGACAACTTATGCTGATAGCGCGGACGCGCGGCGCCGCTGCCAACCGGAGGAGACCAGATGACGAGCGAACACAGCAGTCTTGAGCACGATCCGCGTTACGACCCCAGCCGGGTGGTGCGGGCGCCCCGGGGCGGCCAGCGGGTGTGCAAGAATTGGCAAGCCGAAGCGGCCTATCGCATGCTGCAAAACAATCTGGACCCGGACGTGGCGGAGCACCCGCAGCATCTGGTGGTGTATGGCGGCATCGGCCGCGCCGCGCGCGACTGGGCCTGCTTTGATCAGATTCTGGCCAGCCTGCGCGTGCTGGAGGACGATCAGACCCTGCTGATCCAGTCCGGCAAGCCGGTGGGCGTGTTCCAGACTCATGCGGACGCGCCCCGCGTGCTCATCGCCAACTCCAACCTGGTGCCGAAATGGGCCACCTGGGAGCATTTCAGCGAGCTCGATCGCAAAGGCTTGTTCATGTACGGCCAGATGACGGCGGGCAGCTGGATTTACATCGGCACCCAGGGCATCGTGCAGGGCACCTACGAAACGTTCGCCGAGGCGGGCCGCCAGCACCTGGGCGGCGACTGGGGCGGGCGCTGGATCCTGACCGCCGGCCTGGGCGGCATGGGCGGGGCCCAGCCGCTGGCCGCCACCATGGCCGGCGCCGTCTCGCTCACGGTCGAGTGCCAGCAAAGCAGCATCGACTTTCGCCTGCGCACCCGCTACCTGGACTTGCAGGCCGACAGCGTCGACCACGCGCTGGCGCTGGTCGCCCACCACACCGGGCGGCGCGCGGCGGTCTCGATCGGTTTGCTGGGCAACGCGGCCGAGGTGCTGCCCGAACTGGCCCGGCGCGCGCTGGCGGGCGGCCCGCGGCCGGACCTGGTCACCGACCAAACCTCGGCCCACGATTTGATCAATGGCTACCTGCCGCTCGGCTGGAGCGTGGCCGACTGGAAGGCGGCCCAGCGCGATCCGGCGCGCCACGCCCGCTTGCGCGCGCACGCCGCCCAATCCTGCGCCGCCCATGTGCGGGCCATGCTGGCGTTTCACGCCATGGGCGTGCCCACTGTCGACTACGGCAACAATATCCGTCAGGTGGCGCTGGACCAGGGCGTGGCCGACGCGTTCGCCTTTCCCGGCTTCGTGCCGGCCTATATCCGGCCCCAATTTTGCGAGGGCCGGGGGCCGTTTCGCTGGGTGGCGCTGTCGGGCGACCCGGAAGACATTTACCGCACCGACGCCAAGATCAAGCAGCTGTTCCCCGACCGGCATCAAGTGCACCACTGGCTGGACATGGCGCGCCAAAAAATCGCCTTCCAGGGCTTGCCGGCGCGGATCTGCTGGCTCGGCCTGGGCGAGCGCCATCTCGCCGGCCTGGCGTTTAACGAGATGGTGCGCAGCGGCGAGCTGAAGGCGCCGATCGTGATCGGCCGCGACCACCTCGACACCGGCTCGGTGGCCAGCCCGAACCGCGAAACCGAGCGCATGCTGGACGGCACCGACGCGGTCTCCGACTGGCCGCTGCTCAACGCCTTGCTCAACACCGCCGGCGGCGCCAGCTGGGTATCGCTGCACCACGGCGGCGGCGTCGGCATGGGATACTCGCAGCACGCGGGCATGGTGATCGTGGCCGACGGCAGCGAAGCGGCGGCGAGCCGGCTGGCCCGGGTGCTGGTCAACGACAGCGCCTCGGGCGTGATGCGCCATGCCGACGCCGGCTATCCGAGCGCGCGCGCCTGCGCCGAGCGCCACGGCCTGAACCTGCCGATGCTGGCGCCCGACCCCGGCCCGGCTTGAACCCGGGCCCAACCTTGAAACGTCAACCATGAAAAGTCAACCATGACAGCGGCATCCCCCTGGACCCTCCACCCCGGCGCCATCGGCCTGGCCGAGCTGCGCGCCGTGTGGCGCGCGCCGGCCCCGCTGGCGCTCGCGCCGCTGGCCTACCCGGCCATCGACCAGTCGGCGGCGGCGGTGCAAGCCATCGTCGTCAAGGGCGAGGCGGCCTACGGCATCAACACCGGCTTCGGCCTGCTGGCCAAAACCCGCATTCCCGACCACCAGCTCGAACAGCTCCAGCGCAACCTGATCCTGTCCCATTCGGTGGGCACCGGCGCCCTGCTGGCCGACCCGGCGGTGCGCCTGATTTTGCTGATGAAGATCGGCAGCCTGGCGCGCGGCTATTCCGGCGTGCGGCGCCTGATCGTCGACAGCCTGATCGCGCTATACAACGCCGGCATCATGCCGGCCATTCCGGCCAAGGGCTCGGTGGGCGCCTCGGGCGACCTGGCGCCCCTGTCGCACATGACGCTGGCGCTGCTGGGGGTGGGGCAAGTGCGGGTCGACGGGCGCCTGATGGAGGCCGGCGCGGCGCTGCGCGCGGCCGGCATCGCGCCGGTGGTGCTGGCGGCCAAAGAAGGGCTGGCCCTGATCAACGGCACCCAGGTGTCGGCCGCGCTGGCGCTGCACGGCCTGTTCATGGCCGAGCGCTTGCTGGAGGCGGGCATGGTGACGGGCGCGCTGGCGCTGGACGCGGCCAAGGGCAGCGACGCGCCGTTCGACGCGCGCGTGCACCAGGTGCGCGGCCAGCCGGGCCAGATCGCCAGCGCCGCCATCTATCGCGCGCTGCTGGCCGACAGCGCGATCCGCGCCTCCCATCTGGTGGGCGACGAGCGGGTGCAAGACCCGTACAGCCTGCGCTGCCAGCCGCAGGTGATGGGCGCCTGCCTGGACCTGATCGTCAACGCCGGGCGCACCTTGCTGATCGAAGCGAACGCCGTGACCGACAATCCGCTGATCTTCGCCGACAGCGGCGAGATCATCTCGGGCGGCAATTTTCACGCCGAGCCGGTGGCCTTCGCGGCCGACACGCTGGCGCTGGCGATCGCCGAAATCGGCGCCCTGTCCGAGCGCCGCATCGCGCTGCTGATCGACGCCACCCTGTCCGGGCTGCCGCCCTTTCTGGTGCGCGAGCCGGGCTTGAACTCCGGCTTCATGATCGCCCATGTGACGGCGGCCGCGCTGGCCTCGGAAAACAAGTCGCTGGCGCACCCGGCCAGCGTGGACAGCTTGCCCACCTCGGCCAACCAGGAAGACCACGTCAGCATGGCCACCTTCGCCGCGCGCCGCTTGGACGACATGGCCCACAACAGCGCGGTGATCGTCGCCATCGAGCTGCTGGCCGCGGCCCAGGGCATCGACTTCCACCGCCCCTTGCGCACCTCGCCGCCGCTGGAACAGGTGCATGCGCGGCTGCGCCAGGCCGTGCCCCGTTTCGACGGCGACCGTTTTTTCGCGCCCGACATCGAGGCCGCCAAGCAGATGGTGCTGCAAGGGCAGTTGAGCGCCACCTGCGCCGGCCTGTTCGCGCCCCTGTTCACGTGAGGCGCCGCTGCCCGATGCGCTTTCCCACCCGGACCCACTGAGCGACGGAGATTGATCATGGACTTTCAATTCAAGGCGGGGCGCTTGCCGCTGCTGGTGTCGATGCCGCACGTGGGCACCGATATCCCGGACCATATCGCCGCCAACTTGACCCCGGCCGCCCTGCTGCGGGCCGACACCGATTGGCACTTGAACCGCCTGTACGACTTTGTCGACGAGCTGGGCGGCTCCACCCTGGCGGCGCGCTGGTCGCGCTACGTGGTCGACCTGAACCGCCCGCCCGAGGATAGCAATCTGTATCCGGGACAGGACACCACCGGCCTGTGCCCGCTCGACACCTTCGCCAGGGCGCCGCTGTACGTGGCCGGGCGCGCGCCCGACCCGGACGAGGTGCGCGGCCGGTTGCAGCGCTACTGGAAGCCGTATCACGCGCAGCTGCGCGCCGAGCTGGACCGCTTGCTGCGCCAGCACGGCCAGGTGGTGCTGTGGGACGCCCATTCGATCGCCTCGGTGGTGCCGCGTTTTTTCGCCGGCAAGCTACCCGACCTCAATATCGGCAGCGCCGACAACCGCAGCTGCGGGCCCGGGTTGCAGACGGCGGTGCTGGCGCCGGCCATGGCGCAGGACCGGTTTTCGGTGGCCGTCAACGGCCGCTTCAAGGGCGGCCACATCACCCGCCATTACGGCCGGCCGGGCGGCGGCGTGCACGCGATCCAGCTCGAGATGTGCCAATACCTGTATATGGACGAGGCGGCCCCGTTCGGCTACCGCGCCGACCTGGCCGCGCAGGTGCGGCCGCTGCTGTCCAACATGGTGGCGGCGGCGGCGGCCTGGGCCCGGCCGTGACGGCGCTGTTCGCCCGTCACGCGCTGCTGCCGCAAGGCTGGCGTGACGACGTGCTGTTGGCATGGGACGCGCACGGCGAACTGACCGGCGTGACGCCGGACGCGCCCGCGCCGGCCGGGGTGGCGCGGGTCGGGCATGTACTACCCGGCATGGTCAATCTGCACTCGCACAGTTTTCAGCGCGCCCTGGGCGGGCGCACCGAGCGGGCCGGCGACAGCGCCGACAGCTTCTGGACCTGGCGCGAGCTGATGTACCGCTTCGCGCGCGCCATCACGCCCGAACAGATGGAAGCGGTGGCCGCCCAGCTGTTTTCCGAGTGCCTGCGCCACGGTTACACGGCCGTGTGCGAATTCCATTATCTCCAGCGCGCCCCGGACGGCGCGCCCTACGCCGACCCGGCCGAGACGGCGCGCCGCGTGCTGGCGGCGGCCCGCGACAGCGGGATCGGCATCACCATGCTGCCGGTGCTCTATACCAGCGCCGGGTTTGGCGGCCAGCCGCTCAAGCCTGAGCAGGCCCGCTTTCGCGCCGGGGTGGACGAGGTGCTGACGACGGTGGCCGCGCTGGAGCCGGCGCGCGACGGCCAGACCGAAGTGGGGGTGGCGCCCCATTCGCTGCGCGCGGCGGCGCCGGGCGACATCGCCGCCCTGGTGGGCGCCTTGGCGCCCGGGCGACCGATCCATATCCACATCGCCGAGCAGGAAGCGGAGGTGGCGCAGTCGCTGGCCTGGTGCGGCGCGCGGCCGGTCGAGTCGCTGCTGGACCGGGTCGCGGTGGACCGGCGCTGGTGCCTGGTGCACGCGACCCACCTGAGCGGGCCGGAGGTGACGCGGCTGGCGGCCAGCGGCGCGGTGGCCGGGCTGTGCCCCAGCACGGAAGCGAATCTGGGCGACGGCCTGTTTGCGCTGCCGGCTTATCTGGCGGCGGGCGGGCGCTTCGGCATCGGCAGCGACAGCCACGTCTCGCACAGCGCGGTGGAGCAATTGCGCTGGCTCGAATACGGCCAGCGCTTGCACCTGCGCCAGCGCAATATCGCCGTCACTGGCGATCAGCGGCGGGTCGCCGATTTCCTGTGGCGGGGCGCGCTGGCCGGCGGCGCCCAGGCGTGCGGGCGGCGGGTGGGCGCGCTGGTGGCGGGCCGGCGCGCCGATCTGTTGGTGCTCGACAGCGCGCATCCCAACCTGTGCGACATCGCCACCGACGAGGTGCTCAGCAGCTTCATCTTTTGCGGCAACGACAACTTGGTGCGCGACGTGCTGGTCGGCGGGCGGTGGGTGGTGCGGGACGGGCGCCACATGGCGCAAGACGCCATCGCCGCGCGCTTCGGGCGCGCCCTGGCCGCGCTGCGGCGGCTGTGACGTGGCGCGCCTGATCGCGTTCGCCGGGCTGAGCGCCGCGCCGTGGAAAAACGGCGCCGGCGGCAGCACCGAAATCGCCGTCTTCCCACCAGGCGCCGGGTGGGCGTGCTTCGACTGGCGCTTGAGCGTGGCCGCCATCGCCGCCAGCGGTCCGTTTTCCGTGTTCGCCGGTTTCGACCGCAGTCTGGCGCTGCTGGAATGCGCCGGCGCCGGCCTGGCGCTGACCATCGATGGCGCGCCGCACATGGTGGATCCCGCCACGCCGCACGTCTCGTTCGCCGGCGAAGCGGCGGTGCGCGCCGAGGTGGCCGGGCCCAGCCTCGACTTCAACGTCATGACGCGCCGCCAGCGTTACCGTCACCAGCTGGCAAGCGTGGCGCTGCCCGCGCGCGTCACAACGGAAGGGACGGTCGCGTTGTTTCTGGCGGCCGGCCCGGCGGCGCGTCTGCGCCGCGGCCAGCACAGCGTCAGCTTGGCGCGGCACGACACGCTGCTGCTGGGCGAGGCCGACGCGGGGTGCTGGGAGTGCGAAGGCGCCCCCGGCGCGCGCCTGCTGGTGGTGCGCATCGTTGCGCTGTGAGACCGCATTGGAGGAAGCCGACATGCAAGCATGGGATACCGTATACAACAATGTGCACCTGGCCACCATGGAGGGCGACGATGTGGAGCAGGGCGCGATCGCCGTCAAGGATGGACGCATCGCCTGGCTGGGCCGGCGCGCCGATTTGCCGGCCCACGGCGGCACCGAGTTCGATGGCCAGGGCTGCTGGCTCACGCCAGGTTTGATCGACTGCCATACCCATATCGTCTACGCCGGCAACCGCAGCGCCGAGTTCGAGGCGCGCCTGAACGGGGCCGCCTATGAAGACATCGCCCGCGCCGGCGGCGGCATCATGTCGACCGTGCGCGCCACCCGCGCCGCCAGCGCCGCCGAGCTGCTGCGCCAAAGTCTGCCGCGCGTGGCCCGTTTGCTGGCCGAGGGCGTCACCACTTTGGAAATCAAATCCGGCTACGGCTTGTCGCTGGAGGCGGAAGATAAAATGCTGCGCGTGGCGCGCCAGATAGGCCAGGTGCTGCCGGTGACGGTGCGCACCACGTTTTTGGGCGCGCACGCGCTGGCGCCGGAATACGCGGGCCGCGCCGACGACTATATCGAGGCGGTCTGCGAGCACATGCTGCCGGCGCTGGCGGCGCGCGGCCTGGTCGACGCGGTCGACGCGTTTTGCGAGCGGATCGGTTTCAACCCGGCCCAGACCGAACGCGTGTTCGCCGCGGCGCGCCGCCACGGCTTGCCGCTCAAGCTGCACGCCGAGCAGTTGTCCGACCAGGGCGGCGCGCAACTGGCGGCCCGCTACGGCGCCTTGTCGGCCGATCACCTGGAGCACCTGTCGGCGGCCGGGGTGGCCGCCATGGCGCGCCACGGCAGCGTGGCCGTGCTGCTGCCGGGCGCCTATTATTTTTTGCGCGAGACGCAAGCGCCGCCGGTGGCCGCCTTGCGCGCGGCCGGGGTGCCGATGGCGCTGGCGACCGACTGCAATCCCGGCACCTCGCCCCTGACCTCGCTACTGCTGGCGATGAACATGGCGTGCACCTTGTGGCGCCTGACACCGCGCGAGGCGCTGGCCGGCTGCACCGCGCACGCGGCGCGCGCGCTGGGCATGGCGGGTCAGGTCGGCAGCCTGGCGCTCGGCAAACGGGCCGATTTCGCGCTGTGGGAGATCGACCGCCCGGCCGAGCTGGCGTACGCGCTGGGCATGAATCCGTGCCGCGGCGTCGTGAACGGCGGCGTCTGGCGCGCGGCAATGGTAAGCTTGCCGCCCTGATCAATCAACCGCGGAGCGTGCGTGCGCACTACATCGAAGGCCGGCCGGCTGGCCGGCGGCATACTCACCTTACTGTTTTGCTGGACCGGCGCCGCCGCCGCCATCACCACCGCCACCACCACCACCAACGTCGCCACGCTGGACCAAGGCGTGCTCAAAGTCGGTTCGAAACGCTTCACCGAATCGTATATTCTGGGCGAGATCCTGCGCCAGAGCGCGGCGCCCCATGTGCGCAGCGAACATCGCCAAGGCCTGGGCAACACCGCCATCGTGCTGGCCGCGTTGCAGGCCGGCGATATCGACGTGTACGCCGAATACGTGGGCACCATCGCCAGCGAAATCCTCAAACGCGCCGATCCGCCCAAGCTGGAACAGATGCGCAGCGAGTTGGCGGCGCTGGGTTTGGGCGTGGCGGTGCCGCTGGGCTTTAACAATACCTATGCGCTGGCCATGCGCGGCGGCCCCGACGCGGTGCGCACCCTGAGCGACCTGGCCGCCCATCCGGAGTTGAAATTCGGCCTGTCGCACGAATTCATCGGCCGGGCGGACGGCTGGCCGGGCCTGGCGCGGCGCTACCGCCTGGACGCGCGGCCCCGCGGGCTCGATCACGGCATCGCTTACGAGGCGCTGGCCCAGCGACAGGTGGACGTGATCGACATCTATTCGACCGACGCCAAAATCAGCCAATACGGTTTACGCGTGCTGACCGACGATCAGCAGTATTTTCCCCGCTATGACGCCATGCTGCTGTACCGGCTCGACCTGCCACAACGCTTTCCGGCCGCCTGGCGCGCCTTGCAGGGTTTGCAGGGCCGCATCAGCGCCGAGGCCATGATCGCCATGAACGCGGCGGTGGAAATCGACGGCAAGAGCTTCGCCCAAGTGGCGCACACCTGGTTGGCGACGCCGGCGGGGACGGTCGCGGGCGCGGCCGGCGGCGCGCCGCCCCTCACAGCCCGGCAGGGCGGGGCGCCGGCGGCCCCCCGGCGCGGCTTGCTGGCCAAGCTCATGGATGAGAACCTGTGGCCGCTGACCCGCCAGCACATCATGTTGGTGCTGTTGTCGGTGGCGCTCGCTTGCATGGTCGGCATCCCGCTGGGGATCTTGGCGGCTTTTCTGCCGCGCCTGCGTCAAACCGTACTGGCGCTGGTGGGGGTGTTGCAGACCGTGCCTTCGCTGGCATTGCTGGCCATCCTGATACCGGTGCTGGGCATGATCGGCACCGTGCCGGCCCTGATCGCCTTGTTTGTGTATGCGCTGCTGCCCATCGTGCGCAATACCTGCACCGGCCTGTTGCAGGTGCCGGAAGGCTTGCGCCTGGCGGCGCTGGCGCTGGGCTTGAGCCGGCGCGACCGTTTATTGCATGTGGAATTGCCGCTGGCCTTGCCGGTGCTGCTGGCCGGGGTCAAGACGGCCGCCGTGATGAGCGTGGGCACGGCCACCATCGCCGCCTTCATCGGCGCCGGCGGCTATGGCGAGCGCATCACCATCGGCCTGGCCTTGAACGACAACGACATGCTGCTGGCCGGCGCCATACCGGCCGCCCTGCTGGCCCTGCTCACCCAGGGCTTGTTCGAGCTCATCGAGCGCTATACCGTGGCGGCGCCCCGGCGTTAGCCGCGCGGCCGCTTGCTTGGCCCGTCATAGCGAACGCAGCTTGGAGCGCACTTCGATCACTTCGCGGTGCAAGATGCGCTCGGCATGAAAATCGTTTTCGCGCTGCGCGGCAATGGCTTGCAAATCGCGCATGTGGCGCTCCAGGCGCGAACGAAGATAGGCTTTATACATCCGCGTGGTGAGGGGCGTGGCCGATATCTTCATGATACTGTTCCCGGTCGGTGACGATCTTCCCATTCTGTGGGAGGGCGGCGCGCTCGTTTTTGCGACACGTCAACTACTCACCGGTGTGGCGTCCAAGTGTGCACGCGGGGGCGCCGTTTGAGATCGCGCAATGCCGGCCCCGCCCCGACTGCCAAAATGACTCTTTGCACGATGCCGATTGTGTTCATCAAGGAGAGTGGCATGCTGGTCAGCGCGACACTGTTGGGCGGGTTTATTTGTTTCAAGGCATATCAGCGCTGGAAGAAGCCACAACTGGACAGCGATGCGGAGCCGACGCAAAGCGTGGGCTTGAATGGCGCGCTGGTTGAACCGAGACGATAAGGAATCGGAAACCGCGTCGCCGCATGGCGCGGCGCGGCCGCAAGGCAAGGCGCTTGATCGCGCCACGGCGCCGCGCGGCGGGCGCCATCGACCCGCCTCACTTGGAGGGCGCGATTGAAATCATGTGCACAATAACAATGGGTTGCCCACGGCGCGTTAGCTCGTGGGTTTTTTTCGACGCCTCGCCCTGGCTCAGTGCCTGGCTCAGTGTTTGGCTCAGTCTCCGGCTCAGGACTTCGGCACCTGTTCGGCGCGCGCCAGCCGATCGAGCGCGTCGCCGGTGACGCGGCAGATGCGCCAATCGGGCATCACGTCGGCGCCCACGCTCTGATAAAAGCCGATCGCGCGCGCGTTCCAGTCCAGCACCGACCATTCGAAGCGGCCGCAGTCGCGTTGCAGGGCCAGCTCGGCCAGGGCGGTCAGCATGCGCTTGCCGTAGCCCTTGCCGCGCGCGCCTGGCCGCACATACAAGTCTTCCAGATACAAGCCTTTGCGGCACAGGAAGGTCGAAAAATTATGGAAAAACAGGGCGAAGCCGATCACCACGCCGCGCTCTTCACCGACCAAGGCTTCGCAGGCGGGGCGCGCGCCGAACAGGGCCTCGTGCAGCATGGCCGGATTGGCGCTGACCAGGTGCGCCAGCTGTTCAAATTCGGCCAGTTCGACGGTCATGCCGAAGATGGCCGCCACGTCATCGGCGCGGGCCGGGCGGATGGTAAAGCAATGGTCGTTCATGCCGTTTTCTGTACTTTCTGTAAGCGGGGTGGGAGCGCGCCGGCGCGCGCGCGGGGCGACTTCAAGGCCCATGCCACGCTCGACAGGCAGATCAGCATGCCGGCCCACTCGCCGGGGCCGGGCCGGTAGTGTTCCAGTTGTATCGAAAGCAGCACCGAGATCACCGGCGTGACCACGCCGATATAGACGGCCTTGTGGGAACCGATGCGGTCGATCAGCGTGAAGTAGGCGTTGAAGGCGATCACCGAGCCGAAGATCGCCAGGTAAAATAAGCCGTACCAATAGCTGGGGGTGCTCGGCCATTGCCAGGGTTGGCCGTTCAGCATGGCCCACAGCGCCACCATGACGCTGCCCCACAACATCGACCAAGCCATGCTCAACATCACATTGGCACAATGCTGCCGCACCTTGACCACCACCACATTGCCGACCGAGCTGGCGATGGTGGCGGTCAGGGCCAGGGCAAAGCCGAGCAAGAATTGGCCGCTGCCACCGGCGCCGATCTCGTGCCAGGCCGCTCGTATCGATTGATAAAACAGCAGCACGATGCCGGTCATGGCCACCGCGGCGGCGCACCAGGTGCGCCAGGTCAGCGGCGTGCCGAACACGATCCGGCTCAGGATAGGATTCCAGAACACCATCAGGGCGAACAGCACGCTGACCAGGGCCGACACCAGGTATTGCTCGGCGTGATAGGTGCAGACATAGCTGAGCCCAAAGGTGGCGAAGCCTTGCAACATCATCCAGCGCTGGGTGCGCCAAGGCAGACGCAGCCGGTCGCCGCGCGCCAGGCACCACACGAACAAGGTGGCCGACGCCAGCGCGAAGCGGTACACCACCGACACCACAGGGGCGACCTCGCCCAATTGCAGCGTGATGGCCCAAAAAGTGGAGCCCCAGATCAGACTGGCGATGAGGAACAGGAGCGGTGATGACATCGGGCAAGTATACGGCTTGCCTGTTGGCTTGCCCAGACAAATGTGGCGCGTCGAGCCTAGCCCGTTTGAGCGAACTCAGCAATGCAGCGCCAAGCAAGATCACGATACGACAATTCAGATAATCTTGACGTACCAACTTTCAGCCTCACGGCGAGCGGACCCTAACATGACTTTCACCCTGCGCATCAAAGTGGCCACCGTGTGCGTCTATGTGGCCGCCAACCTGGCGGCGGTGGCCGTGCTCTATCAAGACACGCCAGCGACGGCCGCCATGATCGCCACCGTCAGCTTCGGTTAGTGAGGTTAATGGGTGACCCGGGTGGTGCGCCCGTCCGATAGTAAGCGGACCCGTTCCCCGGGACGAAATACTTCGTCGGCATCTTGGGTGATCGCCCGCAATTCGTTGTTTTCCAGCTTGACCGTGATTTCGTAGCCTTTCTTGCGTTTCATGTTCGCTTCCACGTTCTGTCCCAGCAGCCCGCCGGCCACCGCGCCGATGATGCCGGTGGCAATCGAGCCGTTGCCTCCGCCCACCGCCGCGCCGGCCACGCCGCCCAGCCCGGCGCCGGCCAAGGTACCGGTGCCGCTGTCGCCCTTTTCGATGATGACTTCGCGCACCGAGGCCACCGTGGCCATGCGGATCGATTGTTCGTTTTGGGCCTGGCGCGCGCTGTAGACGCCGTTCGAATTGGACGGGACGGCGCAGCCGGCCAGCGTGGACAAGAGGATGACGCCAATGAATGCTTTCATGCAATGCTCCGTGCGACCTGGGGTCGATAAGTGGGAATGGCTCGGCGCTAACCGATCATGCACATCTTAACTTAACGATAAGCACTTTGCCGAGCGCTCATGGCGCCTGCCTTGCCTGCGCTCAATAAGCCCAATGCAAGCGGCGTATAGCACGCGCAGCACGAACAGCGGGCCGATCAGCAGGAAGCGCAAGTCGTCCAGGAAGGACGGTTTTTTGCCTTCGAGCTGGTGGCCGATGAATTGACCCACCCATGCCAGCACGAAAATGCTCAGCGAGAGGGGCAGGATGGCCGCCGGCGGCAGGGCCAGCAGCAGGCCCAGCATGGCGGCCCGTCAGGGCGATATCGCTGCCGGTGTCGCGAGCGGTCCGTTTTGCGCCGCTGGGATAAAATCGGCGCGCTGTCGCTTCCTGATCGGCCCCGGCCGTTTGGCCGATGAATCCAATCACTCATAACATGAAGACCTTACCGCCTGCCACCGCCGAGCACGCGGCGCGCAAACGCTGTTTCGATCCGGTTATCGACCGCCATACCCGCTTGCTGGTGTTAGGCAGCTTGCCGGGCGATCAATCGCTGATGCGCGAGCAATACTATGGCAATCGCCAAAACAAGTTCTGGTCGCTGGTGTCGCACATCACGCAAACCGATCTGGTCGCGCTCGATTATCCGGCACGCTTGTCGACGCTGTTGGGGCACCGTATCGGCCTGTGGGATGTGGTGGCCGAGGCCCGTCGCACAGGCAGTCTGGACACCAGCATACGCGAGCGTCACGACAACGATTTATGCGGTTTGCTGGCCGCGTTTCCAGCGGTGGCGGCGATCGCCTTCAATGGCGGCGCCGCCGCGCGGATAGGCATCAAACTGCTCGGCGAGCGTGCCGCGTGCTATCGCATCGTGCAATTGCCGTCGAGTAGCCCAGCCCACACGCTCGCCTATGCCGAAAAATTGAGGGCGTGGTTGCCTTTGCGTGAATTGATCGGCCCGGGATAGGGCGCCACGCCGGCGCCTGTCGGGCCCGGCCTGGCGCCGATGATGCGACGGTGGCATGGTTGAAGCGATTCCGGGCCGCATGCCATGGCGCATCAAACGCGCCCGTCGCTACAGTTTGGCGCGGGTGACCTTTTCGTAGCCGATGCTAAACCAGCGATTGGTGAGCGCCATCACCCGCTCGTAGGGCGGCAAGCTGACCTTGCGCGCATGGGCCCGGCTCACGCTGGCGCGGTCCCATTGGTCCAGCCGCACCAGCAAGTCGGGATAATTGAGCCCGGCGTTGGCCGCGTACAACAGCGAAGCCCAGAAGCGCGGATTCAATTCCAATATGCGGTAGTGGTCGCGCAATGGGTCGTAGCGGGTGTCGATATGGCCCACTCCATGGTAGCCGGTGGCGTCGATAAACGTTTCCAGGTAGGCGAGCAGGCGCCGGTCCTCGAAAAAAACGCGTTCGCCTCGCCGCTTGTGCTGGAACATCGAATACGCCGCCAGGCGCCCGTGACTGGCCAAAAACGAGGCGCCCACGTCATCACCCGGCACATGGCTTTGCGCGATCAGCGGGTAGCCGGACTGGAGCCTGCCGCGCGCCACCGTGCGCGCCAGCGCGGCCCGGGTCGGGTGGATTTCAAAGCCCACGCTGGCCCATTTGTCGAGCGGCTTGGTGATGATGGGGAAGGTCAGCGCCGTGTTCAGCAGCGCCGCTTCGCTGGCGACATAGGCGCTGTCGGGATAGGGCAGGCCGATATGTTCGAGCAGGCACGACAAGGTCCATTTATTGTTGAAGGTGGCGATGGTGGCGGCGTCCGGCACCGCCGCGCGCGGAATGCCGCTGCCGGGCGGACATTGTGCCAGCAGCAGGGCGGTGTCGTAGTCGGCCGCCACCACGATGTCGATGGCGCGCCGCCGGCAAGTGTCGCGCACCTGGTCCAGTGCCGACAGGTCGAGCATGGCGCCGGTCTTGTGGACCTTGGACCAGGAGATATAGCGGCGGCAATCCGGGCTGAGTTTCATGGGCGACAGGGCGTGCCAGGCCAAAATGGCGGGCGCGCCGCCGGCCCGTTTCAGGCAACGCGCCACCTGCCAGGTGAGAGAGGGCACGACGCCCAAGACAAGAACGCTGGGATAGGATGTTTTCATGGTGCTCGCGAAATGATATGGCGGGGCCGCCACCGGTGAGGCGGCACGGTGCCGCCGTGGTCCCGGTTCAACCGTCCCGCTCAGCTTAGCCACTTGTACCGTAGCGACCTTGGAGCTTCATCAAGCCGGACCGGTGTTGCGGCGTCGGCGGCGAAGCGGTTCCATCTGCGACTGTGCCCGTGGCCGTGCCGGGACCGGACTGGAACGCGTTTGAGCCAAGCCAAGTGGCGCCCGCCATGCCGATGCCTACAATGGGCGCACGGCCATGGGCCGCTTCGACCAAATGGGGAGCGCTGATAAATGGTGTGTTGCGAGACAAGTTCGCCTTGCCGGCCCGAATCGTGGCCGTCGCTGGCGCGCGAGCTCGATCGTCTGTATGGCGGGCGCTATGCGTCCCTGGCCCATTTTCGCCTGTATGGCCGGCTGGCCGATGCCTGCGTGTATGAGGCGCGCAGCGGCGGCGTGGCCACCAGCGTGCTGCTGTTTCGGCGCGAAAAACAGCGCGTGCTGGTGCTCAACGAAGGCATGCGTCTGGAGCAGGGCGAGGTGGCGCGTTTCGCCGACCATATTTTCGCCGCCCAGCGCCGGGTTGGCGTGATCGTTTTCCGCGCGGTCGAAACATCGCCCCGTCTGAGCCGGCCTTTCCAGCGTGCTTGCAGCGCGCGCGACGCGGTGCTCGCGCTGCCCGACGACGTGCCCGCGTATTTTGGCGGGCTGGGCGCCAGCACCCGTAAAAACCTGAGTAATTATTACAACCGGCTCACGCGCGAGCAGCCATCGTTCCAATTTGCCATACACGAAAAGGCGGCCGTGGCGCCGCAGGCGGTGCGCGACATTATCGGTTTGAACCGGTTGCGCATGAGCAGTCTGGACAAGGTGCCGGCCATCGATCAGGCCGAGGAAGAGCGCATCGTCGAGTACGTGCGCGGCAGCGGCTTTGTCGGCATCGCCACCATCGGCGGGCGTCTGTGCGCGGGCGTGATCATGTATCGCCAAGGGCGCAATTTTTCGATGCGCATCCTGGCCCATGCGGCCGCTTACCAGCACTATCATGTCGGCTTTCTGTGCGCCTACTTATCGATCTGCGCCTGCATCCGTCACGGTGGCGGGGGTGGCCGCTTCTTTTTCGGCTGGGGCGACAATCCCTACAAGTTCCGTCTCGGCGGCCAGCCGCGGCAATTGCACGACTTGTTGATTTATCGTTCGCGGCTGCACCAGATGTTGCAAGGGAGGCTGGCCTTGACGGCCCTGCTGCGCGGCCATGCCGTGCAAGCGCGCCATGCCATGGCGCAAGCGGCCAAACGGGGCGACGGCACACCGCTGCGCGGGGCCGCGCGCGCGCTAGCCGGGCTGCGCAAATGGCGCGCCGTCAGCGCCGCCTTGGCGCGCCCGAAAAACTGAGCCGGGTGGCCGCTTGCCACGCTATGTCGCGCCGCCTTGCGCGGCCACAAGCGTAGCGACCCCCGATGCTGCCTACAATGGGACGGCATGCCGGCTTGGCACACCGGGCCGCACATGGTTCGATTCGTCATTATCTCCAGGAGGCAAGCGCTCATGACGACCGGTTCGCCCGCAAGCGCACAGCGGCTCTCGCAGCTGTGCGCACCGCACGTGTTTTCTTGCCATGAACAAGAGCCCCCGCCTTTCGCCGAGGCCGAGCTAAACCGTTTATACGGCGCCCGCTATGCCTGCATGGCCCATTTCCGCATCTATGGCCACCTGGCGCGCGCCAGCACCTATGTGGCGCGGCGCGGCGGCCCGGCCGGCCAGGTGGCCGCCCTGTTCCTATTCCACCGGCGGCGGCGCCGGGTGGCCGTGCTCAACGAAGGGATACGGGTTGGCGCCGAGCAGGCCAGCGCCTTTGCCGCTGACGTGTTCGCGCGTTATCCGGCCGCCGACGCGGTCGCTTTCCGCTTCGTGGAAACGGATGCGCAGCCGGTCGCCTTTCCATGCCAGCGGCTCGCTTGCGGCGAAGATAATGTAATGGCGCTGCCGGCCACCGTGGCCGCTTATCTGGCCGGTCTGGGCAAGAGCACCAAGGCCACGCTCAAACATCGTATAAATAAGCTCAAACGCGATTTTCCCTCGTTTCAATTGAGCGTCTACGAAAAAGAGGCCGTGCCGCCCGCCTATGTGGGCGAGATCTTGCGCTTGAACCGGACGCGCATGCACCGCAAGGACAAGGTTTCTTCGATCGACGCGCGGGAAGAACGGTGCGTGACCGAATTCGTCAAGGCTTGCGGTTTTGTGTGCGTCGCCACCATCGACGGCCGCGTGTGCGGCGGCGCCATCATGTATCGGCTGGGACAAAATTTCTCGGCCCGTATCCTGGCCCACGAACCGGCTTACGATACCCATCGGCTCGGTTTCGTATGCGCCTATCTGGCCATCGGCGCCTGCATCGAGGCGGCCGGCGCCGGCACGTTTTACTTCGGCTGGGGGCAAAGCGAATACAAATACCGTCTGGGGGCGCAGGCGCGTGAGCTCAGTTATCTGGTGCTGTACCGCTCGCGCCTGCACATGCTGCGCCAGGCCGGCGCCGCCATGGGCTGGTGGGCGCGCAGCCTGGCGTTTCGCTGCGTCCGCCGGGTGCGCCGCGGCGCCCGCGGCGAGCGCACGCTGGGCGCTTATGTGGCGGGCCGGGTGGTGAGAGCGGGGCGCTGGCTGCGCGCGGCGCTCCATCCCACCGGCTGCTGACTCAGCCGGCGCCGTTTTAGCGCGGGCGGTAGGGGCGCGCCCCGGGCGCGGCGCCGCTGGCGTCGAAACGGGGCGCCACCGACAAGTCGGTCACGCCGATGGTGAGCAGGGCGTCGCACAGGTCGTCGACTTCATCTTGCAAATCGGCGCCCAGGTCGAGCGGCTGGTCCGATGAGCACAGCAAGGCGCCGTCCGCATGGCCGGTCAAGCTCACCCGCATGACCATGGCGCCGTTCACGTCGGCCGGCGCCACGATCGCGCCGACCTGCCCGGGCGTGAGCCGATGCTGTTGCAGCGCCTGATTCATGTCGGCCATGGTTTGCAGCATGAAGTATTCGCGCATGCCTTGCTCTTTGCCGCCAAAAAACAAGTCCTGGTAGAGGAAATTGCATTCCAGCGGCGTGCCGGCCGGCGCCAGGCAGCGTTTGACCAAGTCGGCGGCCACCAGCGTCCATTGCCGGTAACGCTCCATGCGCGCGGCAAAATAGTCGTCGGCCGCCGCTTCTTCGGCCGGCACGGCGTAAAACGGGTCGTCCACCCGTTTCAAGGCAAAGCCCAGCAAGAAGCGCAATTCCATGGCCGCGTCCTGCGGCCCGAAGTCGCCGCCGGCCCAGCTGCCCACGCTGCGTTCGAGCGCGGGGGTGGCGGCCAGTTTTTTTTCCGTCAGCGAGGCGTGGGCGTCGCGCACCATGTCGTGCAGATGGCAGTAAGTGATGCTGTCGATTTCACCCAGATCGTAAATGTGCCGCATCAATACCACCTTGGCCTTGGCGCTTTCCAGCTGGCCCTGCTGGATACTGGCCACCAGGGCTTCGAAGCCGTCCGCGTCCTGGCATTCCTGTTCTTTCCGTAAGCCGCCGGTGCTGTGCACGAACAGGGGAATGAGGAAGGCGTTGATTTCCATCGGCGGCGCCGCGTCGCGCCGCACCACCACGGTGGCGGCCGCTTCTTCGATGCTGGCGCGCAGTAATTGGTAGGCGCCCACATCCTCATCCCGGGCCAGCTCGATGGCTTCGTACAGCACCGTGTCCTTATTCTGGTGCAGCAGTTTGCGCACCAGTTTTTGCAATTGCTGGGCTTGTTCGCCAAGGGCCGCGCCGAGCGTCTCGCCATCTTCCTGCTCGGCCACCTCGAGCGCCAGCTGGCACAGCGATTGCGTGAGCGCATGGTCCTTGTCTTCAGGCGTGGCGGGGCTCTTGCGGGGGACGGGGCGCTGGCTTTTTGGCATGGGTGTCGATGAAGTGAGGGCAAGGCAAAGGCGGTTGATCGGCAAGGCGCCCGAGGCGCCTCCAGCCAGCACAATACCAGACCGGCGCCGCCCCCGCCCGCCCGCCTCAATGGTCGGTATCGAACAGCTCGTGCAATTGCTCGAGCAAGTCGTCGGCCTCTTCCAGATCCAGTTCCAGATGCTGGCAAGCGCGCGCGCCGCCCTTGTCCCATTCCAGCGAGGCGCCGTTGCCGAGATAGCGCTGAATGGCATTTTCGGCCAGCACGGAGGCCGACACCAGCGCGCGGATCGCCTCGTCGGTGGCCGGGTCGGTCAAGACCGTGTAGTCATGGTGCAGCAAGATGGCCCAGGACACGTCGGCCGACAAGCCCCAGTTGCGCGCCAGCAGGCAGCCGATGGCGGCGTGGTTGGTTTGGTGGCGCGCGTCTTCCACGGCCGTAAAGCACGCTTGCGGCTCGGCGCTGGCGGCCGCGAAGGTGGCCTCGTAGTCCGGGAAACGGCGCATCAAGAGCGGCACGCCGATGTCGCAAAACAAGCCGAAGGTGTGGGCGATGTCGGGCGGAGCGATTCGCAGTTTGCGCGCGGCAAACACCAGCGCTTGCGCGCGTTTGGCCGACACGTCCCAGAAATGGGTGAGCGAGGCGCCTTCGCCGTCGATCGCCTGGCGCGCCAGTAAACCCGTGATCAGGGCGCTGCATTGATTCACGCCCAGGAAATCGATGCCCTGTTCGACCGACTTGGCCTTGCGCGCGGCGCCGTAAAATGGCGAATTGGCCAGTTTGAGCAGGGCGCCCGACATGCCCACGTCGTTGCCGATGATGCGGGCGATCTTGCGCGGCGAGGGATCGGGTTCGGCCAGTTCGCGCTGCAAATCGACCAGCAGGCTGGGGCGGGGCGGAATGCGGATCGAACGCATCAGGGCGGCGACGGGATCGTCGTCCGGGCTGATGGAAGCGGCAAGCTTGCTCATGATGGTCTCGGAAAGGACGGATGGCGACGGCCATCGCTGCGGCAAAAGCATGCCGTATCGCAAGATTCAATTATCGCCCTTTATTGGCCCGCGGCCCATAAACTTGTGGTGCCTGTTTGAAAAAGGCCACATCGCCGGCGCCGCCGGCCCGGTTTTTTGCCAGACTGGCAGGATTGGCAAATCGGTCAGGCTCACTCGCGGCCGGCCCGCCTGTTCTGATGGCAAGCGGTGTGGGCGAGCGCGCCGCGTCCCCTATAAAATTGGCGCATGCATACTATTGTCTCCGGGATTGATTTTGACGCGCCGTCCGAGCACGTGGCGCGGCAATTGATTGGCGCCATCATCGTGCTTGACGGGGTCGGCGGGCGCATCGTGGAAACGGAAGCCTATGATCGGGAAGATCCCGCTTCGCACACCTTCTCCGGCCCGAGCAAGCGCAACGCCGCCATGTTCGGCCCGCCCGGCCACAGTTATGTCTATCTTTCCTACGGTATTCATTGGTGCCTGAATCTGGTGTGCCGCGAGGCCGGCCATGGCGCCGGCGTGTTGATACGGGCGCTGGAACCGCTGAGCGGGCTCGATACCATGCGGGCGCGGCGCGGTCAGGACGATCTTCGCCTGTTGTGTGCGGGACCGGGGCGGGTCGGCCAGGCGCTCGGACTGAGCCTGGCGCACAACGGCATGGCGCTCGACCGGGCGCCGTTTCAACTGTTGCCGCGCGATATAGAGGTGGCGCTGCTGTGCGGTCCGCGCATCGGCATTTCCAAGGCGAAGGAGGTGCCCTGGCGCTTCGGCCTGGCCGGCTCGCGCTATCTGAGCCGGCCCTTCCGTTGACGGCGACAGGCTTGCCGGCGCCGCCGCCAAGGCCAACGCCGCCGGCGCTAACCTTGCCGCCGTTGGTCCCAGTCGAGGCCGGTCACGCGGCCGGCATGCTTGGCGCCGCGCATGGCGCTGGCGGCCGCGCGCCGCTCTTGCTCGAGCAGGGCGGCCTGCTGTTCGGCGGCCTCGTCCTCGTCGTCCGTGCTGTGCTGGTCCGCTTGCGCCGTGTCGAGTTGAAACACCGACACCGCCTGCGATAGTTGCACCGCCTGGTCTTGCAAGCTGGCCGCCGCCGCCGCGGCCTGCTCCACCAGGGCCGCGTTTTGCTGGGTCACATCGTCCATTTGCGCGACCGCCAGATTGACTTCGGCGATGCCCTTGGCTTGCTCGGTGCTGGCCAGGCTGATGCGCCCGATAATATCGTTGACCTGTTTCACCGAAGCGACGATGTCGCCCATGCTGCTGCCGGCCTCGTTGACGGAAACGCTGCCGCCATCGATGGCGGCCACCGAGGTGGCGATCAAGGCCTTGATTTCCTTGGCGGCGGCGGCCGAGCGCTGGGCCAGGGTGCGCACCTCGGCCGCCACCACGGCGAAACCGCGGCCCTGCTCGCCGGCCCGGGCCGCCTCGACCGCGGCGTTGAGCGCCAGGATATTGGTCTGGAAAGAAATGCCATCGATCACGCTGATGATTTCAACGATCTGGCGCGAATGGGCGCGGATGGTTTCCATGGTCGCCACCGCCTGGTCGACCGAATGGCCGCCCTTCACCGCCAGGGCCGAGGCGCTGGCCGCCAGCTGGCATGCCAGTTGCGCGTTATCGGCGTTTTCCTTGACGGCGCAGGTCAGGTTTTCCATCGCGCCGGCCGTTTGCTGGAGCGCGCTCGCTTGCATCTCGGTGCGGGTCGACAAATCCAGATTGCCGTGCGCGATTTCGCGCGAGGCGGTGTCGATCGATTGCACCGCTTGCTGCACCGTGCGCAAGGTCAGGTTCAAGTTGGCGATGGTGTGGTCCAGCACGCGGGCCGTCTCGGCGATCTCATCGGCGCCAGGGTTGTCCGCGCCCGCCGTCAAATTGCCCGCCGCCAGTTCCAGCACCACTTCCGAGATGCGGCGTATGTCGCCCAGCATGGCTTGGCGCACCACCATGGTGACCAGGATCGATAAGGCGATCGACAGCAGCACCAGGCCCGCCATGCCGATGCCCAAAGTGTGAAACTCGCTTTTGGCCTGGCTGTGGGCCGTTTCGCTCAGTCTTTTTTCCATGGCCGACAATTGATTGAGCGCCTGGTTCAGCAGCACAAACTGGGTCTCGGCCTTTTGCATCGCGTTGGTGGCGATCGACTGGTCCACTTGCGACATTTCAATGGTATCGAACACCGCCTTGCGATAGGCCGTCAGCGCCACCACCGAGGCGTCCACCAGCTTGCGCTCGTCGGCGTCGCTCAGCCTGGCCAGCGTTGCCAATTCTTGCTCCAGTGCGCGATGTTTTTGCTTGATCTCGCCGGTCAGGGCGTCAAGCCGGGTTTGCGCGAAGCTGCCGCTGACCCAGGCCAGCAGTTGATAGATATTGGCGTGGGCATATTTGATGTCGCCGGCCACATCGGCGGCCGCCTTCAGTCGCGTGGCGCGCACCTGCACCAGGTTTTCCAGCGAACCGTTTTGGCGCACCATGCCGTAGTAAGCGCTGCCCGCGGTAATGATGAGCAAGACCAGCACCACACAGGGCGCCAGCAACAATTTCGGACCGATCCGCAATCTCTTTAACATGCCTGCTCCCGCCAGTGACCGCCCAGTAAACATCGAGTACGCGCGAAGACGACGGCGCCGGCGCCGCCGCACGCCGCTTATTTTTTATAGATGCCCGCTTCCAGCACCACATCGTTGACCCGCAAAATATAGGTGGTTTTCGGCTCGATCTTGCCCGAGGTGGGATTTTTGTACTGGTAATCGACCCAGCCCTTGCCGCTCTTCTTGGCCAGTTCGATGATTTCGCGCCGGTAGCGTTTGCCGTTCGCGTCCGGCACGTCGACCAGGTCCTTGCCCACGATGGAGGGGTTCATGGGATGGGCCAGCACGATGCCGGTGTTGATGTCGCGCATGTCGACGTACAGCGAGCCTTGCACCAGTTCGGGGTCCTTGGCCGTGATTTTCTTCATCAATTCTTCCTTGCCGCTCGCTTTCATGATGGCCGCGCCCCGCTCGGCCATGGCGATCGCGTCTTTCTCGGTGGGTTCGGCCGCGCCGACGGCGCTGCCTGCGAATAGGCACAACAAACTGGCGGACAGTAATCGTTTCATGGTTTTCCTTTGGAAGAGGGAGCCGCGGTGAGCGGCGGCGATTTGAAAGTTGCTCGTGCGCATGGCGTAATTTACCTGTGCGTTCGATATGCGGATTGCGCTAGAACAAACGCGTGCCAAGCCCGACCAGAATGAGACAGGCCGGGTCGTTTATGCAGCCCGAATAGTTTCCTTGCGGAGATATTGATTTACGGCAATCCATCTCGATTCCACCCGTCCTACCATGATTTCAACGCCGGGCCCGATCCGGCTGGTGCATCAGCCCAACCTGGCCGCGCCAGGTTTACCCAACCCGAAAGAGGAGCGTGTCGTGAATTCATCGCCAGTGCCGGTCAAGTTCAAACCCTATACCCGCCACACCATCCGCCAGGCCCGCCAATGGGAATGGCTGCCGCAAGCGCAGCGCGAGGCGGTGCAAGTGGTGTCGCATGTGTTGCCGTTTCGCACCAACGAATATGTGCTCGAGCATCTCATCGACTGGAGCAACATTCCGGACGATCCCATCTACCGCATGGTGTTCCCGCACCATGACATGTTGCCCGCGCATGAATTCGCCCATTTGCGCGACCTGGTGCTGGTGCACCAGGACGACGCGGCCATCGCCAAGTATGTGCATGGCATCCGGATGCGCATGAATCCCCATCCGGCCGGCCAGATGACCCACAACGTGCCGCGTGTCAACGACGCCCCCCTGCACGGGCTGCAACACAAATACGATCAAACCGTGCTGTTTTTCCCCAGCGCCGGCCAGACTTGCCATGCGTATTGCACCTTCTGCTTCCGCTGGCCGCAATTCGTTGGCATGGATGACATGAAATTCGACGCCAAGGAATCGACCGAGCTGGTCTCCTATCTGAAAGCGCACACCGAGGTGACGGACGTGCTCATCACGGGCGGCGATCCCCTCATCATGAACACCCGTTCGCTGGCCGCCTATATCGAACCGTTGCTGGTGCCGGAGCTCGAACATATCCAGAACATTCGCATCGGCACCAAATCGGTGGCGTACTGGCCGCAACGCTTCGTCACCGACCGCGACGCCGACGACTTGCTGCGTCTGTTTGAAAAAGTGGTGGCGGCCGGCAAAAACCTGGCCATCATGGGCCATTACAGCCACCCGGCCGAGCTGCGTCCGCACATCGCCCAGCAAGCCGTCAAGCGCATCGTCTCCTCGGGCGCCACCTTGCGCATGCAGGGGCCGCTGATCCGCCACATCAATGAAGACCCGCGCGGCTGGGCCGAGCTGTGGCAAACCGGCACCCGCCTGGGCGCCATTCCCTACTATATGTTCGTCGAGCGCGACACCGGTCCGCGCGAGTATTTCGGGCTACCCCTGGCCAAGGCGCACGAGATTTTCCAGGCCGCCTATCAAATGGTGTCGGGCTTGTCGCGCACGGTGCGCGGGCCATCCATGAGCGCGTTTCCGGGCAAGGTGGTGATCGACGGCGTGGTCACCATCGGCGGCGAGAAGGTATTCGCGCTGCAATTTCTGCAAGCGCGCAATCCGGACTGGGTGCGCAAACCGTTTTACGCCAAGTTCGATCCGGAAGCGACCTGGATGGACGACTTGAAACCGGCTTTCGGCAAGGACAAGTTTTTCTTCGAGAGCGAGCAGGGCGCGCAGCGCAAGGTGATCCCGCTGGTGCTGGCCCGCGCCGACGGCGCCCAGCGCTGCCCCACCAGTAACGTGGCCTGAGCCCATCATGGCCGCGCCCGATTCGATTTGTCCAGCCGCGCCGGCGCGGCCGGCCACCCTGTCCGGGCCGGCCTTGTTTTTGCTGGTGTTCCTGCCATTCGCGCTGGGCCATTTTTTGTCCAGCCTGCTACGCACCATTAACGCGGTGCTCACGCCGAACTTGCTGGCCTCCATCCCGCTCAGCCCGGCGCAATTGGGTTTGATGACCAGCGCCTTCTTTTTTTCCTTCGCCCTGATCCAGCTGCCGGTGGGCATCGCGCTTGACCGCTACGGGCCGCGCCAGGTGCAGCTGGTGCTGATGAGTGTGGCGGCCGGCGGCATCTTGTTGTTTAGCCGGGGCCAGGACTTCGCCGACTTGATGCTGGCGCGCGCCATCATGGGCCTGGGCCTGGGCGGCTGTTTCATGTCGGCCGTGAAAGCGGTATCGACCTGGATCGCGCCGGCCAAGCTGCCCTCGGTGCACGGCTACCTGATCGCCGTCGGCGGCATGGGCGCGGCCTCGGCCACCTTGCCGGTCAAGCTGGCGCTGCAATTCACCGATTGGCGCGGCTTGTTCGTCAACTTGGCCGCCGCCGTGCTGGTGATCGGCTTGCTGATCTTTTTGCTCACCCCGGCCCCGCCCGGCGCGCCGGCGCGCAAGCCGATCACCCTGCACGATTTGCGTCAGGTGTATGCTCACCCCGCGTTCCGCGAAACCATCGCCCTGGTGTTGATCCCGCACATGGTGTTTTTCGGTTTGCAGGGCCTGTGGGTGGGCAAGTGGCTCAGCGACGTGGCCAGGTTTCCGGACGGCGCGGTGGCCTATTTGCTGTACATGAGCATGGCGGCCCTGATCTTCGGCGCGATCGGCTTTGGCATGCTCACCGAATGGGCCGCCCGCCACGGCGTGCGCCCGCTGAGCGTGGCCGCCGGCGGCATCGCCGTCTTCATCGGGGTGCAATGCGCGATCGTGTACAACCACGCGCCCAGCTTCCAATTATTGTCGGTGCTATTTACGCTGATCGGCGCCGTCACGGGACTGGAATATGCGATTGTGACGCAAAGCATGCCGGCCGGTCTGACCGGCCGCGCCGCCACCTGCCTCAACCTCTTGATCTTTGTCGGCGCCTTCCTGGTGCAAGCGGGCTTCGGCTTGATACTCAATTGTTGGCAGCCTAATTCTCTGCATCAATACCCGGTGTTGGCGTATCAAGTCGCCTTCGGCGTCTTGATCGCGCTGCAATTGCCTGGCCTGGTGTTGTACATGTTGCGTCAAAGCCCGGTTTGGCGGCGCGCCTGGTCCATCCCGCTGGGCCAGGCGCGCCACGGGCGCACTGGGCACTCGTGCTGAAATAGCTGTGGCGGGCCGCCGCCATCGCGCCCCGCCTGCCCACGCCATGCAGTAGAATTCGGCGCTGACACCGAACCACTACCGCATCGCGAAGGATATCCATGAAATTGGTCCGCTACGGCCGCCCCGGCAAAGAAAAACCAGGCTTGATCGACGAAGAGGGCAAGCTGCGCGATCTGTCCGGCGTCGTCGCCGATATCGATGCCGGCCAACTGTCGGACAAGGCCTTGCGCAAGCTGGCCAACATCGAGCACGCCAGCTTGCCGCTGGTGCGCGGCAATCCGCGCTATGGCGTGCCGCTGGCCCGGGTCGGCAAGTTGATCGGCGTGCGCAACAATTACCGCGATGCCCCGGCCGTGGCGGGCGCGCCGGTTCAGCTTGGGCCTTTTCCGGCCGAGCCGCAAATATTTAACAAAGCCATTAGCTGCCTGGCTGGCCCGGACGACGCGCTGATGCTGCCGAAAGGATCGAAGAAAACCGATTGGGAAGTCGAACTGGGCGTCGTCATCGGCACCCGCGCGCGCCATGTGGAGGAAGCGGACGCGTTGCTCCACGTGGCCGGCTACTGCGTGCTCAACGACTTCACCGAGCGCGCATTTCAGCAAGAGCGCGGCAGCGATTTGGGCAAGGGTTGCGACGGTTTCGGCCCCATCGGCCCCTGGCTGGTCACGCGCGACGAGGTGTTCGACGTGCAGTATCTCGATCTGTACCTGGACCTGAACGGCAAGCGCATGCAAACTGGCAATACCGAGAGCATGATTTTTTCGGTCGCCCAACTGGTCAGTTATCTGTCCCGCTTCATGACGCTGGAGCCGGGCGACGTGATCGCCACCGGCACCCCGCCCGGCACCGGCGTGCGGCGCAAGCCGCAGCGCTTTTTGAAAGCCGGCGACACCCTGCGCCTGGGCATCGCCGGTCTGGGCGAACAGCAGCAGGAAGTGCTGGCCTGGCAGGACTAACCCCGCGCCGGGGCGCCCGCCTTCAGTGGCCGGCCGCCAGCGCGACGGTCAGCGCGTCGTGCAGGCGCGAGACGATCTCCGACAAGTCGGCCTCGCTGGCGATGAAAGGGGGCGCCAGCAAAATATGGTCGCCATGCTGGCCGTCGATGGTGCCGCCCATCGGGTAGACCATCAAGCCGTGCGCCATGGCCTGCTGCTTGACGGCCGCGTGCAGCTTGCGCTGCGGCGCGAACGGCTCCTTGCTGTCCCGGTCGCGCACCAGCTCGAGCGCCAGAAACAGGCCGCGCCCGCGGATGTCGCCCACATGCGGGTGGTGGTCGAAAGCCTGGTGCAGGCGCCGCTTGAGCGAGGCGCCGCGCGCCGTCACCGCCGCCAGCAGGCCGTCGCGCGCGATCACCTGCTGCACCGCCAGCGCCGCCGCCGCCGCCACCGGGTGGCCCATATAGGTGTGGCCGTGCTGGAAGGCGCCGCTGCCGTCGCGCAGCCGGTCCACAATATGCTGGCGCGCCACCACGGCGCCGATCGGCTGGTAGCCGGCGCCCAGACCCTTGCCCAGCGCCACCAGGTCCGGCACCACGTCTTCCTGTTCGATGGCGTACAGGGTGCCGGTGCGGCCCATGCCGCACATGACTTCATCGGCGATGAGCAGGATGCCGTAGCGGTCGCACAGCGCGCGCACCGCCTTGAAGTAGCCCGGCGTGGGCGGCACCGCGCCGCCGGTGGCGCCCACCACCGGTTCGGCGCAAAAGCCGATCACCCGTTGCGGCCCGGTCGCGAGGATTGTCGCCTCCAGCTCGGCGATCAAGCCGGCGGTGTAATCGGCGCAGCTCTGGTCGGGCGCGCGGTCGCGGTATGCATAGCACGGCGCCACCCGTGGCACGTCGATGAGCAGCGGCGTGAACTGCTTGCGGCGCCACTCGTTGCCGCCCAGGGCCAGCGCGCCCAGCGTGTTGCCGTGATAGCTTTGGCGGCGCGCGATGAACACGCTGCGCTCCGGCTGGCCGGCCTCGACGAAATACTGGCGCGCCAGCTTGAGCGCCGTTTCGATCGCCTCCGAACCGCCCGACAGCAGATAGACCTGGTTCAAGTCGCCCGGCGCGTCGGCCGCCAGGCGGGCCGCCAGCTGTTCGGCTGGCGCGGTGGTGAAAAAGCCGGTGTGGGCATAGGCCACGCTGTCGATCTGGCGGTGCATGGCCGCCACAATGTCGGGATGGGCGTGCCCCAGCGAGGAAACGGCGGCGCCGCCGCTGGCGTCGAGATAGGCTTTGCCCTCGCTGTCGAATACATACATGCCGTGGGCGCTGACGGCTTGCGGGGGCGCCTGGCGCAGATTGCGGTGGATAATATGGGTCATGGCCTTCTCATCAATTTTGGTGGACGACAATTGACAATAAGCGCGAAGCGCGCGGATTCTTTTGATTTTTCCGGCAGGCTATGCGAATATTTACTTGAGGCAACAATTTTAGGGCGCCGATTTGTATTCTGCCCACACGGGCCGGCGACTGGCCGCGTGACGAGACCATGCATTTGCGCGGCGGCGGCGCCCGCTGGTCGTCAACTGGACCCAAACTGGATCAAACCCGAGAAATCATGAGCATGCGAACACTGACAGCAATGCGTCTCCACGCCGAGGTCATCAATGCTTGATGATCTCCCCTCCTTACCGCCCACGCCCATGACCGACCGCTTGCCGCCCCTGTCATTCGACCAGATGAGCGCCGCCCAGCAAATGGCGGCCCAAGCCATCATCGACGGGCCGCGCGGCGCCCTGTACGGGCCTTTCGTGCCGCTGGTACGCAGCCCCGAACTGATGGCGGCGGCCCAGCGCGTGGGCGAATACCTGCGCTACCGCAGCGCCATCGGACCGCGCTTGACGGAGCTGGCGATCCTGGTCACGGCGCGTCAGTGGAGCCAGCAAGTGGAGTGGGCCATCCACGCCCCGCTGGCCGCGCGCGAAGGCATCGACCAAGATGTGATCGACGCCATCGCCGCGCGCCGCCGGCCGCGTGACATGGCGACCGACGAAGCGCTGGTGTACGATTTTTGTATCGAGCTGCATCAGCGGCGCCAGGTCGGCGACGCCACCTACGACGCCGCCCTGGCGCGTTTCGGCGAGCAGGGCGTGGTCGACCTGATGGCCATCAACGGCTACTACACCATGCTGTCGATGGTGATGAACGCGGCCCGCACCGCCGCGCCGCCGTCGCCGGCCGCGCCGCTGCCGGAGTAGGGAGCGGAGTTCCTCCTTGGTTGATCGCCCCTAGGCCATATCGTTATACACAACTCAGCCGTGCCCTTCGCGCATCGACTGTAATGCAG
>JAZKGI010000052.1:0-59736 GCA_040385995.1 Pseudomonadota bacterium
GGCGGCAGCTCGTCGATCACCGACACTTCCAGGTCGGCGTAGTAGGTCATGGCCAGGGTGCGCGGGATCGGGGTGGCCGACATCATCAGCTGATGCGGCACGGCGCCGGCGTCGCCCTTGTTGCGCAGGGTCAGGCGCTGGCCGACGCCGAAGCGGTGCTGCTCGTCGACGATCACCAGGCCAAGGCGGGAAAACTGCACGCTGTCCTGAATCAGCGCGTGGGTGCCCACCACCAGCTGCGCCTGGCCCGATTCGATCAGGGCCATGGCGGCCAGCTTGTCCTTCTTTTTCAGGCTGCCGGTCAGCCAGGCCACGCTGACACCGAGCGGTTCGAGCCAGGCGGCGACCTTGCGGAAGTGCTGCTCGGCCAGGATCTCGGTGGGCGCCATCAACGCCGCCTGAAAGCCGCTGTCGATGGCCTGGGTCGCGGCCAGTGCCGCCACCACCGTTTTGCCGCTGCCAACGTCGCCTTGCAGCAGGCGCTGCATCGGATACGGGTGGCGCAGGTCGGCGCGGATTTCGTCCAGCACGCGCTGTTGGGCGCCGGTCAGGCGAAACGGCAGCGTGGCCTGGAAGGCGTGGCACAGCGCGCCGACCAGGGGCAGGGCGGCGGCGCCCTTGGCCCGGCGCGCGCGCTGGGCGCGTTTGAGCGAAAGCTGCTGGGCCAGCAGCTCGTCGAACTTCATGCGTATCCAGGCTGGATGCGAGCGGTCGGCCAGCGCGCTCTCGTCCACCTGCTGCGGCGGATAATGCAGCAGCCTCACGGCCGGCTCGAAGTCGCTCAGCCGCATGTCCTCGATCAGCGCGGCCGGCAAGGTGTCGTGCCAGTCGATGCGGTTCATGGCCTCGTTGATGGCGCGCCGCAAAATCGGCTGCGACAGCCCCTCGCCGGACGGATACACGGGGGTCAGCGCGGTCGGCAGCGGGGCGCCCTGGTTGACCACCTTGTAACTGGGGTGGACCATTTCGGCGCCGAAGAAGCCGTGTTTGAGTTCGCCGCGCGCCCGCACCCGGGTGCCCTCGGCCATTTGCTTGGTCTGGCTGCCGTAAAAATTCATAAAGCGCAGCAGCAGCTCGCCCGTCTCGTCGGCGATGGTCACCAGCAGCTGGCGCCGCGGCTTGTAGCCGACTTCGCACTTGGTGACCAGCCCTTCCACCTGCGACCAGTCGCCGCCGTGCAGACAAGCCTCTTCGATGCTCACCACCCTGGTTTCGTCCTCGTAGCGCATCGGCAGATGCAGCACCAGATCCATGTCGGTGCGCAGGCCCAGGCGGGCCAGCTTGCTCTCATTGCTGACGACTTTTTTCGCGGGTTTTTGCTTCGGAACTGGCATATCGGAAGGGTTTGCGCGGCTAGCGTAAAATAGAGGGTTGGCCTTGGCCGCAGCCAAGTCAGGCGCCAGGTTGTGAACCTGTATAGGCGCACAGTATAGTGCCTGGGCGCCGTTCGTGCATTCCTAATAATTGACGAAGTAAACGTATGTATTCGCTTTCCGATTTCGATTTTAACTTGCCGCAAGAGCGCATTGCGCAAATCCCGCTGCCCGAGCGCAGCGCCTCCCGCCTGTTGCAGCTTGACGGCGAGCGCTTGATCGATCGCCGTTTCGCCGACGTGCTCGATTTGCTGGAGCCGGGCGACCTGCTGGTGATGAACGACACGCGCGTGCTCAAGGCGCGCTTTTTCGGCGTCAAGGAAACCGGCGGCAATGTCGAGGTGCTGGTCGAGCGCGTGCTCGACAGCCGCACCGTGCTGGCCCAGGTGCGCGCCTCCAAGTCGCCGCCGCCCGGCTGCCGCATCCGTCTGGCGGACGCCTTCGATGTGACGGTGGGCGAGCGCGCCGGCGAGTTTTTCACCCTGCACGTGGAGTCCGACATTTTCGAATTGATCGAGGCATACGGCCGGCTGCCGCTGCCGCCGTATATCGAGCACGATGCCGACGCCTTCGACGAAACGCGCTACCAGACCGTGTTCAACAAGGTGCCGGGCGCCGTGGCCGCGCCCACCGCCGGCCTGCATTTCGACCAGCCCCTGCTGGACCGGCTGGCGGCCAAGGGGGTGCGCTTCGCCTACGTCACTTTGCATGTGGGGGCCGGTACGTTTCAGCCGGTGCGCAACGAGGTGCTGGCCGAGCACAAGATGCACACCGAGTGGTACACCATGCCGCAAGAAACGGTGGACGCGGTGCGCGCCACGCAAGCCGCCGGGCGCGACGTGGTGGCCGTCGGCACCACCAGTCTGCGCGCGCTGGAATCGGCGTCGCAATCGGGTCAGCTGGAGGCGGGCAGCGCCGACACCGCGCTCTTCATCACGCCCGGTTACCGCTTCAAAACGGTGACGCGCCTAATCACCAATTTCCATTTGCCGAAGTCGACTTTGCTGATGCTGGTGTCGGCCTTCGCCGGCTACCAGCCGATTCGCGACGCCTACGCCCACGCCATCGCCCATCAATATCGCTTTTTCAGCTACGGCGACGCGATGCTGCTCACGACCCAGTCGCGCGCGACGTGAGAATGCCCGCCGTCAGCGTGTCAAGGGCATGCCCGCCGGGCGTGCAGCGGCCGAGTGCCGCGCGGGTACAATGGGGGATCGGCGTGCCGCCGCGCGGAATGGGAAGCGAAATATGACCTCATCAAATTTTCTCAAGCGCGTAATCCTGCGTAACTACAAGAGTATCGCGCACTGCGATGTGAAGTTGTCGCAACTGACTTACCTGGTCGGGGCCAATGGCTCCGGCAAGAGTAACTTTCTCGACGCCTTGCATCTGGCGCGCGATGCGCTGAGCGGATCGCTGGACAATGCCATGAACGAACGCGGCGGTTTGTCCGAGGTAGGGCGCCGGTCGAGCGGCCATCCGACCCATTTCGCCATGAGTTTTGAATTTCAGCTGCCATCGGGCGAACCCGGCATGTATGGATTCACGGTGGGCGCCTTGTCCAGCGGCGGTTACGAAGTGCAAAAGGAAGTTTGCAATATTGGCGGCGTGGGTAAAGGTCCGTTTTTTTCTATGGAGAAGGGCCGGCTGATCGCGTCAAGCGAGTCCAGTTTCCCGGCCGTGACCGCCGATCGTCTGGCGCTGGTGGGCGCCTCCGGTTTGTCGGTGTTTCGGCCGGTGTATGACGCGCTCACCGCGATGGGTTTTTACAACCTCAATCCCAAGTTGATACGTGAATTGCAAAAACCACAGGACGGGCGTTTGCTCAAGCCGGCGGGGGAAAACATCGCCAGCGTGATCAGCCATTTGGCGCGGACCAACCCGGAAGCGCTGCAAATCATTCAGGAATACTTGCACGCGGTGGTGCCGATGGTGCAGGGTGTGGAGCGCGTGGCGGTTGGCCCCATGGAATCGTTGGCGTTTCAGCAGGAAATGGCGGGCGCCAAGCATCCCTGGCATTTTTACGCGCAGAACATGTCCGATGGAACGCTACGGGCGCTCGGCATCCTCACCGCCTTATTTCAAGGCAATAGCGATCACGCGCCTTCGTTGATCGGCATCGAGGAGCCGGAAACCGCGCTGCATCCGGGCGCCTCGGCGGCGCTACGGGAAGCGTTGGGACGGGCCGCTGAGCGAACCCAAGTGATCGTGACCAGCCACAGTCCCGATTTGCTTGATGATATGGCGATCACTCCGGAATCGCTGTTGGTGGTCGCGTCGGAGGAGGGTGTGACACGCATCGTGCCCCTCGGACAAGGTTCGCGCGCCGCCATGCGCGAGCATATGTCGTCCGCTGGTGAATTGCTGCGGTTGAATCAACTGTTGCCCGATCCCTTGCCATTGCGTTCGGAAAATCTAGCTCAAGCGGAATTGTTTGATGAGCCGAAGCAATGATCAACGTCGTATCCATCGTTGAAGGCGACGGCGAGGTCGCGGCTTTGCCCGTCTTGTTGCGACGTATAAATGATTGGCTACGACCGAATACGCAAGTTAATTTCGGCCGGCCCATCCGCGTGCGCCGCGATCAATTTCTCAATCGGGAGGCGATATTCACCAAGCAGCTCAAGTTGGCTGCGGCGCTGTGCCCGGAGCCCGGATGGATACTGATTTTGCTCGATGCCGACGATGACTGTCCGATAGAGCTGGGCGCGACGCTGCGAGCCAAAGTCAACACCGTATTGCCGGGCCGGGCTGTTTCGATCGTCCTGGCCAATCGTGAATACGAGGCCTGGTTTCTTGCCGCCGCCGCTTCCCTGGATGGCCGGCGCGGTTTTGTCAGGCCGGCTCAGTTGCCCGACGCGGAGCAGATTCGCGCCGCCAAGCAGTGGCTCAGCCGGCAAATGCCGAACCGCGCCTATCACGAGGTGCTCGACCAGCCCGCTTTATCGGCGGTGATGGACTTGCAGCAAGCGCATGACCATAGCCGCTCGTTTCGTAAGTTGTGCGGCGACTGGACCCGGCTGATGAACCTTGTCGCGCCAGTAAACGATTACATTGACTATGACTGAGAAAGTTGCTTCATGCTGGAATTTACATTACACAAGACCGATACAAGCGGCCTGACCCATGCCCGTCGCGGCACCGTCCGATTGAACCATGGCGAGGTGCAGACGCCGATTTTCATGCCGGTCGGTACCTACGGCTCGGTGAAAGCGATGTCGCCGCTGGAATTGAAGGAGATCGGCTCCCAAATCATCCTGGGCAACACCTTCCATCTGTGGCTGCGCCCGGGCACCGAGGTGATGGCCAAGTTCGGCGGCTTGCACGACTTTATGCAATGGGACAAGCCTATTCTCACCGATTCGGGTGGGTTCCAGGTGTTCTCGCTGGGCGCCATGCGCAAGATCACCGAGCAAGGCGTCCATTTTTCCTCGCCCATCAATGGCGACAAGCTGTTCCTGTCGCCGGAAGTGTCGATGCAGATCCAGCGCGTGCTCAATTCGGATATCGTGATGCAGTTCGACGAATGCACGCCGTATGAAATCGAAGGCCGGCCCGCCACAATGGAGGAAGCCGCCAAGTCGATGCGCATGTCGCTGCGCTGGGCTCAGCGCTCCAAAGACGAGTTCGAACGGGGCGAGAATCCTAACGCGCTGTTTGGCATCGTGCAGGGCGGCATGTTCGAGGAGTTGCGCGACGAATCGCTGGCCGGACTGGAGCAGGTGGGTTTTCCTGGCATCGCCATCGGCGGCTTGTCGGTGGGCGAGCCCAAGGAAGACATGATGCGTATGCTGGCCCATGTCGGCCCGCGTTTGCCGGCCAACAAGCCGCACTATTTGATGGGCGTGGGCACGCCGGAAGACTTGGTGGCCGGGGTGTCGAACGGCATCGATATGTTCGATTGTGTGATGCCGACACGCAATGCCCGCAATGGCTGGCTGTTTACCCGTTTCGGTGACATCAAGATCAAGAACGCCCGCTACAAGGACGACAAGGCGCCGCTCGACGAATTGTGCGGCTGCTATGCCTGCCGCAATTTTTCGCGCGCTTACTTGCATCATTTGCATCGTTCGCAAGAGATTTTGGGGGCGCGCTTAAATACCATTCACAACCTTCATTACTATCTGGAACTGATGCAGCAGATGCGTGACGCTCTCGACCAAGACCGTTTTCACGCCTTCACGCTGGAGTTTCGCGCCGGCCGCGCGCGCGGCATTTAAGCGGCGGCGGCGCCGCGCCCGCAAAAGAATTCGGCCTGCCAGAGAGCCGGGGCGTCTTCGGCGGCGCGGCCAATGCTAGAATACAGCGCTATTTTTCAAACTAATTACATCGGAGTCCTCGTGTTTATCTCTAACGCTTATGCCCAATCCCCAGCCGACGCGCTTGGCCTGGGCGGCAATCTGACCAGCTTCCTGCCCCTGGTGCTCATGTTCGTGGTCATGTATTTCCTGATGATCCGTCCCCAGCAAAAGCGCGCCAAGGAACAAAAAGCGATGATGGACGCGCTGGCCAAGGGTGACGAAGTGGTGACCGCCGGCGGCATCCTGGGCAAGGTGTCCAAGGTGACCGAGGCTTACATCACGATCGAAGTGGCCAGCGGCACCGAAGTGCTGGTGCAAAAAAGCGCCATCACCACCTTGTTGCCCAAGGGCACGCTCAAAGCGCTGTAATATCGCAACGGGCGGCGCGCCGCCCGTCAAGCCGCATCCGACGCTCAACACTGAACGCTGACCAATCATGAACCGCTATCCTCTCTGGAAATACCTCCTCATCGTCATCGCCCTGCTATTCGGGGCGCTGTATTCGGTGCCGAACTACTATGGCGAATCGCCCGCTCTGCAAGTGACGAGCGGCAAGTCGACCGTCAAGATGGCGGCGGACATGGCGGCCCAGGTCGATACGGTGTTGAAAAAAGAAAACATCAAGTCGGAGGGCGCCACCTTCGACGGCAGCGGCACCTATGCCTCGGTGCGGGTGCGGTTCAGCGATCCGGACACGCAATTTAAGGCCAAGTCGGTGCTGGAAAAGGATTTGAACAGCGACCCGGCCGACCCCACCTATCTGGTGACCTTGAATCTTCAGTCCAATACGCCGAAATGGATGCAGCGCGTGCATGCGCTGCCGATGTATCTGGGCCTGGACTTGCGCGGCGGTGTGCATTTCCTGATGCAAGTCGATACCAAGGCGGCGCTGACCAAACGGGTGCAGGGCGTGCAGGCGGCCATGCGCACCACCTTGCGCGACAAGAATGTGCGTCACGCCGGTATCGACCGGGTCGGCGACACGATTGAAATCAAGTTCCGCGACGCCGCCACCCGCAGCGAGGCGCGTAATGTGCTGGCCGATCAAATGCCGGACCTGGCGTTTGTCGAGGCGGCCGATGGCGCCGACTTGAAATTGGTGGCGAGCATGAAGCCGGCCGCCCTGAAGCTTGCCATGGATGAAGGCGTCAAGCAAAATATTGCCACCTTGTCCAAGCGCGTCAATGAACTGGGCGTGTCCGAGCCCATTATTCAGCAACAAGGTCCCGACCGCATCGTGGTACAACTGCCCGGCGTGCAAGATGTGGCGCGCGCCAAGTCGGTGATCGGCCGCACCGCGACCCTGGAAGTGCGCATGGTCGATGAAAGCGTCACGCCGGGCAGCGAGCTGTCGTCCGCCGTGCCTTTTAATTCCGAACTGTTTACTGTGGGCAAGGGCGTGCCCGTCATCCTGAGCAAAGATGTGGTGTTGACCGGCGACTATATTTCCAGCGCCACCTCGACCACCGACCAGAACCAGCAACCGGCCGTGTCGATCGACTTGAATGGCGACGGCGGCCGCAAGATGCGCGAGGCCACCCGCGAACGCGTGGGCAAGCGCATGGCGATCGTACTGTTTGAAAAAGGTAAGCCGGAAGTATTGTCTGTGGCCACTATCCAGAGCGAGCTGGGCAGCCGATTCCAGATCACCGGCATGGGCGCGGCGGAAAATTCCAACGAATTGGCGCTGCTGTTGCGTTCGGGCGCGCTGTATGCGCCGATGGTCATCATCGAGGAACGCACCATCGGGCCGGCCCTGGGCGCCGAAAACATCAAGAAGGGGCAATTGTCGATGGTGTACGGTTTTGCCGCCATCGCCATCTTCATGATTCTGTACTACATGATGTTCGGTTTCTTCAGCGTGCTGGCGCTCGGTTGCAATCTGCTGTTGTTGATCGCCTTGCTATCCATGATGCAAGCGACCTTGACTTTGCCAGGGATCGCCGCGATCGCGCTGGCGCTGGGCATGGCGATCGATGCCAACGTCTTGATCAACGAGCGCATCCGCGAAGAGCTGCGCGCCGGCGCCACGCCGCAGGCCGCCATCGCGGTCGGTTTCGAGCGCGCCTGGGCCACCATTCTCGATTCGAACGTGACCACCCTGATCGTCGGTCTGGCCTTGCTGGTGTTCGGTTCGGGCGCGGTGCGCGGTTTCGCGGTGGTGCATTGCCTGGGTATTTTGACCTCGATGTTCTCGGCCGTGTTTGTCTCGCGCGGCGTGGTCAACCTGTGGTACGGCCGCAAGAAGAAGCTGCAATCGGTTGCCATTGGCACGGTCTGGGTACCGGGTCTGTCGAAATAAAATCGGCCCGGCCGCGGGGCGGCCGGCTGCGTTAGCCAAACACAGAGGATTTCCATGGAATTTTTCCGGATCAAAAAAGACATACCCTTCATGCGCCATGCGCTCATTTTCAACCTGGTGTCGGCGCTCACTTTCGTCGCCGCCGTGTTTTTCCTGTTTTATAACGGCTTGCATTTTTCGATTGAGTTCAAGGGCGGCACCGTGATGGAGGTGCAATACCCGAAAGCGGCCAATCTGGATCAGATTCGCCACACCCTGGAAAGTCTGGGCTATGAGCAGCCGGAAGTGACCGGCTTCGGCACCGCGCGCGATGTCATGATCCGTTTGCCGGTGGTAAAAACGCAAAACGGCGTCAATGGTTCGGAGCGCGTGTTCGCCGCCCTGTGCAAAGCCGAGCAAGGCAGCACGCGCCAGATCGACACCGTCACCGCCAAGGGCGAGCATGTGGTCAAGGCTGGTTGCGTGGATGCCGGCGGCGCCGAATCGGTGGTGCAGCAGCGGGTCGAGTTTGTCGGTCCCCAGGTCGGCGATGAATTGGCGCAAAACGGCTTGAACGCCCTGTTCATGGTGGTGATCGGGGTCGCCATTTACTTGGCGGTGCGTTTCGAATGGAAATTCGCGGTGGCGGCGATTATCGCCAATTTGCACGACGTGGTCATCATTCTCGGCTTTTTCGCCTTCTTCCAATGGGAGTTTTCGCTCACGGTGCTGGCCGCCGTGCTGGCCGTGCTGGGTTATTCGGTCAATGAGTCGGTGGTGATTTTCGACCGTATCCGCGAAAACTTCCGCAAGCAGCGCAAGTCGTCGGTGCAAGAAGTGATCGACAATGCCATCACCAGCACCATTTCGCGCACCATCATTACCCACGGCTGCACCCAGATGATGGTGCTGTCGATGCTGTTACTGGGCGGGCCGACCCTGCATTATTTCGCGGTGGCGCTCACCATCGGCATTTGCTTCGGTATTTATTCCTCGGTCTTCGTGGCGGCGGCGGTGGCCATGTGGCTGGGCGTCAAGCGTGAAGACTTGATCAAGCCGATCAAGGAAAAGGATACCACCGACGGCGCCGTGGTATAAGCCGTTTGGCTCGCAAAAAAAGGACAGCATGCTGTCCTTTTTTTATGGGCACCGCCTTTGCCATTGAGCACAGGTCAGCTGGCGGCCGCGATGGCATCGCTCAATTGTTGTGGTGTGGCGTCAATGTCCAGTTGCAGGCCGGCCTCGTCGTCTTGTAGCGGCTCGAGGTCGCGCAGCTGACTGTCGAGCAAGGAAGCGGGCATGAAATGGCCGGCCCGGCCGTCCAGACGCGCGGCCAGCACCGCGCGCGCGCCGTGCAGGTGGGCGAAGCGCAGGCCGGGATCGCCGGCGCGCAACACATCGCGGTAACGCCGCTTGAGGGCCGAGCAAGCCAGTACCAGGGGTGTGCCGGCGGCCCGCGCGCTGGCGATTTCGGCTTGCAGGCGCAATAGCCAGTCGCGGCGGTCGGCATCGTCCAGTGGTGTGCCGGCCGACATCTTGGCCACGTTCTGCGCCGGGTGGAACTGGTCGCCTTCGATGAAGGGCGCGTTCAGGGCGGTCGCCAGCAGTCGGCCCACTTCGCTCTTGCCGCAACCGCTCACCCCCATCACCACCCAGCGTCGGCAGCTGGCTTGCTGTGCCATCGTTGTTTCCTGTATTTTTAAATCGCTATGGTAGGCGTTGTGGCGATTTGCCGCGGCGGCGAAACCAGCGGGCGGTGTGTGTGATAGCGCACGGATGGGTGGGCGCGGACTGGCTATAGTGGCACTGTCTCTTTCAGGACATCCCTAGTTTTGGACTTTGGCCCGCTTCGCAGCGGGCTCTTTTTTGTCACCAGCCTGTGCGTTAGAGCATCAGCACCTCGAGCAGGGACTTCACTTCCTGCTGCGACTCGCTCAATATCATATTCAAGGTGCCGTCGCCCACCACGAAATCGATGGTGCGTGCCGCTTGGCGCGAGGTGGCGCCGGGGCGCTCGTGAAACGGCGAGTGCACCGGCGCCAGATCGTTGGCCAGCAGTAGGGTGTCACCCAGGGTTTCCGGCGGCAAGGCGCGCATGCCGTCCCACAAGGCTTCCACCGCCGACATCACCGGTTCCGGGATGACCAGCTTGGTCAGCACGCCGCGGCCGATCGCCTGTTCGCCATGTTCAACCCAGTCTTCGGGCTCGCCGTCCAGAATGCCTGGAAACTCGGCCGCCCGCGAGAGCAAATAAAAACCGCCCACTTCATGCACGATGCCGGCAAATAAAGCGGTGTCCGGATCGACATGGGTGACGCGCCGGGCAATGACCTGGGCCAACGCGGCCACGTGGGCGGTGTGGGCCCAAAGCTGGGCCGCCTTGGCGCGTAATTCGGGATGGGTGAAATTGCCGCCCAGCTGACGCACGATCAGGGCCGCCACCAGCGATTGCAGGGTGCGCACCCCCATGCGATGAACGGCCGCGCGCACGCTGGAGATTTCGCTACCGAAACGGTTATAGGCGACCGAATTGGCGATCGCCACGGTGCGTGCCGCTAATAAAGGATCGGCCTGGACCAGTTTGGCGGCCGCGTCGATGTGACAATCGGGGTCGTTCAAGGCTTGCTGTAATTTCAGCGACGCGTCCACATTGGTGGGAAACGTCATTTCACCCTGGCTCGCTTGAGCGGCGATAAGTTTAAATGCTTCGAGTCTGTCCATTAAAAAATTATACCCGGATTATTTCCCCTTGGAACTTTATCGGGGCATCTCTATTGATTTTCTTGCTGGACGGTACAAGCGGGCGCATGCGGCGCGTCGTTTGCGCGATAAGACATGTACAGGGTGAGGCAGACATCCTCGCTCGATTATGCCCGTGCTTCGCACAACAGTAAATAACCGGGGCTATCGGCCGTGTGCTGCAACAACAAAGCCGATAGCAATTGTTAACTATTGTTAACTCTATGTGTCATTTTGTGTCTTACACCGTTTCACTGAAAATGGCGTCGTAGCCATCCTCCGTGGCCTCGCTGTCTTGTAATTCATCAACCAAGCCCAGGTCGAACAATTCTTCGATCGCGTTCATAAAACTGTTGTGCTTGGTTGCCCCGATCAGGCGATAAATTTCGCCCGCCTCGTTGCGTATTCCAATGATCAGCTTTTCCTGGCGCACCAATTCGGGCGTGCTGACATTGAGCAGCAAGTTGCCGATAATATGCTTATCAAAGTGAGCCGGCTTTTTGCCTTCGAGTAATGAGGTTTTCAATATTTTTCCTTTGTTATCGATAATCGGGTTGCGGCACTATCACCATGCGCGACCACCATCACGTTTTTTAATTGGGCTAAAATCGTTTCCAGCGCCACAAAATCGGCCTCGCTGAAACTGGTAAAGGCCAGGCTGACCTGGGCTGTCAGATGGGGAAAGGTATGCGCGAATAGCCGTTCCCCACTGGCCGTGAGTCGGATAAAAAAAGAACGCTTATCGGTGCAACTGCGTTTCCTTTCCACCAAACCCTTTTGCTCCAGCCGTTCTATGACACCGGTCAAGGTTCCCTTTGTGATCAAGGTCTTTTCACCGAGCTCCTTGTACGCCATGCCGGGCGTGTTACCCAGTGTGGCGACGATGTCGAACTGAGCGGGGGTCAAACCGTAAGCGCGCGCCAGATCGCCCGACAAACGTTCGAAGCCTTGCATGCATTCCGCCAACAAACGGATACTTTTGAGATAGCGTTCACCCATGGGCGTGATTATAGTCCCCCACGCATCAAAGATCCGGGCCGCGCGCGGGCGGCGGTGGTCATCGCACCGATGAACTTGACTATTCGCAATTTATTGCGGAGGCGCGTAACATGGCAGCTAACGTTGACATCCGCACATCCATTGAGACCAATTTTATGACACGCCAGTTCCGCGGTATTGCTGCCCTGCTTCTTGTCGCCATCGTGTGGGGCACCACCTTCCCGGCCATGAAGAGTCTGACCGCTTATTTTTCGCCGGTGTGGATCGTGTGCATCCGCTTCAGCTTGGCCACGCTAATGTTGTCACCGTTTCTCTGGCGCGCCAGCGCCAAGGATGCGCGCGCCGGGTTGGTGCTGGGTCTGCTGTTGTTCGCCTGCTTCGTGTTTCAGGTCGAGGGTCTGGCATTGACCAGTTCCAACCGCAACGCCTTCATTAGCGGCTTGAGCGTGCTGGTGGTGCCATTGCTGGGCATGGCCGCCGGCCGTTTGCCGCAACGCCATATCGTGCTGGCGCTGGTATTGGCGGTGAGCGGTTTGTTCGCCCTGTGCGCGGACGGCAGCGCCGGCTGGGGGCGCGGCGACACCCTGACGCTGATGGGCGCGTTTTCCTTCGGCTTTTATGTCAAGCTGATGGAGCGCAGTTCGCGCGAGGCGCAACGTTTGATGACCCTGACCGCGATGCAGATCGCCACCGTGGCGCTGTGCGCGGCCTTGTGGCTGTTGGTGCGGGAAGTGCCGCGCAGCGAGATTGACGTGGGCCAAGACTTGAGCAATTACTGGGCTTACATCGGTCTGGGCTTGCGCACCCATGCCCTCAATTTGCTGTACCTGGGAGGGGTGTGCACCGCCGCCATCATTTCGCTGCAAACCTGGGGCCAGCGCCACAGTTCGGCCAATGAGGCGGCCGTCATCTATTCCCTGGAGCCGGCCGCGGCCGCGTTTTTCGCCTACTTCTGGCTCGGTGAAGTGATGACGCCGCAAGCCTGGATCGGCGCCGCCCTGCTGATCTCCGGTATGATTGTCAGTCAATGGAATACGGAGCGGCCAGCCGCTGCGCTGGCGCCGGAGTAGGCGTCCGGTAGGCGTCCGGTAGGCGTCCGGTAGGTGCCCGGCAGGCATCCGGTAGCGTCCGGCCGCTGCCCCGCTCCTGTTCGCCAAACAACCTATGTCGCTCACCTGGCGCCCGCAGTCAATCTGAATGTCACTTCATCAACTTACCGCTGCCGCTCTGGAACGGCCGCTGCGCCTGCTGCTCATCAATGCCGGCGAGGCCGATACCATCACCTGGGCCGCCTTGGTGCAACCGCTGAGATTGGCTGCCGCCGCGCTCGGTCCGTCGTTGCTGATCCTGCAAACCTTGACCCCGGCCCAAGCCGTCGAGACGGCGACTGGCCACTCTCACCTGACGCTGCTGGTGGCCGACGCCGGCCTGCCCGCCTTGCGTCCCGAGCTGGCGCGCGCCGTGCTCGAGCGTTGCCGCGCCGCATGCTGTTGGGGTGGGGTGGGCGCCGCCGTGCTGTGGCTGGCAAACGCCGGCGCGCTCGACGGGGTGCGCGTGGCGCTGCCGTGGGCGCTTTATCCGGACGCCGACGCGCGCGCCGACCGCGCCATCCTGACGCCCCATCTGTATGAAATCGACGGCGCCCATGTCACCTGCTGCGGCGGCGCCGCCAGCCTGGACTTCGCGCTGACCCTGATCGACATCCTGTTCGGCGCGGATTTGCAGGCCAGCATCAAGGAAGCCTTGTGCGTGGACCGCGTGCGCGGCAAGGAAGAGCGCCAGCGGGTCGCCTTGCAAGCCCGCTTCGGCGTGCTGCAACCGAAGCTGTCGGAAGCGGTGACCTTGATGGAGGCTAACATCGAAGAACCGCTGTCGACCGACGACATCGCCAACCTGGTGGGCTTGTCGCGGCGCCAGCTCGAACGCCTGTTTAAGCAATACCTGGGCAGCTTGCCCTCGCGTTACTACCTTGAACTGCGGTTGCGCCGCGCGCGCCAGTTGCTGCTCGATACCCATCATTCGATCGTGCAGGTGGGTTTGATGTGCGGCTTCTCATCCGGATCGCATTTTTCCACCGCCTTCGGTGCGCTGTTCGGCAACACCCCGCGCGAAGAGCGCCAGCGCAAGCTGATGCCGCCGGCCGGCCCTGCCTGAGTCTCCTGCGCGTGCCGGGCAAAAGTGAAAAATCTTGTCGCAGTTTCAAAAGAGTTTCGCCGGCGCCTTTCCTATAATGATGAGGACGCGACTGTATGAGTGGCGTACCGACTACTATAGATAGGGAATGCCGATGAACGCCAAGCTTGATTCCACCGTAACCGCCCGCCCTGTCACCCGGCAGACCTTCGACCAAGTGCTGGTGCCGACCTACGCGCCGGCCGCCATGGTGCCGGTGCGCGCCGCCGGACTCGATCTGTGGGATCAACACGGCAAGCAGTACCTCGACTTCACCGCCGGCATCGCCGTGGCCAGCCTTGGCCACTGCCACCCGGAGCTGGTGGCCGCCCTGACCGCCCAGGCCAACACCTTGTGGCACCTGGGTAACGGCTACACCAACGAGCCGGTGCTGCGCCTGGCCACGGCCTTGACCGAGGCCACCTTCGCCGACCGCGCCTTCTTTTGCAATTCCGGCGCCGAAGCCAACGAAGCGGCCTTCAAGCTGGCGCGCAAGCACGCCCATACCAAGTTCGGCGCCCACAAGTCGCGCATCGTCTCTTGCTTCAATTCCTTCCACGGCCGCACCTTGTTTACCGTCTCGGTCGGCGGCCAGTCGAAATACACCGAAGGCTTCGAGCCGCTGCCGCCGTCGATCGACCATATCGCCTACAACGACATCGAGGCCGCGCGCGCCGCCATCGGCGACGATGTGTGCGCCGTGGTGGTCGAGCCGGTGCAGGGCGAGGGCGGCGTGGTGCCGGCCGATCCCGCCTTTTTGCAAGCGCTGCGCGCGCTGTGCGACCAGACCGGGGCCCTGCTCATTTTCGACGAAGTCCAATGCGGCATGGGCCGCACCGGCGCCCTGTTTGCCTACATGGGTTATGGCGTCACGCCGGACATTCTGACCACCGCCAAGGCGTTGGGCAACGGCTACCCGATCGGCGCCATGCTCACCACCGACGTGCTGGCCGCCACGCTCGGCGTGGGCACCCACGGCACCACCTATGGCGGCAATCCGCTGGCCACCTCGGTCGCCCTGAAGGTGCTGGAGATTATCAATACCCCGGCCTTCCTGGCGCGCGTCAAGGAGGCGAGCCAAAAAACCATCGCCATGCTCGAGTCGCTGGTGGCCGACTTTCCGCAACTGTTGCAATCGGTGCGCGGCAGCGGCTTGCTGCTGGGCGTGGTGGTGGCCGACGCTTTCAAGGGCCGCGCCAAAGATATCCAGAAAGCGGCCGAGGCCCAGGGCTTGATGGTGCTCATCGCCGGCACCGACGTGGTGCGTCTGGCGCCGGCGCTGATCGTGTCGGATGCCCAGATCACCGAGGCCGGCCGTCTGCTGCGGGCGGCCTTGGCCGGCTTGAGCGCGTCGTAAATCAGATGTGCCGGCCGCGCCGGCCGGCCCGTGGCGCGGTGCCACCATGACGCGGGACCGTGCCGCGTGGCCGGCCCGCGCCCGGCGGCGCGGCGGCGGCCAAGGCCATCGCCCGTCCCGTTCGTCCTCCAAGGAGTTCCTATGTATGTAGTCCGTCCGGTGGAGCTTACCGATATTGCCGCCCTCGAAGCGCTGGCCGCGGTGACCATGCCGGGAGTCCATACGCTGCCGAAAACGCGCGACAAGATCGCCGCATCGGTGGAGCGCTCGATCGCCTCCTTCGCCGCCCAGGTCGACATCCCAAGCGAAGAGTCGTATCTGTTCGTGCTGGAATCGCTGGCCGAGCGCGGCATCGCCGGCACCGCCGCCATGTTCGCCTCGGCCGGCTCGAACGGCACCTATTTCTCATTTCGTAACGACGTCATCCAGCAAGTCTCGCGCGACCTCAATATCAGCCATAGCGTACACGCGCTGACCCTGTGCTCGGAGCTGACCGGCTATTCCCAGCTGTCCGGTTTTTATGTGCGCAATATGGAGCAGGCCGGCCTGGAAGCGGCCCTGCTGTCGCGCGCCCGCCTGTTGTTTGCCGTGCTCGCGCCGCACCGCTTCGGCGACCGCTTCTTCGTGCCGCTGGCCGGCATCACCGACAGCGCCGGCCAGTCGCCGTTTTGGGACGCGCTGGGCCGCAAATTTTTTCAGATGGATTTTCTGGACGCCGAGCGCGTCATCGGCGGCGCCCGCAACCGCACCCTGATCCTGGAATTGATGCCCCATTATCCGGTGTATGTGCCGCTGCTGCCGGGCGACGCCCAGGCCGCGCTGGGGCAGATTCACCCAAGTGGCGAACTGGCCTTCAACCTGCTCACACAGGAAGGTTTCGAGGCCGACGACTATATCGATATTTTTGACGGCGGCCCGATCCTGCAAGCCCACAAGAACGCGCTGCGTTCGTTCAACGGCTCGTTCGCGCGCCGGGTACTGGCGGCCGATGGCGAAGCGCCCGGCCAGCCCGACAGCGTGGTCCATTACGCCATCGCCGCCAGCTCCGAGCGCCACTTTCGCGCCGTGGTCCTGGCTTGCCCGGCCCTGGAGGCGGCCGACGGCGTGGCCCTGCCGCAGGCGGCGCGGGCGGCGCTACAGGTGGCCGCCGGCGACAGCGTGATCTGCGCCCGAATCTGATTGTGAGAACCCTATGCTAGTGGTACGCGCCATTCACGCCTCCGACCTCGACGCCCTGTACGGTCTGGCCAGCCAGGTCGGCACCGGCATGACCACCCTCAAACCGGACATGGCCATGCTCAGCGAGCGTGTGGCCATCGCCTGCGCCTCGTTCGACCAGACCATCGCGCCCGAAAAGCGCGACTATATGTTCGTCATGGAGGATACCGACAGCGGCCGCCTGGCCGGCGTGTGCGCCATCAAGGGTTCGGTCGGGCTGGACGAGCCGTTTTATAATTACCGCATCGGCACCCTGGTCCACTCCAGCCGCGAACTCGATGTGTTTACACGCATGGAAACGCTGTACCTGTCGAACGACCTGACCGGCAGCACCGAACTGTGTTCGCTGTTCCTGCACCCCGATTACCGTACCGGCACCAATGGCAAGCTGCTGTCGAAGAGCCGCTTCCTGTTCATCGCCCAGTTTCCGCATCTGTTTACCGAAAAGCTGATCGCCGAAATGCGCGGTTACCAGGCGCCGGACGGCAGCTCGCCGTTTTACGAGGGCCTCGGGCGGCACTTCTTCAAGATGGATTTCCATCACGTCGACGACTTGACCAGCCTGGGTAAAAAATCGTTCATCGCCGAATTGATGCCGCGTCAGCCGATGTATGTCGCTTATCTGCCGGCGCCGGCCCAGGAGGTGATCGGCAAGGTCCATTTGAGCACGGCGCCGGCACGCCGCCTGCTGGAACAGGAAGGCATGCACTTCGAAGGCTATGTCGACATTTTCGACGCCGGCCCGGTGTTACAGGCGCGCGTATCGGAGTTGCGCGCCCTGCGCGACAGCGCGCAGGCCGTGCTCGACCCCGAGGCCGCCGAGGTCCGCCCGTGGGCCATCGCGCCGGCCTCCCCACCACCCGCGCCCGAGCCGCTCCTGATATCGAACACCGTGCTGCGCGACTTTCGCATGATCGTCTCGGCCGCCCCGCTGGCCGGCGGCAAGCTGACGCTGTCGGAGGACGAACAATCCCTGCTGCATTGCCGCGCCGGCGACATGGTGCGCACGCTGCCACTCAATCCGAGGAAAAATCCCCATGTCTAATCCATCTTCTTTTGCCGTCGACAGTAACTTCATCGGCGGCGTGTGGCGTGCCGGCAGCGGCGCCGAACTTGTCACCGTCGATCCGGCCAGCGGCCGCCAGACCTGGGCCAGCCGCGCCGCCGATGCCGGCGATGTCGATCTGGCGTGCCGCGCCGCGCGCGCCGGTTTCGCGGCCTGGTCGCAGACGCCCCTGGCGCAGCGCATCGCCATCTGCGTGCGTTTTCGCGATCTGCTCAAGGAGCATGCCGAAGAGTTGGCGCTGCTGATCTCCGAGGAGGTCGGCAAGCCGCTATGGGAATCGCGCACCGAGGTCGCCACCATGGCCAACAAGATCGACATTTCGGTCCAGGCCCACGCCGCCCGCACCGGCGAGAGTCAGAACACGGTGGCTGACGGGGTGGCCGTGCTGCGGCACCGGCCGCATGGCGTGTTCGGCGTGTTCGGCCCCTATAACTTCCCCGGTCATCTGCCCAACGGCCACATCGTGCCGGCCCTCATCGCCGGTAACACCATCGTCTTCAAGCCGAGCGAATACGCGCCGCGCAGCGCCATCAAAACGGTGCGGCTGTGGCAGCAGGCCGGCTTGCCCGACGGGGTACTCAATTTAATCAACGGCGCGCGCGACACCGGCGTCGCCCTGGGTCAGAACGCTTTGCTCGACGGCGTGCTGTTTACCGGCAGCAGCCAGACCGGCAGTGCCTTGCACCGCCAGTTCGGCGGCCAGCCGGGCAAAATGCTGGCGCTGGAAATGGGTGGCAACAACGCGCTGGTGGTGTGGGACGTGCGGCACATCGACGCCGCCGTCTACCACGCGGTGTCGTCCGCCTTCATCTCGGCCGGCCAGCGCTGCACCTGCGCGCGGCGCCTGGTGGTGCAAGACACGCCGGCCGGCGCCGCCTTCGTGGCGCGTCTGGTCGAGGTGGCCTCGCGCATCGTGGCCGGCCGCGCCGACGCCGATCCGGCGCCCTTCATGGGGCCGGTGATCTCGGCGGCGGTGGCGGCGCGGCTGCTGGCGGCCCAGGCCGACATGCTGGCCAAGGGCGGCACCGCGCTACTGGCCATGCGGCATCTGGCCGACCACACCGGCTTCGTCTCGGCCGGTATCGTCGATGTCACCGACGCGCGCGGCATCGCCGACGAAGAATGGTTCGGCCCTTTGCTGCAAGTGATACGGGTGGCCGATTTCGAGCGCGCCGTCGAAGTGGCCAATGCCACCGAATTCGGCCTGGCCGCCTCGCTGCTGTCGGACGACGCGGCGCTCTGGCACACCTTCCAGCAGCGGGCCCGGGCCGGCATCGTCAACTGGAACCGTCCGACCACCGGCGCGGCCAGCAGCGCGCCGTTCGGCGGCGTCGGCAAATCCGGCAACCACCGTCCGAGCGCTTACTACGCGGCCGATTACTGCGCCTATCCGGTGGCGTCGATCGAAAACAGCGTGCTCGAGATGCCGGCCAAGCTGTCGCCCGGCTTGTCCTTTTGAGGCGCTCCATGGACAGCGCACGCGAATACAATTTTGACGGTCTGGTCGGCCCGTCGCACAATTACGCCGGACTTTCGTTCGGCAACGTGGCCTCGTTCAACAACGTCAAGAGCGCGTCCAATCCCAAGCAGGCCGCCCTGCAAGGCTTGGCCAAGATGCGGGCGCTGGCCGCCCGCGGCTTCGCCCAGGCCGTGCTGCCGCCGCAAGAGCGGCCCAATTTCGGCCTGCTGCGCAGCATCGGCTTCGACGGCAGCGATGCCGAGATCCTGGCCAAAGCGTGGAAAACCTCGCCGGTGCTGCTGGCCAGCGCCTATTCGGCGGCGCCGATGTGGACCGCCAACGCCGCCACCGTCAGCCCGTCGGCCGACTGCGCCGATGGCCGGGTCCATTTTACGCCCGCCAATTTGAATAACAAGCTGCACCGCGCCTTCGAGCACGTGCAGGTGGCGCGCACGCTGCGCGCCATTTTTAGCGATCCGGCCCGCTTTACGGTGCATGACGCGCTGCCGGCCACGCCCGCCTTCAGCGACGAGGGCGCGGCCAATCACACGCGCCTGGCCACACGGCATGGCGATGCCGCGGTCGAGCTGTTCGTGTACGGCCGGGCCGAATTCGATCCGGCCGCGCCGGCGCCGCGCCGCTTTCCGGCCCGTCAGACGATCGAAGCGTCGCAGGCGGTGGCGCGCCTGCATGGCTTGCACCCGGGCCGCACCCTCTATATTCAGCAAAATCCCGAAGTGATCGACCAGGGCGTGTTCCACAACGACGTGATCGCGGTCGGCAACGGCAATGTGCTGTTCTACCACGAGCAAGCCTTCGCCAACGAGGCCGTCAGCATTGGCCGGCTGCGCGCCGCGCTGGCCGGCGCCGGCGCCGACCTGCATGCGCTGCGGGTCGACTCGCGCGCGGTGCCGGTGGCCGACGCGGTGGCCAGCTATCTGTTCAACAGCCAGCTGCTGTCCAAAACCGACGGCAAAATGGCGCTGGTGATTCCCCACGAATGCCAGGAAAACCAGGCTGTCGCGCGCTATCTCGAGACATTGGTGGCGGGCGGCGCGGCGATCGACGAGCTCATTTCCTTTGACCTGCGCCAGAGCATGCGTAACGGCGGCGGGCCGGCCTGCCTGCGCTTGCGGGTGGCGCTGACCGAGGCCGAGGCGGGCGCCATGCATCAGGGCGTGATCATGACCGAGACCTTGTATGCGCGCCTGGTGGCGTGGGTCGAGCGCCACTACCGCGACCGCCTGGAGCCGCACGATTTGGCCGATCCGGCGCTGGCGCTGGAGGTGCGCGCCGCGCTCGAGGAGTTGACGCGCATTCTCGATTTACCCGGCTTGTACGAGCCATGAAGCGGCGCGCACGCACTGGTAAAGCGTTTGATTACTCGGCATTTAGCTGTTCTAATACGCTCGGCAGCGCCAGGCGCGCCACAATATAGGGTGAATGGCGGACCGGCGTGCAGGAGTCGCGGCCGGGCATTCGATATTGGATCGAGACATTTCCGGCAACGGAATAGCGTGTTGGGACAAGTTATGCTTGTCTTTTGATCGCGCCTTTTATTCGCGCCTTTTATTCGCGCCTTTTGTTCGCGCATTTTGATCGCGCATTTTAATCGCACCCGCGTGGTATAGACCAGGCGGCGGCGACGCAGTACACATTACCGCATTGGAGAAGCAAGATGAAACAGATGCCGCAGGATTTGCGCATACAAACGCTCGATCTGGTCAACGCCAGCAAGCCGGCCGCCGACAGTAGCCAGGTCGCGGCCCTGATCGGCGCCTGGCTGGACGCGCTGGACGACGAGGATTTGTCCGATATTTCGCCCGACAGCCTGGCGCCCGTCTTGTGGGACGGCTTTACGCAGTTGGCCGGGCGCACCGGCGCCGGCTGCCAGATCGCCACCTTGCGGTATGCCGATGGCCGTGGCGGCATGGCCACCGCGCTGCTCATTCTCAACCAGGACATGCCGTATCTGGTCGATTCGATCGTGATGGCGATGCGCAAACAGCAGCTTGGCGTGTGGGGCGTGATGAACGCGGTGCTGCCGGTGCGGCGCGATGCCGACGGCGCCGTGGCGGCGGTGGGCCAGGCCGGCGACGCGCCCGAATCCTATGTTTTGTGTCTGCTCTCCGAAGAATTGACGGGCCCCGATCTGGCCGGCCTGGTGGGCGCCCTGGAACTGGTGGCGCACGACGCCGCCGTGGTGCGGCGCGACGCCGCCGCCATGGCCGCGCGCTTGAGCGAAGTGGCGGCCGCCTCGGCCGCCCACGGCGAGGAAGGCAAGGAAGTGGCCGCATTTCTCGAGTGGGCCAAAAGCGAGGGCTTCGAGTTGTTCGGCTATGCCTATTACAGCGTCAAGCCGGGCGTGCGCGAACTGGAACGCGATCTGGCCAGCCGCCTCGGCGTGCTGCAAGACACCGGCCATCCCGTCTACGGCAGCTGCCTGGCCAGCATTCCGGGCGACTTCGACACCCTGTCCAAACGCGATTCGACCCTGTCGATCGTCAAGGCCGACGTCAGCGGCACCCTGCACCGCGACCAGCAGCTTGACTTTATCGGCGTGCGCGATACCGACGCCGACGGCGCCATCCTGGGCGAACATTGTCTGGTCGGCTTGTTTACCCGTGCCGCCACCGCCAGCCCCTTGGCCAGTCTGCCATTCGCGCGCGGCCGCGTGGCCAAGGTACTGAGCCTGGCCGGGGTGCGTCAGCAGGGCTTTCGCGCCGAAAAATTCCGCGAGATCCTGGAATCGTTGCCGCGCACCGAAGCGCTGGAAGCCGATCTGGAATGGCTGGCCCAAGTCTGCGGGTCGGTGGTGTCCTTGTACAAGCAGCCGCGCACCAAACTGTTCGCGCGGCGCGACGTCTACGCGCGCCACCTGAACGTGCTGGTCTACCTGCCGCGCGAACGCTATAGCGCCAGCGTGGCCGCCGCCCTGGCCAAGGCCTTGCAGGCCAGTTCCGGCGCGGCCCATGTCAGCTCGCAAACCCTGGTGGCCGACGGCCCGCTGGCGCGCCTGTACCTGATCGCCCACGCCGCCCGCTATCCGCTCGACCTGGAAACCGATATCCAGCAACCGCTGCTGGCGGTGCTGGACGGCTGGCACACCAGCTTCGCCAACCTGGCCGACGCGGTGTTCGACATGCCGATGCGCGCCAGCCTGCGCAAGCTGGGCACGCACCTGCCGCCCGATTACGTGGCGGCGACCGCGCCCTCGGCGGCCTTCCGCGACTTGGGCGCGATCTTGCGCAATACCGATCCGGCCCGCATCGCGGTGCGTATCGAAAGTGGCGACGTCACCACCATCCGCCTGTATTCGGTGGACCGGGTGCCGGCCTTGTCGAGCATTTTGCCGGCGCTGCACAACACCGGCGTGGCGATCGACCGCGAGCGCTCGTATTCGCTTCCCGGGCCCGATGGCAAACTCCATTTCGTCACCAGCCTGACGGTGGACGCGCCCAGCGCGGCCAAGCTGTCGCAGCCGGCCGTGGCCACGGTGGGGCAGGAATTGTTCGCCGCCCTGTTCAACAATGAGGTCGAGGACGGCCGCTTGAACGGCCTGGTGATCGAAGGCGGCCTGCGTAGCCGCGAAGTGCAGTTGGTGCGCGCTTACATGAGCTACTGGCGCCAGACCGGCAGCAGTTTTTCGGTGCGCTATATCGCCGAAAGCCTGCGCCGGCAACCGGCCCTGGTCAAGCAGCTGGTGGACGCCTTCTTGCAGCGCTTCGACCCCAGCCTGACCGAGCTACAACGCGAAGCGGCGCGCGATTCGCTGGCCGCCATCAAAGCCGGCCTGGCGGCGGTCAACCATGCCGACACCGAAGCCATTTTGGGCGCGCTGGCCGATTTGATGCTGGCCACCCTGCGCACCAACTACTTCCAGAACGCGCAACAGGGCGACAAGATCATCTTCAAATTCGACACCAGCGCGCTGACGCTGGTGCCGGAGCCGCGCCCTTACCGCGAAATCTTCGTGTTCTCGCGCCGTTTCGAGGGCGTGCATCTGCGCGGCGGCCCGGTCGCGCGTGGCGGTCTGCGCTGGTCGGACCGGATGGAGGATTACCGTACCGAGGTGCTGGGACTGGTCAAGGCGCAGATGGTGAAAAACGCCGTTATCGTGCCGGCCGGCGCCAAGGGCGGCTTCGTGTGCAAAATGATGCCCAAGGACGCGCTGCGCGAAACCATCGCCGCCGAAGGCGAGGCGGTCTACCGCCTGTTCATTTCCAGCCTGCTGGAAGTGACCGACAACCGGGTGCTGGGCAACATCGTGCCGCCGGCCGACACGGTGTGCTACGACGGCGCCGACCCGTATCTGGTGGTGGCGGCCGACAAGGGCACCGCCACCTTCTCCGACATCGCCAACGGCATCGCCGTGCAGCGCGGCTTCTGGCTGGGCGACGCCTTTGCCTCGGGCGGCTCGAACGGCTACGACCACAAGAAGATGGGCATCACCGCCAAGGGCGCGTTCGAAGCGGTCAAGCGCCACTTCTACGAGATGGACCATGACATGAACACCACCCCGATCACCATGGTCGGCGTGGGCGACATGTCGGGCGACGTGTTCGGCAACGGCGCGCTGCTGTCGCGCCAAATAAAACTGCTGGCCGCCTTTGACCACCGCCACATCTTCCTCGATCCGACGCCGGACGTGGCCGTGTCGTTCGCCGAGCGGGCCCGCATGTTCGCCTTGCCGCGCTCGTCGTGGGAAGACTACGACAAGGCGCTGATCTCGGCCGGCGGCGGGGTGTATCCGCGCAGCGCGCGCAGCATCGCGTTGTCGCCGCAGATCCGGGCCGCGCTTGACATCGAGGAAAGCGCGCTGGCGCCCGAGGAACTGATGCACCGCATTCTGCTGGCGCCGGTCGACCTGTTCTACAACGGCGGCATCGGCACCTACATCAAGGCGTCCAGCGAAACCCACGCGCAGGTGAAGGACCGCGCCAACGACCATATCCGGGTCGACGGCAACCAGTTGCGCGCCAAGGTGGTGGCCGAGGGCGGCAACCTGGGCGCGACCCAGGCCGGCCGCATCGAGTTCGCGCTGGCGGGCGGCCGCATTTTCACCGACGCGATCGACAATTCGGCCGGCGTCGATTGCTCCGACCATGAAGTGAACGCCAAAATCTGGCTGGACGTGGAAGTGAACGCCGGCCAGCTCAGCGAAGCGGACCGCAACCGCGTGCTCAACGATATGACCGACGACATCGAGCGCCTGGTCTTGCGCGACAATACCCTGCAAACCCATTTGCTGGTGCGCGAGGTACAGGCCCAGACCGACGCCGAGGTGCAGGACGGCTACGCGGCCTTGATCGCCAGTCTGGAGGAAGAGGGCGCCCTGTCGCGCGAGCTGGAGCAGCTGCCGTCGGTGGCCGAACTGGCGCGCCGCAAGCTCGATGGCCGTGGCTTGACCACGCCGGAGCTGGCGGTGGTGATCGCCAACGTGAAGAACCGCTTCAAGCGCATTCTGTCGGCCTTGCCGCTGACCGAACGAAGCTGGGCCGAGCAACTGCTCAAACCCTACTTCCCGCCGGCCCTGGTGGCCACCCGCAGCGCGCTGGCCCATCCTTTGGCCAACGCGATCCTGGCCACGGTGCTGGCCAACGAATCGATCAACCGCTGCGGCCCGCTCATGATACGCAATCTGGCCGGCGAGCACGGTGTGGACGAAGCCGACGTGATCCAGGCCTGGGCCCAGGCCTGGGCGGCGCTGCACCTGACGCCCGTGTTCGAGGCGCTCGACGCCGATGCCCTGAACGTGCCGCGCGCCGCCTCGATCAAGGTTGACGGCCGCACCCGCGTGCTGCAAAAGGCGATGATCGAGGGCGTGCTCTCGGTCCCGGCCGAGCAGTTGAGGAGCAGCGGCGGGGTGGCCGAATTGGCGCAGCTGTTTAGCCAACCGGCCATGCTGGCGCAATTGATGCCGGCCGACGGCGCAGTGGACGCGGAGGCCGAAGCCGACATGGCCGCCTTGCCGGCGGCTTTCGCGCAGGCCTGGAAGGCGGTCGACGCGATCGAGTCGGTGGCCGTGTTTGTGTTCGCGGCGTTGTCGGTGCCGCGTCCGGCCGGAATGGATCTGGCCACCTTCCTGCAAGTGGGGATGGCGTTGCGCAGCCAGGCCGGCATCGGCACCCTGGAGCGCGGGCTCAAGCTGACGCCGCACACCAAGGCGCAAGAGCAGCTGCGCAATTACGCGCGGCACGCCTTGCGTCGCACCCAGCAGCGTTTGCTGGGCCAGGTGTTACAGCGCGCCGCCGATGGCGCCGCGGCGGCCGACGCGGTCGAAGTGGTGACCAACACGCTGGGGCTGTCGGGCTATGCGCCGGCGACCGATCTGGAGCAAGCCATGCTTGACGTCTGGGCCTTGTCCGAGGCGACCAACGCCGTGGCGGCTTAAGCGATGGCCGGCCCGCACGAGAAGGCGGCGGCCGTGCCGCCGGCGGTGCGGGCGCTGGCCGATGCCGATTTCGGCGCGGTCGCCGCCCGTTTTAGCGCGGCCGGGTTTACGGTGACGCAGCCGGCCGCCGGCGTCCTGCAAATCAAGGCGGCCCGATCTGACGCGGCCCGAACGAGTGTGCTGCTGTCGGTTGGCGTGCATGGCGACGAAACGGGGCCGATCGAAGTGCTGGCGCAACTGCTCGAAACCCTGTCGCATCAGGCGTTGCAACTGGCCGTCGATCTGATGGTCTGCGTCGGCAATCCGGAAGCGATTCGCGCCGGCCGCCGTTTCATCGATGCCGATTTGAACCGCATGTTTCGTCCGCGGCGCGGCAGTCTGGCCGGCACGGCGGAGGCGGCGCGGGCCGATGTGCTGATCGCCGCCACCGACGCTTTTTTCCGCGACGCGGGGCCGCGGCGCTGGCATCTGGACCTGCATACGGCAATCCGTCCTTCGCGCTATCCCACCTTTGCCGTGGTGCCGGACTTGATCGCGCAGCCGGCCAAGCGCGACCTGGTGGCGTGGCTGGGTCGGGCCGCGATCGGCGCCATCATCATGAATCCGGCGTCGGCCGGCACCTTTAGTTATTACACGGCGGAGCACCGCGGCGCGGCGTCCAGCACGGTCGAGCTGGGCCGGGTCGGCACGCTGGGCCAGAACGATTTGAGTCTGTTCGCTCAAGTGACGTTGGCGCTGGACGGTTTGCTGCGCGGGCGGGGGCTCGACCATGCCACTGACGGCGCCGCAGCGCCAGCGGCCACGCCCCATGTGTTCGCGGTGGCCCAGGAAATCATCAAACTGAGCGACGACTTCCGTATGACCTTTGACCGCCATACCCATAATTTCACCGCCCTGCCCGCGGGCGCCGTGATCGCCAGCGATGGCGCCACCACGTACACCGTCCAGCACGCCGAAGAGCTGGTGGTGTTCCCCAATCCGGACGTGCGGGTCGGCTTGCGGGCCGGGTTGATGGTGGTTCGCCGGTCGTAGACGGCGGCGACCGTTGCGTCGCCGTATTCCCATTGCGCTGTTGTTTGTTCTCAATCAGAATTGCAAGCAATCGCCGCTGATTCGCAAGCTCGCACATTAGACTAGCGCCTTTCTGCAAGCCGGCCATTGCCGGGCCGCAGCCGGACGCTCATCTTTCATGCGAATGATTCATGCTCAAATCCTGCCTTCTCTATCTCTTATGCGCGGCGTTTGTCTCATCGGCAAACCTGGTCCGGGCGGCCGACAACCCGGACCAAACAGCCGCCGCGAGCGCCCTGCGCGCGGCGCAGTTTCTGGCCACGTTGACAATCCAAAAAGGAAAAATCACACTGCCGGGCCAGATCGCCACCCTCGATCTGCCCGACGGCTTCGGCTACCTGGCGCCGGCCGAGACCGAGCGAGTGCTGGTCGATGCCTGGGGCAATCCGCCCGGGATGGCGACATTGGGCATGATCTTGCCGGCCGATGTGAGTCCGGCCAGCGCCGCCGGCTGGGGCGTGATCGTCACCTATGACAAGGATGGCCACGTCAAGGACGACGATGCGGACGGCATCGACTACGATGACTTGCTGGAGGAAATGCAGGAAGGCGTGCGCGACCATAATGCCGAGCGCAAGAAGCGGGGTTATCCGAGCATGCATTTGTTTGGCTGGGCTGAACGGCCCCGGTATGACAAGGCCAGCCACAAGCTGTACTGGGCCAAGGAACTGGGCCTCGATGGCGAGCAAGTGCATTCCTTGAATTACAACGTGCGGGTGCTGGGACGGGAAGGTGTGCTGGTGCTGAACGCGGTGGCGGGCATGCACCAGATCGCCGAAATCAGGACCGAAATGCAGCGGGTGACGGCGTTCACCGAGTTCGTGCCAGGCAAGCGCTACGCCGATTTCAATGGCGCCACCGACAAGCTGGCCGGGTATGGTATCGCCGCGCTGGTGGCGGGCGGTGCCGCCGCTGCCAAGCTGGGCCTGTTTGGCAAGCTATTCGCGCTGCTGCTCGCGTTCAAGAAAATTGTGCTGTTGCTACTGCTGGTGGCCGGTGGCGGCATTCTGAAACTGTTTGCCCGCAAGCCCAAGGTCAAGCTCGACAAGGAGTAGACCGCCTCTCCTCGGCGCCGGAATAACACTGAGCCTTAGTCGTCAGGGTTGGTTCCATGGCGGCCTGGCACGTCGTACTCGTCAGGCACCGTAAAATGGTCGCGATAGCTGCGCGATGGCGGGCCGCCCTCGGCCCGCACCGCCATGACCAAGATCGCACCGAAGAACGGCAACAACCAGACCAAGGTCAATTGCATCCAGCGCTGCCTAAGTCCCAACAAATCATCGCGGCCGATGGCGACGCTGGCCCAGACGTCGAGCCCCAGCGCAAGCATCCCGGTCAAGGCCGATACAATCGGCAGGGCGCTCATGCTTCGCTGCGCTGCTTATAAAAGCGCAAGATCGCGGCCGCTGAATCGTCGACCAGCACCCGGCCCCACCATGCCGCGTACCAGTTGAAATTGGTGCTAACGCGGTAATTGACCACGATATCGAGCCTGGTGCCACCCGCTTCGGGCTCCAGCCGGTAAGCGGTATCGACCAAGTCGAAATATTTTCCCCCGATGAGAATATGCTCGTCGAGCGCGCCGGCCGGGAAGGAGTCGGGCTTGAAGCGGTAAGTCCACTGAACGAAGCGGTTTTCTTGCCACGCCGTGATCGGCTCGTCGAAACTGACGTTTTTATCCCAACGCAGTTTTCTCACCCGGCCGGCCGGCGTGACGTGGGTGATCGCTTCCAGCGGATAGGGCACGCCGATCATATAGGCCAAGCCGCCGCGCATTTCTTCCGGTTTGATCGCCACCGCGTGATTGATATAATTCCACACCGTTTCGGGCCGGGCCGCGATATGGGTGCTGGCCACACTTTGACTGAGCACCTGCGGCAACGCCACCTGCGATTCGGCATAGCCGGTAAGTAGAGGTAGTAATAACAAGGCATGCATGGACCCCGCCTTGGGTTGGCTGTTTCTAACCACCACCAGGCTGACGATACCACCCAAGGATGCCATCAACAGAAACAGCGGCAGCGCCATGGCGATGCAAATGCTGCCCTCGATAAGCAGCAATGCCGTGCCGGCCACAAATGCGAAGGTGGGCGCCCACGGCCCCACGACCGCGAAACGCAATCCGGGCGACTCTTTTCTCACCGCAAAAACGGTGTACACCCCGATTAAAAACGGCACCAGCAGCACGAAGGAAGACAGCATCGGTCCGGTGGCGCCGCTCATGGTTGATGGGTTGACCAGGCCGAAACACAGGCGCATGAGCAAACCATAGGCGGCGCCAATGGTAAAGACGTGGAGTTTTTTCATGACGGCGGCGAAATGGGCACTGCGATAGCTCCATCTGGAGCGGCACGCGGATTATAGATCACAGCCGATAACGCTTGATAAAACGTTGAGGTAAACGACAACAGCCGGAACATGTCCGGCCGCGTGGCTATAGCGTCTTCACCGCCATGGCGGCACGACGGTGGCGCGAATTAGCGCTGTGGTTGCTGCGCCGGTTGTTGCACGCGGTTTTGGATTTCGTTACCCAGGAAACCGCCGCCGATCACGCCGGCCACCGTGGCCAGGGCCTTACCGCGGCCGCCGCCGACTTGATTGCCGAGCAAGCCGCCCACCACCGCGCCGGCGCCGATGCCGACATAGTTGGGCGACGCTGGCGCCGCTTGCTGCACCGGTTGTGGAATCGGCGCCTGTTGCTGAACTTGCTGCACCGGACGCTCTTCATACGACGGCGAGGCTTGCGCCACGTGGGTCGCGTGGTGCGCGCGTTTCGGGCGGTGCACTGGGGCCGGCGCGTCGTACTGGCCTTGTGGCGCCGCTTGTACGTTGCCGCCCGGGGCGATGCTACTGGCCAAGGCTGTTGGGGTGGCGGTAGGGGTGACCACGGCCGCGCTTTCCGGCGGCACCGAGCCGCGCGAGGTGGGCAACCAGCCGGCGATGGCGGCCGTGCCGACCAGGCTCAGCACAATAACCGACACGGCTGCGCCGGCGAACAATGGATGGATGCGGCTCTTGTTTTGGATGGCGTTCATTTTATTATCTCCAGAAGTGGTTGGGTGGTGCATGTGTTCAGATTAACCAGATGCCCCCGATCAAGCAAGACGTTGCCCTGTATCAAAAGTAAGCATGTGTAACGGCAGCCTTGATCGCACGGTGTACCAGGCAAGGTCGCGGCCGCGCTCAGCGCAATCGGCTTGCGCTACACTGACGTTTCCGCCGACTACGAGGATGCAAAATGAAGCCGTTTCTGCTGTTTTCCCTGTTCCATCTGGCCGCCTGCGGCGCCGCCCACGCGGCGCCGGTCACTTACCAGATCGATCCCGATCACACCTTCCCCAGTTTCGAGGCCGATCATATGGGTTTGTCCGTATGGCGGGGCAAGTTCAACAAAACCAGCGGCAAGGTGGTGCTGGACAAGGCCGCCGCCAGCGGCAGCGTGGAGCTCGTGATCGATCCGGCCAGCATCGATTTCGGTCAGGATAAGTTAAATAGCTGGGCCGCCGGCGCCGACTTTTTCGACACCGGCAAATATCCGCAGGCCAGCTACAAAGGGCGGTTGGGGTTCGTCAACGGCGCGCCGGCGCAGGTGCTGGGCGAGCTGACGCTGCATGGCGTGACGGCGCCCGTCACCCTGAAAATCAATGCCTTCAAATGCATGCCGCATCCGATGCTCAAGCGCGAAGTATGCGGCGCCGATGCGTATGGCGTGTTCAAGCGCGACGTTTTCGGCCTCGCCGCCGGCAAGGAGTATGGCTTCAATATGGACGTCACATTGCGCGTTCAAATCGAGGCGGTGAAAGCCGAATAAGGCGCCGGCGGGCGCGTCGGCCTACAGTTGCAGCGCGTCGGGACCGAACACTTCGCGGTGCAGCCGTTCGGGCGGCACGCCCAGCGCCAGCAAGGCTTCGCGCTGGGCGTGCATGAACGGCAGCGGGCCGCACAAATAGACCTCGGCGTCGGCGCGCGGCCAGTGCGGCAGTTGGGCGACCGACATGCAGGGCTCTTGCGGGTCCGACTCGTAAAAATTATGCACCCGCAGGCCCGGCATGCGCGCTTGCGCCGCCGCCACGTCGGCCTGGTGCGCGTGGTGGGCCGGGCTGCGCGCCGCATGGGCGAACATCACCTGGCGTTGCGGGCACACGGCGGCGATCCGGTTCAAGACCGCGATCATCGGCGTGATGCCGACGCCGGCCGACAGCAGCACGATTGGCTGCGCCGATTCGGTGTCGGGCGTGAACTCGCCGAACGGGTGGCTGACTTCGAGCAGGCTGCCTGGCCTTACATGCTGGTGCAACCAATTCGACACGGCGCCGTCGGGGTGGCCCGCGTGGGCCGTCTCGCGTTTGACCGAGATACGCATCCGGTCCGGCGCCGGCGCGTCCGACAGGCTGTATTGACGCAGCTGACGACTGCCGTCGTCCAAGGTGACGGCGCAGCTGACGTACTGGCCCGGCATGAAGGAGGGCGCGGCGCTGCCGTCGGCGGGAGCCAGCGTGATCGACAGTATGTCCTCACTTTGCCGTTCGATGGACAGCACCCGCATCGCTTGCAGGGCACCGGGCACGGTGGCGCTGCGCCGGTACAGGGCTTGCTCGGCATCGATGAACAGCCGGGCCAGGGCGTTGTAAGCCTCTTCCCATGCCGACATCAGTTCCGCGCTGGCGTCCTGACCCAGGGTTTCAGCGATCGCGTCCAGCAGATGGCGGCCGACGATCGGATAGTGCTCGGGCCGGACCCCGAGCGATACGTGTTTGTGGACGATGCGATTGATCACCGGCGCCAGCGCGCCGGGGTGGTCGATGTTGGCGGCGTAGGCGAACACGGCGGCCGCCAGCGATTGTTGCTGGGCGCCATTGGCCTGATTGCCCATGTTGAACACATTGGTCAGCTCGGGATGGGCCGCGAACAGCTTGCGGTAAAAGGTGGTGGTGATGGCCACACCGTGCGCGCGCAGCACGGGAACGCTGGCGACGATGTAGGGACGGGACAAGTCAGAAATCATGGCTACTCCAAAAACGCACCCGCTCGCCGGGCCGATGCGCGAACTATAGCATCAAAGATATATATAGTATGAATCTTTTTCTGGATCTTGTTATTTGAATACAAAAGATCCGCATTGGCGTGGCGCTACAGCCTATAATCGTTGTGTTTTTCCGTGGCCGGATTGCCGTTGAAAACGGTTTCCGCGGTCGCCATCATGATTAAAGGATAGCCTGTGAAGCAAACCCTGGTCCAGAAACTGATCCGTACCAAGCCGGTCGACGCCACCCTGGACCACGGGCACGGCCTCAGCAGCGGTGGACTGAGCCGCTCGATCGGCTTGTTCTCGCTCACCATGATCGGGGTCGGCGCCACCATCGGCACCGGCATCTTTTTCACCATGGTCGAAGCGGTGCCGAAAGCGGGGCCGTCGGTCATCCTGTCTTTCCTGCTGGCGGCGGTGACGGCCGGCTTGACCGCCTTGTGTTACGCGGAATTGTCGTTTCGCATCCCTGCCTCGGGCTCCTCGTATTCCTTCGCCTACGCCACGGTCGGCGAATTTCTCGCCTTTATCATGGCCGCCTGCCTCTTGCTCGAGTATGGCTTGGCGGCCAGCGCCACCGCGATCGGCTGGTCGTCCTATCTGAACAATTTCCTGGAAAACGCGTTCGGCTGGCAAATCCCGGCGATGCTGCGCAGTCCGATGCTCGTGTCGGGCAAGCTGGGCATCGAATTTTATCCCGGTCAGCTCAATTTGCCGCCCATTCTGCTGGTGATCATGTGCGGCTTTCTGCTGCTGCGCGGCACCAAGGAATCGGCCACCACCAATGCCGTGATGGTGCTGGTCAAATTGGCGATCCTGATTTTTTTCGTGGTGATCGCCTTTTCCGGTTTCGACGCCGCCAATTTTGTGCCTTTTTTTAATACCGACAATAGCAAGGGCATGGCTGGCATGACCGGTGTGACGGCGGCCGCCGGCACCGTGTTCTTTTCCTTCATCGGCCTCGACACCGTGGCCACGGCCGGCGACGAGGTCAAGCATCCCACCCGCAACGTGCCGATCGGCATTTTGGCCGCGCTGGGCATCGTCACCGTGTTTTATCTGCTGGTGGCGGTGGCGGCTTTGGGCGCCCAGCCGGCGGCCCGGTTCGAAGGCCAGGAGGCGGGCCTGTCGGTGATCTTGCAACATGTCACCGGTAAAGCGTGGCCGGCGCTGGTGCTGTCGGCCGGCGCCGTCATTTCGGTGTTTAGCGTGACGCTGGTGACGATCTATGGCCAGACCCGGATCCTGTATGCCATCAGCCGCGACGGCCTGATTCCAAAGTCGTTCCAGAAAGTCCATCCGCGCACCCTGGCGCCGGTCAGCAATACGGTGATGGTGTGTCTGGTGGTGGGGCTGGTGGCCGGCCTGGTCGACGCCACCTTTTTGTGGGACATGGTCAGCATGGGCACCTTGACCGCCTTCATCGTGGTCTCGATCGCGGTGCCGGTGTTGCGCCGCAAAATGGGTGACAGCGCCGTCAAAGGTTTCCGCGTGCCGTTCGGGCCGTATCTGGTGCCGGGCCTGAGCATCTTCGCCTGCCTGTACATCATGCGCGACTTGTCGCACACCACGTTTCTGGTGTTCGCGGTCTGGATGACGGTGGCGGTGCTGACCTATTTTGGCTACGGTATGGGCCATTCGCGCTTGAATCGGCCGTCACGCGCTTGAGCGCGCAGGCGCCATGCCCGCTTGCCGCTCGGCCGTGCCCGCGTCTTAACTTCGGCCCGGGCGCGATAGCGCGCGCCGCCAGCGCCCGCCAAACAGCACGCACACCAGCGATGCCACCACCAGCGCGATGCCGGCCCATTGCCAAGGACCGATCAGGTCGCCCAGCAGCAGCATGCCGGCGCTGATGCCGACCAGCGGCACGCCCAGGCTGAACGGCGCGACCCGGTTCACCGGGTGACGCTTGAGCAAGCCGGTCCACAGCGCATAGCCCAGCAAGGTCGCCATCCAGCCCAGATAGGCCAGCGCCAGCCAGGTGCTCCACGGCGCCGTCAGCCAGTGCCAGCGGCTGGCCGGGTCATCGAAGGCGAGCGAGAGGGCGATGAAGGGGAGCACCGGGGTCAGGCTGCTCCAGACCATGAAACCGAGCACACTGAAGTCGGGTTGCACCGCCTGGGCCCGCCGCACCACGATATTGGAGGCGGCCCACATGGCGGCCGCGCACAGGCACAGCACAAAGCCGGCCAAGCTGCCTCCGGCTTGCCCCGGCGCCAGATAATGCATGCCGAAGCAGAGCAGGCCAAAAGCGGCCAGCAGCAAGCCGAGCATCAGCTGGCGCCCTACCCGCTCGCCTAGCAGCAAGAAGCTGAAGATGGCCGTGAAAAACACTTGGGTTTGCAGCACCACAGAAGCGAGCGAAGCCGACATGCCCAGCCGCAGCGACAGGAACAGCAAACCAAATTGGCCCACGCCCTGGAACAAGCCATACAACAGCAGCCATTTCCACGCCAGCGCGGGCCGCTTGACGAAGACGATCAGCGGCAGCACGGCGAACAGGTAACGCCCCGCGCCCAGTTGGAACGGGGTCAACTCGCGCAAGCCGATCTTCATGGCCACGAAGTTGGTGCCCCAGATGACGACCACGCACAGCGCCGCCGCCAGGTCGCGTGCGCTCAAAGCGGCGGGGCGGGCGCGGCGCTCGGCGCCACCTTCCGGTGCCGGGGCCGTCACAGCGTCTGGCGCGCCAGGGCCGCGCGCGCCGCGACGTTTTGCACAATGGCGGCGCTATGCACGGCGATTTTGTCGGCGTCCGCTTGCAGCAGGCGCACGCGGCGCCGTACCAGCGGCCAGCCGGACCAGCCATCGTCGCCGGCGGCGGCCGGCGCCGGCGACGATGCCGGCGGCGCCACGACGGGCGCGCCGGCCGGTTGCGGCGCGTGATGGCGCAGCGCCAGCGACAGCGTATGGCAGACTTGGCGGTGGCTGTGCGCCAGCATGGCGTTGACGGCATCGAGCGGCAACTCCTGGGCGTGGCGCAGCAGGATCGCGCGCAGCGCCGCCACGTGCGCCACCAGCAGATAGTTCTGCACGATAAAGAGATTGATGTCTTCCACCGCGCGCCGCTTGCCGGCCGGCTCGTCGAGCATGCGCATGAGCGCCGAACTGAGCGCCGCCAGGCTGTCCATCAAGCCTTTGCGCTGAACACGGTAGGCGAAGTCGTTGCCGCATTTGCCTTGCAGCAGATCGAAGGCCGATGCCATGTAGCGCAGGTTGGCGTCGAGTACCTCGCGGATCAGGCGCGGCAGGCTTTGGTATTCCCAGCTGGCCAGCACAAAGCTGAACACGGTGGCCACGGCCGCGCCGATCAGGGTGTCGACCAGGCGCTCGGCGATCAGGTTGCCGCCGCCCTGAGAGACCAGATGCATTTGCAGCAGAATCATCATGCTGACGGCGATGGCGGCATAGCGGTAGCGCAGGTAGATAAAGGTGGGCGTGGCCACCATGGCCAGAAACAGGATGGCCAGCAGCGCCGGCTGGTACGGCACCAGGCGCACCGCCAGCGCCGTGAGCACGCAGCCGATCACCGTGCCGATGATGCGGTCGGCGCGCCGCTGCTTGGTCATGCTGAAGGTGGGACGCAGGATGATGGCGATGGTGAGCACGATCCAGTAGCGGTGCGCCGCGTACGGCAACATGTCGCTCACCAGCAGGCCGGTCGAGATCGCCATCGCCACCCGCAGCGCGAAGCGGAACACGGGCGAATCCAGGCGCAGGTGCGATAGCAGCATGCCCAGCTCGTATTTTTGCTGCGACAGGAAGGGTGTCATGTCGGCGCTGTCCCAGAACGGGGTGGCGCCGTAGGCTTTGTGGGTGGCCAGGTGCAGCTGGCCGATCATGGCGATGATGGCGCCGATCTTGTTGCGCTGGGCGCGCAGCACGGCCAGTCCTTCGCGCACCGGTTCGGTGGCCGCGCGCCGCTCAAGCCGGGCGATGTCGGCGTCGAGCGCGGCCAGTTCGGGGTGGTAGACCATGCCGGCATGCGAGGCGCGGTTGCGGGTGACGGCGTAGCCGACCGCCTCGATGTCGCGCGCCGCCTTGCACGCCAGCGTGTGCAGGGTGGCCAGCACCGGCGCGTCGGCCAGATGGGTGCGCAGGTGGTCGTAATCGGTATGGGTCGATAGCACCAGCTCGTATAGATCGAGCATGCAGACGTGCACTTGCACCACGACCGCGTCGCGCGCGTTTTGGTGGCTGCGCAAAATCAGGTCGCGCGAGGCTTGCTGGCGGTCGGCCAGCACGCCCTGGTGGCGCACCAGCTTGTTAAATTGCTCGCTCAGGTTATGGCGCTGGTCGTAGAATCCGGCCTTGATGTCGATGTAAGCGGCCAGCTCGAACAGCGCTTCGGCCAGCACTTGCTGCTTGATGCGGTGGCGCAGTATCGAGGCCAGTGCCATGGCGTAGCTCAGGTAGGCCAGGCCGCCGCCCATGAACAGGGCGGTGTCGCGCAGCGCTTGCAGCGGCGTCATGGCGTGTTCCATCGACATGGTCATCATGAACAGGCAGGTCAGCTGCAAGGGCAGCGATTTTTTACCGTACACCACCATCATGCTGGCCAGGAAGCTGACCACCACCAGCATGGTCATCAGCAGCCAGGGAATCGGCGCGCACAGACTGATGAGCAGGGTGACGCCGCTGCACAGCAGCACCGAGACGGTCATTTCGTTGACCTTGTGGCGCAGCGGACTGGGCAAATCCATCAGGGCGGTGCACAGGGCGCCGATGCACACCGTCATGGCGGTCGCCATGTCGCTCGCGCGCAGGGTCAGCATGGTGAGGGTGGCCAAGCCGATGGCGACCCGCAAGCCCAGATAAAAATAATGGCTGTAGAAGAAGGTGCGCGGGTGCAGGGCGTAATGCATGACGGGTCCTCGATGGCCGGCGAATGGTCAGTGTACCTGAGGCAAAATATGGCGAGCGCGAGCGACGCGCGCTCACCCGGCGGCGTCGACTCCCGAGGCCGACCGCTGTTAGATCAGGGCCAGCACCGGATAGCGGCGCCATGCGGGTTCGGCGTGGCGGCGGCAATGGTTGAAGATGAAGCGCAGTACCTGATCCTGATCGTCCAGCAATGCGGGATGGTCCTGTTTCCATTGCTCGAACAGCAGGCGCAGCTCGGGTTCGTCGCGCAGCAGCTCGGCCGCCACGTCTTCGAACACGTAGTCGGAAAAGTCTTCCTTTTTTTCCAGCACGCTGTTGAAAAAACCCCAGCGGAAGAAACTGTCGTGCCCTTCCGGCTCCAAAGTTTCAACCACGTAGCGCGCGCAATCCTGGTCCAGGGTGATCACGTAGTCGCCGGGCTGCAAGCTCATGCGGGCGGAGTGCCGGGTCAATTCCATCGATTCATGAAACATGTGGCCCTCGTAGGGGCCGGTCCGGCTGACCACCGATGCGATGCGGTAGTAGCGCAGATCGGCCGGCTCGGCCGCTTCCACCTGGCGCATCTGCACGCCGTTCCAGCGCAGCCGGTCGAGCACTTCGCGCCACACTTGCGGCACCACATAGGCGCGCGGCGCCGGCACCACCACGTCCGGCGCGAAATGGTTGTAGTAGGCGATGTCGCGTTCCCACGGCTGGCCGCGGTCGTACGACAGGCGGCTGTAATTGCCCAGCAAGCTGGGGGTGTAGCGCGCCGCGTAACCGGAAAAGCGCAGGCTGGACGGGCGGCTTGCGTCGAGCTTCCAGCTGACCGGCCAGCGCTCGCGCCGACGCGCCTGTTGGCGGGCGGCGCGGCGCAGGGCGCCGATGGTGGCGCCATGGGCGACGGTGAAGGCCAGGGTGGTGTCGAGCAAGGCGCGCATGGACTGATACCGGTCGGCGAAGGGCTTGAGCATGTGGGTTTCGGGCATGAAGCCGATCACATGGTGCAGGGCCGCGTAGCCGGTGGAAAAACGCGGCACTTCGAGGAACTCGGCGATGCCGTGCTCGGGACTGTCTTTGACCGGGTTGACGTAGGGGCAGGTGGGCCAGCCGCGGCGCGCCATCTCGGCATATATATGCGGCAACATGGTGTCGCGCAGGAATTGGCCCAGTTCGCCGCCCAGTTTGTCGGTCTGGGTGTGGATCAGCGTCATGGTGTAGGGATAATCGGCCCCGTTCGAGGTATGGGTGTCGACCATCACGTCCGGGTCCCAGCTGCTGAGCAACTGGTTGAACACTTGCGCGTTCAGGCTGTCGCATTTGATGAAGTCGCGGTTCAAGTCCAAATGGCGGCCGTTGCCCCGAAAGCCGAACTGTTCCGGCCCGTCCTGGTTCACACGCGACGTGTTGGCGCGGTTCAGGCAGCCGTCCACGTTATAGATCGGCACGAACAGCAGCACGCTTTGACCCAGCGCGGCCAATCGCGCCGGCTCCAGGCACAGGTCGCGCACCAGCGCCATGCAGGCGTCGATGCCTTCCGGTTCGCCCGGATGGATGCCATTGTTGTTAAAAAACACACTGCGGCCCGCGCGCTTGATCTGTTCGCGGTCGAACACGCCGTCCGCGCTGACCACCCCGGCGTGGATCGGCACCCCGGCGTCGGAGCGGCCCACCACGTCAAAGCGCAGCCATTGGGGGAAGCGGGCGGCCAGCTCCTCATAGAAAGCAATACATTGTTGCCAGGTGGTGGTCTGGTTTTGATTGCCGAGTTCGTACGGCGTGCGCATGTCTGGTTGCATAGCGGTCTTCAATGTGAAGGATCGAGACGGGCGCGCTGGGTAAGTGCGCCGTCGAAGCGGGAATTGTAGCATTGGCCGCGGCCCCATCGGCGCGCGGCGGCGGGCGCCGGCCCCTCGTGTCAGGCTTGATGCGCTTCATGACGCGGGCCGTACCGGCATGGTATTGCTGAGGGTTGTGACGACCCGGAGCCGGCGATGAATCTGACTAATCTGATCGGCGCCATGTGCATGGCGCTGGGCGGCGCTGCTGCCTTGGCGGCGCCGGCGGCAGTTGCGCGTTATGAGCTCAATGTGCCGGCCGGCGCGGCGCATGCGGGCGGGGCGGGGCGCTTGCAGTTCATCGGCGCCGCTTCCGTGCTGATACGCTATCGGGGCATCACGCTGCTCACCGACCCGGACGCGATGCCGGCGACCCTGCCGGGCCCGGACCTGGTGCTGCTGTCGCGCGATGATGCGCGGCAGCTCGAGCGTCTGCTGCAAAGCAAGGTGGAGCGCAAGACGCCGATCGTGGCGACCGAACAGGTGGCGGCGCGCCTGCGCGCGGGCGGCTTCACGCGCCTGTATCCGTTGCAGACCTGGGACGCCTTGCTGCTGAAAAAAGGCGCCGCCCGATTACGGCTCACAGCCATGCCGGGGCGGCCAAACGGGGCGCTTGGCGCATCGCGCGCGGCCGGCTTGAACGCCATGCTGGACTTCGGCGCCGGCCAGCCCGGCCCGCTTGCGCCTTGGCGTCCGCGTTTGCGCCCACCTCTACGTCTATATATCAGCGGCGAGGCGCTGCTGCCCGACGATGTGCGCGACTTGGCGCGCCGCCTGCCGGGCGCCGACCTGGCCTTGCTCGATGCGGGCGGCACCAGGCTGCTGGGCGTGCTGGCCGATGGCGAAGGCGTCGGACCGGGGCGCCACCTCGCGCGCCTCATCGCGCCTGCGGCGGGCGTCGATGTCGGCGGGCCGCCGCTGGCATCGCTGGAGCGCGCCCTCAAGCTGGGCGGCTGGCAAGGCGGGTTCAGCCATCAGCGGCCGGGGGCCGCATACGCGCTCGCTCCGCGGCGCCGCTAGCGCCGATGTACGCCATGTTCGCCGAGGCGCCCAGCGCGTCGCCACATCAACGCGGATAGCTCGGCTGCCAGTTTCCGATATGCGGCGACCGACCGTGGTGGCCAAGTGTCGGCTGCGTGGCGCCGCCGTCACCGCCGCTCTCAATCCCTGCCGGGAATCGCTTGGCTCACGCTGAAGAAATCGGTGGCGGGCATTTGTACCCGTGTCACATAAAAACTGTTTTCGCCCTGATCGTGGCGTTCAAATCCTTCACCCATGAACGCGACCGCCATCGGCTTGAAAAAACCGACGCCTAGAATGTACTGTTTTTCGCCCTTCAAATTGAGGATCGGTTTTTTGGTATCCGGGTCGGCCTCGTAATGATAATGGTAGTGGCCCCAAGGAACCGAACGTTCGACCGCTTGTGATTCGGCCTTGCCTTTGCGCTTGTTTTTTGATGGGGCTGGTACGGTGGACTTTACTTCGACCACAACAACGTCATACATATTAAAACGCGCGGGCAGCTTGTCGGTCCCCGCTTTTTGATAGGTCAGGCCCTCCTTCGAGCATGTCAGCTTGGTCACTTCGCCGCGATTGACCAAAATGCGGTAGGCCTCGGCATTCGGCGTGACCAAAGCCGGGCTCTTGCAGCTGGCCAGCTCGGCTTCGCGTCGAAGTTGTTGCATCGATTCCCGTTGCGCCAACCACTCGCCGCGCGCCTCCGGTGTGGCGCGCCGGACTAGCTGGGACAAGCGGCCGAGCGCCTGGTCTGTCAACAGCCCATGCATGACCCGGGCCGTATTCTGCAACTTGATGGCGTGATTCACTTCATACTTGTCCATGGTTTCGAGTCTCCGCCGCGGCTTGGGGTGAAACGGATTCATCATGGTGTTGTGATGCTGCGCCATTTGTTGCCGGGTCTGATCCAGATCGGCGATCAGCTCGGCATTTGTCAGGCCCGCCTGTTTGGAGACTGCGGGCCGGGTGGACCCGGAGACAATATTGAGCTTGGCCGCCATTTCTGCATCGTCGATATCGGCGATTGGCTCGGCCATGTCGCGCTCCGCATCGCCTATTTCCGGCGTTGGATCGGGCCTCGCTTGTGTCGCGGCGGCCGAAGTCGATTCTGGCTGTTTCGACCGCATCGGGATCGCCAAGTCCTTGACTGCGCCGGTATTGGCTGGCGATGGCTGCGCCGCATCCGCGTGCGCCGGCTTGTCGCCATTGCCCGCCGTGCTCCCCACGCTGGCCGCGGCGGCTTTTTTGCTTGGCTTTGATTTGCTCGATTCCGGCTCGCCCGCGCCAAATTTGCGTGTCACGTCGTCAGCCGAGCCGCGCCGTTTGTCACGCAGCGCTGGCGGCATGACCGTGACATAACCGAACTGCAACTTGGACACGGCAGTGCCGCGCGCCAAGTCACTGAGCAAGGCGCCCAGCTCGCCATATAGTTCGGCATGTGATGGGCGATCGTTGTCAGCCAAGCCGGCCGAGAATCCATTGCATTTTGCTTCGAGTGTCGCCAGCTGCCGCTCGATATGCGTCATCTGCTTGCACAGCTTATCTTGATCCTGCCCGCTAACGGGGGTTCCTGGCGCCGGCAAAGTATTTAACAGAGCCTGATAATCGTTCATCAGGCTAAAGCCCGCTTGACGCAAGGCACCGCCCACTTCCTGCATATCATAATCGATTTGCACACTAGCCTTATTCACTTTGCCATGTCGGTTAGCGAGCTCGGCATTGGTGCCGGCGATGGCGTCCAGCTCAGCAGTGCCCAACAGCAGACTGGCGCCGAGAAACGACGCGCTGGCATGCGCACGACCGAGCGTAATGTGCGATTGCTGGAGTTGACTGAGCAGCTGGGGATGGACGAGCCGCTTGAGTTTTTCGTCACTATGGCAACTGATGTTGAAGTCCCACACATCGAGTGTTTCCCGGGTCGATTTCGTCACTTCCCGGTATGTTGCATTCAGTGTGGCGAACTCTTGCTTCATCTTGGACAGCAGCGGTTGCTCGGCAGTGGCGGACCTGTTGCGTAGCGCGTCCCATTCGGTTGCCAAGAGCTTGCCGCGCAAGGTCAGCATTGAATACAAGTCAGCTTCCTTGTTATCGACATCCGCTGCCATGTCGTTTATCGACAGGATGTAAGGTAAACAGTGTATTGTTTTTGCCAACATCGCCTGTTGTTCCACTTCCAGCCGAGGCTGCAGCAGCTTATCGGCCAGATTCAGTACCGCATCACGCAAGTCCTTGGAGACCAGCTTGTTGCTTTTGACTAGCTGCGAGAGCTTGTCATGCTCGATCAGCATTTCGACGTGACGCATGCGTTGCTTGTTCGTCAGCCAATCGACTTTCGCAATGCTGATTTTTTTTATCCCCGAATACGGTTGCACGCCGCTGCCCGCGATTACCCCGGCGAGATATTTCCCCATCGTGCCTTCAGGATGAACGCTTTCCGGCAGCGAGCTGATCATCTGAAAGAATTGCTCATCCAACTTACTCATGTGGCTGATCCGGTCTGCGAACTGGCCGGTCTTATCCGCAATCGCGCTCAGTTCTTTGTACTGGCTGCTGCTTCCGGCACCGCCAAGCTGATCGTTGGATCTGAGCATTGCTGGATGGTTCGGTATGGAATGGGGATTAGGCATGAAGGACTCGCTAAGTAAGAGTCATTCGGTGGCGGAAATAGCAAAAGAAGTTCCAAAATTGGAATTCATTTTGCGTAGAAGCACGGCCGGCACCGGCGCTCAGGCAAAAAAAAACCACACCCGTAGGCGTGGTTGCAAGCTTACAACTGCCATGACCCCGGCTTATTGTTGGTTGTCCCGCTTGTGCCAGCGGCGCGAACGCGCGGCAAGGCATTGCCTATTATGGCACACCCATTTCCTTGAGTAAATTGTCAGCGTGGTCAATGTGTTTCAAATTCCACAAAATGTAACGGACATCGACCTGGATCGAGCGCGTGTTGGCTTTGTTGTAATCCCAATCGGAAATGATGGAGTCAAGCGTGCCGTCAAAAGCCAGGCCGATGAATTCACCCTTGGCATTGAGGGCGGCCGAGCCGGAGTTGCCGCCCGTGATGTCAAGCGTGGCCAGGTAAGCGACCGGCACCGATTTGAGCTTGGGATCGGCATAACTGCCATATTCCTTGACTTTGATCGCCTTCAGTTGCGCGGCCGGCGCATTGAATTCCCCATTGCCGGTGGCTTTGGCGGCCACCCCTTCGACGGTGGTAAAAGCCGACCAGCTGGTGCCGTCGGCGCCCCGCTCGCGCCCGGCGATCTGGCCGAACGTGACACGCAAGGTGCTATTGGCGTCCGGATAGATGGCCTGGCCCTTGCTATGCATGTAGGCGATCTTCGCTTTCATATAGTTGGCATAGGCTTGCTGAATGTTGCCGCCCAATTCATCTTCCTGGGCTTCCGTTTTCAAGCCTTCCTCGTACATGGCGACCGCCGCCTTGATAAAGCTGTCGTTGCTGGCCTTGAACTGTTCGGGCTTGCGCGTGAGCCAGGCGGCGCGTTCGGCTTTGTCACCCAGCTTGCTGCCCGCGTACAGGGTGGCCAGCAGGGATTTCAGCTGTGTCTGCGTCATGCCGTCTGTGATGCCCATGGCGGCGTCGAAATTGGCGTTGCGTTCGCTTTTCGGCTGGGCCGCGTATTGCGACAGGGCGTTGAGCACCAAGGCTTGATCCACTTGGCCGTCATAGTTGCGCTCGATGGCCGCCACCCCCGCCTCGAACTTGGGCAAGTCGCGCACTTGGTAGGCCGCCTTGCGTTCGGCGTCCGGCTTGGTGCTTTCGTTGGCCAGACGGTACAGCGAGCGGGCGGCGATCAGCAGGCGCGGGAAGGAGTAAGTGAGCAAAAAGTCGCGTTTCGCTTCCGCGTCGCGCCGCGCGATCAGGGTTTCGACCCGCTCGATATCGGCCGCGAATTCGTGCTTGCGGGCCGGATTGGCGTTGACCCAGGCTTTCAACTCGTCATGCTGGGCGCTCTTGCGGGCCAGGATATCGCTGCCGGCGTACGAGGCCAGCATGCCTTGCCGGTTCTTATAGTAATTGTTGATATTTGCCACCCGGGCCGCGTACTTCAACTTGGTGTCCGGATTGTCCTTGGTTTCGCGCTCGATGATGGCCAGATTTTCGCCCGATATCTTTACATAGGCCGGATAATTCACGTCGAAAGTGTAAGCCACTTCCGATGGCAGGCGGTGGCGGTTGGTGCTGCCGGGGTAGCCCAGCGCCATGACGAAGTCGCCTTCTTTCAAGTTGTCCTTGGCCAGCTTGAGGAAATGCTTGGGCACATAGGGCACGTTATCCTTGCTGAAATCGGCCGCCTTGCCGTCCTTGCTCACGTAGGCCCGGTAAAAACCGTAGTCGCCCGTGTGACGCGGCCACATCCAGTTGTCGGTGTCGCCGCCGAACTTGCCCACCCCCACCGGCGGCGCATGCACCAGGCGCACGTCGCGAATTTCCAGTTGCTTGATCAGATAAAATTCCAGGCCGCCGTAGTAGGCCGCCACGGCGCAGCGGTGACCGGGGTCTTGTTCGCATTGCGCCACCAGGGCTTTCTGCTGGTTTTCAATCGCGTCGCTGCGCTGTTTGCCGCTCAGCTTGGCAACCCCGGGGCCGATCACGCGCTCGCTGACATTGCTCACTTCCTTGGTTACAAACACGCGGCTGCCCGGCACGGCCGGCAACTCCTGGTCCAGCGTCTTGGCCAGAAAACCGTTGGCCAGCAAGTCGCGCTCGGGCGTGGAATTGTGGGCCACGCTGCCGTAGACGCAGTGGTGGTTGGTGGCGATCAAGCCCTGCGGCGAGACGAAGGAAGCCGAACAGCCGCCCAGGCTGACGATCGCGCCCATGGGAAACTCGGTCAGTTTGGTCAGGGTGGCCGGGTCCAGCTTCAAGCCTGCCGCCTTCAGTTCTTTCGCTACTTGTGGTAGCTGCTGCGGCATCCACATGCCTTCGTCGGCATAGGCGACGTTGCTGAGGATGACGAGCGCGAGGAGTGTCTTTTTCATGCTTTTTTATCTATTGAGTAGGTCGGTTCGGATGCTCGGCGAGCGTGGTAGAGTATCCTGACCGTCCAGCCAATAGTCAATCGAATTTGGCCAGCGCGGCGCTACGTCTACAGTTGCGCGCCCAGCATGGAGGCCAGCTGATCGGCTACCTTGCTCAGCCACGGCCTGTGCTGCCACTGCTGCAAGGTGATGACCTTGGCGCGCGCCATGTCCTGCTTGAAAATGGCCACTTGGCGCTCGGCGAAAGCGCGGTCGATCACGTTCAGATTGGCTTCGTCATTGATGCTGAACGAGCGACTGTCGAAATTGGTGGAACCGACCGAGACCATCAAACCGTCCACCACCAGACATTTCACATGGAACATGGAAGGTTGGAATTCGGCGATGGTGATGCCGGCGGCCAGCAGTTCGCCCCAGCGCGCGTGCGAGGCGCTGCGCACCACTTCCGAATCGATGTGGGTGCCGGGCGTGATGATCTCCACCTTGACCCCGCGTTTGGCGGCCGCCACCAGGGCGTCGACAGCGAGCTGGTCGGGCACGAAATACGAGCTCGACAAATGAATGGTGGACTTCGCCGCCGTGATCGCCATCAGATACATCAAATGCATGCTTTCGCTGCCGCCGCTGGGCGAGCTGCTGAACATTTGCGCCAGCTGGGTGCCGGCCGGACGCAGGGCGGGAAAATAATCGGCGCCGTCGAGCACATGGCCGGTGGCCTTGGTCCAATTGTCGACGAACACGGCTTGCATCTGGCCCACCACCGGGCCCGTCACGCGGAAATGGGTATCGCGCCAATGGTCGGGGTCTTGCGCCTGGCCGCGCCACTGATCGGCGATGCCGACCCCGCCGGTAAAGCCCAGCGCGCCGTCGATGATGAGCAATTTGCGATGGGTACGGTTGTTCAGGCGCGCCAGCTTCCACCAGATCGGCTTGTGGTAGCGTTCCACTTCCACTCCGGCCTGCTTCATGGCCTCCAGGGCCTTCAAGTCCATCTTCATGCTGCCCACAAAGTCGAGCAGCACATGCACTTTCACGCCGGCTCGGGCCCGCTCGATCAGGGCGGCGCTAAATTCGGCCCCCACCGTTTCCGACCAGTAGATATAGGTTTCAAACGTGACGGTGCGGCGCGCGCCGCGGATCGCTTCCAGCATGGCGGGAAAAATGGCGTCTCCGTTGAGCAGTTCGTCAACCTGGTTGCCTTCCATGATGGGTGGGCCCAGCAGCACACCCATGGAACGCAGAAATTGCGGGTCTTCGGTGTTGTACAGATGGGTGAATTGCTGGGCGATGCGTTTTTCGCCGGGCGACAGATTTAGGGTAAGGAACACAGCCAGCAGGGTGAAGGCGCAGGCGATCAGGGCGGTGAACGCGCGTCGTTTGTTCATGAGGGTAATTCCGGGAGCGGCGCCAGGCGGCCGTGGGTGGTTGATGAGGCAGACACGCTGTGAGGGCGGCCCGAGGTCCGGTGCGACAGCGCAGCATAGGCAAACGGGGACCGGGCGTCAACCGGCATGAGCAGGGCGGTGCGATTGGTGCTGTCGCGTCACCGCCAACGCCGGTGTCGGCGTTGGCGTGCGCTACAGGAAAAACATGACAACTGCTGGTGTCCGGCCGCGGCCGACTAGCGCGCCCTGCCGCGTCGCACCAGATTGACAATGGCCAGCAAGATGACGGCGCCCAGGAACGATACCAGCAGCGAGGTCAGACTGAAGTCGTCGCTATTGATGGTGCCGGTGCCAAACAGTGGCGACAACAGCCAGCCGCCCAAGAACGCGCCGACGATGCCGACGATGATATTAAGGAAGATGCCTTGTTGCGCATCGGTACGCATGACCATGCTGGCCAGCCACCCCAGGATACCGCCAATAACGATCCAGATAATGAAGTTCATTTTAATCCTCCGCGCAGTGTGATGATGATGTTCAGCCAGCGGAATGTCTGGCAGTGATTAAAGTGTAAGAGAATGTGACGGGGTCAGTCCGTGCGCCAGCGTACGGATTCGATCAGTTTCCTGATCATGTGAACAAGGTGCGTGTACGCACGGAAGCGCGCGCCACCCCGGACTAAGCTGGCAGCACTATTTATTCATCAGGAGACCCCCATGAGCAACCCCAGCGCTTCCCGCTTGATCACCGCCCTGTTCACCGACCGCGACAGTGCCGAACACGCCTATCGCGTCCTCGCAGGGCGCGGCTACCAGCAGCATGATGTGACGGTGCTGATGTCGGATCACACCCGGCGCCGTTATTTTCCGGAAGATGCGGCCACGCCAAGCGAGCTGGGCACTAAGGCGGGCGAGGGGGCCGGCATCGGCGCCGGCATCGGTGGCGTGATCGGGGCCGCCGCCGCCGCCGTGGCCGCCATCGGCACCTCGCTGGTCTTGCCCGGCCTGGGCCTGGTGGTGGCCGGGCCGATCGCGGCCGCGCTGGCCGGCGCCGGTGCCGGCGGCATCACCGGCGGCCTGGTGGGCGCGCTGGTGGGCGCCGGCATCCCCGCCGAACGCGTCCAGCATTACGAGGAAGCGATCAATCACGGCGCCATCGTGATGGGCGTCACGCCGCGCTCGGAAGAGGACGCCGCCTATATCGAACAGCACTGGAAAGCAGCGGCCGGCCAGCATGTGATCGGTGCAAACGCGCGTGCCGGCGCGGCCAGCGCAGTGGCAGGCGCGGCCGCTGCCGGTCAAGGCGCCGGCCAAGCCATCGACCCGGCCCGGGAAGCCGAGCATTGGCGCGCCAGCTACCGCGACGCCGCCTACTACACGCCCGGCTACGAGTATGGCGATTACGATCCGGCCTATGCGCTTGGCTATCACGGCCGCACCCGTTATGACGGCAGTTTCGAACAGTCGGAAGCGGCCTTGCGCGGGGATTGGGACAGTTTCCGCGGCACTTCGCGCCTCGATTGGGAGCAAGCCAAGGCCGCCATGCGCGACGCCTGGCATAAGGTGGAGCACAGCCTGACCGGACGCGCCGAACACTGAGGCGGGGCTTGCCATAAAAAAAGCCCCGCTGCGCGATACCGCGGCGGGGCTGGTGGCCGATCAGGACAAGCTGTTTCAGCTGTTTTGTCCGGGCTGATCGAGCGGGTTTATTCGGCTTTGGCGTCGGCCTTGGCGCCATCGGCCTTGATGGCTTCGACCTGGATCGCCAGTTTCACTTCCGGCGCGAAGGCCGGGGTGGCGTAGTTCAAGCCAAAGTCGGTGCGCTTGAATTCAGCCGTGGCGTCGGCGCCGCACACTTCGCGCTTCAGGCGCGGGTGCATGATGCATTTGAATTTGTTCAATGTCAGCACCACCGGCTTGGTCACGCCCAGCAAGGTCAGCTCGCCGTTCACGGCCACCGGCTTGTCGCCATCGAACTTGAAGGAACTGGCCTTATAAGTGATGGTCGGGAATTTCTCGACATTGAACATATCGGCCGATTTGGCGTGGGTGTTCATCTTGTCGAAGCCGAAATCGATGGAATTGGGGTCGATGGCGATATCGAGCGAGCCGGTCTTGGCGGCCCGGTCCAGCGTCACGGTGCCGCTGGTTTTGGTGAACTTGCCGCGCCACACCGATATACCCATGTGGTCGGCCTCGAAGCTGGGATAAGTATGGGTCGGCTCGATCGTGTAATTGTCGGCGGCGATGGCGGTGGAGCCGGCCGCCGCGGCCAGCAAGGCCACCAGCATATGTGTCATTTTCATCGGAATCCCTGTGTGAAAAGTGGTGACGCTAAAAAGGTGGCGCGCGCTTATTGCGCCGCCACGTGAAACTTGATGGTGACTTCATCGGCGACCATGCCGGTGTCTTTCCATTCGCCTTCGCCGATGTTGTAACTCAGACGCTTGATCGGCAGGCTACCGTCGAACACTTGCTTGCCGCCTTCGGTCTTGACCGTGAGCGGGAAGCTGACATCGTTGCTCTTGCCTTTGATGGTGAGCTTGCCCGACACATTGAGCTTGCCCGGCCCGGCCGCCTTGATGGCGCTGGAAACGAAGGTCGCCTTTGGAAATTGCGCCGCATTGAACCATTCTTTCTTGGCCACTTCCTTGTTCATCTCGGCCTCGCCCAGGTCCAGGCTGGCCGTATCGATCTCCACACTGGCCTTGGCCGTGTCCGGCGCGGCCGGGTTGTAATCGATCACGATATTGAATTTTTTGAATTTCGATTCGACCGGCACATTCATTTGTTTGAACTGGGCCGACACGCTGCTGGCGGCGCTGTCGGTTTTCAGTACGGCGGCACCGGCCGCCAGCGACAGGCCGAGCAGGGAAACCAGAACGGCGCGTTGGATAACTTTCATGAACAACTCCTAAAGGGTGAGGGTGGTCGCGGCGCCTGAGGCGCGCCGCGGGATCGGATTAGTGGCGGCCCGCTGGCAGCATGCGTTTCAAGACGTCGTCGCGGTCGAGAAAGTGGTGCTTGAGCGCCGCCGCCGCATGCACCGCCACCACGGCCGCCAGCGTCAGGTTGAGCGCGTAATGGAGGTTTTTCAAGACCGGTTTTAACGCCGCGTTCGCTTCCATGAACACGGGTAGCTGGAACAGGCCCAGATACACCACCGGCACCCCGGCCGCCAGGGTGTACAGATAACCGGAAACGGGTACGGCGAAAATGAGGATATACAGCAGAATATGGCTGGCATTGGCGGCCCGATGTTGCCAGGCCGGCATCGGCGGGGCGGGCGGCGGCCGATGAAAGCTGCGCCACAGCACGCGCAGGCAAGCGAGGGCGAGCACGGTCACCCCCATCCATTTATGCCAGGAATAATATTTTAGCTTGGACGGGGTGAAGCCGGGGATGTCGGTCATGACCAGACCGAGCGTGAAGGCGCAGATAATCAACAGGGCGCTTAGCCAATGGATCGCCATCGCGGTTTTGGTATAGCGTTGCATAGGCTCCCTAGAAAATTAGTACGTATTAGAACTAATACTACCAAAGAAAAGCCGATCCTGCTGAAGGCTCCCGGCGGGTAGCCCCCGGCGGGTGGCCCCCGGCGGGTAGCCCCGGGCAGGTGGCCCCCGGCGGGTAGCCCCCGGCGGGTGGCCCCGGACGGCGCTGCCCGCGCCACCGGGTGGCCCGAACCTTAGATGGCGCGCGCCAGCTCGGCGGCAAGGCCGATGTAGTTCGACGGCGTCATCGCCAGCAGCAACTGCTTGGCTTCGGGCGCAATCGCCAGTGTCGCAATGAAGTCGTGCAAAGCCTGCTTGGAGATGCCTTTGCCGCGCGTCAATTCCTTGAGTTGCTCGTAAGGATTCTCGATGCCGTAGCGGCGCATCACGGTTTGCACCGGCTCGGCCAGCACTTCCCAGGTCGCGTCCAAGTCTTGCTGGAGGCGGGCCGGATTGGCTTCCAGCTTGTTCAAGCCGCGCAAGCAACTGTCGTAAGCGAGCAGGGTGTAACCGAGGCCGACCCCAATATTGCGTAGCACGGTCGAGTCGGTCAAATCGCGCTGCATGCGCGACACCGGCAGCTTTTCCGACAAATGCTTCAACACCGCGTTGGCCAGGCCCAGATTGCCTTCCGAGTTCTCGAAATCGATGGGATTGACTTTGTGCGGCATGGTCGAGGAACCGATTTCGCCGGCCTTGGTTTTTTGCTTGAAGTAGCCGAGCGATACATAACTCCAAATGTCGCGGTTCAGGTCGAGCAAGATGGTGTTGGCGCGCGCGAAGGCGTCGAACAGCTCGGCCATATAATCGTGCGGCTCGATCTGGATGGTGTAGGGATTGAAAACCAGGCCCAGGCGCTGCTCGATCACGGCCTTGGAAAAAGCCGGCCAGTCGAACTGGGGATAGGCCGACAGGTGGGCGTTGTAATTGCCGACCGCGCCATTCATCTTGCCCAGGATTTCAACCTCGGCGATGCGGCGCTCGGCCCGTTGCAGGCGCGCCACCACGTTCGCTATTTCCTTGCCCAGCGTGGTCGGGCTGGCGGCCTGGCCGTGGGTGCGGGCCAGCAGCGCCAGGTCGGCGTGCTCGTGCGCCAGCGCGGTCAGGCGCGCGATCAGGGTGCCCAGGGCCGGCAGCATGACGCCGTCGCGCGCGGCCTTGAGCATCATGCCGTGCGAGGTGTTGTTGATGTCTTCCGAGGTGCAGGCGAAATGGATGAATTCGGACGCCGCCACCAGTTCCGGCACATCCTTGACCTGTTCCTTGAGCCAGTATTCGACCGCTTTCACGTCATGGTTGGTGACCGCCTCGATTTGTTTGATGCGGGCCGCGTCGGCCTCGCTGAACTCGCTCGCCATCTTGTCGAGCAGCGCGCCGGCGGCGGGCGAGAAAGGCGCGATTTCGGCGAAGCCGGCCAGCGACAAGGCTTGCAGCCAGGCGATCTCCACTTTCACACGGTGGTGCATGAAGCCCGCTTCGGACAGGATCGGACGCAGTTGGTCGGTCTTGCTGGCGTAGCGGCCGTCCAAAGGGGACAGGGCCGACAGTGTGGAGTACGGAGTGGTAGAGGTCATGGGAACGCAAGCAAGTTAAAAAATGGTGGGGGCGGACCGCCATCGGGCCGCCCGGTTCGGCGCGCCGCGCCCGACAGCCCGCTAGGGCGGGGCGCGCAACGCACGATTTTACCACTGCCGGCCGGCCCGGCTGGGGCCCTTCGGGGGCGGGCGCCGACCGTGCGCGCCTGCCGGGGCAGGGCTGACAATGTTATAATGTTAGCTAATCTTCTATTGTAAGCCCTTATGAAACTGATCGGTTCCCTCACCAGCCCGTACGTCCGCAAGGTCCGCATTGTGCTGGCTGAAAAAAAGCTTGACTGCGTTTTCGAACTGGAAGATGTGTGGTCGCCCGACAGCCAGATCAGTCAGTCCAACCCGCTGGGCAAGGTGCCTTGCCTGATCATGGATGACGGCAGCGCCATGATCGATTCGCGCGTCATTGCCGAGTATCTCGACACCTTGACGCCGGTGTGCAAATTGCTGCCGTCGAGCGGCAACAGCCGGGCCAGGGCCGATATCAAGTGCTGGGAGGCGCTGGCCGACGGCATTCTGGACGCGGCCGTGCTGATGCGGCTGGAACAGACCCAGCGCGCCGAGGGCGAACGCAGCGCCGCCTGGGTGGCGCGTCAGAAGAGCAAGGTGGTGCTGGGCCTGGGCCTGTTGTCGCACAGGCTGGGCGAGACGCCTTATTGTGTCGGCAACCATTACACCCTGGCCGACGTGGCGCTCGGTTGCGCGCTGGGCTGGATCAGCTTCCGCTTTCCCGACATCGACTGGCGCGCCGACTATGTGAATTTGGCCAAGCTGTTCGATAAATTGTCGGAACGCCAGTCGTTCAAGGATACCGTGCCGCAGTAAGCGTGGCCGCCGGCGCCGGGTCGGGCGGCCGGGTCGGGCTGATTAAGACGGCGAGTCGAATTGGCCGGCGTCATACGCGGCCGCGTAACTTTTCCAGTCGCGCGCCGCTTGCCGGGCGCAGCCGCGCGCGCTCGCCAGCAGGGGGCGCTGCCACGATGCGCGCGCGGCGCCAAACGCGATCAGCGCGTCGGCGTTGGCCGAGCCCTGTCGGCCCGCGCTGCGCAATTGTCCCCAGGCCAGCAACCGGCCCATGTCGGCCAGCAGCGCCCCCAGGTCGCTGAAATCCTTGCGTGTCTGGTCCAGGTCGACCTTGTCTTCGCCCGGTTGCAAGCCGCGCAGCACATACGATTTGCCGCTGCGTACGACCGAATGCAGGAAGGCGGTCGGCATCGCCTGTATCCGGCTTTGTATGGTCACGATGCGCTGGGCTTCGGATGTCCAGCTCGGCTGAGTGAAGGGCAGGTGGGGCGCCAAGGACGAGGGCAAGGCCAGTTTCACGTCGAGCAGATAGTTTTTGTCGGGCGAGCCCTTGCCTTCGACCAGCACCACATACCGTTCCACCCCCAGGCTGCCGGTGCCGGCGATACGACGCGCCACGTCGAGCACCTCAAAAAAGTCGGGTTCGCCCAGCGCGGCGGCGCAGCTGTGCACCAATGCCCGCGCCCGTGCCTGGTCTTGCTTGCCGGCGGCCAGCGCCCGTTTGCCATCGCAACGTAGCAAGCGTCGGCGCCCATCGAGGCGGGTGCGTGCGTTGAGCAAGTCGACCCGTTTGCGTTCGCGCACCTTGTCGAGCAGTTGCTTAATCGGCCCGTGTGCGTTGTCGCGCTCGAGCCAGCGCGGCTGGCCCGACGCCAGCGCCGCACTGTAGGCGCCGATGAATTGTTTGCAGAGCGACTCGGCTTGGCGCGCGTCCAACTTGAGCGCGGGGGCGGCCACCCACACGCTGCTGAGCAGACGCAGCAGATCCCAACTAAGAGGCGCCAGGGCCGATTCGTCAAAATCGTTGAGGTCGAAATACACCAGGCGGTTGTCGCCTTTGTAGCTGCCGAAGTTTTCCAGATGGAGGTCGCCGCAGACCCAGGCCGGCGGCGAGTCGGGCAGAGGCGGCACGACGCCCTCGGCCAGGCGGGCGTAAAACAGGTGGCAACTGCCGCGCAGGAAGGCGAAGGCGTTGGCCCGCATGGCGGCGTACTTCATGGCCAGCCGCTCGGGGTCGCGGCCGGCGTTGAAGAGGCGGATCGTATCGGCCAGGTTGCTCATAAATCGAGCCTTTCGTTGGTTGGGTGCGGGCGTGAGCGCAGCCGCCTGGATCAGGCGACTGCGCTCAGCGCGGTATTACGAGGGTAGCAAGGTTTGTGTTTCCCGCCGCCAGGCCACGTTGCGCAAGCCCGGAGCGCCGGCAAACGCGGTGTCGCCTGCGGCCCCGGCCAACAACATGGCCGGCACATCGCCACTGCCGGCATGTATCCCCACTTCGCCGAAGCGGCCGGCATCGGCGTGGCCTTGCAGATGGAAGCGCAAGCTCGACGACGACACGTCCCACGCCGTCCACCCCGGATTGCGCGCGCCAGCATCCATGAAGGCGCCCGGCCCGACGTGCCATTGCCGTGTTTGCTCGTCGGTGGCGCCAAGCGCCGGGATCGGGGCGTCGGCGCGTCGGCTGTCCGGGCCGAACAAGCGTTCGATATCGCTCCGCCCGTTGGGCCATGCGGGGATCGTGCCGCGGTCGGGCCGCCCCGGCATGTCATCACTCTCGTCCGGCGCCGCCATGGCCGCTTGCGACTTGGCGCCGACCAGGCCGGCGATGGTTTGCGCGGTGATCATATTGCCGCCGCTGGGCTGAACGAAGGCGATGGCCGACTCGCCGCCGGCGAAATGGCGCAACACCCGCACCGACGTGCCGAGCTTGCCGTCCACCAGGACCAGCAAATCATTGCCGTCACGCTGAAAACTGAGCCGCCCGGCGCCGATACCGTCGGCCAGGAACACACCGTCGTTGCCGCCGCCGGTGTTGTCGATGACATCTTGCGAAACGCCATCGAAGAGATAACTGTCATTGCCGATGCCGCCGTCGAGGCGGTCGTTGCCGTCCTCCCCGACCAGGGTGTCGTCGCCGGCGCCGCCAAGCAGCAAATCGTCGCCGCTATTGCCGCTCCCAAAGCCGCCCGATAAATAATCATTGCCCTCGCCGCCTTCCAGACGGTCGTTGCCGGCGCCGCCAAACAATTGGTCGTCGCCGCCCTGGCCGCGCAGCAAATCCTTGCCGGCGCCGCCGACCAGCTGGTTGGCGCCGGTGTCGCCATCGAGTACGGTGGCGAAATCGGCGGGATTGGCGGGACCGGTGCCCGCCGGCGGTGTCACGGGTGGGGTGGTCGGCGCAGTGACCGGCGGCGCCAATAATTTAGCGATCTCGGCGGCGCTAAGCGCGTTGCCGCTCTTCGGTTGCAGGAAGGCGATGGCGGCGCCCGCGCCGTTGAAGTGATTGAGCACCCGCACCGTCTTGCCGGCATCGGCGGTCGAGCCGATCACCAGATCGTTGCCGACCTGGCTGAAACTGAGTCCGGCGCGTTCCAGTTCGGGGAAAAACAGCCAATCGCTGCCGCCGCCGATGTTATCGATCACGTCATTGCCCCAGGCGCCGGTAAACACATACTTGTCATCGCCGCCGCCGGCCGCCAGGCGGTCGTCGCCCAGGCCGCCTGTCAATTGGTCCGCGCCGGCGTCGCCTTCCAGCGTATCGCTGCCGGCGCCGCCATCGAGATAGTCGTCGCCGATCTCGCCCAGCAGCTTGTCGTTGCCACCCAATCCGAACAGGGTGTCGTTGCCGGCCGCCCCGGCCAGCGTGTCGGCCTGTGCCGTGCCGCTCAGATTATCGTTGCCGGCGCTGCCGCCGGGCGGCGGCGGGGGATTACCGTTGACCAGGGTGGCGATGTCGGCCGCCGACAGCGCGTTGCCGCCTTTCGGCTGTACGAACGCGATGGCCGTCTGGCCGCCGTTGAAGTGCTTGAGCACGCGCACCGTGCGGCTGGCGTCGCCGGTCACGCCGATCATTAGGTCGACGCCATCTTTCTTGAAGCTGAGGGCGCCGCGTTCCACATCGGAGAAAAACAGCCAGTCGCTGCCGCCGCCCGTGTTGTCGACCACATCGCCGCCCCAGGCGCCGCTGAACACGTATTTGTCATTGCCGGCGCCTGCGCTCAGCCGGTCGTCGCCCGCGCCGCCGCTCAATTGATCGTCGCCCACGCCGCCTTCGAGCGCGTCGTTGCCGGCGCCGCCGTCGAGGTAATCGTCGCCCGCCTCGCCGGCCAGCAGATCGTTGCCGTCCTCGCCGAACAACTGGTCCTTGCCGGCGCCGCCATACAGGCTGTCGTTGCCGCTCTGGGCGGCAATGCCGTTGCCGCCCATGAGCAAGTCGTCGCCATCTTCGCCGTACAACCGGTCGGCGCCGCCAAAACCGTACAGCTGGTCGTTGCCGCCGCCGGCCCGGATCTGGTCGGCCACGTCGCGGTAGCCGGACAGGGTGTCGCCGGCCGCCGTGCCGAGCGTGATCGTGCGCGCCTCGACCGCCGCCACCGCCAGCGTGGCGCCATCGGCAAATTCCAGGCCGTCGATTTTAAAATGGTCGCCGGCGCTGTTGGCGAACCAGTTTTGCACCGTGATTTCATCGTTGCCATTGCTGTGGCGCAGCACCAGATCGGCGCCGATGCGCAGGAAGGCCAGATCGGCGGCGCCGATGCCGGCGCCGAAACGCAGCCGGTCCACCGAGGCGGCAAGATTGCTGAACGCTTGATCGGGCCGGGTTTCGATCAGCCAGTCTTTGCCGTCGCCCACGGCATACTCGTAGAGGTCGGCGCCGTAGGAGCCATATACGGTGTCGTTGCCGGCGCCGCCCGCCAGCACATTGCTGTCGCGTTCCCATACATCGTCGGCGGCGAATAATTGATCGTTGCCCGCGCCGCCGCGCAAGGTGTCGGCGCCGCCGTTGCCGCGCACGATATCGTCGCCGTCACCGCCGTCGAGCAAGTCGTCGCCGGACGCGCCCAGCACGCTGTCGCCGCCGCCGCCGCCGGCCAGTTGGTCGTTGCCTTCACCGCCGTCGAGCGCGTCGACGCCGGCCCCGCCGTCCAGGCTGTCGGCCCCCTCGCCGCCGCTGAGCAGGTCGGCGCCTTCTGCGCCGTGCAATAAGTCGTCGGCGGCGCCGCCGTCGAGCGTGTCGTCGCCATCGCCGCCGTCGAGCAAGTCGGCGCCGCCGCCGCCATCGAGCGCGTCGTTGCCGGCCTCGCCGCGCAAGCTGTCGTCGCCCCATTCGCCGATCAGGGTGTCGCCACCCTCGCCGCCATCGATGCGGTCGGCCTCGGCAAAGCCGACGATCACATCGTCGCCAGCGCTGCCCCGCAAACTCATGGCCCGCATCGCGGCCAAGTCCCAGCTGCTGCCGTCGGCCAGCACGATCTGCTCTATTCCGTCCGGGGTCAACGCCCCCGCTTGCTCGGAAAATTGCCCGGCGATGCGAATCGCCTGTTCCAGGCCGGGGTGGGAAATGAGCAGATCGACGCCATCGCGGCGCAGCATGATTTCCGCGGCCGTGGCCGCCAGGCGCAGGGTGTCGTTGCCGGCGCTGTCGGCGATGCCGATGTGACCGGCCAACGGGGCCACGGTATATACATCGTCGCCGCCGCCGCCGTCGAGCAGGTCGTTACCGCCACCGCCGTCGAGGCGATCGTTGCCGTCGGCCCCGCTCAGCACATCGTCGCCGGCGCCCCCGGCCAGGATATCGTCGCCCCAGCCGCCGTCGAGCACATCATTGCCCTCATCTCCTTGCAGCGCATCGTTTTCTGCGCCGCCCAATAAGCTATCGTTGCCGGCGCCGCCTACCAGCGTGTCGTCGCCGCTCTCGCCGAACAAGGTGTCATCGCCCATTGCGCCGCCAAAGCGGTCGGCGCCGGCGTAACCGTAGAGCACGTCGTCGCCTTCGCTGGGCAGCAAAGCCTGGGCCTTGATGGCGGCCAGATCCCACGCGGGCGCCGCGCCGAATTCGATGCGGTCCAGGCGTGAGGCGCTGTTGCCGTCATTGTAAAAAAACTGTACTACGCGTATGGTGTCGACGCCACCGGGCAGGCTGGCGATCAAATCGAGGCCGTCGCGCCGCAGCCGCACCTGGGATGGCACCACGCCATCGTCAAAGCGCAGCACATCGATGCGGGTCGGGTCGTTGTCAAAATTGTTGATGGTGTCGTGCCCGCCGCCCGGGCCGAACAGATAGACATCGTTGCCGGACGCGCCGGCGAGCGAATCGTCGCCGGCGCCGCCGTCCAGGGTGTCGTTGCCCTCGCCACCACCCAGTTGGTCGGCACCTTGTTCGCCTTTGAGCACATCGTTGCCGTCTCCGCCGTCGAGACCGTCGTTACCGCCCCCGCCGTCCAGGGTATCATTGCTATTCTCGCCGAGCAGCACATCGTTGCCATCCATGCCATACAGATGGTCGGCCCCGGCGTAACCCCGAATACGGTCGTCCTGCGCGCCGCCTTGGAGTAACCGCAGCTTGACGGCGGCGTTATCCCACACCGTGCCGTCGGCGAACCGGATCGCTTCGATCAGACGGTCGCCGCCACTTTCGCTGAAATAGTTCGATAGAACGATGGCGTCGCCGCCAAAGCTCAGCGACAAGTCGCCATCGTCGCGAGTCAGGCGTGCGGCGGCCGCTCCCAGTCCGGCGCCCAGTTGCAACACATCCGTTGCCGCGCCCACTTCCTGCCGGTCGCGCACGGTATCCTGGCCATCGCCCAGATTGAAGCGGTACACATCGGCGCCATTGCCGCCTTCCAGTACGTCATTGCCGTGACCACCAGTTAGCGTGTCGGCGCCGTCGCCCGCGTTCAGCACGTCATCGCCGGCGCCGCCGTCGAGCTGGTCGGCGCCATCGAAACCGTTGATCGCGTCCTGATCGACGCTGCCGTGCATGCGGTCGGCCAGGTCGGAGCCAGCCAACGTTTCGTCCGGCGCGCCGGTGAAATCGATATCGACCCCCTTGGCCAGCAAGTCGGCCCAGCTGATCTTGCCGCCGTCGCTCAGACGCACTTCATCGAACAAGGCGTAATCGGCGCGCAAAAGCGTGCCGGGTCCGAGATTGAGTGTGTCGCCCGCAGTGCCGTAGTGCAGGCTGACTGTGCCGTTGAAATCGCCGCGCAAGCTTAAGCTGGCTGCTGTGATCCCGGCGCCCAATTGCACGAAATTGGCATCGGCGCCGCTCTGGGCCGTCGCCATCAGGCTTCTCAGCAAGGTGTCGTTGCCATCGCCCTGATTCAACAGAATGCCGGCTGCGCTGGTTGGCACGTTATTGCCGCCCAAGTCGATGGTCGGCGGGCCGTAGCGGTAGCTATCGTTGCCGCGACCACCACGCAACATGTTGCCCTTGGCTCCGGCCCATAGTATGTCGTCGCCCGAGCCGCCCAGCACGGTTTGGCCGTCCACCGTGCTGCCCGCCTGGGTGCCGGCCGTCATCGCTCCTTGTAGCCAGTCGCTAAAGAGCATGGTCTGACCACCCTGCACCACCTGCGAGACGGTACCGTTCAAGCCGCCGTCCACCACCACAGCCGAGCCGGAACCGAAGCGCACCACGAGTGTGCCGTCGTCACCCGTGCCGTTGAAGCCGGCTGTGGCCGTGCCACCCTCCAGCACCAGCGTATTGGCCCCCTCCGAGTCGTGGATGTGGTCGGCCACCCCATCGACCTGGGTACTGTCGCCGGCGCGCACGATGTAGGTGTCATCGCCGGCGCCGCCGTCCATATAGTCGAGCCCGGCGCCGCCATCGAGGGTGTCGTTGCCGTTGCCGCCAAGCATAGTATCGCTGCCGTCGCCACCGCTCAATTGGTCGTTGCCGGTCAGCGTGGACACAGCCGTGCCGAAAGCCTGGTCTTCACCGGCCAGCCAGTCGCCGCCATCGCCTCCGAGCAGGGTGTCGTCGCCGGCGCCACCGTGCATGATGTCGTTGCCGGCGCCGCCGTCCAGCAAATCGTTGCCGTGGAAGTTGGACGCCAATTCGCTGGCGCCTTCGTCGCCAAGCAACTGGTCGGCGCCGTCGCCGCCGCTCAGGGTGTCGTCAGCGCCGCCGCCCCACATGGAGTCGGCGCCGTCGCCGCCGTCCAGGGTGTCGTTGCCATGGCTGGCGCCGTCGAGCAGGGTGCCGCCGCCATCGTCGCCGAACAAGGCGTCGTTGCCGGCCCCGCCTTGCAGCGCGTCGGCGGCGCCGCCGCCCAGCAAGGTATCGTTGCCGGCGCCACCATCGAGCGTGTCGAGGCCGTGCGCGGCGACGGCCAGCTTGGCCGCCAGATCGTCGCCCACCAGTTGGTCGTCGCCCTCGCCGCCATACAGCGCGTCGTTGGCGCCGCCGCCGGTCAGCTGGTCCTTGCCGTCACCGCCGTCGAGGTAATCATTGCCGTGCATGCTGGCCGGGAGATTGGACTGCGCATCGTCGCCCCACAGCCTGTCGTCGCCTTCGCCGCCGTACAGGATATCGGCGCGGCCGCCACCGGTTACTTCATCGTTGCCGCTGCCGCCGTCAAGGAAATCGTTGCCGTTCACCTCCAGCGGGGTCCAGTCCAGGTCCACGCCGTCGCCCCACAGCAAATCGGCATCGGCGCCGCCGATCAGGGTGTCATTGCCGCCCTGACCGGTCAGGATATCCTTGCCCGCGCCGCCGTCGAGCATATCGTCCGCTTGCAGGGCGGTCGGCGTGGTTTCGGTATATCCCGGCAGGGTAATGCCGTCGCCCCAAAGCGCGTCGTCGCCGGCGTCGCCATACAGGCGGTCGGCGCCGGCCATGCCCGCCAAGTCATCGTTTTCGGTGCCGCCGTGGACCACGTCGGCGCCACTGCCGGCGCGTATCATGTCGTCGCCGGCCCCGCCGTCGATGACATTGCCGCTGTCGCCCTCGTAGGTGCCGCCGTTGGCGCCAAGTACGTGGTAGAGTACCAGACCGTTCGCGCCATTGCCCATCTTGTAGGTGACCCAGCTTAAGCCGCGCGTGTCTTCTGGACCGAGCGCGACCGGTTGGCGATCGTCGGGTCGCCGCAAATAGGTGAGCCGGCCGTCGCCCGAACCGTAGATATAGTCGCGCCCGGCGCCGCCGAACAAGGTGTCGGCGCCGCGGCCGCCAAACAGCAAATCGCCGCCGTCGCCCCCGTCCAGATAGTCGTCGCCATTTTTGCCGTCCAGGCCATCGTTGCCGCTCAAGCCGTTGAGCACATCGTTCTCGGCTTTACCGGTGAGC